>JBQCHH010000016.1:0-19777 GCA_051954855.1 Solirubrobacterales bacterium | reverse complement strand
TCGAGACAAAGAGGAGGGCGAGCTCGGTTGCTAGCAGGGCCGGCGCCAAAAGAACGAGCAGCGAGGCCGGATAGGTGCGGATGAGGAAGGCGAGGCGGTTGCGCTCGAGCCAGCGCCACTTGTCGCCGTTGGCGCTGAACTCGTAGTCGTGGGCGACGACAGCGCTGGGCTCGATCCCGACCGTGCCGCCGGCCAGTCTCAACCTGACCGAGAGGTCGACATCCTCGTGGTACATGAAGAACTGCTCCGGGAAGCCGCCGACCCGGCGCCAGTTGGCGAGCGGGATCGCCAGGCAGGCGCCGGAGGCGGCCGGGACCTCGCCGGCACGCGGCGCCGCGGCGAGCGGCTCGCCGTGCCCGCCGGCCCAGACGATGCCGGTGAAGTGGATCGGGTTCCCCGCCGAGTTGATCCTCTCCCCCGCCCCGTCGGCGACCAGTGCCTGCCAGGCGGCCCAGCCCCTCCCCTCGCACCAGGGCCTGCGGATCGCCTCGCCGAACCCGGGCAGCGGCGCCGCGTCGGGATTGAGGATGACCAGCAGGTCGCCCTCGGCCGTCTCGGCGCCGGCGTTGCAGCCGCCGGCGAACCCCGTGTTGCGCCCCATCCGCACGATCCGCGCCGCGGAGGCGAGCTCGCGCACCAGCTCGACGCTGCCGTCGCCGGCCTTGTTCTCGACGACGATCAGCTCGTCGCCCTCGCCCAGCTCGGGGAGCAAGGCAGGAATGGTCTTGGCGAGGTCGTCGCGGCTCTCGTAGGCGACGATCAGGACTGAAAGAGTCGGGCGCACCGACGCGGAGGCTATTGGGCCGCCCGCGCCGGTGCTACCGACCTCCCCAGGAGCTACTTGTGGTGCTTCTTGCCCTTCTTCTGCTGCTTGCAAGAGGTGACGTTCAACTTGAACTTGTTGTTCTTCACCTTCTTGCCGTTCTGAGCCTTGATGTTCAACACGGCCCGCTGCGGCTTCGCGCAGATGTTGGTCGAGTTGCGCAGCAGGCTCTTCTTGCCGCCCTTCATGTTGAGCGTGAACTTGCTGACCGGCACGTCCGGGGTGTTGTTGAACACCGTCTTCAGGCCACCGTGCTTGGAGCTGATCACCCCGCGCAGGTAGATCTCGACCTGACCGCGCAGGTCCGCGAGCAGGTCCGGGAGCTTGTGGCTGGGGTTGGAGACGAGGTAAACCTTGCCCTTCAGCTTCCCGCTGAGGAGCGGCGACTTCGCTTCCGCCATGCCGTAGACCGAAGCCGCCGGGCAGGTGTGGGAGGCCAGCTGCGGCCGCGTGCACGTCGTGCCGATGTGGCGCTGGTCGAGGAACAGCGAGTGCGGCATGGTCAGCGCCGTGCGGGCGATGTTGGCATCGCCCTTGCGCGCCGTCAGGGTCGCCTTCAGCTTCGGGTTCTTCGCCCGCGTCGTCGGCCCGGAGAGCTGCACCTTCAGCTTCGGCTTGAAGCCGAGGCTGCTGCAGCCGGTCACCTGCAACGGGTCGTCGATGGCGAAGGAGCTGAACGCGGCCGGGTTGGTCGGGTCAGCGCCACCGCCGTTGATCGTCCCCGTCGTCGCCTGCGGGGCGCAGTTCGTCGGGTTGACCATGAATTCGTGACGATCGATGGTGAGGTTGATCGAGCGCAGGTCCAGCTTCACCCCGCCGAACACGTCGGGGATGACGTCGGAGACCGCGTTGATCTGGGCGGTTTCCGGGTTGACGTTAAGCGCCACCCGCACGACCACGGTGCCGAGGTCGAACGGGCCCGCCACCGCCGGCGTGACCGTCACCAGCGAGAGCGGCGCGCCCTTGTACGGGCCGGCCAGGTAGGCCTGACCCGTCAGGTGCAGCGGGGTTTTGCCCGTCCCCGAGACGGTTTCGACCTTGCCGATCCGGCTTTCGGCCGAGCAGCTGGGGTTGGCCGTCTCCGCCGCGCCGCTGTTGGCAGCCGCCGCGGCGATCGCCGCCTCCGAGCAGTAGGGGATGCCGGCAAGCTTGCCGGTCAGCCCCTTCGGCAGGGTGACGTTGACGACCTTCAGCTCCTGCTGACCGTCGGTCCGCGCGATCTGCACGTGGAACGGGCTGAAGGCACCGCCCTGAGCACTCTCCATGACGGCCTTGTAGCTCGGCGAGAACTTCCGTTCCGCCATCGTCTTCGGGCAGCTGCCGCCGTTCGGATCCGTCGAGAGGGTGAACGGTTTGCTGCTGATTTTCACCGCTTCTTCCGGCCGCGCCCACGGGGTCATTTCCCCGCTGGTGGTGGCCGGCGAGCAGGTCGGCGGGCTGGTCAGGACCGATTTCGCCTGGTTGAAGTGGATCTTGACCGAGGTGAACGGCACCTGTGGCAGGCCTTCCGGCAGTTTGCCGGCGAGTTCACCGACCTCCTGTTCGTTGAACACTGCCGTCAGCTGGCCGGTGTTCGGATTGGCCTTGGTATGGCCGACGAGACGGACGTCGATCCCCTCTTCTTCTTCCTTGGCTTCGACCAGGATCCGGAACTCTTCTCCGGACTGCGGGTCGCGGCTCTTCTGTTCGCCGACGTAGACGTCGCCCACCAGCGGCCTTTCCAGCGGCGGGCTTTCGATTTCGACCGTGCCGACTTTCGACTCGGCAGGGCATTCGTTCGTGTAGGTGCGGACGCTCTTCTTGAACTGCGCGTCGGTGCAGGCTTTGAGGCCCTGGGCCCCGGACGGGTTCAGACCCATTCCGGCCGGCAGCGTCTCCACCGCCTTGCGCAGATGCGACTCCTGCTGTTCGCTTTCGGCGCCGGTCTTGTATTCGAGGGTCGTGTTGACCGTCGGCCCCGCCGGGGAATCGATTTCTTTCGTCCCCGGTTCGACTTCGACGCCGGGTTCGAACGGCACCGATTCACAGCCTTCCTGCTGGATCAGTTCGCCGGTCGAGCTCTCCACCTTGGCCTCGACCGGAGTCGAGCCGAACGGGAAGTTCGGGTCGGGTTCGCCGTAGGACTCGGCCCGGAACCAGGTCGAGTAGAGGTGTTCGAACTGGCTCGGGTCGAAGCAGGTGGTCGGGTTGTTGATGTAGGTCCCGTTGCCGGTCGTCGCGCCGAAGTTGATCAGGCGACTGATCAAGGTAGCCAGCGGTTTCGCAGCCGGCGCCCGCCCCGACGGCGGGAGTTCGATCGTGAAGCTCTCGTGGAAGTCGCTTTCCCAGGCAACTTGCGTTTTCAGGAAGACTTCCTCCGCGCCGCCGACGACGAAGCCGAACAGGGCCGGTTCGCCTTCGTTTGGCTGCAGGTTGTAGACGGCCACTTTGGTCCCGTTTTCGGCGCTTGGCGGGATCACGAAGCCCCGCGGCGTGCCCGGGAACGGGAAGTTTTCTTCGTCGGTGACCAGGGTCACTTCCTCTTCGCCCACTTTGGTGGCCGGGGTGCAGAGGGGGACGTGGACGGTTTCGCCGCTGATTTCGACGGTGTTTTTGAACGCTTCGAGAGAACACTTTTCGGGCGTCGCGTTCGGGTTCACCGTCAAGCCTGGAGGCAGGTCCACGCGCAGCGTTTTGATTTCCCGATCTTCTTCCGGTTTTTTGATCGGCGCAGCCACAGCCCCTTCGGGGAACGGCGGATGCGGCAGCGGCGTAACGCCTTCGTGCTGGATGATGTACTGCGTGAAGCCGACCGGCGGATGGCCGGCCGCTTTCGTGTAGAAGGCCCCTGACGTCTGCGGACCGCAGTGGACACCCGGCGCAGGTTCATCGGTGAGACAGGTCCCCGCCTGCCAGCCATCGGCGTTGGTCGGCGGTTCGTTCTGCGGTTCGATGATGTTCGTGGTGTCAGCGTGGGCCAGCACCGGCGCCACAAGCAGCGCCCCGAAACACATAAGAAGCAATGCGAGCGAGCGCTTTGCCATCAATCTCCTCCTCGTTTCCCTTAACGAAGACGCCCCCTGTGGCGCCCTTTTCACAACCCTCCCGCGGAAAACATTACAGGGAGCCGCGAGCCTTGCAAGTGCCTTCCTCAAGTACTACGTGGGTAACCACTGCATCGTTCAATGATGTAACACGTTTTCATGCCTACTTTTTGTGACGCTTGGCGTGCCCCTTCTGCGCGTGGCACGGCGTGCGCAGGGTCGGGCGGCGGTGCACCTCGCGGCCGTTCTGTCCCTTGAACCGGATGATCCCCTTGACCGGTTTCGCGCAGAGGTTGGTCGAGGCGGAGAGCAGCCCATGCTTGCCGCCCGGCAGGGTCATCACGAACTTGCTCACCGGCAGGTCCGGCACATGCTGGAAGGTCGTGCGGATGCCCCCCTTGAAGCTGTCGATCTTGCCGTCGAGGACGATTTCGACCTGGCCCTTGAGACGCGCCACGAGGTCAGGCAGGGGGTTGTCAGAGGAGCGCAGGTAGACCGGGCCCTCAAGGGGTTTGCCGAGCAGCGGCGAGAAAGCTTTGGCGTGCCCGTATACCGATTTCTTCGGGCATTCGTGGGCGGCGAACTGGGGCCGGGTGCAGATCTTCGAGAGGCTCGCCTGGTTGAGGAAGAGCGCGTGCGGAAGCGCCACCCAGGCGGCCGCGATGTTGGCATCTCCAGGTCGCGCCTTCAGCACCGCCCGCAGCCGCGGATGCTGCGCCCGGTGGGTCGCGCCGAACAGCCGCAGGTTCAGCCGCGGGCGGAACTTCAGCTTCTTGCAACCGGTCGCCTGGAAGGGGGCGGAGACGGCGAAGGAGGAGAAGGCGCTCGGTTTGGTCGGGTCCGCCCCTCCACCTTTAATCGCGCCTTCGGTCGCCCCTTTGCGGCAGTTGGTGCCGTTGAGGGTGAAGTCCTTGCGGTTGATGTTGAGGAAGATCGAGCGGATGTCGAGTTTGGTGCCGGCGAAGACGTCGGGAATGTCGTCCGTCTTCGGGTGGATCCGGCCGGTTTCGGGATCGAGGAGCAGCGGCACCCGGACGACGACGTTGCCGAGGTCGAACGGCCCGGCCAGCGCCGGCGTGACCACGAGGATCGAGAGCGAGGCGCCTTCGTAGGGACCGGCCAGATAGGCGTCGCCTTGAATCTTCAGCGGCGCGGAGCCGGTCCCGGCTTCGACCGTGGCAACGCCGATCTTGCTCTGCGCCGAGCAGCTCGGGTTTTTCTTCTCCGCCGCGCCCGATCGCTTTTCGGCCTGGGCGATGTCACCCGGCTTGCAATAGGGAACGCCCTTCAGCTTCGCGGTCGCACCCTTGGGCAGGACGACGTCGAGGCCTTTCAGCTCCTGCTGCCCCGGCGGCCGGGTGATGTGGGTCGAGAAGGGGGTGAAGGCGCGGGCCTTATTGCTCTGCGGCTGGGCGCTGAAGCCGGGGGCAAACGGCCGCTCCGCCATCGTCTTCGGACAGGCGCCACCGCCCGGCGCCGAGCTGAGGCTGAATTTGCTCGAGGGGGCCGCCGGCGCGTTGCCTGACCACGGCGTCAGCTGGCTCGTCGCCGTGTTCGGCCCGCAGGTCGGCGGGCTGCTGAGGGCCGCTTTCGGGCCGCCATCGAGGCTGATCTTGAAGTCGGTGAAGGGGACCTGCGGCAGGCCGTGCGGCAGTTCGCCCCGCAGCGGATCGACCTTCGCCGGTTCGTCGAAGACCGCGGTCAACTGCCCCGTCTTCGCGTTGGCGACGACGTTGCCGATCAGGCGCACGTCGACGCCGTAACGGGGCGACGCCGCGTCGACGAAGATGCGGAACTCTTCGCCCGACTCCGGGTCGCGGCTCTTCTGTTCGCCGACGTAGACGTTGCCGGCGAGCGGGCCTTCCGGCAGCGCCTGGCTGACCACGGTGGCCGTGCCGATTTTCGCTGCCGCCGGGCAGCTGACCGGTTTGGTGGTGCCGCGCCCGAACTGGGCGTCGGTGCAGGCCGCCAGCCCGTTGGCCGCCGACGGGTTCAGGCCCATCCCGGCCGGCAGGGTCACCCGCGCCACCCGCACCGTCGAGGTTTCCTGCCCGGCCGGGTTCGGTTCGACCGGCAATTTCACTTCGGTCGTCGCCCCGGCCGGCGAGTCGACCTCTTTGGTCCCCGGATCGACCCCGATCGACGGGTTGAAGGGGATCGTGCCGCATTCTTTCGGGCTCGTCCCTGGCGGCAGCGGCGCCTCGACGAACGGCGAGCCGGTGGGGAAGCCCGGGTCCGGGTTTTGCAGCGAATCCGCCCCGGCGAAGGTCGAGTAGGTGTGGGCGAAGGCCGGCTGGGTCGGGTCGAAGCAGGTGCTGGGCGTGGTGAGGAAAAAGCCGACGCCGGTGGGGTCGTGCGACTGTCCCTCGAAGACGAGCCGGTTTTTCAGCAGTTTCACGCCGCCGACCTTGGGCACGTGGATCGTGAACCCCTCGTGGTAATCGGAGCTCCAGGCGACGTCGCCTTCGAGGTAGACGTCGGCGGGCGGTTCGGTGATGACCGGGTTGGGGACGCTGAAGCCGAAGCGGGCCGATTCGCCCGGCTTCGGCTTGACGTTGAAGACGGGAACGGCAAGCGTTATCGGCGGCGTCAGCGGCACTTCCGGCGAGACGGTGACGAGGCTTTCGCCGACTTTGCTGGTGGCGGGGCAGGTGGTGGCGTCGGGATGCTGCCCGGTCCCGACTTCGCACTGCGGCGTCGCCCCAGGGTTGACGCTGAGCCCCACCGGCAGGTCGACCCGGATCGTCTTCATGTCGACTTCGGGTTCTTCGTGGACCAGTTCGGTTTTGTGGCGGACGATGAACTGGGTGATGCCGAAGATCGGGTGGCCCGCCGCCTGTTCGAAGAAGAAGGCGGCCTTCGGTTCGCTGTCGGGCGCGCAGGTGGAGATCTTGCAGGTCCCGGCCTGCCAGCCGTCAGCGGCGTTGGGCGGGTTGTTCTGCGGCGAGAAGACGACTTCGCCGGCCTGCGCGGAGGGGACGAAGACGAGCCCGAGCGCAACGAGCGCGAGGGCGACTGATTGGGCGATGCGAGCTCTCACCTGACAGGTCGTTACCCAGCCGCCCCGCTCGTTAATCGCAGCGTGCGGCGAGCGGCACTCCTACTTTTTCTTCGTGCCGGTCTTGCCGCAACCGGGCGTCCGCAGCGGCAGCCGCTTCACCTTCAGGTGCTTGCCGTTCTGGGCTTTGAAGTTGAGGAAGGAGAAGTTCGGGTGTACGCAAAGGGGGCGTGAGTTGGCCAGTAGGCCCTTCTTCCCCCCTTTCATGTTGAGCGTGAACTTGCTCACCGGCACGTCGGGGACGTTGGCGAAGACCGTTTTGATCCGTGCCTTGGTGGCACTGATGACGCCGCGGAGGCGGATGTTCACCTGGCCGTGGAGGTCGGCGAGGAGGTCGGGGAGTTCGTGGTCGGAGGAGACCAGGTAAACCGGCCCTTTCAGTTCTTCGTCGAGCAGCGGGCTCTGCGCGCTCGCATATCCGTAGACCGAGCGCGCCGGGCACTGCGAGGCGGCAAGCTGAACGCGGGTGCAGATCGTGCCGATGTGAGCCTGCTCGAGAATCTCCGAGTGAGGCAGGGTAAGCGCCGCCCGGCTGATGTTGGCGTCGCCTTCGCGCGCCGTCAGCACCGCCCGGAAGGCCGGGTGCTGCGCACGTCTCATCGCTTTGCGGCCGCCGATCAGCGTGGTGACGAGCTTGGGCCGGAACTTGAGAGCGCCGCATTCGGTCGTCTGGAAGGGGACGCTGACCGGGAAGGCACTGAAGCTGGCCGGGTTGGTCGGGTCGGCGCCGCCGCCGGCAAGCGCGCCGGTGGTCGCCAGCGGTTCGCAGCTGGTCGGGTTGAGGGTGAAGTTCGGCCGGTCCATCGTCAGGTCGACCGAGCGCACGTTGAGCTGGCTGCCGCCGAAGACGTGCGGGACGGGGTCGGAGACAGCGCGGATCTGCGCCGTTTCGGGATCGACGAACAGCGCCACCCTCACCACGACCGTGCCGAGGTCGAACGGCCCGGCCGTGGCGGGGGTGACGACTGCCAGGGAGAGAGGAGCCCCGTTGTAGGGACCTGCGAGGAAGACCTTGCCGTCGTTGATCTTGAACGGCGCCGGGCCGGTGCCGACGGCGACGCCGGCGGTGCCGACCTGGCTGGCGGCGGGGCAGCTGGAACTGCTCTGCTCTTCGGTGCCGGACCTCGTGCTCGCCGCCGCCAGCGCAGCCTCTGGGCAGTAGGGGATGCCGCGCAGCTTGCCGGTCATTCCGGGAGGCAGGGTGATGTCGGTGCCTTTCAGCTCCTGCTGCCCGTCGGGCCGGGTGATGTGGATCGAGACCGGGCTGAACGCTCCCGCTTTCGGGCTGGCCGGACCGACGGCGAAGCTCGGCGCGAAGGGTCGTTCAGCCATCGTTTTCGCGCATTTGCCGCCGCCCGGGGCACTGGTCATCGTGAAGGTGGCGCTGGGGTGCGCCGGGGGGTTGCCCGACCACGGCGTCATCGTCGTGGTCGTCTGGTTCGGGCCGCAGGTCGGCGGGGTGGTGAGGACCGACCGGGCGCCGCCGTTGAAGGTGAGGTCGAACGAGGTGAAGGGCACCTGCGGCGCTTCCGCGATCGTCGTGCTCAGCTGGCCGGTCTGCGGGTCGGCGCGCACGTTGCCGATTTCTCGCACCGAAATCCCGTAGCGATCGGATTTGCCTTCGATGAAGATCCGGTACTCGTTGCCGGAGGTCGGATCGCGGCTCAGCTGCTGGCCGGCGTAGACGTTGCCTTCGAGGGCTTCTTCGGGCTGCGGTTCGGCTTTGTCTTCCAGCGGCGGCGATTCGATTTTCACGTGACCGATGATCGAGGCGGGCGGGCAGGCGACCGGGTTCGTGGTCCCCTTGCCGAACTGGGCGTCGGTGCAGACCTGCAGGCCGTTGGCCGCCGAGGGGTTGATCCCCATCCCCGGCGGCAGGGTCACCGTCGCAGCTTTGGTGTGGGAGGTGTCCTGTTCGTTTTCTTCTTTGAGGAAGTCGGGCAGGAGATGCGGGGCTTTGATGTCAACGTCGGCCGAAGCGGGCGAGTTCGTCTGCGCGCTGCCCGGATCGACCCCGATCGTCGGTTCGTAGGGGATCGTGTTGCAGTCGGTCGGTTCGGTCCCGGGTCCGCTGGTTTCGCTTTTTGGCGGGATCGGCGACTCGAAGAACGAAGAGCCGTTGGGGAATTCGGGATCGGGTTTGCCCACCGAGTCGGCCCGGAGGAAGGTCGAGTAGATGTGCCCGGAGGCTCCGCCGGGCTGCTGCCCCGGCACCCAATCGGGGGCGTAGGCGGGTCCGAAACAGGTCGTCGGCGTGGTGATGAAGGTCCCGTCGCCGGAGCGGCCGTTGAAGACCAGGCGGTTTTTCAGGATCAGTCCTCTTTCGCCGCCCAGCAGCCCGAGCAAGCCGCCCAGTTCTTCGGGCAGGGCGGCGGGCACGTGAATCGTGAAGCCCTCGTGGTAGTCGCCGGACCAGGCGACGTCGCCTTCGAGGAAGACTTCGCTTTCGGCCAGTTCGAGGCCGAAGCTGGCCGATTCGCCGGGTTTCGGTTCGACGTTGTAGACCGGGACTTCGGTCAGCGGCGCGGTCGGCGGCGCCGGGATTCCGAGCGGCGGCAGCGAAACCGTCACTTGGCTTTTGCCGACTTCCGACCCCACCGGACAACCCGAGGCGCCGGCTTCGAAGGTCGCCCGCGGGCAGCGGACGGTGGCGCCGGGGTTGACGCTGAGCCCGACGGGTAGGTCCACCCTGACCGTCTTCAGTTCGTCAACCGGGGTTTCGCCGGGGGGTTCGTTCTTGATGATGAACTGCGTGAACCCCCAGTTGGGGTGCGCCCCCGCGGTTTCGAAGAACTGTTCCGGCGTTTTGATCGAGCAGAGTTCCGCGCCTGGTTCGGGGGGTTCGGCGTTGCAGGTGCCCGCCTGCCATCCCGAGTTGACGCTGGGATGAGTTGGATCGCTGGGGGCGATGATGTCGCCCGTGTCGGCCAGGGCTGAGGCGGCAACTATCAGGCCGGCCAGGACGCACAGGCCAAGGCAAAGAGTCGCGCGCGCAGCGCGTCCCGACCCTGGATATTTCCTCCCAAGAAGCATCCTAGACGAAAAGACTACCCAAAATTCATGATCCAAGTCAATAATTTTGGGTAATATGACTTTCATGTCAACCCAAAGCAGTCATCCCCACAATGGTCACTCAGCAAACATAAACGGCGCTGTTTCTCGTTCGGAAAATGCGCGGAAAGCAGGCAATTCGGTGCCGGTGGACTGGGAGCACCTGGCCCGGGCGACGGCCCACCCGCTGCGGGTCTCGATCCTCGAAATCCTCGGGATCGACGGCGGTCGGGTCCTCTCCCCCAGCGATCTCAGCCATGAGCTGCAGATCCCGCTCAGCAACACCAACTACCACGTCACCGAGCTGGCCAAAGCGGGCCTGATCGAACTGGTGCGCGAGCGCCAGGTCCGCGGCGCGACCGAGCACTTCTACCGCCTCCCGATCTCCGAAGGAGCGCAGGAGGAAGAAGGCGAGGACGCCGAACGGAGCGTCAGCCTCATGCGAGAGATCCGACACCCCGTCGCGGCGTAGCGCTCAGGCCTCGAATTCGGCGGCGACCTCGTATTTGTCGACGCCTACGCGCCGGCCCATCCCGTCGCCGGGCGGGTTCATCGAGTTGAGCGTCTCGTCGCCTTGCCGGTAGTCCTCCTCGGTGTCGAAAAGCATGACCGCTATCGCTCGGCCACCCTCGTAGTCCTGCAGCAGCAGAAAGCTCTTCGCCGGTACTCCCTCCGGCGGCCCGGACGCAGCCTGGGAGTTGATCTCAGCCGCCGACTGTTTCATCGCCTCGGCGTCGCCGCCCTCCCAACGTACAACTCGTGCGTACATCGCTCCTCCATTCATGGTGGTTGCCGGTCATGGCTTAGCCGACCACGTTGCGCCGCCTAAATCAAGGGGCCGCAAAAGCCGATCTAGAGGGCATGGCAAACGAGCGCTCTGCAGAGCAGCTGCGGGCGATCATCCACACTCAGACGGAGATCGCGGCCAGCGACCTCGATCCCGCGGCGATCATGCAGCTGATCGCCGAGCGGGCGCAGGAGCTGACCGGCGCCAGCGCCGGGGTGATCGAGCTGGCCGAGGGCGAGGAGATGGTCTACGCGGTGACCAGCGGCGAGGCCACCCCATATCTGGGGACCAGGCTGCAACTGCGGGGAAGCCTCTCCGGGCGCTGTGTGCTCGAAGGGCGGGTGCTGCGCAGCGACGACACCGACGAGGATCCGCGGGTCGACGCTGAGGCCTGCCGCCGCGTCAACGCCGCCTCGATGCTCTGCGTGCCGCTGACCCACCGCGAGGAGACGGTCGGCGTGCTCAAGGTCTACTCGCCGGTGGCGGGCCACTTCGACGACGGCGACGTCGAGACGCTGGAGCTGCTGAGCGAGCTGATCGCCGCCCACATCTCCCACGCCCACCTCTATGAGGCCGAGGCGCTGCGCAGCCGCCGCGACCGCCTCACCGGCCTGCCCAACCGCCGAGCCTTCGACGAACGCCTCAAGGTCGAGCTCGCCCGCTCCCGGCGCTACGGCCGCCCCCTCTCCCTCTGCCTGCTCGACCTCGACGGCTTCAAGGCAGTCAACGACCGCCTCGGCCACCCCGCCGGCGACGAGGTCCTGCGCGCAGTGGCCCAGATCCTCCTGGCCTCCCGCCAAGCCGACGACTGCTTCCGCATCGGCGGCGACGAGTTCGCGATCCTGCTGCCGGAGACCACCGTCGAGGCCGCCCACAACGCCGCCGAGCGCATCGCGGCCGATATCTGCGACGTCAACCTCGGCGACGGAGAGCTCGGCGCCTCCTTCGGCATCGCCAGCGGCAGCAACGCGGACGAGGCCGCGCTGCTGGGAGCCGCCGATCGCGAGTTGCTCGAGGCAAAGGATCGGCTCTACGGCCGCGCCAGCGCCTGAAATCCTCAATTGAGGACGAGGATCTCGCAGTCGATGCCACTCGCGCGCTCGATCCGAGCGTCGGCCGTCACCAGCACCGTGTTCAGCGCCTCGGCGAGGGCGACGTAGGAGGCATCGTAGGCGCTGAGGTTGTCACGCAACTCCCATACCCGAGCGAGCAGTGGCAGGTGCGGGACACGGCGCAACGGCAGCGCGGCGAGATCGGTGAGCGCCTGGGCCGACCGGCGCCCATCGAGCCTCTTAGCCCTGGCAGCGCGGCGCAGGGTCGAGACGACCTCCAGGTCGATCAGCTCCGGTGCTGCGAGCTGCTCACCACGCAGGCGCTCGCGGGCGCGGTCGCCGTCGGCGTCGTCGTCGGCGAGGGCTGGTGCGAGCACGGATGCGTCGACGACGATCACGCCGCGCGTCGGCGGTCGTCGCGGAGATTCTCGACCGCGAAGTCGAAGCCGAGCGAGCCGCCCGCGCGACCACCTGCTCGGTCCAGGACCTCCTCCAGCGTCTCCGCCTCGGCCTGCCGCGTCAACTCAGCGAGCAGGTACTCCTGCAACGACTGCCCTCCGGCGGCGGCTCGCCTGCGCAGAACCCGATGCACCTTGGGCGGCACGTTCTTGATCTGGACACTTGGCATCGCTTGAACCTCCAGGATCAGTGTAGCGCCATTTTGGCGCCAACGCAGGAGCTTTGGCGCTTAGATCCCACGAGCCGGCCCTGAAGCGGACGACGGGTCTCGAACCCGCGACCTCAAGCTTGGGAAGCTTGCGCTCTACCAACTGAGCTACGTCCGCGCTGGAAGTGGATTCTAGTTCCTGGCAATGGTGCCGGGAGGCCGCTGGATCTAGTCTTCCGGGTCCGTGAGCGTGCGCTCTTCCATAGCTGTGGTGGCCGTGGTGGCCGTCGTCGGCCTGCTCGTCTATGGGCTGGCCAGCAAAGGGTCCTCGGGCGTTGCCGTCGGCGACCCGGCGCCGACTGCGGCGCTGCCCAAGCTGGAAGGGGGCGGCAGCGGCTCGCTGACTGAATACAAAGGCCGCTGGGTGCTGGTCAACATCTGGGCCTCCTGGTGCGTCCCCTGCAAACAAGAGGCGCCGACGCTGGAGGAATTCCAGCGCCAGCACGGCGGGCCGCGTTTCACGGTCCTGGGCATCGACAGCCGCGACCTCAGCGGCGACGGGCGCAGTTTCGTGCGGCACTTCGGATTGACCTACCCGCAGTGGCGCGATGGCGATGGGAGCGCCGCCCACGAATACGGCACCACCGGGGTACCGGAGAACTTCCTGATCGGCCCGGGGGGCAAGGTGCGGTGGCTCGTGCATGGGCCGGTGGACGCGGAATACCTGCGCGACGAAGTGGCGCCGCTACTGCCGAAGGAGAAATCGTGAGGGCGCGGGTGGCGCTGGCGCTGCTGGCGGCGCTCGCCGTACTGGCACCGGCAACCGCGGCGGCGCCGCGCGCCTCGCTGATCGAAATCGAAAAGCAGGTGATGTGCCCGGTCTGCGGGACGCTGCTGCAATTGGCCGAATCGCCGCAGGCGCAGCGGGAGAAAGCCTTCATCCGCCGGCTCATCGCCGAAGGAAAGACCGAAGCGCAGATCAAGGACGCGCTGGTGGCCGAGTACGGGGACGCGGTGCTGGCGCTGCCGCAGGGGTCGGGCTTCAGCCTCTCGGCCTACGTGGTGCCGATCCTCGCCTTCGTCATCGCCGCGATCGCCCTCGCGATCGGCGTACTGCGCTGGCGGCGCAGCGGCAAAGGAGGTGGCGCAGCGGAATCGGCAAACGCACCGAAAGGTGAGGATGCCGAACGGCTCGACGCCGACCTCGCCCGTTACGACCTGTAGCGGACGACGATCCTGCCGACAGCCGGAATTCCCAACCGTCTGATCGCATTGCGAACCGCTTTGTCGCCGGAATCGGCCGCCAGCACCGCGTCTGCCTGGCGAGCGGCTGCGGCGCAAGCATTCGGTTCGGTCATCACCGGTGGACCGACGACGACGACGAGCTCGTAGGCACCGCGCAGCTTCTCGACCATGTGGGCGAAGCTCTGCAGGCCGAGGAGGGTCTCGGTCTTGCTCGCCGGCCGGCCGGCGCAGATACAGACCAGCGGCTCACCGGTGCCACCGACCGAGCCCGCCAGCATCACCGGCTGCAGCACGTCGGCCGGTTCCGCCTCCCAGCGCAGGTACTCGTGCACCCCGGGCGCCGCGGCGAGACCGATCTGCGCCGCCAGGTGCGGCCGGGCGAGATCGCACTCGACGAGGATCGTGCGCCGGCCGCCGGCCGCAGCCGCAGCCGCCAGCGCGATCGCCGCCGGCAGCGGCGCCTCCCCCTCCCCGCCCACCAGCAGGACCCGCGCCGTCGCCAGTCGCGACAGAACCCTCTCCAAGCTCTCGTAGTCCGAGCGTCGCAGCGACCAAGCCCGCGAGCCCTCCGGCGGGCCGGAGATCTCAGCCAGGACGGGCAGCCTGGCGCGCCGGCGCAGCATCACATCCGCTCGGGCGCGGAGATCCCCAGCAGGCCCAGCGCGGCGGCGATCGTCCGCTTCGTCGCCAGGCAGAGCGCCAGCCGCGAGGCTTCGACCCCCTCGCCCTCGGCGCCGACCACCTGGCAGTCTCGGTAGAAGGCGTGGAAGTCGGCTGCGACCGCAGTCGAGTAGGCGCAGATCCGGTGCGGCGCTCGGCGCTCGGCGGCGACCCGCACCTCTTCCGGGAATTCGAGCAGGCGCTTGACCAGCGCCTTCTCGCTCGCCCCCAGCGGCGGGCGTCCGCTCGCCTCGCCGAGGGCGGCCGGCTCCGCCCCCTCCCCTGCTTTGCGCAGGATGCTGGCAATCCGCGCGTGCGCGTACTGCACGTAGTAGACGGGGTTCTCGCTCGACTGGCTGCGCGCCAGAACGAGGTCGAGGTCGACGGTGGTCTCGTGGCTGCGCCAGAGCATGAACCAGCGGGTGGCGTCGACGCCGATGTCGTCGACCAGTTCGTCGAGGGTGACGAAGTCGCCGGTGCGCTTCGACATCTGCACCCGCTCGCCTTTTTCGACGATGTGGACGAGGCTCATGATCGGCACCTCAAACGCCTCCGGGTCGGCCCCGAGCGCCTCCAAGGCGGCGCGGATCCGCGCCACGTAGCCGTGGTGGTCGGCGCCGAGGACGTCGATCAGGCGGTCGAAGCCGCGCTGCAGCTTGTCCCAGTGGTAGGCGATGTCGGGCATGAAGTAGGTCGCCTCGCCGTTGGAGCGGATCAGGACCCGGTCCTTGTCGTCGCCGAAGTCGGTCGTTCGCAGCCAGAGCGCGTCTTCGCTGTGGTAGGTGTGGCCGCGCTTCTCGAGCTCGGCAAGGGCGGCGTCGACCTCGCCTTTCTCGTAGAGGCTGCGCTCGGAGAAGAAGCCGTCGAAGCGGACGCCGAAGCGCTCCAGCGTCCCCCGCACCTCCTCAAGTATCAGCGCGACTCCGCGCGCTTCCAGCGCCTCGCGGTCGGACGGATCGACGCCCTCCCCCCGTAGCCGTTCGGCGAGCTCGGTCACGTAGGCGCCGGCATAGCCGTCCTCGGGCGGCTCCTCCCCCCGCATCCGCGCCGCGATCGAGTCGGCGAACTGGCCGATCTGGCTGCCGGCGTCGTTGACGTAGTACTCGCGAAACACCTCGTGGCCGGCTGTCTCCAGCAGCCGCACCACCGAATCGCCGTAGGCGGCGTGACGGCCGGTGCCGATGTGGACCGGCCCGGTCGGGTTGGCGGAGACGAACTCGACCAGGATCTTCTCCGGCGCCTCGGTCGGGGCGGGGCCGAGGTCCTCGCCCGCCGCCAGCAGCGCGCCCAGCGCCCGCAGGTACCAGGAGTCGGCGAGGAAGAAGTTGACGAAGCCGGGCCCCGCCACCTCGATTCGCTCCAGGTCGGGAGTGAGGTCGGCGTCGGCTTCGAGCTCGGCGCGCAGCCGCTCCGCCACCGCCCGCGGGTTGTCGCGCATCCCGCCGGCGAGCAGCATCGCCGCGTTGGAGCTGTAATCGCCGAGCTCGGGCTTGGGCGGGCGCTCCAGCGTCGGCCGCGGTTCGGTCTCCTTGCCGTCGCGCAGGGTCCGCGCGGCGCCCTCGACCGCGCCCCGCAGCGCGGCTACAGAATCGGTGGCGGTCACCGGCCAATCGTATGGACCGAGACCGGCGCGGGGTACGCTGCCCGCTTGCGCGCAGCCGTCCTCAGCGACATCCACTCCAACCTGCAGGCGATGGAAGCCGTCCTCGCGGCGGTCGAGGAGGCCGATGTCGAGGAGATCTGGTGCCTCGGCGACCTGGTCGGCTACGGCGCCGATCCCGACGCCTGCACGGCGCTGGTGCGCGAGCGCTGCGGCACCTGCCTGGTCGGCAACCACGACCTGGCGGTGCTGGGGGCGCTCAACATCTCGACCTTCTCCGACACTGCCGCCGCGGCGGTGGAGTGGACGCGCGAGAACGTCAGCGAGGAGACGCTCGAGTTCCTCGGCTCGCTCGACCCCTCCGGCTCCCGCGAGGGCGTCGGGCTCTTCCACGCCTCGCCGAGCGATCCGGTCTGGGAGTACGTGCTCTCCACCGACCAGGCCGAAGCCGGTCTTGACGCCCAGGAGGAGCGGGTGGGGCTGATCGGCCACTCCCACATCGCCCTCTTCTTCGCGCGGCCGGAGGGCGGGCGCCGCGGCTGCGCGCAGGGGGCGCAGGCTGCCGACGGCGCCGAGATCGAGCTGACCGACGGCAAGTGGCTGCTCAACCCCGGCAGCGTCGGCCAGCCTCGCGACAGCGACCCCCGCGCTGCCTGGCTCGAGCTCGACATCGAGAACTGGATGGCTCGCTACCACCGCGTCCCTTACGACATCGAAGGAGCGGCGTCGGCGATCCTCGCCGCCGGTCTGCCGAGCACCCTCGCCGAGCGCCTCGAGGTCGGCCGTTGATCCTTAAATGCAGGGGAAACAGGACCGTCGGGCGTTTCTCTAGACTCGGACTCCGATGGGCCGTTTGAGCGCAGTTCTGCTCGCCCTCCTCCTGGGCGGGGTCAGCGCCCTGGTGCTGGCCTCGTGCGGCAGCGGCAGCAATGCCGACCTGCTGCCCGGGACGACCGCGAGCCAGATCGAATCCAACCTCGACCAGGTCAAGCGACTGACCGCCGAAGGCGAATGCATCGGCGCCGAAAACGCCGTTGACGAAGTCGCCGCCGAGGTCGAAGGGCTGCGGGAAGTCGACCTGAGGCTGAAGGCGGCACTGCAGGAAGGCACGGCAAAACTGAGTGAAGTCGTCAATGAATGCCAGGAAACCAGCGAAGAAACGGAACCTGCGCTGGAATCAGATGTTGAAGCCGAAGAACTAGAAGAAGAAAAGAAACCGAAGAAAGAAAAGCCGGACAAGGAAGTCAAGGAACCGGCGCAACCGAAAGAAGAAGCCACGGAACCCGAAGAAGGCCCGGAACTGCCCCCGCAGTCGAACGGCAAAGGCGAAGAAAAAGGCAAAGGCGGCCCGCCCGCAGTCGCTCCTGAAGCCGAAGAAGCCCCGTCCTCGGGCGGGGTCGGCCCCAGCGTGGGAGTCGAAGAATGACGGAGGCGAGCGCGGGCACCCTCTCGGGCCGCTACGAGACCGATGAGAAGCTCGGCACCGGCGGGATGTCGAACGTCTACAAGGCGACCGACCTGATCCTCGAGCGGACCGTCGCGGTCAAGGTGCTGGCCGAGCACCTCTCCGACGACGAGCGCTTCGTCGCCCGCTTCCGGCGCGAGGCATTGGCGGTGGCGAAGCTGATCCACCCCAACATCGTCCAGGTCTACGACACCGGCGTCGACCGCGGCCGCCACTACATCGTCATGGAGTTCGTCGACGGGCGCTCCGGGGCGCAGATCCTGCAGCGTCAAGGCCCGGTCGAGCCGGAGGCGGCGGCGGAGATCGGGGTCCAGGCCTGCGCCGGGCTCGACTACGCGCACCGGCGCGGGATCATCCACCGCGACGTCAAGCCCGGCAACCTGATGGTCGTCGGCGGCCCGATCGGCGGCGGCGAGATGATCGTCAAGCTGACCGACTTCGGGATCGCCCGGGCGATCGAGCAGACGCGGATCACCCAGGTTGGGTCGGTGGTCGGCACCGCCGCCTACCTGGCGCCCGAGCAGGTGCGGGGCGAGGAGGCGACGCCGGCGACCGACGTCTACGCGCTCGGCGTCGTCCTCTACCAGTTCCTCACCGGCCGGCTGCCGTACGAGGGCTCCTCGCTGGCCGAGCTGGCGGTGCGCCAGCAGAACGAGAAGCCACTGCCGCCGAGCACCTACGACAGCGAGGTGCCGGAGACGCTGGGGGCAGCGGTGCTGCGGGCGCTGGAGGGCGACCCGAACCGGCGCTACGCCAGCGCCGACGAGCTGGCGGCGGGGCTGCGGCTGGGCCTCGAAGGCGGCGACGTGACCCTGCCGCTGGAAGAAGACGGGACCTCGGCGACCCGGGTGCTGGGCGGCGAGACCGCCGCCACCCGCCACATGGGCCGCGACACCGCCGCGACGCAGTACCGGCCGGCCCCACCGACGCGGCGCCCGCAACCGCGACCGGCGCCCGCCCCGGTCGCGCCCCCGCCCCGCGCCGCGGAACCGCGCAAGCGCGGCGCCTTTTCCCGCTTCGCCCGCTTCGTCTTCGCCGCGGTGGCGCTGGTCCTGATCGCGGCCGTGGTGGCGGCTGCCGTCATCCTCGCCACCGACAAGGCCGCCGGGGTCAAGGTCAGCAAGGTCGCCGGCCACACGGTCGAACAGGTGGTCGACGAAGTGAAGGAACTGGTCCACAAGAACACCGAATAGATGTTCAGGCGTCCCAGGGAGTTGCGCCGCCCATGACCGCCGCGCGGTAGATGTCGAAGCGGCCGGCCGCGATCGCGGCGCGGGCGCCGGTGGTCAGCGCGCGCATGTAGGTGAGGTTGTGGAGGACGATGAGACGGACGGCGGTCAGCTCCTCGGCGCGGGAGAGGTAGCTGACGTAGTCGCGGTCGTGGCGCCGGCAGGCCGGGCAGGGGCAGCCCTCGACCAGCGGTTCGCGGTTGCCGGCCCAGCCTCCCTTGCGCATGTCGAGGCGCCAGCGGGTCTCGGGCGAGGGCGCCAGGGCGACGCCGTGGCGGGCGAGGCGGGTCGGCACCGCGCAGTCGAAGACGTCGAGGCCGAGGGCGATGCCGCCGAGCAGGTCGTCGACCTCGCCGATCCCCAGCAGGTGCTTGGGCGCCTCCCAGGGCAGCAGCGGCGCCGTCATCGCCAGCACCGCCGCCATCTCCTCCTTGTCGCGGCCGAGGGTGCCACCGATCGCGAGGCCGTCCACTCCCGCCTCCGACACGCACTGCGCCGATTCGCGCCGCAGGTCCTCATGGGTGCCGCCCTGGACGATGCCAAAGACCGCCTGCCGTTCGGGGCCGTTCTCGCCATGCCAGGCAAGGCAGCGGTCGAGCCAGCGGTGGGTGCGCTCGGTCGAGCGGGCGGTGTACTCGCGGTCGGCGTGGAAGGGCGTGCACTCGTCGAAGACGAGGGCGATGTCGGAGCCGAGCGCCGCCTGCACGCTCATCGAGACCTCCGGCGAGATGAACAGCTCGGCGCCGTCGCGCGGCGAGCGGAAGCGCGCGCCCTCCTCGCTGATCTCGACCTTTGAGCCGTGGCCACCGGAGCGGCCGCTGCCCTTGACCTCGTTGGCGACGCCGCCGTGGGCGAGCGAGAAGACCTGGAAGCCGCCGGAGTCGGTGATCAGCGCCCGCTCCCAGCCCATGAAGCCGTGCAGGCCGCCGGCGGCGGCGATCCGCTCCGGCCCCGGCGAGACGAAAAGGTGGTAGGTGTTGCCGAGGATCAGCTGGTAGCCAAACCCGGCGACCTCCGCCGACTCCAGCCCCCGCACGGTCCCCTTCGTCGCCAGCGGGATGAAGGCCGGCGTCGCGATCGGGCCGTGGGCGGTATGGATGACGCCCGCGCGGGCAGTGCCGTCACGGGCGCTGATCTCAAACCGGAGTCGCTGCGGGTCTTCGCGCACGGGCGCAGC
>JBQCHH010000015.1:0-57987 GCA_051954855.1 Solirubrobacterales bacterium | reverse complement strand
GCTGGCGGTGCGGGAGGCGATGGCGGCCGGCATCCCGATCGTCAGCTCGGCGATCGGCGGCACCGACGAGCTGATCGAGGACGGTCGCAGCGGCTTGCTGGTACCGCCCGGCGACGCCGAAGCGCTGGCGGCAGCGCTGCGCCGCGCGCTGGGCGAGCCGGCGCTGCGGGAGGAGATGGCGACGCGAGCGCGCGAGCGCGTCGGGAGCGGCCTGCGGCGCGAGCAGATGGCAAGCCGGGTGACGGACGTCTACCGGGAGCTGCTGGGGGAGGAGATGGCTGCGGCGGCGGGCACCGACCTCGCAGTGGCCGAAGCGCTGCCGGAGTCGCGGCGCAACGCGATTCTGCGGCGCAGCGACTGGCGCTTTGCGCTTCCCGACGCAGAGATCCTCGTCCGCTGGCGGCTGCCGCGGCCAGGGCGCGCACGGCGGGTCCGGCGGCATTTCGAAGCAGCTGGGTACAGCGAGGTGCGGGTGTATTGGGCGGGACCGCTGCCGCACCGCCTGCCGCAGTTCTGGCTGCCGGTCGAGTCGCCGGAGGCGGTCGAGCATCTGCTGGCGACGCGGCGGCCGGGCTCGGTCGGAGGCGCGGCCCTTCGCCGGCTCTGGCGCCTTGCCCGCAAGGCCGGCCTGCTGGCGCCGCTCTACGTGGTCGGCAGGCGCTCGGATGGAGCGCAGGACGGGGACGCAAAACAGGTCGGTGACCTGCCGTTGCCGCCGTCAGCACCGCTACTGCTTCTCACGGGCGGCCACCGCAGCATCAACAAGGCTGTCGGCCTCGCCTTCGAGCCGGGCCTGGAGAAACCGACCGCGGCCGCGAAATTCGCCCGCGTCGCCGAGGCCGAGCCTGGCCTGGAGCGCGAGGCGTCTGTATTGGACCGGCTGGGTAAAGAGCGGCCGGATCTGCGGGCCGTGCCGAATCTCCGCGGCGAAGGCAGGCGCGCGGGCCGCCTCGCGGTTGTCCAGGACGCGGTCGAGGGACGGTCGCTGCTCGACGTTCTCACCCCGGACAACTTCGAGGCGCTGGCTATGCGCGTCACGCGCGTCCTTATCGCCCTTGCAGACAGGCGAATCACCGAGCCGGCAATAACCCCCCCTATAGGGGGAA
Organism: Solirubrobacterales bacterium; assembly: GCA_051954855.1. Classification (GTDB taxonomy): domain Bacteria; phylum Actinomycetota; class Thermoleophilia; order Solirubrobacterales; family 70-9; genus VAYN01. The sequence continues at coordinate 56,881 of JBQCHH010000015.1, read as the reverse complement.
AAGTGCCGGCTCGCGATGCAGACGGGCGGCGTCGACTGGTCGGGGAGGCGCTGGCGGACTTCGAGCGTCACTTCGGGCCTGTGGTCGCGCAGTCCCTCATCGCCGACGCCCGCGCGCTCCTCGGCCGCCTCGGCGACCTGCCGCTCGCCCCCGAGCATCGCGACTGCTCGCCTTGGAACGTCCTCATCACGCCGACCGGCGACCCCACCCTCCTCGACTGGGAGTCCTCGGAGCCCGACGGCCTGCCGGGGATGGACCTCGTCTACTTCCTCGCCAACTGCGCCTTCGTCCTCGACGGCGCGATCGAGAGCGGCCGCACCCGCGAGTCCTACGCCCGCCTCCTCGACCCCGCCACCCCCTACGGCCGCATCGCCGCCAGGGCGATCGCCGACTACAGCGCCGCCCTCGAAATCAGCGCCGACGACTTCCGCCGCCTCCGCCTCCTCTGCTGGCTCGTCCACAGCCGCAGCGACTACCGCCACCTCCAGCTCGAGTCGTCCGGCCCGCCGCGGCCAGAGGACCTGCGCAGGGGGATGTTCCTCGGCCTGGTCGAAGAGGAGCTGCGATGAACCTGCGGGCGATCCTCGAGGAGCGCTTGGCCCTGATGGCGCCGGCGCGGCGGCTGCGGCTGGCGCTGGCGGAGGGCGAGGTGGCGGCGCGGCGCGGCGGCAGTGGTCGGCTGCGCGTGCTCGACGCCGGCTGCGGCGACGGGCTGCTCTCGCTGGCGATGGCCAAGCGCCACCCGCGCTGGTCTCTGGTCGGAATCGACCTGCGCGAGGACATGCTGGAGGGGGCGCGTCAGCGCGCCGTCGCCCGCGGGCTGCCGAACGCCCGCTTTGTCGCCGGCAACCTCGAACAGCCGCTGCCGGAGCGGGACCGCGACGTGGTGCTCGCGGTCGAGTGCCTGAGCGAGATCCCCGACGACCGCCAAGCGCTGCGGATGATGCGCCACGCGCTCGCGCCCGGCGGGCTCCTCGTCGTCCAGGTGCCGGAGCGGGACTGGCAGCCGGTCCTCCCGGGCAGCTCCGGGACCTGGCGCGAGCAGGTGCGCCAGGGCTACACCGCCGAGCAGCTGGAGGCCGCCCTGCGCGAGGCCGGCTTCGAGGACGTGCAGGTGCGGCCGACCTACCGCAGCCTCGCCGCCGCCGCCCAGGAGATCCGCGACCGGATCAAGGACCGCGGTCTCCTAGTCCGCCTGCTCGCTTTTCCCTTCCTCACCGCCGCCGTCCGCCTCGAGCGCCGGGGCCTCACCTGGGGCCGCCCCAACGCCCTGCTCGCCACCGGCGTAGCGGGCTAGCGCCTCTTCCCAGGCCCGGGCCGGGTCGTCCACCGCGACCACCCCGTCGAGGGTGCCCGCGTCGGTTGCCTTGAACCGGGTGGCGTAGAAGTTGTGGTAGACGAGGTCGCCGAAGACGGTGCCGACGTCGCCGGGGCCGCGCTGGCTGGTGACGTCGAAGAAGTGGACGTTCGGGGCCTCGGCGGTGGAGATTTCCTCGCCGACGTCGCCGGAGGCGTCGCGGCCCTCTTCGCGGGGGCGGTAGCGGGAGCGGAAGGAGTGGCCCTGGGAGACGAAGCGCGCGGTTCGCATCGCCCAGCAGCAGGGATGGACGTACTCGCGGTTGAGGCGGGCGCCGGAGACCTGCGCGCCTTCTCCGAGCGGGCCGAGCAGCTCCTCCAGCCAGCGGTCGTGGAGAGGGAAGGCGTCGACGTCGAGGGCGACGGCGAACTCGGTCTCGCAGCGCAGGAGGCCGAGGTCCATCGCCAGGTCGTGGCCCATGTTCACCGGCAGCAGCAGGCGACGTATGCCATCGCGCTCGCGCAGGCGCCGGCGCGAGCCGTCCTCGGAGGCGTTGTCGACGACGAGGATCTCGGTCCCGGCCGGGCTGCGCCGCCGCACCAGGTCGATCAGCACGGCGCAGTGCTCCCACGAGTTCCAGTTGACGGTGACGATCGTCGCCGCACCGGGACGCAGCCTGTCGAGCCGCCGCCGGGCACGAGCGCGCTGCAGCGGGACGGCCAGGCGCCAGCCGATGCCGCGGGCCAGCCACTGCGCGCCGGGAAGACTGGAAATCGCCTTTTGCATCCCGGGGCTGACTTTATTGTTTGGCCCCCTTGGAACCGGAGCTGAGCGTCGTCGTCGCGACCCACAACCGGCGCGAGCTGCTGCTCCGCTGCCTGAGGTCGCTGGCTGCGCAGGAGGAGGTCGAGTCAGGGTCAGAATCCTTCGAGGTGCTCGTCGCCGACGACGGGTCCAGCGACGGCACCCGCGCGGCGGTCGAGGGCCTGCAGGGGCCGTTCCCGCTGAGGTACCTTCGGCTGGAGAAGACGGGCCAGGGAGCGGCGCAGAACGCGGCCGTCGAGGCGGCCGCCGGGAAGACGGTCCTCTTCCTTGACGACGACGTGATCGCCGGCCCGCGGCTGGTCGCGGAGCACCTGGCCGCCCACCGCGCGCACCCGCGCCTGCTCGGCGTCGGCCACCTCGAACAGCGGCCGAAGCGCGGCCGCGACTGGTATGCGCAGATGTTCGCCAAGACCTGGAACCGCCACTACGACGAGCTGGGGGAGCGGCGGCTCGACTGGACCGCCTGCTTCGGCGCCAACCTCTCCGTTCCCCGCGCCGCCTTCCAGGAGGCGGGCGGCTTCGCCACCGACCTCCCCGTCGGCGAGGACATGGAGCTGGCTTACCGACTCGAACGGGCCGGCTGCGAGCCGCGCTTCCTGCCGGCGGCGAAGGCGGTCCACGACGACCAGAAGGGATGGCGGCGGCTGCTCGCCGACTCCCGCCGCCAGGGCTCCGGGCAGGTGGCCCTCGCCGAACGCCACCCGGAGATGACCGCGCAGCTGTACGGCTGGTTCGGGGCGACCAGCCGTCGCGAAGTCGCAGTGCGGCGGGCGCTGCTGGCGCTGCGGGTGCCGCCGAGGGCGCTGGCGCCGCTCGGCCGCATCATGCCCGGTGAGGGCCGCAAGGAGATCTGGTTCCACTTCGTCTCCCACCTCGCCTTCTGGCGCGCCGCGCGCGAGGGCCTCGGCGCCGAGCGCTGGGAGCGGGTGACCCGCGGCGTGCCGGTGCTGATGTACCACGCGTTCGGCGAGCGCGACGAGGGCGACCGCTACGTGATCTCGCGCCGGGCGCTCTCGTGGCAGCTGCGAGCGCTGCGCTTGCTCGGCTACCGCGGCGTCGAGTTCGCCCACCTCGCCCGCTGCCTGCGCGAGCGGCGCCTGCCGCCGCGCCGCGCCGTCGCGATCACGATCGACGACGGTTACCGCGACAACCTCGAGGTCGCCGCGCCGGTGTTGCGGCGCCACGGCTTTCCCGCCACCGTTTTCATCGTCAGCGACAAGCTCGGCGGTGTCAACGACTGGACCGCTGACGGGGCGCTGGCGAACCGGCCGCTGCTTACCGTCGAGCAGGCGCGCGAGCTGCGTGAGCAAGGGGTCAGCCTTGGCGCCCACACCCGCGCCCATCCCGAGCTGCCGCAGGAGGGGGACGAGGCGGTGCGCGAGCAGGTGGGCGGTTCGCGGCGGGACCTGGAGCAGGCGCTGGGCGGCGAGATCGCGACCTTCGCCTATCCCTTCGGCCTCTTCGACCAGCGCGCTGTCGATGCCGTCGAGGAGGCCGGCTTCGGCGGCGCCTGTACGGTCGAGCCGCGCCTCGTCTCGCTGCTCGACGACCCCCTGCGGGTGCCGCGGATCGAGGTGCGGGCGGGCGAATCGCTGCCGCGCTTCCTGCTCAACGTCTGGCTGGGGAGCAGGTGAGCGTGCCGAGCTTCACCGTCGTTATTCCCGTCTACGAAGCGGCGGCGACGCTTGGCGCGGCGATCGACTCGCTGCGGGCGCAGACGCAGCCGCCGGCCGAGATCGTCGTCTGCGACGACGGTTCCGCGGACGACCTGGAGGGGGCGCTGGCGCCCTACGGCGACGCAGTCCGGTTGCTGCGCCAGGAGCATCGCGGCGTCGCCGTCGCCCGCAACGCGCTGCTCCACGCGGCGACGGCCGACTTCGTCGTCCCGCTCGACGCTGACGACGTCTACGCGCCGACCCGGCTGCAGCGACTGGCCGAGCTCGCCGCCGCCCGTCCCGAGCTCGACGTCCTCTCTACCGACGCAGTCTTCGTCAGCGACGGAAGGCCGGCTGGTCGCTTCAACGAAAAGACGCCGTTCGCGACGGAAGCTCAGGCCGAGGCGATCCTCGACCGCTGCTTCGTGATCTGTCCGGCGATGCGCCGCGAGCGGTTGCTGGAGATCGGCGGCTACGACGAGCAGCTGCGCACGGCTGAGGACTGGGACGTCTGCATCCGCCTCATCCTCACCGGCTCCCTCGCCGGCCTCGTCGACGAGCCGCTGCTGGAGTACCGGCTCGGCGGCGAGAGTCTCACCTCCAGCCGGGTCGAGACCCTGCGCGAACGCGCCTACATGCTCGGCAAGGCCGCGGCGATGCCGGGCCTCTCGCCCGCTCTGCGCGCGAAGGCCGAAGCCGCCGCCGCCCGCCAGCAGGCGCGAGCCCTGGAAGAGGCAGCACGGGAGGCCGTCGCCGCCGATGCCCCGGACGCCCGCCGGAACCTGCTCGCGGTGGCCGGATCGAGCGCCGCCCCCCCAAGGGCACGCCTCGGTGCCCTGGCCGGCGCCATCGCCCCCCGCACCTTGCGTTGCCTAATCGAAGCCACCGTCGCCGGCTCCACCGGCCGCCCCCGCTGACCCCCGACCTCCCCGAACTGCATCAACTTTCCTGGCCAGCAGCCAGGAACGTTGATGCAGTTCGGGGGGCCGTGTCTCACGGCGGGAGACGCCAGACGTGGGGGAGGACGATGTCGCCGTCGGAGCCGGCGGCGGGGGTGGGGCGGCCGTCGATCACGCCGGGCTGGACCTCGAAGTAGCCGGCCGCCTGCAAGCCGTCCTGGATATGGCGCCCGGCTTTCAGCAGCAGGTCGATCCGGTAGCGGCCGGGCAAAAGCGGCAGCGACTCGACCGCGCACTCGATCCGCGCCCCCAGCTCCGGATCGCGCACGTCGGTCGCAGCCGAGATCTCGCTGTCGAAGCCGGTGACCGGCTGGCCGAGCCCGTCGACGATCGTGACCCGGCACTCCATCGACGCCAGCTGCTCGGTCAGCTCGATCGCGATCGTCGCCGGCTCGCCGGCGACCACCACGTCGGGCGGGCTATCGCCCCTGCCGCGAATCTCGACCCGCCTGATCCGCGTGTCGTAGTAGCCGCGGCGGTCGCGGTCGGTCCGCTCCAGCAGGTCCTTCGAGGCTCCTTCTTCCAGCGAGGCCAGGTACTGGTCGATCGTCGCCTTCACCGGCCCGTCGGCGACCGCTTCGCCGCGCTCCAGCAGCACCCCGCGCTCGCAGAGCGCCTGGATGATCGCCAGGTTGTGGGAGACGAAGATCACCGTCCGGCCCTGGCTCGCGACCTCGGTCATCTTCCCCAGCGACTTGCGCTGGAAGGCGGCGTCGCCGACCGCCAGCACCTCGTCGACGAGCAGGATCTCCGGCTCCAGGTGCGCCGCCACCGCGAAGGCCAGCCGCACCGACATCCCGCTCGAATAGCGCTTGACAGGCGTGTCGAGGAAGCGCTCGATCTCGGCGAACTCGACGATTTCGTCGAACCGCGCCCGGATCTCCCCTTTTCGCATCCCCAGGATCGAGCCGTTGAGGAAGATGTTCTCGCGCCCGGTCAGCTCGGGGTGGAAGCCGGTCCCGACCTCGAGCAGCGACCCCACCCGCCCGGTCACGTCGGCGTAGCCCTCGGTCGGCTCGGTGATCCGCGAGAGGATCTTCAGCAGCGTGCTCTTGCCGGCGCCGTTGTGGCCGATCAGGCCGACGACTTCGCCCGGCTCGATCCGCAGCGAGAGGTCGCGCAGCGCCCAGAGGAAGTCTGGCCCGTCGTAGTCGGATTCATCGGGGCCGCGGCGTCGCAAGCCTTCCGTGATCGCCTCGCGCAGGGTCCCGTAGCCGCGCTTGAGGAGGCCCAGCCTGTAGCGCTTGCCCAGCCGATGGGTTTCGATGGCGGTCGACATCGGCTCAGACGAAGTCGGCGAAGCTGCGCTCGACGCGGTCGAAGTAGGCGAGGCCGGCGAGGAGGAGAACCAGCGCGGAGACGGCGGAGATCCCGATCAGGTCCCAAGGGGCGTTGCCGGTCCCCAGAGTCGCCCAGCGGAACCCTTCGATCACGCCGACCATCGGGTTGATCGCCGACAGCGTTCGCCACGGCTCGGAGAGGCTGCTGCTCGGGTAGACGACCGGGCTGATGAAGAGCCAGAACTGGACCGCGAAGGGGACGACGTAGCGGACGTCGCGGTAGCGGACGTTGATCGCCGAGAGGGCGGTGCTGACGCCGAGGGCCGCCGCGATCGCGATCGCGATCAGCAGCGGCAGCGAGAGGATCGCCGGCGAGGGCACGAAGCCCCAGATCAGCACGATCGCCATCAGGATCACCAGCGAGATCGCCATGTCGACGCAGCCCGCGACCAGGATTCCCGCCGGCATGAAGATCCGCGGGAAGTAGATTTTCGAGACCAGGGCCGAGTTGGCGACGAGGCTGTCGGAGCCGAGCAGGATCGCGTTGGAGAAGAAGGTCCAGGGGACGAGCGCGGAGAGGCTGAAGAGGGGGTAGGGGAGTCCGTTCGAGGAGATTTCGGCGACGTTGCCGAAGATCAGCGAGAAGACGACCATCAGGCCGATCGGCTGCAGCACCGCCCAGGCGCCGCCGAGCAGCGTCTGCCGGTAGCGGACGGTGATGTCGCGCAGGGCGATCTGGCCCGCCAGGTCGCGGTAGCGCCACAGTTCCCTCGGCGCCAGCACCCGGCTGAAGCCACGCGTCGGTTGCAGGCGAATCGTCTCCATCGGCGCGAGCATAAGTTGACATCGGCCGCAGATGACGCGACTGCAACCGCGCAGGCAAGCTCCCTTGCGTCCCTCGCTGCGGCTAACTTCCGCCGGCCCCCATATGGCCGATCCGTTCTTCAGCGTCGTCGTCACCACCTACAACCGCGAGGGAATCGTGCGGCGCTGCGTCGACAGCTGCCTGGCGCAGACGTTCGAGGACTTCGAGATGGTGGTGGTCGACGACGCCTCGGGCGACGGGACGGTCGCGGCGCTGGAAGCCTACGAGGACCTGCGGTTGCGGATCGTCGTTCACGAGCGCAACCGCGGCATCAACCCGGCTCGCCACACCGGCACGGAGGCGGCGCAGGGAGAGTGGGTCGTGGTCCTCGACAGCGACTGGGAGCTGCTGCCGAACGCGCTGGAGAGACTGCGCGAGGCGATCGCCGGCCTGCCCGAGGAAGTGCGGGTGGTCCGCTTCCGCCTGCGCTGGGACGACGGCTCGGTCACGCCGAGGTTCATGCCACCCGAGCCCTTCGGCTACGAGGGCAGAATCCGCTGGGCCGAGGAGGAGGGCGGCAACGACGCCGGTCGCTGCATCCGGGCCGTCGTCTTCGAGTCCACTCCGTACTTCGCCGATCGCCGCGGCGCGATGGAGGCGCTGTTCGAGCTCGACCTCGCCCGCGCGGAGCGGACGCTCTGCCTCGACGAGGTGCTCGGCCTCGAGCACAGCGACGCCCCCAACAGCTGGCTGCGCAGCGTCTCCGCCGCCGAACTGATCCCGCGCCTGCGCGGCGAGGCGCCGGACATGCTCTGGATGGCCGAGACCGTCCTCGCCCGCCACGGCGAGGCGCTGCGGCGCTGGGGTCCGCGCCAGCTCGCGAACATTCAGCGGGTCGCGGCGCTGCAGGCCTTCCTGCTCGGCAGGCGCCGCGACGGGCTCCGCCACGTCTGCGCCGCCCTGCGGCAGCGACCGTTCGCCGCGATGACCTGGGTGACGCTGGGGCTGGGGATGCTGGGCCCGGCGGCCGTGGGCCGCGGCACGCTGGTCCTGCGGCGCCTGCAGGCGTTGCGCGCGTAGGCCTTCCTCAGCCAGGCGCCGAGCGGCCGGCCGGGCTGAAGCGCTCGGGCAGGACCAGGGGCCTCAGCGTCGTCGCCAGCAGGATGGCGGCGAGGAGGAACTGGCTGCCCGTCCAGGTGAGGCCGACCGCTTCGATTCCCATGCTCGGCAGCAGCAGGGCGCTGAGCCCGAGCACGATCGCGAACTGAGCCCCCTGGATCGCGACCACCGTCTGCCCCCTGTGCTCGATGCGGGCGACCCCGATCCCGAGGGCGACGATCACGTTGGGGATCGCGCCGAGCGCGAGCAGTCGCAGCAGCCCGCTGCCGGCGTCGGCGTAGGCCTGCCCGAAGATCAGCAGCGCCACGGGCGCGACCAGCGCGGTCAGCGCCGCCAGCGGCGCCACCAGCCGCAGCGAGTGCGCCAGCGCCTGGCGGCAGAGCCGCCGCAGCCGCGGCATGTCGAGCGCCGCCTCGACCGTGAGCGAGGTCGTCACGTTGAGCGCCACCAGCTGCAACGAGAGCGAGATCAGCCAGGGGACGTAGAAGTAAGCCGCCTCCGAGGCGCTGACCTGGTTGGCGACCAGGATCGGCAGGTACATGTTGCCGACGAGGGCGAAGAGGTTGCCGCCGTAGTTGCCCGCGGCCATCCGGATCACCTTGCGCCGCTCGAGCGATCCGAACGAGCGGTCGGCCGGGATCAGGCGGCGGAAGATCAGATAGTTGACGAGGACGATCGCCGGCAGCAGCGGCGCGTTCCAGGAGACGAACGGCCCCGAGGTCGGCAGCACCCCCGCCAGAGCGATCAGCAGCACCAGCTTCGCCAGCGCGTAGAGCGAGTTCTCGAGCGGAATCCAGCGCGCGGCCCGCAGCCCGGTGAGGACGCTGTCCTCGAGGGTGAACACGGTCGTCGCCGCGGTCGCCAGGGTGAAGCCGATGAGCCACGCCGGTTCCCGGAGGAAGGAGAGGGTGGGAGACCAGACTTCGCTCGTCGCCGCCACCGCCGCGCCGAAGACGAGCGAGAGGGCGACGGTGAGCCCGTAGCTGCCGCCGACGAGCCGCTTGGTCGCCGTCCCCGCGATCGGCAGGTAGCGGACGAGGACGGCCGAGAGGCCGAGCGAGCAGACGCCGGAGACGAGGGTCATCGCCGAGATCGCGGCCGCGTTCTGGCCCACCTGGTGGGCGGAATAAGAGCGGGCGGCCAGGGCCCAGAAGGCGACTCCGAGCAGGCTCGTGATCCCGGTGCCGACGATCAGGTAGTAGCCGGTGCGGTAGAGCTGATCGTCGAAGTGGCTGCGCAGCCGGCCGCGGCCGCGCGGCGCGGTCTGTGCGGAGGCGGTCCCCTGGGTGGAGGTGGAGCCCTCCATGACTCAGCCGCCCCGGGGGGTTTCCCAGAGGGTCTCGTCGCGGCCCACGGCGCTCCACAACGGCTTGGCGCCGGGATGGCTGCGGGACCAGCCTTCGCTGCTGAGGACGAAGCGCGCGGAGGGCCGCTGTCGGTTGCCGTGGAACAAGGTCACCTTCGTCTTCGGCATGAACCACTGGACGGTGTAGAGGCCGATCGTGTCGTAGTGGTCGAGGTCATAGGCAATCGTCTTGGCGCCCGCCCGTTCGACCGCCGCCTGCGGGCTTTCCCAACCCGGAGGGTAGACGGCGCGCTGGGAGCTGCGAACCGGGTTCCAGACACCGTAGGCGACGACGGCGACGAACAGGCAGACGGCCGCTCCTCCGAGCGCATTGTTGCCGTGGGCGCGCGCCCGCCAGAGCAGCCCGGCGCCGGCGAGGGCGACGAGCGCGGCCCCGATCAGGATCGCCGGCCCGAGCTGGACGGTGACGAAGGGCAGCGCCGAGACGTTCCAGCGATTTGCCGCATCCGGGTCGGAAGCCGTCGCCCGGATCAGCGCCACGACCGCGGTCAGCGCCACGAACCCCGCCAGCGGCCAGCCAAATCGTTTCGCATCGACCAGGGTGCGCCTGCCCTTTTGACCGCTATCCGAACCAAAGGTCCGGCGGACCCTGGCGAGGGCGATCAGGCCGAAGGCGATCAGGGCCGGCGCCGCGATCTCCGTGTAGCGGCCGTAGATCAGCATGTCCGGCCGCGTCCGTTCCGGGAAGGCAGCGGCCGAGATCAGCAGCAGCAGGACGGTCAGCGCCAGTAGCACGCCGAGAACCGGCGGCGGGCGCTCCGCCGTCGCCTCAGCCCGGTGGCGCCGGCCAACGAGGAAGTCGGCCGCTGCCGCGGCGGCAAGGCCGAAGGTCGCGACCAGCAGGTACCAGCTCTGCCCGATCAGGTTCGCCGCCGCCGTTCGCAGCCCGTGGAAGTCAAAGAGGCTGTCCATCCGTTCGCTCAGTTCGTCGGGGGCCGAGCCGGCGTAGTTGTGGTTGATCAGGTAGCTGTCGAGGAAGTGGACGCCGACGAAGGCGGCGGCGATCACCGCCACTCCCAGTACCGCTGCCGCGGGCTGGAGGCGCTTGCGCGCCGCCAGCCAGACGAGGCCGATCACCGCCAGCGCGACGGCGACGATCATCCGCGCGTGGACCGCCCAGAGGGCGCCGGTGGCGACGCCCAGCGCGACTGCCCAGAGCAGGCCGCTGCGCCGGTCCTCGTGGCCCAGCAGGCCGGCGAAGGCGATCAGCCAGAGGCAGACGAGCGGGAAGAGGGCGTTCTCCGACATCGCCACCTGCGAGAGCACCGTTATCGCCGGGTACACGGCTCCGGCCAGCGCCGCCCAGATCGCCAACCCCGGCCGTACGCCCGCGAAGCGGGTCAGCAGCAGGTAGAGGAGGGGAAAGACCGATGCCGCCAGCGCCGCGTTGAGGACGAGGACGAGGTGGTAGGTGAAGGTCGGGCTGGAGCCAAGGTTGACCAGCGGCGCGATCAGCAGCGAGTAGCCGCCGCGATAGAACGGCGCCTGCTCGAGCTGCCCGGGCAGGCCGCCGGCCAGCACCCGCGCGTTGGTCAGGTAGCCGATCTCGTCGGCGACGAGCACCGGCCCGGTGCGGATCAGGGAGAGGAGGAGGCGGGCAGCGAGCAGCGCCAAGGTGCCGGCCAGCAGCCTGGTCCGCATCGACCAGGTCATGCCTGCCTATTCGCGATCGCCAGCTCGTAGGCCTGCTCGAACTGCGGCACGATCGCCGCCGAGGTGAACTCGGCCGCCCGTCGCGCCGCTCCCGCCCCGAGCTTCGCCCGCAGCTCCGCATCGCCGATCAGCCGTCGCATTGCCGCGGCCAGGGCGCCGCGGTCCTCGGGCGGCACCGCCAGGCCGGTCTCGCCATCGATGACGATGTCGCGCAGGCCGCCGATGGTGGAGGCGACGATCGGCTTGCCGGCGGCCGCCGCCTCCAGGGCGACGAGACCGAACGGCTCCGGCCAGAGCGAGGGGGCGACGGTGAACAGCGAGCGCCGCAGCGCCTCGATCGCCGGCCCGTGCGGCCAGGCGCCGAGCGCGTGCACCCCCGGGCGCTCCTTCAGCTCCGGGACGTAGCAGCGGCCGATCAGGACCAGCGGCGGCGGGTCCTTCAGCTGGGCGTAGGCCTCGGCCAGGTGCCAGGCCCCCTTGTCCACGGTGGCGTCGCCGAAGAAGAGGATGAACGGCTCGTCCGGGAGCTGCGCCAGCCGCGGGTCTTCGTCAGTGGGCGCCGGCAGCTCGCCGATGAAGTTCGGGATCACCCGCGAGGTCTCATCCGGGCTGATCCGGCAGAGCTCCTCGACGGTGGAGCTGACGGGGAGGAAGACGTCGACGGCGCGCCGCAGCCGCGCTTCGCGCGCGCGCAGGCCGAAGGCGGCGACCAGGCCCTTGGCCGGGCCGTAGTGCTCGGCGGCGCAGACTTGGCACTTGACCGGGGCGGGCCCCGAGCAGACGTGGTCTTTGCGCCGCAGCCGCTTGGTCGCGCAGATGAGGCCGTAGTCGTGCAGCGAAAGCGCAAGGGCGCTCTGGGCTTCGCGCGCCAGCGGCAGGTAGGAGTGGACGATCCAGTTGTGGGCATGGACGACCTGCGGCCGCTCCCGCCGCAGGGCCCGCTGCAGATCGAGCACGGTCTCGGGATCGGGAGCGGGAGGGGAGTGGCGGCGCTCGGTGTCCTGGTGGCCTCTGGTGACCCGGTAGCTGGTGCTGCGCAGCGTGTGCACCGTCGCCCCGGCGATCGCGTCGACGGCGACGCCCCGCGGCTGCTGCAGCGTCGCGATCGAGACCTGATGCCCGCGCCCCACCAACTCGCGGCTCAAGTCCTCGACTACGCGCTCTTCGCCGCCGACGATCGGCGCGAACGACTGGGCCAGCATCATGATCCGCACGCATAAAGCCTCGCATGCAGGGGGGCGGCGCCGTGCCAGAATCCGGCCGGTGCCGGACCTGCCCACCATCTCGGTCGTGATCTGCGCCTTCACCCGCGAGCGGCTGGAGGTGATGAGCGAAGCCGTCGACGCGCTGCGGGCGCAGACGCTGCCGCCGCACGAGGTGGTGCTGGTAATCGACCATGCGCCGGAGCTGCTGGAGGAGGTGCGCCCCCTGTGGCCGGAGCTGAAGATCGTCGCCAACCGCGAGAAGCAGGGGCTCTCGGGGGCGCGCAACACGGGCGTTGCCGAGGCGAGCGGGGAGGTGGTCGCCTTCCTCGACGACGACGCGATCCCCGCGCCCGACTGGCTGGAGCGGCTCGCCGCCGCCTACGCCGACCCCAGGGTGCTGGGCGCCGGCGGCACCGTGCGGCCGCGCTGGGTCGAGGGCAAGCCGGGCTGGTTCCCGCCCGAGTTCGACTGGGTCGTCGGCTGCACCCACTCAGGGATGCCCCAGCAACTGGAGCCGGTGCGAAACCTGGTCGGGGCGAACATGTCCTTCCGCCGCGAGTCGCTGCGCGAGGTCGGCGGCTTCAGCCACGACCTCGGCCGGGTGGGGACGCTGCCGGTCGGCTGCGAGGAGACCGACCTCAGCATCCGCGTCCACCAGCGCTGGCCCGAGGCCGAGATCCTCTACGACCCCACCGCCGCGGTCGAGCACGTGGTGCCGCCGGCGCGGGGGAAGGTCGGCTATTTCCTCGACCGCTGCCGCGCCGAGGGCCGCTCGAAGGCGGTGCTGACCGGGATGGTCGGCAGCGAGGACGGGCTCTCCTCGGAGCGCTCCTACGTGCGGCGGACGCTGCCGCTCGGCGTCCTCCGCGACCTCGGCGACGCCCTCCGCGGCGACCTCGGCGGCTTCGGCCGGGCGGCGATGATCGTCGCCGGCCTCGCCGCCACCAGCCTCGACTACCTGCGGGTCCGCTCCGGCATCGCCAAGCCGGACGACACCGCGGCCGCGCACCCGAGCGCCGACGACGGCGTCGGTGTGCCGCGAGTGCTGATGGTCACCCCGCGCAGCCCGCTGCAGCAGGGTGGGGTGGAGCGGCACGTGCTGGAGGTGAGCCGGCGGCTGGCCGCCGCCGGCGTCGAGGTCGAGGTCCTCTGCGGCGACCCGGAGCTGAAGCAAGCCACCACCGAGACCCGGGACGGCGTCCGGATCCGCACCGTGCGCGCCTGGCCGCGCGGCCGCGACTGGTACTTCGCCCCCGGCATCTGGCGCGAGATGGGGCGGGGGAAGTGGGACCTCGTCCACCTCCAGAGCTACCACACGCTGGTCGCCCCGCTGGCGATGCTGCGGGCGCTGACGCTGCGCGTTCCCTACGTCGTCACCTTCCACGGCGGCGGCCATTCCTCGCAGCTGCGCAACCGCGCCCGCGGCGCCCAGATGCGGCTCCTGCGCCCGCTGCTGCGGCGGGCGGCGCGGCTGGTCGCGGTCGCTCGCTTCGAGGTCGAGCAATACGGGGCGGCGCTTGGCGTCCCGCCCGAGCGCTTCGCCTTGATCCCCAACGGCACCGACCTCAGCTTCTCCGACGCCGACCTCGCCGGCGCCGAGCCGGAGACGCCGACGCTCGCCTCGATCGGCCGCCTCGAGCACTACAAGGGCCACCACCGGGTGCTGGAAGCGTTCCCGCTGGTGCTGGAGCGGGAGCCGCGGGCGCGCCTCTTGATCGTGGGTAGGGGTCCTTACGAAGCGGAGCTGCGGCGTCAGGCGGAGGCGCTCGGGCTCGACGGCAAGGTCGAGATCACCAGCGTCCCCGCCGGCGACCCGGAGGGGATGGCGAGGCTGCTCGGCCGCGTCTCCCTGGTGGTGCTGATGAGCGAGTTCGAGACCCACCCCCTCGTCGCCCTGGAGGCCGCGGCGGCGCGACGCCGGCTGCTCGTCGCCGACGCGGGCGGGCTGGCGGAGATCGCCGCCGACGGCTTCGGGCGGGCGATCCCGCTTGACTCGACCGCCGCGCAGATCGCCGCCGCGGCGGTCGAGGAGCTGGCGCAACCGCAGCCGCAGCGCTCGCCGCAGCTGACCTCCTGGGAGGAGTGCGCCGCGGCGCTGGGCGACCTGTACGAATCGATTCAACATGCTGGACCATTCGTCCAGCGCTCCTGACGGGGGCTGAAGTTCAGAAGGGGGTGAGGCCGATGAGAGGCGGGCATGACTCGCACCCGCCTCCTCAGCTCGCTCCTCGCTTTCGCTTTTGCCGTGGCAGCGCTGCTCGCGCCGGGCGCCTTCGCGGCCGAAGGGATCGGCCCCGCCCACGCGCTCGGCGCCAAGACGGCCACCGACCCGGCGACCACCTCCCGCCTCAACCCGGCCAACACCAGCAAGGAAACGCTGACGATCACCACCGTCAGCCCCAGCGACGGTCAAACGGTCTCGGGCACGGTCAAGTGGGAAGTGGCGGTGGCGACGGCTGCGTCCCCCAAGGTCGAATTTGCCGTCGACGGCTCGGCCAAGGCGAGCGACTCGACCGCTCCCTACAGCTACAGCCTCGACACCACCGAGCTGACCAACGGCAGCCATACCCTCACCGCCACCGCCTACGGGTCGAAGGGCGTGAGGGCGACGACCAAGGTGACCGTGAACGTCTCCAACGCGCCGTCTTCCCCGGAACCCACGCCCGAACCCGAACCGACCCCGGAACCGGTTCCTGCGCCCAGCGGCGGCGGCCCCATCTACTGGGGCGCGACGATCGGCTCACAGCTGACCGGCAACCAGGCGCCGTGGGACATGACCGCCGTCTCCAAGTTCGAGGAAGAGACGAAAAAAAAGGTCTCCCTGGTCCAGTTCTTCCAGCCCTTCGCCCAGTGCAACCCGACCTGCTCCTTCTACGGCTTCCCCACCTCGCCCCTGGAAAGCATCCGCCTGCACGGCTCGATCCCGGTCCTGAGCTGGAGCTCGCAGTCGATCCCCTCCAGCAACAACGAGCCGGACTTCCAGCTCTCCGACCTGATCTCCGGCCGCTATGACGCCTACATCCGTGAATTCGCCACCAAAGCCAAGGCCTGGGGCCACCCCCTCTTCCTCCGTTTCGACTGGGAGATGAACGGCCACTGGTTCCCCTGGCACGAAGGCGTCAACGGCAACCAGCCCGGTGAATTCGTCACCGCCTGGCGCCACGTGCACGACATCTTCACCTCGGTCGGCGCTACCAACGTCACCTGGGTCTGGTGCCCGAACGTCGAATACAGCGGCGCCACCCCGCTGGCCACGGATTACCCCGGCAACGAATACGTCGACTGGGTCGGCCTCGACGGCTACAACTGGGGCACCAACCCCAACAAGCCCGACAAATGGAAGACCTTCAGCCAGGTCTACCGCACGACCTACCAGAACATCGTCAGCACGATCGCGCCCGGCAAGCCGATGATGATCGGCGAGGTGGCCTCCAGCGAGTACGGCGGTTCGAAGGCGACCTGGATCAAGGAAATGCTGACCCAGGTCCCGACCGAATACCGGCAGATCCGCGCCCTGCTCTGGTTCGACAAATACGACAGCAACATGGACTGGCCGATCGAGACCTCCAGCACCGCGACCACCGCCTTCGCCGAAGGCATCCAGAACTCCGCCTACGTCGGCAACAGCTTCTCCAGCCTCGGCCCGACGACGATTCAGCCGCTCGGCTGAGAGTTCCCGGCCGGCTGAGCCGCGGATTGCAACCCTCCTGGACAAATGTCCAGGTCTGGGCCATAGAGCTGCAACAGACGGCCAGGCCGCCGATGGGCCTGTATGGCCGAAGGTCTCAGCGCCCGCCTTGCCTCTCGCGTCCTGATCGCGGCCCTCGCCGTCTTCCTCTGCTGCGCCGGCACCGCCGTCGCCGGCTCGGGTGGGAAGAGCCCCCGCAAGTTTGCCCGCCTGAGCGACGCCAGGGCGCTGATCGCCCCCAACCACTGTGTCATCCGCGGCCGCGCCAGGCGGGTCAACCTCCGCCCCCGCCGTCGCTGTGCCGCCGTCGCGAAGCCGGCCCGCGCCGCGGGCGCTCCGCACCCGGTCTACTGGGGCGCGACGATCGGCTCGCAGCTGACCGGCGAACAGGCCCCCTGGGACATGAACGCCGTCGCCAAGTTCGAGGAACACGCCCAGAAGTCGGTCTCGATGGTCCAGTTCTTCCAGCCCTTCGCCCAGTGCGGCTCCTCCTGCTCCTTCTACGACTTCCCGGCCAAGCCGATGGAAAGCATCCGCGCCAACGGCTCGATCCCCGTTCTGAGCTGGAGTTCGCAGTCGATCCCCTCAAGCCTCAACGAGCCCGACTTCCAGCTCAGCGACGTGATCGAAGGACGCTACGACGAATTCATCCGGGAATTCGCCACCGAAGCCAAGGCCTGGGGCCACCCCTTCTTCCTCCGCTTCGACTGGGAGATGAACGGCGACTGGTTCCCCTGGGCCGAGGGTGTCAACGGCAACCAGCCGGGGGAATTCGTCGCCGCCTGGCGCCACGTGCATGACATCTTCGCCGCGGTCGGAGCGACCAACGTCTCCTGGGTCTGGTGCCCGTTCGTCGACCCGAGCGGCACGCTGACCGCCCTCGGCTCGCTCTACCCCGGCAACGAATACGTCGACTGGACCGGCCTCGACGGCTACAACTGGGGCACCAACCCCGCCTCGCCGCGCGGCTGGCAGAGCTTCGACCAGCTATTCAGCGACAGCTACGGCGAAATCGCCGAAGGCATCGCTCCCTCGAAGCCGATGATGCTGGGCGAGTTCGGCTCCAGCGAGCAGGGGGGATCGAAGGCCGAATGGATCAAGAACGCGCTCTCCCGCATCCCGACCGCCTACCCGCAGATCCGCGCCGCGATCTGGTTCGACAAATTCGACGACAACATGGACTGGCCGATCGAGACCTCCGCCTCCGCCACCCAGGCCTTCGCGGAGGGGGTCCAGCAGTCCTCCTATCTCGGCGCCTCCTACGCGAACCTCCCGAGCGGCCCGATCCAGCCGCCGAGTTAAGCCTTCCTGGTAGTCACTCGACCACGCGCAGGGCGTTCCCTACACTGATCGTTCTGGTTTCTCGGCCTCACCCGAAGCGTCGTTCTGGGGCGCGTCTGCTGGGATTGCTGCTGCTGGCGGCGATCGGCTGCTGCCTGCTGGCCGCCAACGCGTCGGCCGCCGGCAGCCATAAACAGCACCATCATCGCAAGCACCACCCAAAGCCGAAGCCGCTCTACTGGGGCGCCTGGATCGGCGACCAGCTGACCGGCACCGACGCTCCCTGGGACATGAACGCCGCCACCCGCTTCGAGCAGATCGTCGGCAAGGGGATGTCGATCATCGAGTTCTCCTCCCCGTTCCAGGATTGCCACCGCAGCCCCTGCCGCAACTACTCGTTCTCCTTCGAAGCGATGAGCAACATCCGCGGCCACGGTTCGATCCCGCTCTTCAGCTGGGGGTCGGAAGCGTCCCCGCGCGAATCGGCCGAACAGCCGAGCTTCAAGCTCTCCGAACTGATCAGCGGCCGCTACGACGCCTACATCTCCCAGTTCGCCGACGAAGCCAAGGCCTGGGGCCACCCCTTCTTCCTCCGCTTCGACTGGGAGATGAACGGCAACTGGTTCCCCTGGTACGAGGGCGTCAACGGCAACCAGCCGGGGGAATTCGTCGCGGCCTGGCGCCACGTGCACGACATCTTCACCGCGGTCGGGGCAACCAACGCGACCTGGGTCTGGTGTCCCTACGCCGACACCCAGAAGCGGCTGCGCTCGCAGCACCTGAAGAGCCTGTACCCCGGCAGCGCCTACGTCGACTGGACCTGCCTCGACGGCTACAACTGGGGCACCAATCCGGTCAACCCGCGCCCCTGGCGCAGCTTCCGCGAAATCTTCGACCCCGCCTACGAACTGGTGAAGAGAATCGCTCCCCATAAGCCGCTGATGCTGGGGGAGTTCGCCACCAGCTCATCCGGGGGGCACAAGGCGCAGTGGATCCGCAAGATGTTCGAACTGCTGCCGACGAGATATCCGCGCGTGCGGGCGCTCGTCTACTTCGACACGGTTGACCGCGGGGTCGACTGGCCCCTGGAGACCTCTCCCGCGGCCGCGACCGCGTTCGCGAAGGGGATAGCCAAGCCTCTCTACGCGAATAATCGATTCAGCGAACTGGCGGCAAGCCCGATTCCACCCTTGCGTTGATCCCCCGTATCCGTGCCTCCGTATGTAAGGGTCGAGGGCGCTCCGCAGCGATTGTCACCCGGCGGGGTTTGAACCACACAGGGATATGACTGCCACCGAACGCAAGAACCGGCACCGCCGCCCGCGACGCCTGCTCCTCGCCGGCGTGGCCTGCGTGCTCTCCGTCGCGGCACTGGCCGCCCCGGGTGCCGCTGCCGCCACGCAGCGACCGCACGCCTCCCTCTACTGGGGAGCGCAGATCGGCGAACAGATCACCGGCGAAGCGGCACCCTGGGACATGACCGCCGTGCAGGCCTTCCAGCAGGCCGCCGGCAAGGGCCTCTCGCTGATCGAGTTCAGCGCCCCCTTCGCCGAATGCGACGACAGCGGCGGCAGCTGCGTGATGACGAAATTCCCCAGCACGCCGCTGGAAAACGCGCGCCGCTACGGGGCGATCCCGGTCTTCAGCTGGAACTCGACCGCGAGCCCGCCCAGCCTCACCCAGCCGGCTTTCAGCCTCGGCAAAGTGATCGACGGCAGCTTCGACTCCTACATCCGCGAATTCGCCATCAAGGCGAAGGCCTGGGGCCACCCCTTCTTCCTCCGCTTCGACTGGGAGATGAACGGCTTCTGGTTCCCCTGGTCGGAGGGCGTCAACGGCAACACCCCGGGTCAGTACGTCGCCGCCTGGCGCCACGTGCACGACATCTTCACCTCGGTCGGCGCCACCAACGTCACCTGGGTCTGGTGCCCCAACGTCGATCTCTACAGCAGCCTGACGCCGCTCGGCGAGCTGTACCCCGGTAACGAATACGTCGACTGGACCGGCCTCGACGGCTTCAACTGGGGCCAGCGCCGCGGCTCCCCTGGCTGGCAGAGCTTCAACCAGGTCTTCCACCGCACCTACAAGCGGATCATCACCCGCGTGGCGCCCAGCAAGCCGGTGATGCTGGCCGAGGTGGCGTCAAGCGACAAGGGCGGCTCGAAGCCGCTCTGGATCAAGGACATGCTGTCCAAGGTCCGCCATCGCTACCGCAAAATCCGCGCCCTGATCTGGTACGACCTCAACGACCGCGGCACCCACTGGCCGATCGAGACCTCGAAGAAGGTGAGCCGCGCCTTCCACGCCGGCATCAAAGCGGGCGCCTACAGGGCCAACAGCTACGCCGACCTCCCCGCCGGCCCGATCCAGCCGCCTTCGCGCTGACGTCTACCGGTAAGGAGCCCGGGTGATCCTCTTCACTCGCCTGCTGGCTGGATCGCCGCCAGCTGGCCGAGATGGGTGCCAGGCCAGAGGCGCAAAACGTTCAGAGGATCACTCGGGCTCCTAGCCACACGCCCCAGCTACGGCTGATAGCTGGGCGTCTGCCGGAGCTCTGTCGCCAGGAGGGGGTGGGTATTCCCTGACGACCGGCGTCCTGTTACTCGCACCGCCGACGTTCGCGGTCAGCTGGCGCCGTTACAGGCGAGTAACCCAGGGAGGAAGGGAATACCCACCCCCTCCATACCGGCAGCGCTTGGTCCTGCGGCGTCAGGCGACCGCGCGGGTGCTCTGCTGCTCGGCCACCTCAGCCGGCGGTGAGTGCAGGCGCTCGTGGCGGAGGCTGCGGCGGCGGCGGGCCTCCTTGAAGATGGTGCCGAGGACGCGGAAGCCGTCGCGGAAGGTCTTCAGGTTGCTCTGCCCGGAGAGCCGCTCTTTCTCGTAGCTGGGTACCTCGGTGATCTTCATCCCCGCTGCGGCGATGCGGAGGTTGATCAGCGTCTCCACCTCGAAGCCGGGGACGTCGAGGGAGATGAAGGGCAGGCAGCGCGCCCAGAAGGCGTTGTAGCCGTAGCAGAGGTCGGTGAAGTGGGTGCCATGGAGCAGGTTGGCGGTGCCGCTGAGGACCCAGTTGCCGGCGCTGCGCAGCTTGGTGATGTCGGCACTGCCGCCGCCCTCAAGGAAGCGCGAGCCCTTTGCGAAGTCGGCGCCGGCCTCCAGAGCGGCGACGAAGCGGGGGATCTCGGCCGGGTCGGCAGAGCCGTCGGCGTCGAGCATGACGACGAGGTTGCCGGTGACGGCGGCGAAGCCGGTGCGGAAGGCATCGCCCTTGCCGCGGCCGCTCTGGGTGGTGACGCGGATCCCGGGGTAGGCCTGGCGGGCGGCCTCGATCGTGTTGTCAGTCGAGTTGCCGTCAACCAGGATCACCTCGTGCAGGCCGTCGGGCAGTTCGGAGAGGACCTGGCCGATGTTCTTCTCCTCGTTCATCGCCGGCACCACGACGCTGACCTTGGTCTTACGGGTGTGGCGGCGGTCCGGGCCCTTGTAGGGAACGGCGTCGCGGGCAGCCAGCGCCTCGACCTCGATCAGCGGCACGCCGCCGACTCGGCTCGGGGTCACCGACTGCGCCTCGAGCAGGTCAAGGGGACGGGGCAGGAGGCTGACGGTGACGCCGATCGA
Source organism: Solirubrobacterales bacterium (assembly GCA_051954855.1). GTDB lineage: Bacteria > Actinomycetota > Thermoleophilia > Solirubrobacterales > 70-9 > VAYN01. Next base: position 36,130 of record JBQCHH010000015.1, on the reverse strand, counting down.
CTTGAAGGCGCGGACCAGCTCCAGCAGGCCTTCGTCGTCAGCGTGCTGGCTGGAGATGACGACGCGGTCGGCGTGGTAGCGCTCGACCACCTCGAGGGCGGCGACGCGCCCCGCCGTGCCGGGGTCTTTCTCCGCCGGCGGCACCGTGCCGATGACGTCGGCGTACTTCTTCAGCGGGGTGTAGGCGCGCAGCCGTTCTGCCGTCTCCTCCTCGCCGACCAGCACCCAGCGCTCCTGCGGGTTGAGCCGCTCGAGATAGGGCGAGAAGAGCCCGCGGCAGGTGGTGTCGAGGACGATGAAGGCGAGCCAGAGGCCGAGCTGCTCGGCGGCCTGGAAGTCGGTCAGCAGCGAGGCCGACCAGGCGAAGAGCGCAGCGACCAGGAAGCGGATGATCGGCCAGCCGGCGCCTCTCTCTTCGGCGCGGGCGGACTCGGTGCCGTAGACCCCGAGCAGCGCGTAGACGAGCACCAGCACCGCCGGAGCGATCGGGAAGGCGGGAGTGAAGGCGACTCCCGTCAGCGCGGCGACGCCGGCGAGAGCGAGAGACGAGGAGACGAAGTCGATCGTCGGCAGCAGCCAAAGGGCGGGGCCGCGCCGTGCTCCGGGCATCGCTCCAAGGGTCGGCCGATCCTGAACGAGGGCTTCGCGAGTGGTGGTGGGCTGTGGTCCGAAGCGGCGATCTAGCGGAAGGTCAGTGGAAGAGTGCATGGGAAGGAAGGGATTGACTGGGGTTTAGTTGTAAGACGAGAGCTGGAGAATGGTTGCGGTCGTCAACGCCCTCTCCGTATCGGCACTGGCTCTAGATCACATGAGCCGCTGCAAAGCGCGGATCTTTCTCCCGCAGATTACGGGATAGATCCATGGAAAATTGGATTTTTCCTATCGGTGGGGACGGTCCTTGCGAAGTCACCCAGTACTGACGCGGTCCTTTACTAACTACTTATAGGGCGAGCCAATTTATCTATAGGCCTCGGCCAGCTCCGGGTCCTTCTCGGCGAGCATTTCCGCCAGCTCGACCATCACCTTGCACTGCTTCCAGGTGGCGTCGTCCTGCATCTTGCCGTCGATCATGTGGACGCCGCGGCCGTCGGGAATCGCCTCGATCACCTTCTTCGCGAACCTGACCTCGTCGGGGGGAGGGCTGAAGACCTTCTTCGCGATCCCGATCTGGACCGGGTGCAGCGACCAGGCGCCGACGCAGCCCATCAGGAAGGCGGCGCGGAACTGGGTCTCGCAGCCGGCGGTGTCCTTGATGTCGCCGAACGGCCCGTAGAAGGGGAGGATGCCGGCGGCGGTGCAGGCGTCGACCATGCGGGCGATCGAGTAGTGCCAGAGGTCCTGCTGGGCGCTGACGCGATCGGCCTCGGGGTTCTCCGGGTCGGCCGGGTCCTCCATCACCCGGTAACCGGGATGGCCGCCGCCGACGCGGGTCGTCTTCATCCGCCGCGCCGCCGCCAGGTCGGCCGGGCCGAAGCTCATCCCCTGCATGCGCGGGCTGGCGTTGGCGATCTCCTCCAGGTTGACGACGCCCTGCGGGGTCTCGAGGATCGCGTGGACGAGGATCGGCCGCGACAGTCCGGCCTTCGCCTCCAGCTGCGCGAGCAGGCGGTCGACGTAGTGGATGTCGTGGGCGCCCTCGACCTTCGGCACCATGATCACCTCGAGCTGCTCGCCGATCTCGGTCACGAGCTGGGTGAAGTCGTCGAGCACCCAGGGGCTCTCCAGCGCGTTGACCCGGGTCCAGAGCGAGGTCTGGCCGAAGTCGGTCTCCTTGGCGGCGCGGATCAGGCCGGCGCGGGCGGCCTCCTTGCGGTCGACCGGGACGGCGTCCTCGAGGTTGCCGAGGAGGATGTCGGTCTTGGCGGCGATGTCGCCCGCCTTGGCGACCATCTTCTCGTTCGAGAAGTCGAGGAAGTGGATCATCCGCGAGGGCTTGACGGGGATCTCGCGGAGGGGCTCCGGGGCGCCGATCGCCTGCGGAAGGAAGAACTCGCGTGGGTGTCTCAAGGTGCTCCTAGGGTCGTGTCGGGGGAGGGCCGCGCGTAAATCTAGTGAGAGCGCGAGTTTGCCGCCTGCCTGAAGCCTAAATTCCCTGCTATCGAGGGATCTGAACGCGACAACACGCAGGACTGGGTCGTCCCGCGCGGAGCCGTGCCGACCGTCGGCCAGCTGGAAGCGCGGATCGACGAGGCGCTGGTGATCGCGCGTGCCTCCGAGGAGGGGGTGCGCGAGATCGGCGAGATGGCGATCGACGCTGCCAAGCAGGCGCGGCGGGCGGCGGAGGCGGCTGAGCAGAGTGCGCGGGCGGCTGCGAAGGTTGCCGACTCCAACGTTGCTGGGCCGGCGGGTCCTGTCGCCGATTTGATGCCACCACCCCTATCGGGGCGGTCCCCCAAATCCGCGCCACCCGCCGGCAGGAGCGACGGAGAAGAGGCGCCCTCGGTCGAGGCCGAGTCGTCTCTCGCTGAGTCTGCGCCGGCTCCAGCGCCGCGGTTCGAGGTTCGGTTTCGCAGCTTTACCGAGAGAGCTGACCGAGTATCGGCTCGGCTGCAGATGCTTGGGGCGCATCCGTCAGGTTCCAGCGTTGCCGCAGGGCGACGGCGAGGCGATTACTGATCGGGCCGCAGCCCGGTAGCGGCTGCTCGTCCAGCTCCAGGGCGGCCTCTACTCCGCGGATCGAGCCGCTGAGGAAAGTCTCGTCGGCGGATAGGAGGTCGGTGGAGGAGAGGGAGCGCTGCCTCGTCTCAATTCCAGTTTCGGCCGCCAGCGCCAGCAGGGCCGCGCGGGTCGTGCCGGGGAGGATGCGGCCGTCGAGGGGAGCTGTGAAGAGGGTGCCGCCGCGGACGGCGAAGACGTTGGCCCATCCCGCCTCCAGCACCTCGCCCTCGTCGACGATCAAGGCTCCGGCTTGCTCTGGGTCGGGGCGGTCGATGCCTGGTCGGTCGACCCACTTATGGGCTCCGAGGCCGCCGGCGATCGGATGGGTGCGGAGATGGACCCCGCGCTCTGGGAAGACGGCCTCCGACTCGACCCCCCTGGCAAGTAGGTCGAGTCGGAGGCCGTCTTCCGTGGGGACCGCGGTGAAGCGAAGGCGACCGAGAGAGATTCCCTCCCCTGCCCGTCGCAGTTCCTCCTCGGTTTGCGGCGGCAGCTTCCTCGAGTAGACCGCATCGAGGCTCCGCGCCAGCCGCCGCAGGTGAGCCTCCAGCTCCACGGGCTCGCCGTTGACGACGAGCAGCGTCTCGAAGACGCCGCGGCTGCGGTCGGGCTGCCATCGATCGGCCATTGGCGGGATATCTTGCCCGCCGAGGCTGCGGCGTGTCGCTTTAACCGTCCCATATGTCCGCAAAGTCGACACGCCCCCTTCCGTGATGCGAACGCTGCTGATCGACAACTACGACTCGTTCACCTACAACCTCTTCCAGTTGCTGGCGGAGGTGAACGGCGTCGAGCCGCTGGTCGTCCGCAATGACGAGGCGAGCTGGGAGGAGCTGGCGCGGCTCGAGTTCGACAACGTCGTCATCTCGCCGGGTCCCGGCCGCCCCGACATCGAGGCCGACTTCGGCGTCTGCGCCGAGGTCATTCGCCACTGCGAACGCCCGCTGCTCGGCGTCTGCCTCGGCCTGCAGGGACTGGGCTGGGTGGAGGGAGGCCGCGTGGAGCGTGCGCCGGAACCGATGCACGGTCGCGTCGCCTCGATCGAGCACGACGGCACAGGCCTCTTCGCCGGTATCCCCAGCCCGTTCCAGGCAACTCGCTACCACTCACTCGCCCTGGCGCGCCCGCTGCCAGCGTCCCTGCGCGAGACAGCGATGTGCGACGGCGTCCCGATGGCGATCGAACACCGCACCCGCCCCCAATGGGCCGTCCAGTTCCACCCCGAGTCGATCGCCACCGAGCACGGCAAGCGCCTCCTAGCCAACTTCCGCGACCTCTCCCCGGCACCTCAACGACCGCGTGTCGCTTTAGTCGCCCATAGGTCCACTAAAGCGACACGGGAATCGTTGACCAAGGTGCTGGTGCGGCGTCTCGACGGATTTCCGAATGCCGAGGCGGCTTTCGTCACCCTCTACGGCGAGAGCGAGCACGCGTTCTGGCTCGACAGCAGCCGCGTGGGAGGGCGGGGACGCTTCTCGTTCATGGGCGATGCGAGTGGGCCGCTTGCCGAGGTGGTCACTTATGACATGGGAGACGACGAGTCGATCTTCGACTACCTCGCCCGCCGCACCGAGGAGTTGCGACCCGCTTCGTCTCCCGACCTCCCCTTCGAGTTCGACTGCGGCTTCGTCGGCTATCTCGGCTACGAGCTGAAGGAGGAGTGCGGCTTCAGTTCGTCCCACCGCTCCGAGCACCCAGACGCCGCCTTCATCCTCGCCGACCGCGTCATTGCCTTCGATCACGAGCAGGGCCACACCTCTCTCCTCACCCTCCTCACAAAGCAAGGTAAGGAGGGTGAGGAGATAGGTGTGGCTGAGGCCGAGGACTGGCTTTCCACCACGGTGTCCCGCCTTGAAGCGCTCAGCGCGAGAGGAGAGTCGGAAGCAGGTCCTACCTGCAATGTGGGACCTGCTTCCGCAAACGCGCTATCCCTCGCTCGCACCGCCGAGCAGTACGTAGAAGACGTCGGAGCTTCGATCGACCACCTCCTCGATGGCGACAGCTACGAGATCTGCTTGACGAACCAGTTGAGGATCGAGGCCCACATCGATCCACTCGCCCTCTACCGCCGCCTGCGCCGCGCCAATCCGGCGCCGTTCGCCGCCTACCTCCGCTTCGGCGACCTTGCCGTCCTCAGCTCCTCCCCTGAGCGCTTCCTGCGCGTCGACCGCGACCGCGGCGTCGAAGCGCGGCCGATCAAGGGGACTGCGCGCCGGGGCGCCACCTCGGCGGAGGACGCACGTCTCGCCACCGCCCTCGCCGCCGACGGGAAGAACCGGGCCGAGAACCTGATGATCGTCGACCTCCTCCGCAACGACCTCGGCGCGGTCTGCGAGGTGGGGTCGGTCGAGGTGCCGGAGATGATGGCGGTCGAGACGTACGAGACCGTCCACCAGCTCGTCTCCTCGGTCCGCGGCCGCCTGCGTGTCGATGGCAGCGCCCTCGACGCGGTCCGCTCCTGCTTCCCGCCCGGCTCGATGACGGGCGCCCCGAAGCTGCGCACGACCGAGATCCTCGACCGGCTTGAGGGCGCCCCCCGCGGCGTCTACGCCGGCGCGATCGGCTGGTTCGGCCTCGGCGGCGGCGCCGATCTCTCGGTCGCGATCCGCACCATCGTCCTCGACGGCGAGCGCGCCACGATCGGTGCCGGCGGCGCGGTCGTCCTCCAGTCCCGCCCCGAGCGCGAGTACGAGGAGATGCTGCTCAAGGCCGCGGCGCCACTCCGGGCCATCGACCCCGACGCGGACCCCGCGTCTATATCCTTGGCGGTCCAGGGCGCCGCAGCCGCGTCGCCGCCCTAAACCCGCCAACCCAGATACCCAACAACTTCAGAGCAGGAGCCATGGCCGTAGACACCGCCGCCTACCGCGAAATGACCGACGAGCAGCAGGCGATCATCGAAATGGTCCGCCAGTTCGCCGACGAGCAGATCATCCCCAACGCCGAGCACTACGACCACGAGGACTCCTTCCCGGAGCCGGTCGTCGAGCAGATGAAGGAGCTCGGCCTCTTCGGGGTGACGATCCCCGAGGAGTACGGCGGCATGGGGCTCGACCTGACGACCTACGCGATGATCGTCGAAGAGCTCTCGCGCGGCTGGATCTCGATCTCCGGCGTCGTCAACACCCACTTCATCGGCTCCTACCTGCTGATGAAGTTCGGCACCGACGAGCAGAAGGAGTACTTCCTGCCGAAGATGGCGACGGGCGAGATCCGCGCCGCCTTCTCGCTCTCCGAGCCCGAGGTCGGCTCCGACGTCCAGGGCATCAAGGCCACCGCCAAGAAGGGCGACGACGGCGCCTGGGAGCTGAACGGGCAGAAGATGTGGGTCACCAACGGCCTCGGCTCCAGCGTCGTCTTCGTGCTGATGAAGACCGACACCCAGGCCGACCCGCCTTACAAGGGGATGACCTGCTTCATCACCGAGAAGGAGGCCTGGAAGGAAACCAACGAGGGCGACTTCAAGGGCCTCAACGTGCCGCCCAAGATCAAGAAGATGGGCTACAAGGGCGTCGAGTCGACCGAGCTCGTCTACGACGGCTACAAGTGCCCGCCGGAGCGCATCCTCGGCGGCGAGGAGGCCGGGGTCGGCCAGGGCTTCATCCAGATGATGGACGCGCTCGAGGTCGGCCGCGTCAACGTCGCCGCCCGCGGCGTCGGCATCGGCCAGCGGGCGCTGGAGCTGGCCCTCCGCTACAGCCAGGAACGGAAGACCTTCGGCAAGCCGATCGCCGCCCACCAGGCGATCCAGTTCAAGCTCGCCGACATGGCGACCAAGCTCGAGGCCGCCCGCCTCCTCACCCGCAAAGCGGCGCGGATGAAGGACGCCGGCGAGCGCTCCGACCTCGAGGCCGGGATGGCCAAGCTCCTCGCTTCGGAGACCGGCAAGTACTGCGTCGAAGAAAGCTTCCGCATCCACGGCGGCTACGGCTACTCGAAGGAGTACGAGATCGAGCGGCTCTACCGCGACGCGCCGCTGCTGTTGATCGGCGAGGGAACCTCGGAGATCCAGCGCATGGTGATCGGCAAGAAGCTCCTACAGCGCCACAAGATTTGATCGGGCGGAGCATGTGACATGGCCTCGACTTCGGACCTGATCCGCACCGCTGTCGAGCGGTTCCAGGCCGAAGTTCCCGCCCTGCAGAACCTGAAGCTGGTCTTCGGCCTGCAGCTGAAGGCCAGACACGACATCCAGCTGTACCGGGTCGAGCTGCCGGGGCCGAAGATCAGCAAAGACCTCGCCCAGGACGAGCGGGTGCTGGTCGAAATCGACCGCCCGCAGTTCAACGAGCTGGCCGAGAAGGGAACGCTGAAGAGCTACCGCCGCGCCGCCGAGACCGGCCACATCAAGGTCACCGGCGACTCGAACGTGGTCAAGCTGATCCTCCAGGTCGTCGAGAAGCAAGAGGAACGCGCGCGGCTCAAAAAAGTGCACTAGAGGCGGACGAGGTTGTCCGCGCTGATGTTGCGGGTGACGCCGCGGAAGTCGATCACAAGGGGTGCCGCTGCGACTACCGCCTCGTAGTCGACGTCGGGGTGGGCGGTGACGATCGCGGCTATGTCGCAGGTGCGGAGCGCCTCGTCGAGCTCCACCGAGGCGAGCCCGTGGCCGGGCAGCTCCGGGACGAAGGCGTCGTGGTAGGAGACCGTGGCGCCCAGGTCCTGCAGGCGGCCGACGATCTTCAGGGCCGGCGATTCGCGGGTGTCGCCGACGCCGCCCTTGTAGCTGACGCCGAGGACGAGGACGCGGGAGCCGTTGACCGGCTTGCGGACGGCGTTCAGCGCCCGCTCGATCCGTTCCACGCAGAAGCTCGGCTGCGCCTGGTTGATCTTCCCTGCGAGCTCGATGAACTCGGGATAGAAGTCGAGCTGACGGGCGCGGAAGGCGAGGTAGAAGGGGTCGACCGGCAGGCAGTGGCCGCCCATCCCCGGCCCCGGGTCGAAGCGCATGAAGCCGAAGGGCTTGGTCGAAGCGGCCTCGATCACCTCCCAGACGTCGATTCCGAGCCGGTCGCAGAGCTGGGCGAGCTCGTTGACGAGGGCGATGTTGACCGAGCGGAAGATGTTCTCCAGCAGCTTCGAGAGCTCGGCCGCCTCGGGGCTGGAGAGGACGACGACGGTGTCGCAGATCTCCGCGTAGAGCTCGCGGGCGCGCTCGGTCGAGGCCTCGGTGACGCCGCCGACCAGCTTCGGCGTCGTCCGCACGGTGAAGTCGGTGCGGCCGGGGTCGATCCGCTCCGGCGAGAAGGCGAGGTGGAAGTCGCTGCCGGCGGTGAGGCCGGAGGACTCGAGGATGGGGAGGAGGCGGTCGCGGGTCGTGCCCGGGTAGGTGGTCGACTCCAGCACCACCAGCTGCCCGCTGCGCAGCACCTGCGCCAGCGCCGTCGCCGAGGCCTCGAGCGGGCCGAGGTCGGGCTCGCGCGAGTCGGTGAGCGGGGTCGGGACGCAGAGGACGACCGCCTCGCAGGCGGCGAGGCCGGCATAGTCGGTCGTCGCCCGCAGGCGCTCCCCGAGCGCCGCCAGCGCCGCGCTCGGCACGTCCTCGATGTAGCTGCGGCCGGCGTTCAGCGCCTCGATCTTGGCTGCGTCGACGTCGAGCCCGATCACCTCGCAGCCCGCTTCGGCGAAGGCGACGGCGAGCGGCAGGCCCACGTAGCCGAGGCCGATGATCCCGATCTGCATCGCGCGCAGTCTAGATGCCGATCCCGGCGACTTCCGCAAGACAAGCACCGGCCGGCCGAATAGTCTCACCGGTAGATGCTGGACAGATGCGAAGCGGCCCTGGCGGCACTCGCGCTCACCGCTGTGGCGCTGATCTTCGCCGCGCCGGCCCTCGCGACCGAACCGCCGGTGACCGCGGCGGCCGAATCGCTGCGCACCAGCTGGTACCCGGACGAGCCCCATCTGACGCCGCAGCTGCTCGAAGAAGAAGGCGGCTTCGCGCAGAACTTCGAAGTTCCGGTCCAGGGCCAGGTCTACGCCCAGCCGCTGGTATCGGCCGGGACCCTGTTCGTCGCCACCGAGGACAACCGCGTCTACGGCATCGACTCGGAGACCGGGGAAGTCAGGTGGGAACGCAACGTCGGCACTCCCTGGAACTCGGCGGACCTCGGCTGCGAAGATCTCGCCCCGCACGTCGGCGTCACCGGGACCCCGGTGATCGACCCGAGCACGAACACCGCCTACTTCTTCGCCAAGGGCTACGAAACCGGCGAAGCCGGCCCGGCGGAATGGAAGATGCACGCGGTCGACCTCGCGACCGGCGAAGAGCGCGCCGGGTTCCCGGTCACGATCGCGGGCGAAGCCGAAAACCTGCCGGTCGCCTTCGACCCCACCCACCAGCTGCAGCGACCGGCGCTGTTGCTGATGAACGGCGTCGTCTATGCGGGCTTCGGCGGCCACTGCGACATCTCGCCCTTCCATGGCTGGATCGTCGGCGTCTCCACCTCGGGGCAGATCAAGACGATGTGGGCGACGACCGAAGCCGGGCACAACGGGGCTGCGATCTGGATGGGTGGCGGTGGCATCGCCTCCGACAAAGAAGGGCAGCTGCTCTTCGCCACCGGCAACTCTTGGTCTCCTCCGAAAGGGCCCGGGAGCCAGCCGCACGAAGGCCACCTCGGCGATTCGGTGGTCCGGGCGCAGATCGAACCCGACGGCACCCTCAAGCCGAAGGACTTCTTCGCTCCCTACAACAGCGAAGAACTGGACATGCAGGACCTGGACCTCGGCTCGAGCGCGCCGCTCTCCCTGCCTTCTCCCTACTTCGGGACCGAAAGCACGCCCCATCTTCTGGTCCAGGTCGGCAAATCCGGCCTCGCCTACCTGCTGAACCGCGACAGCCTCGGCGGCATGAAGCAGGGGCCGGAAGAAAAAAACGCCGACCTGGGGGAGACCCAGCTGCAGAACGGCGTCTGGGGCTCGCTTGCGACCTGGCCCGGCGACGGCGGCTACGTCTACGTCCCCGCCTCGGGCGAGGAACCCGGCAACGGCGCGCTCGAAGTCCTCAAGTACGAAATCGGCCCTCTGGGCGTCCCGAAACTGAGCCTGGTGGCACGGGCGCCGGGGCTCGAATTCGGCTCGGGCTCGCCGGTCGTCACCTCGAACGGCGCCACCGCAGGCTCGGGCATCGTCTGGATCAGCCATTGCCCGGAAGCGTTCAAATGCGAACACTCGACCCTGAGCGCCTACGCGGCCGTTCCCAGCGGGCCCGAACCGGACCCGCTGTGGAGCGCGCCCATCGGGACCTCGAACAAATTCGTCCGGCCGCTGGCGAGCGAAGAACGCATCTACGTCGCCACCCGCGGCGGGCGCGTCTTCGCCTTCGGGCCGACCCACCACACGCTGACCATCCAGCGGGAAGCCGCCGGCGGAGGCTCGGTCAGCTCGACCGACGAAGCGATCGATTGCGGCTCGACCTGCACGCACGTCTACGCCAACGGGGCGCCGGTGACCCTGACGGCGACCCCCGCCGAAGGCTTCGAATTCGCCGGCTGGTCGGGCGGGGGATGCTCGGGCACGGGCCCCTGCCAGGTGAGCATGTATGTGAATCGGACCGTCACCGCCTCGTTCATCCGCCCGCCGGCGCCCGGCCCGGGGACGCCTCCTCCCAACCCCTCGCCGCGCCCGGGGCAGCTGCCTCTGCCCGACACCCGGATCGTCGGGGCGAAGATCGACAAAGAGAAAGGCAAGGCGACGTTCCGCTTCGAAGGCACGGCCGAAACCCGCTCCTTCCAGTGCAAGCTGATCCGGCCGGCGGTCAACGGTCACCGGGCAAAGCCAAGGTTCGTCGCGTGCGCGAGCAAGACGGTCTTCAAGCACTTGGCGCCCGGTCGCTACACGCTGCAGGTGCGGGCGCTGAACGCCACGGGCGCCGACCCGACTCCGGCAAAGCGCCGCTTCGCCATCTGAGCGAGGGGCCCGGCCGCCGAGGAGGCGACGAGGCTGGGACGGCGCCATCCTGCGGGCGGCAGATAGCATCCGGCGCCGCCAAACTTCCAAGGAGACGAGACTCACCGATGACTGATCAGAAGTACGAGCTGACCACCGACCAGGCCGAGCGTGAGGCAACCGGCGCGCACAGCTACGGCCGCTATCTCGAGGAGTTCGAGGTCGGCGCCGTCTACAAACACTGGCCGGCGAAGACCGTGACCGAGGCGGACGACCACCTCTTCTGCCTGATCACGATGAACCACCACCCGCTGCACATCAACGACATCTACGCCAGCGGCTCTCAGCAGGGCCGCAACGTCGTCGTCGGGCCGCTGGTCTACTCGCTGGCGCTGGGGATGTCGGTCTCCGACGTCTCGGGCAAGGCGATCGCCAACCTGGCGACCGAAGAACTGAGCCACCCGAACCCCGTCTTCCACGGCGACACCCTCTTCTGCGAGACCGAGGTGCTCGACGTCAAGCCGTCGAAATCGAAGCCCGACCGCGGCATCGTCAAGGTCCACACCCGTGTCCTCAACCAGGACGGCGTCCTCGTCGCCGAGTTCAAGCGCCTGGTGCTGGTCCCCAAGAAGAACCCGGGCGAGAGCCCCGAAGCAGCAGCCGACAACGTCGACTGAGCCGCGCGTGGCACTTCTGCCACGCTCCCGTAACTGAAAAGGCGCGAACCGCGCGCCACACGCGCGCCCCGGCCCGCCAGGGTTCCAGCCATGCCCTGGAATCAACCGGCCGGACCCGAACAGCATCAACTTTCCGGGCTGGCAGGCAGGAAAGTTGATGCAGTTCGGGGTGGGGGGTGGTGTTGGTGAGGGATCGGGACGCGACCGTGAGTATTCGAGCGCTTGCGGAACAGCAGCATGGGGTTGTGTCGATGCGGCAGTTGCTGGAGCGAGGAATCGACGAAGAAGTTGTGCTGGGTCGCCGCAGGGCCGGATTGCTGATTCCCCTGCATAAGGGGATCTACGCCCTCGGGCACCAGCGTCTCACTCGGGAGGGCAGGTGGATGGCAGCGGTTCTCGCTTGTGGGCCCGGAGCTGTGCTGTCGCACTTCAACGCTGGGCAGCTTTGGGGGCTTTGTGGATCGTATGGGCCGATCGAGGTGCTGCGGCAGTCGGGAGGTTTCAAGCCCGAGGGACATCGAGGGGTGAGGTTGCACCAGACGCGGAGGTTGCATTCCTGGGAAGTGACTATGGAGAAGGGGGTCCCTGTCGCCACGATGGAGCGGGTGCTGCTCGACTTGGCGGGTCGCACTGATGCGAAACGGCTGGAGCGGATCTTCGTCCAGGCCTACAAGCGTGGAGATCTTTCTTGGCCGCGACTGGGCCGCATCATCACGCGCCGGCGTGGATGCAAGGGCGTCGGCAAGCTGCGCAGGATTGCTCTTGAAGTCGATCCGGAGGCGCTGGAGACGAAGTCCGTCTCCGAGATCGACTTCCTGGCTCTGTGCCGTGAAGCCAACCTGCCGACGCCGGCCGTGAATGTCCTTGTCGAAGGCCACCTGGTCGATTTCCTCTGGTCATCCCAAAAGGTCATCGTCGAAACCGACAGTTGGAGCCATCACGGCGATCGCCCCACCTTCGAGGGGGACCACCAGAGAGATGTTGACCTGATCGCCGCGGGCTACGACGTCCACCGCACCACCTACAAGATGCTCGAGCGCAACCCCGAGCCTTTCCTCAACAACGTCCGCCGCGCCCTCCTCACCCGAACTGCATCAACTTTCCTGCCCGCCAGCCCGGAAAGTTGATGCAGTTCGGGTGAGGCGCTTCGAGACTGGAGATGGCTGGTGCCCTCGATGCTCGCCGGCTAGTGGGCCTCGCCGCTCGCGTGGGCCGGCGGGCGGGACTCCTCGGCTAGGGAGGTGATCTCCAGCTGGCCCTGGGCGGCGTCTTCCAGGACCTCGGTCGCCTCTTGGGCGGAGCGGGCGTAGAGCTCGACCAGGAGGTGGATGACGATCTGCTCGTCGTCGTGCTTGTGGAAGCGGACGTGGGTGAAGAACTCCCGCACGCCGGGGTCGCCGAAGGCGCCGTAGGTGAGGAACTCGATCGCCTCCGGGCCGGAGCAGCTCTCGACCCGGTCCTGATCGACGGTCACCGTGCAGGAGGCGACCCATGGCGTCCCCGCCACCATCCGTTCCCAGCGGTCTTCGATCGGCACCACGTGATCGCCTTCGAAGCTGAGGTGGGGCTGGTCGTGCATGCAGTCGAGGCACTGGACGACCGATTCCTGCACCTCGTCGACCCCGTCGGCCAGTGTCCCGGACTCTGGGTCGACTCGCCGAATCGCGTCGTAGTGGATCTGGATCTCGAGGTTCTGGGACCAGCAGCGGTAGCACCGCAGCCACGCCGTCCGGTCGCCATTGAGCTCGCTCATGGATTCAATTGTTAGCGAGCCTGGCGGCTCGACGCGACTCAGCCGCTCAGGCGGCCGCGCCGGTGCCGGCGCGCTGGCCGACGAGCTCGACGATTTCGCCCATGATGCGGTTGACGTCGAAGTCCTTCGGCGTGTAGACGCCGGCGACGCCGGCCTCGCGCAGGCGCTCGGCGTCGGCGACGGGGATGATCCCGCCGACGACGACCGGCACGTCGACGCCCTCGTCCCGCAGCAGCCGCACCACCTCGGGGATCAGCTCCAGGTGCGAGCCGGAGAGAATCGAGAGGCCGACCACGTCGACGTCCTCCTGCAGTGCCGACTCGGCGATCTCCTCCGGGGTCAGCCTGATCCCCTGGTAGATCACCTCCATGCCGACGTCGCGCGCTCGCAGCGCCACCTGCTCGGCGCCGTTGGAGTGGCCGTCGAGCCCCGGCTTGCCGACCAGGATCTTGATCCGGTGGCCGATCTGCTCCGAGGTCGCGTCGACCCGGCGGCGGATCTCCTCCAGCTGGTCGCGGTCGGAGGCGGGAGAGGCGTTGTCGACGCCGGTCGGCGCCCGGTAGGCGCCGAAGACATCACGCATGACTTGTGCCCACTCACCCGTGGTTGCGCCCGCTTTGGCGGCGGCGATCGTCGCCGGCATGATGTTGACGCTCTCGTCGCCCGCGGCCTTCGCCAGCTCGTCCAGCGCCGCGCGCACCGCGTCCTCGTCGCGATCGGCCTTCCACTCGGCCAGCGCCTCGATCCGCTCGCGCTCGACCTCGGGGTCCGGGGTCAGGATGCCGCCGTCGGCGCCCGCCGTCAGCGGCGAGTCCTCGGTCTCGGTGTAACTGTTCTGGCCGATCACCTTCTGCTCGCCGGCCTCGATCCGCGCCACCCGCTCGCGGTGCGACTCGACCAGGCGCGCCTTCATGTAGGGAACCGCGTTGACGGCGCCGCCGTGCTCCTCGACCACGGCCATCTCCGCCCGCGCCCCCTCGGTCAGCTCCGCGACCAGCCCGTCCATCACATGCGAGCCGGCGAAGATGTCGGGGTACTCGAGCAGGTCGGTCTCGTTCGCCAGGACCTGCTGGATCCGCAGGCTCCACTGCTGGTCCCAGGGACGGGGGAGGCCCATCGCCTCGTTCCAGGCCGGCAGCTGGATCGCCCGCGCCCGCGCGTCGCGGCTCAGCGTCACCGCCAGCGCCTCCAGCACGATCCGCTGGATGTTGTTCTCCGGCTGCGCCTCGGTCAGCCCCAGCGAGTTGACCTGCACGCCGTAGCGGAAGCGCAGCATCTTCTCGTCGGTCACCCCGTAGCGCTCGCGCCCGATCTCCTGCCACAGCGCGCTCATCGTTCGCAGCTTCGCAATCTCCTCGATCAACCTGATCCCGGCGTTGACGAAGAAGGAGATCCGCCCGAAGACCTTGGGGAAGTCCTCGTCGGCGACCTGACCGCGCGCTTTCACCTCGTCCAGCACCGCGATCCCGGTCGAGAGCGCGTAGGCGATCTCCTGCACCGGCGTCGCCCCGGCCTCCTGCAGGTGGTAGCTGCAGATGTTGGTCGGGTTCCAGCTCGGCACCTCGTTGACGGTGAAGGCGACCATGTCGGCGATCAGCCGCATCGAGGGCTCCGGCGGGAAGGCGTAGGTCCCGCGCGAGAGGTACTCCTTGATGATGTCGTTCTGCGTCGTCCCCTTCAGCTGCGAGCGGTCGACCCCGTTCTCCTCGGCGACGGTGACGTAGAGGCCCAGCAGCCAGGCGGCGGTCGCGTTGATCGTCATCGAGGTGTTCATCTCGTCGAGCGGGATGCCGTCGAGCAGCTGGTGCATGTCGCCCTTGTGGGCGATCGAGACGCCGACCTTGCCGACCTCGCCGCGGGCCAGCACGTGGTCGGGGTCGTAGCCGGTCTGGGTCGGCAGGTCGAAGGCCACCGAAAGCCCCGTCTGGCCCTTGGCCAGGTTGCGGCGGTAGAGCTCGTTGGAGCGGCGGGCATCGGAGTGGCCGGCGTAGGTGCGCATCACCCACGGCCGGTCGGGCTGGGGAAGTCGGTGGTCGCTCATGAGCTAAATGATATTTGGGATTGCGCTAGCCCTCTGTGACGCATTCGGGTCGCCGAAATCCGCCGTTCAGGCCGCTTCGGACCGCATCTTCCGGCCTCGCCTGTGTTTAGGCTGGCGACTCGATGAAGCTTCGTTTCCCCGCCGCCTTCCTCGCCGCGCTCGCCGTCGGCCTGCTTGCCTGCGCCCTCGCCGGAGCGGCGATGATCGGCATCTACCGCAACGGCATGACCTCGCTCGCCCAGCGCAAGCAGATGGTCAAGCTCTCCGGCCACAGCTGCGACCGCGCCGGGGCTGGGGGGGCGATGCGGATCACGATCGGCAAGGCGACCAGCTCCTGCTCCTACCGCACGCCGGTCCTGGGCCGCGACCTCGAGATCGCCGCCACCGAGCGCGTCCTCAGCAGCACCACGCCGGCGCTGCAGAAGAAGGCCTACCTCGGGCTCGAGCTGCGGGCGGGCGGCGGCGCCAAGTACCAGCTGCTCGCCTTCCCCGGCCAGCGCAAGGCGCAGCTGATCAAGGTGACCAAAGAAGGCACCAAGTACCTGGCGATCGCCAAGAACGAGAAAGCGGTGCTGGGGACGGGCGAAGCGAACAAGCTGCGGCTGCGCGCGGTCAACGTCACCAGCGGCTCCGAAAAAGGCAAGGCCCAGCTCTTCGCCTACGTCGGCGGCGCCCTCGTCGGCGAAGCCACCGACGAAGGGGCGGGCGAACTCACCGGTCGCGCCTCGGCGGTCATCGTCGGCACGGTCGGCAACGGCAACGGTATCGTCGCCAGCGTCGACGATGTCGTCGTTCGCGTTCCCAGCCCCTTCTAGCAATACTGCTTCCATGTCGACGAGCACGGTCGAGCGTCCGCGCATCGCCGGTCCCGGGTCCGACCTGGGGGGCAACTGGCGCGTGATCGTCTGCAACGACAACCACAACACCTTCGACCACGTCGCTCAGACGCTGGCGCGGGTAATCCCGGGGGTGACCATCGAGCAGGGGCACCGGATCGCCGACCAGATTCACAACGGCGGCCAGGCGATCGTCTGGACCGGGCCCCGCGAGCCGGCCGAGCACTACTGGGAGCAGCTCGAGGCCGCGGGCCTGACGATGGCGCCGCTGGAGCGCGCATGAGGCCGACGGCTCGTTCGGCGCTGTTCGTTTTCGCGGCCCTCCTTGGTCTGCTCGCGCTGCCGTCGTCGGCGGCTGCCGATCCGGCGCTGCCGCCGGGCTTTCAGGACGAAGTGGCGATCGCGAACATCCAGCAGCCGACCGCCTTCCGCTTCGCCCCCGACGGGCGCGTATTCGTCGCCACCAAGCCGGGGAAGATCTACGTCTACGAAAACGTCGAAGACACGACGCCGGAACTGTTCGCCGACCTGCGCACCGACGTCTACGACACCGGCGACCGCGGCCTGCTCGGACTGGCCCTCGATCCGAAATTCGACGAAGGCCGGCCCTACGTCTACGCGCTCTACACCTACGACCACATCCTCGGCGATCCCGAACCGCCGCCGAAATGGGGCGAACCGGAAAAGACCGGCGACCCCTGCCCCGATCTGAATGGCGGGGACGCCTGCCTGGTCAGCGGCCGCCTCGTCCGCCTGACCGCTGAAGGCAACCACGCTGCGCCCTCGGCGAAAGAACCGGCGCAGAAACAGCTGGCGGAAGGCTGGTGCCAGCAGTTCTCATCGCACTCGATCGGCGACCTCCAGTTCGGACCCGAAGGCGACCTCTACGTCAGCGGCGGCGACGGCGCCAGCTTCACCTCTGCCGACTACGGGCAGCTCGGCACCGAACCGAACCCTTGCGGCGACCCGCCGTCGCCGGCTGGAACCGAACTCAAACCGCCCAGCGCCGAAGGCGGCTCGCTGCGGGCGCAGAACCTGAGCAACCTGAGCGGCAAGATCCTCCGTGTCGACCCTGAAACCGGCGAAGGACTGCCGGGCAATCCACTGGGCGGTAACGCCGACGAAAACACGCGCCGCATCGTCGCCGAGGGGTTCCGCAATCCTTTCCGCTTCACCCTCGACCCGACCAGCGGCGAACTGTATACGGACAACGTCGGCTCCTCCGAGATCGAGGAGATCGATCGCTTCCAGGCCCCGCCGCTGACGGTCTTCAACTCGGGCTGGCCGTGCTACGAGGGGCCCGCCCACCAGTTCCAGTTCAAGGTCCTCGGGCTCACCGTGTGCGAAAACCTCTACAAAGCAGAAGCGACGGGAGAACCGAAGACCGCGGAACCGTTCTTCTACTACAGCCACGGATCGTCGGTCGTCGAAGGCGACGAATGCCCGCGGGAAAACGGCTCGGCCCTCGGGGGCATCTCCTTCTACGAGGGAAACCAGTTCCCCGCCGCCTATAAGGGCGCCCTCTTCTTCACCGACACGGTGCGCGGCTGCGTCTACGTGATGTTCCCCGGCGCAGACGGCCGTCCCGATCCGGAAACCACGATCAGGTTCATGCGCGAGAACCAGATCTATCCCGCGGTCGACATCGAGGAAGGCCCCGGCGGCTACCTCTACTACGCCGATCTCTTCGGCAGCGAAGAAGGCGGCAACGGCTCGATTCACAAAATCAGCTATGCGCCCGGAGCGCCGAGGGCGAGGCTTACCTCCACGACGCCCTACGGAACGACCTTCCCGGTCGAAGTCGAATTCGACGCGAGCGAATCGAGCGACCCTGAAGGCGAACCGCTGGAATACGAATGGGACCTGAACGGCGATGGGAGCTTCGAGACCTCCGGCGGTGCCCAGCAGACCGTGACGTACACCGAAGCCGAACTCGAAGAACACAAAAAAAACAACGAACCGCTCAACCGCCTGGTCGCCGTCCGGGTCAAAGACCCGCACGGCCTGACCAGCGTCGCCAGGATGACCGTCTACCCTGGCGACGCACCGCCGACGGTGGAAATCCAGAAGCCGACTCCCGGCACCGAATGGGCGGTGGGGGACGTCATCGAAATGGAAGCCCTGGGCAAGAACTGGAAGGGGGAAAAAGACTTCGCCCCCCTCCGCTACAACTGGTCGACCCGGATCTTCCACTGCCCGGACCCGGCTGAACCGACCAAATGCCACACCCATCCGCTGGGGACGTTCAACGGCGTCCGGCACGAATCGTTCATCGCGCCCGAACACGACTACCCGTCGCACCTCGACATCACCGTCACCTATGCCGACGAACGGGGGTTGACGGCGACGAAGACGGTCAGCATCTATCCGCACACCGTCAACCTCTCGATCGCCTCCTCGCCGCCAGGGATCGAACTCACCGCCGGCCTGCTCCAAGGGCCCTCGCCCCTTGCGCTGACCGCGATCGAAAAGGCGCACGTCGTTCTCAGCGCCCCCGAAACGGCGCAGCTCGCGGGCCAGACCTACACGTTCAAGGAATGGTCGGATGGGGGCGCCCGCATCCACACGATCCTCGCTGGCTCCTCCGGCGAATACCGTGCGGTCTACGCGGGACCGCCGGGACCCCCGCCTCCCCCGCCACCACCGCCCCCGGTGGTACCGCAGACCAAGCTCGGGCGCCATCCACCTTCCCGCACCGCGAAGACGAAGGCGACCTTCGCCTTCTCCGCCAACGTCGCCGGCGCGACCTTCAGCTGCAAGCTCGACGGCAAGCCGAAAACGACCTGCCACTCACCAAAGACCTACAAGAAGCTGAAGCCCGGCAAGCACACCTTCAAGGTCTGGGCCAGCGCGAGTGGGCTAACCGATCCCACTCCGGCGCGCTTCGCCTGGAAGATCCTGCCCCGCCGCTGAAGCGTTCGTGGCGGGACCGGGGAGGTCCCTGAGGAGCCTCCCCAAATCGCGACGAAGGGACCTCCCCGGTCCCGCCCGCCCGCGGCTATTCAGCGGCGAGCAGCGTGTGCCAGGCGGGGAGCAGCGGGATGTCGTAGAGGTCGATGACCGCCGTCCGCGCGTGCTCGATCTCCTCCGAGAACCAGTAGCGTTCGAAATCGGCGCGGCTCTCCCAGATCGAGGTCTGGCGGATCGAGAGGGGATCGTCGTTCGAGCGGGTCAGCGACCAGCTTTTGGCGCCGTAGGCGGGCATCTTCGCCGCCGCCGGTTCCCAGAGGTCGAGGAAGCGATCGGCCCGCATCGGGGTGACGTGCCAGTCGAGCGTGCAGACCTCCATCAGATTCCCCCCTCTGGTCGCTTGCTTTGGGCGCTCACGCGCCGACCTCTGCGCGGATCGCACCGGGACCCTCTTCGTGCTGGCCCTCATCCTCGTTCTCGGCGCCGACGAGGATCGCGATCTTGCCCAGGTGCTTGTTTTCGTGCATCAGCTGGTGCGCGGTCGGGACGCCGTCGAAACCCATCGTTTCCGAGAGCACCGGCCGCACCCTGCCTTCGGCCATCAGCTGGTTCGCCCGCATGCACTCGTACGCGTTGGCGAAGTGGGAGCCGATGATCTGCTTCTGCTTCATCCACAGGTAACGGACGTCGAAGTCGAGTTGGTAGCCCGAGGTGGCGCCGCAGATCACGACCTTGCCGAACGGCTTGACGGTGAAGACCGAGGTAGGGAAGGTTGCCCGGCCGACGTGCTCGAAGACGATGTCGGGGGCGTCGCCGAGGATCTCCTTGACCCGCTTGGCGAAGCCGCGCGAGGCCTTGAAGCGCTCCTTGTCGGCGGCGGGGTCGGTGAGGTTCTCGTCGCTGCGCATCATCTCGCGGAACTCGTTGCGGTTGACGTAGTCGACGGCGCCGAGCTGCTTGACCAGCTCGCCCTTCTCGTCGGAGGAGACGACGCCCACCGCGTTCGCCCCGGCCGCCTTGCAGAGCTGCACGGCGAAGACGCCGAGGCCGCCGGCCGCGCCCCAGATGAGGACGTTGTGGCCGGCCTGCAGCTTGCACTGGTCCATCAGCATCCGGTAGGCGGTGAAGTAGGTGAGCCCGTAGGAGGAGGAGTCGACCCAGGAGAGGTTGCGGGGCTTCGGCAGCAGCTGCTGGGCCTGCACCTTGGTGAACTGGGCGAAGGAGCCCCAGGTGGTCTCGTAGCCCCAGATCCGCTGGCTCGGCGCCGCCATCGGGTCGAGCCCGTGCACCTCGACGTCCTCGTATGAGGCCTGGTTGCAGTGGATCACGACCTCGTCGCCGACCTTCCAGCGGGTCACGCCCTCGCCGACTTTCCAGACGACGCCGGAGGCGTCGGAGCCGCCGATGTGGTGGCCGTACTCGGGGTGGTCGCCGTAGCCGAAGACCGAGACCGGCTCGCCCAGCGAGGCCCAGACGTTGTTGAAGTTGACGCCGGCGGCCATCACCCGCACGATCACCTCGAAGGCGCCGGGCTCGGGCACCTCGATCTGCTCGAGCTGGAAGGCGTCCTTCGGTTCGCCCTCGCGCTCCTGGCGGATCACCCACGCCGCCATCGTCTCCGGCAGCGTGCCGGGCTCTACGTCCAACTTCGCAACTTCACTGGTGTCAACGGCCAAGACTGAGGCTCCTCGCGGTCGCAGGTAACGGAGGGCGAATCCTAGTTAAGTCGCCGCGGAGGCCGTATCTAGGCGGCTTCGGCCTTGGGAGGCTCCGACTCTGCCTCTCTCAGCTCGGGCGCCGTGATCTCCCGCACGGTCAACTCGACCGGCTCGGGCGGCTCGATCTCCTTGCCGGGGGCGATCCCCAGGCCCTCGACCTTGCGCAGCTGCGGCAGCAGCCGTCGCTCCATCGAGCCGACGGCGGCGTCGTAGGCGCCGGCCGCCGTCTTCAGGCCGCGGCCGACCTTGTCGAAGTCGCCGAGGAACTTGGAGAAGCGCGCGTGCAGCGTCCCGGCCGCCTCGGCGATCTCGGCCGCCTGCTCGACCATCCGCTCCTGTCGCCAGCCCAGCTCCATCGTCCGCAGCAGCCCGATCAGCGAGGTGGGCGAGACCAGGAGGACGTTGCGTTCGAGCGCGTAGTCGAACAGCTCGGGGTCGGCGGCGAAGGCGGCGTGCAGGGCCGGCTCGTTGGGGATGAAGCAGATCACCAGGTCGGGCATCGAGCCGACCGCGAACTGCCCCTGGTAGTCCTTCGAGCTGAGGCTGCGCACGTGCTCGCGCGCCTGCCGCGCGTGGCGCTCCAGGTGAACCCGCCGTTCCGATTCGACCTCGCACTCCTGGGCGTCGAGGAAGGCGTCGAGCGGCACCTTCGAGTCGGCGACGAAGCTGCGCCCTTCCGGCAGCAGGAAGCGGGCGTCCGGCCGCAGCCGCCCCTCTTCGGTCCGCAGCGTCTCCTGCATCTCGAAGTCGACGTGCTCGGTCATCCCGGCGATCTCGACGCAGCGCCGCAGCTGCAGCTCGCCCCACTGGCCACGCGTCTGCGGCTGGCGCAGCGCCTTCTTCAGGCCGGCCGTCTCGTTGTTGAGGTTGCCGATCGTCTGGCCCATCTGTTCAAGCAGGGTCCGCGTCTGCAGGTCGGTCTCGCCGCGGCGCCGCACCTCGGCTTCGATTTTCTCCTGGCCTTTGGCGATCCGCTCGGCCAGGCTCTTGATCTCCGCCTCGCGCTGTTGCAGCGTCGCCTCGGTTTCCGCCTGCCGTTTCTCCAGCGCCGCCTCGGCCGTTTTCTGGTCGAGCTTGCGCGACTCCTCGTTGACCCGCAGCAGGTCGGCGACCACTTGCGAGGCGACCTGCGAGGTCGCCTCCTGGATCGCGGGCGTGAGGTCCGGGTGCTCGGCCGGCTGCTCCTGGCGCGAGACCAGCAGGTAGATCAGCCCGACGGCGAGGACGAGGACGGCGATTGCGAGTGCGACGGTCATCGGAGCCAGGCTGACGAAGCGCTCAGACGGAAACGCGCGTTTGAAATGCCGCTTGCAGCGGGGTTACGGCAGCAGGACTTCGTTCTGCGAGGAGGCGCGGAAGCTGCCCACGGTCAGGTGGGCGGGCTGCGCTCCTGGCAGGCCGACGACGGAGATCGTGTAGGAGCCGGTGGGAAGAGCGGTCGAGAAGCTGCCGGGGCTGTTGGCGTAGATCACGCCCGATTCGGCTTCCTTGCCGCCGCGGACGCGCAGGTGGAGGTCCTTCTGGGTCTGGTTGGCGGTGACGAAGACCACGTTGAGCGGGACCTTGCTGCCCTTGATCGCCGGCTGCGGGTGGTTCTGGTTCTGCGGGATCTGTTTGGTGCGTTCCGGGCCCTGGGCCACCGCCAGCGGCTGCACGATCACTTCCCGCGGGTGGACGGTGACGCTGACCCGCGTCGAGGGCGAGGGCCGCTGTTCGTTGGCGTGGCGCGATTCGCCGCAGCCGGCGACCAGCAGCGCCGTCCCGATCAGCCCGGCAACCGCCGCCGCTCTCGTGGCTCTGTATGGCCGACCCCTCCGTAAGCCCATCGGGGCTGAATCTAACCGAAGGGGAGGGCGACTACCTCGCCCGTAACCTCATCTTCACCTATGGCCAACGTGGCGCCGGGCTCGGCCTCGCGGCGCAGGATCGCCAACCCGATCGGCCCGAAGGCGGGGGAGACGGCGGCGCTGCCAAGCGTGCCGACTTCTTTCTCGCCGAGCCGCAGGGGCGCGCCGGGCCGGGCCGGAGCGGACAACCGCAGCCCGCGCAGGTGGCGGTTCGGCCTGCCCTTGTAGTGGAGGCGGGCGACCGTCTCCTGGCCGATGTAGCAGCCCTTGGTGAAGCTGACCGCCTGCTCGACGATCCCGGCCTCGGCGGGCATCGTCTCGGTTCCCATCTCGGCCCCGAAGCGGGGCTGGCCGGCCTCGATGCGGAGGATCTCGGCGGCCTCGGAGGAGACCTCGACCGCGCCCGCGGCGAGCAGCGCGTCGTGGACGCGGTCGCGCTCGGCGGCGGGGGCGAAGACATCGATCCCGGCGGCGGTGCCGACCGCCAGGCACCGGGCGCCGCCGATCGTCACCTCTTCGCAGGAGCTCTCCGGCAGAGGCGCCGAGCCGGCGATCTCCACCGCCCGCGGGCCGATCAGCGCGAGGATCGCCCGCTCCGCGGTCGCGTCGACGACGTCCACGTCGCGGCCGATCTTGTACATCCCCAGGTGCCGCCGCGCCGCCTCCAGCCCCTCCGGCTCGAGGTCGAGCCAGAGGTCCGGCCCCTCGCCCGGCCGCAGCACCCGCATGTCCGCCTGCATGTGCCCCTTGCGGTCGAGCAGCGCCGCGTAGAGGCCCTCTCCGGGCTCGATCGCCTCGGTGTCGTTGGTCAGCTGCCCCTGCAGGTACTCCGCCGCCTCCGGCCCCGTGACCAGCAGCTTCCCCCGCTCGGATCGGTCGACCAGGCCGCATTCCTCGCGCAGCTGCCGGTACTGCGCGTCGAGCTCGATCAAGGCGTCGGTCATCGACTCGATTCTAGGAATCCGAGTTTTAGATGTGTCAAAATCAGATTTAGACGTGTCTAACTCGCAGGCGATAGAGGACTACGCGAAGACGATCTACGCGATCTCGCAGGAGCGCGAGGGCCCGGTCCTGAACGGCGAGGTGGCGCAGCGGCTGGAGGTGACGCCCGCCACCGCCACCTCGATGCTGAAACGGCTCGCCGAGCTGGGCCTGGTCGAGTACGTCCCTTACAAGGGCGTGAGCCTGACCCCGGCTGGGGAGAAGGTTGCCTTGGAGGTGATCCGCCACCACCGGCTTATCGAGGCCTACCTGGCGGAGGCGCTGGGGATGCCGGAGGACCGGGTGCACGAGGAGGCGGAGGTGCTCGAGCACTACATCTCCGAGGAGCTGGAGGCGCTGATCGCGGCCAAGCTCGGCGAACCCCGCCACGACCCGCACGGGACGCCGATTCCCGGCCCCGACCTGGCGCCGCCGACGTGGGAGAGCGAGCGGTGAAGCCGCCGCCGGGCGAAGCGACCGTCGAGGAGCTGCGCGGCCGCCGCCAGCCCGGCCCCGAGGTCGCTCTCCCCGGCGAGGCCGCGGTCTCCGAGGCCGCCTACCGCTCGCTCGAAGGCCACCGGCGCGGGATCAAGCGCGTCTGGCCCTTCCTCGGCCCGGCCTTCATCGCTGCCGTCGCCTACATCGATCCCGGCAACTTCGCGACGAACATCTCCGGCGGCGCCAAGTTCGGCTACCTGCTGCTCTGGGTCGTGCTCGCGGCCAACCTGGTCGCGATGCTGGTCCAGAGCCAGTCGGCGAAGCTCGGCATCGCCACCGGCAAGAACCTGGCGGAGCTCTGCCGCGAGCGCTTCTCCCGCCGCACCTCGATCGGCCTCTGGCTGCAGGCCGAGCTGGTGGCGATGGCGACCGACGTGGCCGAGATCGTCGGCGCCGCGCTGGGCCTCAACCTGCTCTTCGGCATTCCCCTGTTCCCGGCCGGGATCGTCGCCGGCGCCGGCGCCTTCACGATCCTCGCCCTGCAGCAGGTGGGCTTCCGGCGGCTGGAGGCGGGGATCACGGTGCTGGTCGGCGTCGTCGTCGGCTCCTTCATCTTCGAGCTCTTCGACTCCGCGCCGGACGGGGGCGAAATCGCCCGCCATCTCCTCGTTCCCGGCTTCGCCGGCACCGAGAGCATCCTCCTGGCAACCGGGATCATCGGCGCGACCGTGATGCCGCACGTCGTCTACCTGCACTCGGCCCTGACCCAGCGGCGGATCGTCGGCCGCAACCCGGAGGAGCGCAAGCGCATCCTCGGCTTCGAGAAGGTCGACGTGGTGATCGCGCTCTCGCTGGCCGGGCTGGTGAACCTGGCGATGATGATCGTCGCCGCCGCCCTCTTCCACAACGGGGGCCTCACCGGCGTCGAGACGATCGACGGCGCATACGAAGGCCTGCGGCAGCTGGTCTCCGACCGGGCCGCGGCGATCTTCGGCATCGCGTTGCTGGCCTCGGGCTTCGCCTCCTCCTCGGTCGGGACGATGGCCGGGCAGGTGGTGATGGAGGGCTTCCTCCGCCGCCGCATTCCCTTGTTCCTCCGCCGCGCAGTCACCCTGGCGCCGGCGCTGCTGGTGCTGGGCATCGGCGTCGACCCGACCGACGCCCTGGTCGGCAGCCAGGTGGTGCTCTCGTTCGGCATCCCCTTCGCCCTGGTGCCGCTGCTGATGATCGCGGCGAACAAGAAGGTGATGGGGGAGCTCGTAAACCCCCGCTGGCTCAGCGCCCTGGCCGGCCTCTTGGCCTCCCTGATCATCGCCCTCAACGCGTTCCTGCTCCTCCAGCTCTTCTTCGGGTAGATACGCTTGCCGGGATGAGCCTGGCTGCCGACTTCGCGCAGATCCTGCAGACGCTGCCGCCAGACTGGACGGACCTGGAGGTGGATCTGCGGATCGGGGACGAAGCGCAGTACGTGGACACCGCCGTCGTCCTCAGCCAGGTCAACGCGCAGCCCTACCAGCACCCGCGCGAGGAGGGGTGGCACTGGCGGCTGCTGGTCGCTCACAGCTTCGGCCACGCCGCCGCTCCTGAGACCGTGAAGGGCGTGCTGGAGAAGCTCGACGCCGAAGGCGTCGCCGGTGAGCTCCGCGTCGCCGAGGTGCGGGAGGGCCGCTCGGAGGTGGTGCAGATGTGGGGCCGCCCCGAGAGCGTCCGCGAAGAGTTCCGCCAGCGCCGCTCCCTGTAGATGGCTGTCATCTAGTGGCCCGCGTCCTCAGCATCTCCACCGACCTGATGCTCGGCTCCAAGGTCGAGGCCATGCTCACGGCCGCCGGTCACGAGGTGACCGCTTCCCCCTCGATCGAGGAGACCTCCTGGGAAGGCATCGACCTGATCGTCGCCGACCTCGACGTCGAGCCCCCCGACGCCCTGGTCGGCCTCGGCATGCCCGTCCTCGGCTACTACTCGCACGTGGACGTCGACACGAGGGAGGCGGCGAGGGCGGCCGGAGTCGACCTGGTCGTCCCGCGCTCGCGGATGGCGCGCGAACTACCGGCTCTGGCTGAGAAGCTGCTCAGCTAGGAAGGTCGAACGCTTCTTCCACGTTCAGCGGCTTTTCGAGCAGGCCGTGCCTGAGGTCCCAGGCGGCCCATTCCTTCAACACATGCTGGTCGAACGGCTTCGGGTGGAGCTCCGGCAGCAGGACCTTCAGCTGCGCTTCCTGGTCGGAGCGTTCCAGGCTCTTGTTCGAGCTGAGCAGGTCTTCCAGCGCCTGCGCGGGATGCGCCTCGGTGAAGCGGTAGCCCTGGCGCGTCGCATCGACGACGGCGTTGACGAGCTTCGGGTCGCTTTCGAGCAGCTTGCGTGAGGTCGTCAGCACAAGCTCCGGGTAGGGAGGCGCGCCGAATTCGTCGACTTTGAAGACGCGGATCGGCACGCCTTTCTGGCGCAGCGCGACCGCCTCGGCGTTCCAGAAGCCGGTGGCCGCATCGACCTTGCCGGCCGCCAGCGAGGCGATCGCGTTGAAGCCGATCGTCACCTGGTCGACCTTGGTCGGGTCGCCGCCGTCGGCTTCGACCTCGGAGTCGACCACCGCTTCGTCGGAGGGGAGGCCGGTGACGCCGACCCGGTGCCCCTCCATCTCGCGCGGGCGGTGGACGGGGCCGTCGGCGCGGGCGATCACCGCGGCCAGCGGCGTCTGCACGATCGGCATCAGGCCGACCAGGTCGATGCCGCGCTCGCGGGCGATCCCGAGGTCGGTGATGTCGAGGATCGCGAACTGGGCGCGGCCGGCGGCGAGCAGCTTCGGCGCGTCGGTCGATTCGCCCGGCACCTGCACCTGGAGGTCGACGCCGCGGTCGCGGTAGAAGCCTTCGGCCTGCGCGGCGTAAATGCCGGTGTGGACCGCGTTGGGGGTGAAATCGAGCACGAGCGTCGCGCCTTTCGGCGCGCCCGGTTCCGCACCGCCTCCGCCGCAGCCGGCCAGTCCGGCGAG
Source organism: Solirubrobacterales bacterium (assembly GCA_051954855.1). Lineage (GTDB taxonomy): Bacteria > Actinomycetota > Thermoleophilia > Solirubrobacterales > 70-9 > VAYN01. The sequence goes on along the minus strand of JBQCHH010000015.1, from coordinate 9,392 downwards.
CGCGAGGACGGTCGCCAGCAGCGCGACAACCCGTCTCATCTGGGCAGGGAACCTATTTCATCGACCGAATATGAGTACACTGCCGCCGCTTACCTGATCACGGGAATCGAGGAGGAAAAGGTGCAGGAAAGAGGTCTAGCCGCATATTTGGCTGAGTTGATCGGCACGTTGCTGCTGGTCTTCTTCATCACCAGTGTCGTCGTCCTATTCGTGTCGACCGGTGGTCAGGCGAGTTTCGGCTCGGACTTCGCCGTCGTCGGCCTGGTCCATGCCTTCCTGCTTTTCGGGCTGATAGTCATGTTCGGCGTCGTCAGCGGTGGGCACTTCAACCCGGCAGTGACGCTTGGGGCGCTGGCCATCCGCCGCATCAAGCCGCTCGACGCGGCCATCTACATGCTCGCCCAGCTCTCTGGCGCCGTCCTCGGCGCGCTGCTGACCAAGGGTCTGCTGCTCGACGAGGGACGCGCAACGCACTACGGAGCCGCCGAAGTCAGCAGCCTCCTCGCCAACAAGTTCGCCGGCTCGGTGGTCGAGGGAATCGGCACCTTCGTCCTCGTCCTCGTCATTCTCACCGCCGTCTACTCGGAGAAGAGCTTCAAGGAGTGGGCGCCGCTGGCGATCGGCACCACCCTGGGCTTCATCGTCATGGTCGGCGGTCCGATGACCGGCGGCAGCTTCAACCCGGCCCGCTGGTTCGGCCCGGCGCTCGTCGGCAACTCGTGGGGCGGCGTCTGGCCCTACTTGGCTGGCCCGATCGTCGGCTCGCTGCTGGCCGCGGCCGTGTATCGCTTCATCCTCGAGCCGGGCGGTCTGCCGCCGACGGAACCGCCGGAGCACGTCCGGCCGCCGGTCCCGAAACGGGCGACGCCGACCAGCGACAAGCCCGCCGACTAGAGAACCCTGTCTCAGGCAGAACTTCGAAAGCGCCACCCAACCGGGTGGCGCTTTCGTCAGCGGGCCGCGTCGTCCCGGCGTGGCCGGCCCTGCGCTTGCAGTAGCTTGAGCGTCGTGCGCCGGGTTACCTTCTCCCGCAACTTCACGCTCTCCCTCTCCCGGACCTGCCAGTGCTACTGCAAGTACTGTGCCTTCGCCACGCATCAGGCTCATATCCACGCACCGGACGAGGTCGAACGACAGCTAGACGAGGCGCTGAAACGCAACACCAAGGAGCTCCTGGTGCTGACGGGAGAGCGTCCCGAGATCAACCCTGTGGTCGCCGAAAGGCTTGAGGCCTGGGGCCACGAGGATTTCACGTCGTACGTCGTCTGGGCCTGCGAGCGCGCGCTGGAGCGGGGCATGCTGCCGCACACGAACATCGGGGTGCTGGGTAGGGAGGATCTGGCGCGACTGCGTGAGGTGACTGCGTCGCAAGGACTGATGCTGGAGTCGATCTCCGAGCGTCTCATGGAGACCGTCCACGCCGGTTCTCCCACCAAGCACCCGGCTCAGCGGCTGGCGACGATCGAAGCAGCCGGCGAGCTGAAGATCCCATTCACGAGTGGGATCTTGGTCGGCATCGGTGAGACCGAGGAGGAGCGAGTCGAATCCTTGGAAGCGCTTGCCGCAGTGCACCAGAAGTACGGACATCTCCAAGAGGTGATCCTCCAAAACTTCGTTCCGCACCCGCGTTACTACGGCGCCGAGGTAGCCGACATCGCCGACGCGTCCTCCCGCCAACGCTGGCAGGGCGACGGGGGTGATCCCGGAGGAGCCTCCCCATCTGTTGCGACGGAGGGCTCACCCCCGTCGCCCCGACCGGTATGGGCCAGTCCTGTCTCCCTCGGCGACATCAAGCGCCTGGTCCAGGAGTGCAGGCGGTTGATGCCAGATGTAGGCGTGCAGGTTCCGCCGAACCTGTCTGAGTTCTGGCCGGAGCTGGTCGAGGCCGGCGCCACGGACCTCGGCGGACTCAGCGCCAACGGAGATCACATCAGTCCTGAGGAGCCGTTTCCGTCGCCGCACCAGGTGCGGAAGGAGCTGGCACCGCGGGGGTACGCGCTGACCGAGAGGCTCTGCGTCTACCCGCAGTACATGGACCCTGAGTGGATGGAGCAGGGAGTGCTGGATGTGATCAAGCTGAAGTACTGGAGTTTCATCCCACGGAGAGGGTCCGGTCGGCGCAGCGAAGAGGTCATCGCTCCTCACCTGGCCGAGCGGGCGATCGTCAAGGGCCGCGAGGGAGAGGAGCTGACGGAGGACGAGCTGACGGCGCTGTTCGCCGAGACCCGCCCCGAGGTGATCGAGGAGATGCGGATCGCTGCGGACGAGCTACGGGCCGAGTTGGCCGGCGACAGGGTCACCTTCGTCGTCAACCGCAACATCAATTTCACCAACGTCTGCGTCGTCGGCTGCGCCTTCTGCGGGTTCGGGCAGGGGCGGCGGTCGCCTGACGCCTATGAAGTCTCGGAGGAGGACTTCGCGGAGCGCATCCACGAGGCGGTCGGGTTCGGGGCTACGGAGCTCTGCATGCAGGGCGGCATCCATCCCGACCTGACCCTGGAGGAGTACGGGCGCTGGCTGCGGCTGGCGAAGGAGACGGCGCCGCAACTGCACCTGCACGCCTACTCGCCGATGGAGATCAACTGGGCCTGCGAGCGCTCCGGCAAGGAGCCGCTGGAGGTGTTCGAGTACCTGCTCGGGTGCGGGCTCGGCTCGACCCCGGGAACGGCTGCGGAGGTGCTGGACGACGGGGTGCGGCAGCGGATCTCGCCGAACAAGCTGCCCGCTTCCCGCTGGGTCGAGATCATCGAAGCCTCCCACCGGGCCGGCCTGCGCTCGACCTCGACCGTGATGTTCGGCCACATCGAGGAGCCGCGCGAGCTCGCCCGCCACATGCGGGTGGTGCGGGCCCTGCAGGAGCGGACCGGCGGCATCACCGAGTTCGTCCCGCTCAGCTTCATCCCCTTCAACACGATGCTGGGGCGGACCCACGGGATCGAGGAGATCTCGATGCGGGAGAACCTCAAGCACACCGCCGCCTTCCGGCTGGCGCTGGGGCGGACGATCCCGAACCTGCAGGCGAGCTGGGTGAAGATGGGGCTGGAGGGGGCGACCGAGGCGCTGCGCTGGGGGGTCAACGACCTCGGCGGCACCCTGATGGAGGAGAACATCTCGCGGATGGCCGGCTCGCAGCACGGGGTGCGGCTGGAGCCGGCGCAGCTGATCGAGGCGGCGCGGGCGGCCGGGCGCGAGCCGGCGCAGCGGACGACGCTGTACGAGATCGTCGAGGCCTACGAGGCCGCGCCCGCGGCGGCGCCTTAGCGCGGGTCCGCCGATGCGGGCGATGGTGCTCGAGAGGCAGCGGCAGCCACTCCGGCTCGCCGAGCTTCCCGAGCCGGTCGCCGGTCCCGGCCAGGTCCTGCTTGATGTCCGCGCCTGCGGCGTCTGCCGCACCGATCTCCACATCGTCGACGGCGAGCTGACCGAGCCGAAGCTGCCGCTGGTGCCGGGCCACCAGATCGTCGGCGTCGTGCGCGAGGCGGGGGATGGGGCGGAGCGGTTCGCGCCGGGCGACCGCGTCGGCGTCCCCTGGCTGGGCTGGACCGACGGCGAGTGCCGCTACTGCCGCAGCGGCCGCGAGAACCTCTGCGATCGGGCGAAGTTCACCGGCTACGACCTCGACGGCGGCTACGCCGAGGTGGCGGTCGCCGACGAGCGCTTCTGCTTCCCGCTGCCGGGGGGATACCCGGATCTGCAGGCGGCGCCGCTGCTCTGTGCCGGGCTGATCGGCTACCGGGCGCTGCGTCTGGTCGGCGATGCGGAGCGGATCGGCTTCTACGGGTTCGGCGCCGCCGCCCACATCCTCTGCCAGGTGGCGGTGCACCAGGGCCGGCGCGTCTTCGCCTTCACCCGCGAGGGCGACACCGAGACGCAGGCCTTTGCCCGCCAGCTCGGCGCTGAGTGGGCCGGCTCCTCGGAGGAGGCGCCGCCGGAGGAGCTCGACGGCGCGATCGCCTTCGCCCCGGTCGGGGCGCTGATGACGGCGGCGCTGCGCGCCAGCGCCAAGGGCGCCCGCATCATCAGCGCCGGCATCCACATGAGCGACATCCCCTCCTTCCCCTACGTCGACCTCTGGGGCGAGCGCACCCTCGGCTCCGTCGCCAACCTCACCCGCCAGGACGGCGAGGAGTTCATCGCCCTGGCGCCGCAAGTCCCGGTCCACACCGAGGTGGAGGTCTATCCCCTGGAGGGCGCGAACGACGCCCTGGACGCCATCCGCACCGGCCGCCTTCGCGGCGCCGCCGTCCTCCAAGTCAGCGGAAGAGGTCCTCGCCGTGGGGACGGCGAAGTGCGGCGGCGCCCGGACCATCATGGACGATGACGTAGCGCGAGAGGCCGCGGACGACAGCGGCGGGCACGCCCGAGTCCTTGACGCGGACTAGGTCAGCGGCAGCAGCGACCTCGTCGGCGATCGCGATCACGGTCGCACTCAGCTCGCGGCTGCTCGCATCAGCTCGACCGCGCCAGTCGTCTAGCGGCATGAGCCCGGCGCAGCCGATTGCGACCTCGGCTTGTCCCAGTCGCCACGCCCGTCCGAAGCTGTCGGAAATCACTACGGCGACGTTGGGGGGGCGGGGGTGATACCCGACGGACCCTCCCCGCTGTTGTCCGGCGGGTATCACCCCCGCCCCCTCTGCAGCGGTGGCGAGTTCAGCCCGAATCCGACGAGCGGAGGCATCCGGATCCTCCGGCAGCAGGCATACCGTGCCGTCCTCCGGCAGGTTCGAAGCGTCGATCCCGGCATTGGCGCAGACGAAGCCGTGGCGGGTCTCCGTGATCAGCACCCCGCGCTCCGCCCGCAGCACCTCCCGGCTCTCGGAGAGGACCAGCTCCACGAGTCCTGCCTCCTTACCCAGCTTCTTTGCCAGCTCAATTGCCTTCTCGGACGGCTCCACCTCGTCCAATCGCCGCACCTGTCCCTCGGCCTTGGAGACGATCTTCTGCGAGATGACGACAATGTCACCGCCTTGAATCTCCGCCCGCTCGGCAATCAACTCACCGATCTTCATGCTCTCCGTCACCTCGGGCAGCCCCGCCACCGGGATCATCCGGAGCTCGTTCATATCCCCAGCGCCTTCGCGGTCCGCTTTGCCCGCCCTCGCTGCTTTTCCAGCTCCCGAGTGAGGGCGATGACGTCGGCCGGCGTGTCGAGGTCAAGTTCGATCGAAGGCAGCTCCTCGATCCCGAAGGGGATTCCGGCTTGGCGGGCGGCCCCCACGTGGCGCTCGCGGCTGCCCTCGCCGAAGGCGGGGACGATCGCGCCGGGTGGGCTCAGGACCAGGGCGTTGGTGCCGGTGCCGTGGCGGTCGGGGACGATGCCGACGTAGGGGGTCGGGACCGCGGTCAGCAGCCGGTCGAGCTCGCGCGGGTCGAGCAGCGGGCAGTCGCCGGCGAGCAGCGCCACCCGCTCGGCGCCTTCGACTTCGGCCTTGGCGATGCCGGCCTGCGCTGCCTGCACGTGCCCCGCGTCCTCGGGGTCGGGCACGACCTCGGCGCCGGTCTCGGCCGCCAGTTCCTGGGCGACCGGATCACCCGTCACCACGATCAGCCGCTCGACCGCGCGCGCCTGGCCGATCGCCTCCAGCACGTCGGCGACCATCGCCGCCGCCAGCTCCTGGCGGCGCTCTGCCTCGATCCCCGCGGCCAGCCGCTGCTTGGCCGCATCGAAGCGCTTCACCGGGAGTACCGCGGTCGCGTTCAAGCGGAGTCGAGCGTAGCGGCGTAGTCGAGCACGATCCGCGCCAGTCGCACGCGGCCGGCGGCGCCCTCCATCAGGGTCGGCGCGGCGAGGGTCGGGAGCTCGGCCGGCGGCGGGTCGGGGTCGCCCTCGTCGACGACCATCGCGTCGATCAGTCCGGCGTAGAGGGAGGCGACGCCGGCGGCGGTGGTCGGGCGGCCGAGGCCTTCCATGAAGCGATCGGTCGGGCCCTTGACGACCTGGCCGGCGACGTACGGGCTGACGGCGACGACGGGCGCAGGGGAGGCCGCGATCGCCTCCCGCATCCCCGGTACGGCGAGGATCGGGCCGATGCTGATCACCGGGTTCGAGGGGCCGATCACGATCGCCTCGGCGTCGCGGATCGCGGCCAGCGCCTCCGGCGTCGGCTCGGCCGCCGCGATCCCCTCCAGCTGGACGCCCAGCACGTCGGGCTGACCGCCGTCGAGGATCAGGTACTCCTGCAGCGCCCGCGGGCCGCTGGGGGTGAGCACCTGGGTGCGCACCGGCGTGTCGCACATCGGCAGCACCCGCGCCTCGACCCCGAGGCCGCGGGCGATCTGCGCCTGCGCGTCGGTCGGGCGGCCGCCGTCGTCGAGGAACTGGCGCCGGTAGAGGCAGGCGGCGAGGTCGCGGTCGGAGAGGCCGAACCAGCTCGGCGCCCCCAGTTGCTTAAGTCGGTTGAAGACGGTGAAGTCGTCGTCCTTCAGTCCCCAGCCACGCTCCTCGTCGATCTCGCCACTGAGCCAGTAGGTGACGAGGTCGGGATCGGGGGAGACGTGGACGCCGAGCGTCTCGATGTCGTCGCCGGTGTTGGCGATCACCGCGAGGTCGGAGCCGACCTCCTCCTGCATCCCGGCCGCGAGTTTGGCGCCGCCGGTACCGCCGGCTAGGAGCGCGACTCTCACCGCGACCGGCTGCCTGCGCGTCGTGCGCTCACGCCCAGTGGTCGCCCTCGGGCAGGTTGGTGAGGCGGATGCCGGCGTGGGCTTTGTAGCGGACGTTGACCGAGATCAGCAGCGGCGTCAGCTGCTCGACGATCCGCGCCATCTCCAGGGCGCCGGCGTTGACCGCGCGCAGGCCGGGGATCAGCTCGATCAGCCGCGCCACCCGTGCCTTGTCCGCCTTCTTGTCGCCGCAGACGAGGATGTCCTCGCCCAGCTCCTCGTCCAGGTCGGCGAGGATGGGGGCGCCGACCGTGTGCAGGGCGGCGACCACCGTCACCCCCTCCGGCACCATCTCCTGCGCCTGCTGGGCGGCCGAGCCCTGCCAGACGCCGAGCGAGCGGGTCGCCTTGCCGCTGACCGCGGCGGCGAGCGGGACGGTGCAGTCGACCAGGATCTGGCCAGGGCGCAGCGCCTCGCGCAGGTTGTTGAGGTTCTCCGACTGGGCGCGAAAGGGGACGGTGAGGAAGACGATCCCCCCCTTGGTCGCCGCCTCGGCGTTCTCCAGGCCGGTGACGTCGGCGCCGGGGACGGCCTCGCGGATCTTCGCCGCCGCCTCCTCGGCCCGCTCGGCTGCGCGGGAGCCGAGCACGATCGGCACGCCAGCCTGCGCCCAGCGGCGCGCGAGGCCGGCGCCGAGGGCGCCGGTGCCGCCGATGATCGGGATCGGTTCCGCCGGGGTCAAGGCTTCGCGCTGCGCTTAGTCGCGGGCAAGGCCGCGCAGTCTAAGTGAAGGTCACTTATGCTCCCGCGGCATGAGGCTCGAGGGACGCAAGGCGCTGGTCACCGGCGGGGCGAGCGGCATCGGCGCCGCGATCGCCGCGCGGCTCTCGGCCGAGGGCGCCGAGGTCTGGGTCGGCGACGTCAACCTTGAGGGCGCGGAGCAGGTGGCGGGGGAGATCGCGGGCCACGCGGTCGAGCTCGACGTCACCGACCTTGAGGCCGCCCGCGCCGCCGTCGCCGCGGTCGGCGAGCCCGACATTCTCGTCAACAACGCCGGCACCGACGAATTCGGCTTCTTCGTCTACATCAGCCAGGAGCAGTGGCGGCGCGTGCTCGACATCAACCTCGGCGGGGTCATGAACTGCACCCACGCGGCGCTGCCGGGGATGCAGGAGCGCGGCTACGGCCGCATCGTCAACATCTCCTCCGAGGCGGGCCGCGTCGGCTCCAAGGGCTCCGCCGCCTACTCGGCCGCCAAGGCCGGCGTGATCGGCTTCACCAAGGCGATCGCCCGCGAGTCTGCCCGCTACGGCGTCATTGCCAACGCAATCGCCCCCGGCCCGATCGAGACCCCCCTCCTGATGGGCGCCAAAGAGTTCGGCGAGATCGGCGAGAAAGTGATCGAGACCATGCGCTCCGCCACCCAGATGGGCCGCCTGGGCCAACCCGAGGAGGTAGCCGCCGCGGCGGCCTTCCTCGCCTCGGACGACGCCAGCTACGTGACGGGCGAGACCCTAGGCGTAAGCGGCGGCCTCGGCATGGTCTGAAGTCCCCGCACTTTCCGCAGCCCCCTCCAGCCCCCGGGGGGAGAATTCAGCGGACGCTGAACTTGACCCCCCATGGGGTCGGAAAATCAGCGTCCGCTGAATTCTCCCAGGGGCGGCTTGGGGCGGGGGACCTGGGATCTGGTCGAAGGTCAGCATGGAGTTGTCTCCCGCCAACAGCTGCTTGCGCTTGGCTACTCCTCAAAGGGGATCGAGCACCGGCTCGCGAGCGGGCGGTTGCACCGGCTCCACCAGGGCGTCTATGCGGTCGGTCGTCGCTCGGTGGGACCGAATGGGCGATGGATGGCTGCGGTCCTTGCTTGTGGACCGAAAGCCGTTCTCAGTAACTCGAGTGCGGCCGCCCTCTGGCGGATCGGGGTCGAGGAACGTCACCTGATCGAGGTCTCCGTACATGACCCATACCAGCGGCGGCGACCCGGGCTACGCATCTTTCGCCGCTCTTCTCTTTGGCCCGAGGATCACACCACCCGCCACGGCATACCGGTTACCACGCCCGTACAGACCATCATCGACTTGGCGCTTCGCCTCGACCGGCGCGGCCTCGAGCGGATGATCAACGAGGCGGACAAATACGACCTTGTCCACCCGCCTGAGCTACGGGAGGCGCTCGAGCAGCGACAAGGAGAACCAGGCGTCGCCTGCCTCCGCACGATCCTCGACCGGCGCACCTTTCGCCTCACCAAGGAGGAACTCGAACGCCTATTTCTTCCGCTCGCCCGCAAGGCGGGCCTGCCGGCGCCGCTCACCGGCCATTGGGTGAGCGGCTTCGAAGTCGACTTCTACTGGCCGGACCTCGGCCTGGTCGTCGAGACCGACGGCCTGCGCTACCACCGCACGCCCGCCGAGCAGGCGCGGGATCGACTGCGCGACCAGGCCCACACCGCCGCCGGCCTCACCCAGCTTCGCTTCACCCATGAGCAGGTCCGCTATGAGGCGGATCAGGTGCTGTCGGTGCTGCGCGCGACCGCCGAGCGGCTCGCCGATCGCGCCGCTCAAGGCTCTAGCCGCTTGGCCATCGCGACGAAGTAGTCGAGCGCGGCCGGGTTAGCCAGGGAGTCGCGGCTGGCGGCCTTCTCCGGCGGCGTGCCCATCAGGATCCGCTTCACCGGCACCTCCAGCGCCTTGCCGCTCAACGTCCGCGGCACCTCGTCGATCTGAAAGACCTCGTCTGGCACATGGCGAGGCGAGCAGCGCTCGCGCACGCGGCGGGCGATTTCCCGCGGC
>JBQCHH010000014.1:0-2865 GCA_051954855.1 Solirubrobacterales bacterium | reverse complement strand
AGCTCCGGCAGCTCCAGGTCGTCGAGGAACAGGTTGAGGAACTCCTCGGCGGTGAGGACGAAGCGGAAATCGTCCTCGCTGTCGCCCTCGCCCGCCCCGCCCCGGCCGCCGCCGGCGCCCCCCGGCGGCCGCGGCAGGATGTCGCCTTCGCTGAAGCTCTTGTTGCCGGGCAGCAGGAAGTCGCGCACCCGCCCGGGCAGGGTGTGGAAGTGCGGCTCGCGCACGCCGTCGGACGGGATGGCGACCTCCCCGCCGTCGATGGCCTCGCGGATGCCCCGCCCGCGCGAGGCCTGGCGCACGGCGTCCTGCAGCTGCTGCTTGGCGCGCCGCAGAAACCGCTGCCGGTTCTCCAGGCTCTTGCTGTTCGGGTTGAGGCGGCGGTCGACGATGTACATGAGTGCTCCCGCCTCGCGGCTCAACCGGCCTGCTTGACCCGCATGTACCAGTCGACCAGTCGCCGGACCTGACGCTCGGTGTAGCCGCGCGCCTTCATCCGCTCGACGAACTCCGCGTGCTTCTTGTCGGTCTCAGTGTCCTTCTTCGAACCGAACGAAATCACCGGCAGCAGGTCCTCGACCTGGCTGAACATGCGCTTCTCGATCACCTCGCGGATCTTCTCGTAGGAGGCCCACGACGGGTTGCGGCCCTCGAGCTTGGCGCGCGAGCGCAGCGCGAATTTGACGATCTCGTTGCGGAAGTCCTTCGGGTTGGCGATGCCGGCGGGCTTCTCGATGCGGCTCAGCTCCTTGTCGAGCAGCTCGCGGTTCATCAACTGGCCGGTGTCGGGATCCTTGAAGTCCTGGTCCTCGATCCAGGCGTCGGCGTAGTCGACGTAGCGGTCGAACAGGTTCTGACCGTAGTCGGAGTAGGATTCCAGATAAGCCTTCTGGATCTCGTGGCCGATGAACTCGGCGTAGCGCCCGGCCAGCTCGGCCTTGATGAACTCCAGGTAGCGCTTCTCCTGCTCCTCCGGCAGCTGCTCGCGGCGCACCGCCTGTTCGAGCACATACATCAGGTGCACCGGGTCGGCGGCCACCTCGGTGGTGTCGTGGTTGAAGGTGGCGGCCAGCACCTTGAAGGCGAAGCGGGTGGAGACCCCGTCCATGCCCTCGTCCACGCCGGCGGCGTCCTTGTACTCCTGGACGCTGCGCGCGTTGGGGTCAGAGTCTTTTAAGTTTTCACCATCATAGACCCGTAACTTCGCGTAGAAGTTGGAATTTTCATGCTGCCTCAGCCGGGTCAGCACCGAGAACCTGGCCAGCATCTCCAGCGTCGCCGGGGCGCACGGCGCATCCACCAGCTCCGAGGTCGCGATCAGTTTTTCGTAGATCTGCTTTTCCTCGGTGGTCCGCAGGCAGTACGGCACCTTGATCACGCAGATGCGGTCGATGAAGGCCTCGTTGTTGCGGTTGCTCTTGAAGCTGGCCCATTCGGCCTCGTTGGAGTGCGCCAGGACGATGCCCGAGAAGGGGATCGCGCCGATGTTCTCGGTGCCGATGTAGTTGCCCTCCTGCGTCGCGGTGAGCAGCGGGTGCAGCATCTTGATCGGCGCCTTGAACATCTCGACGAACTCGAGGATGCCCTGGTTGGCGCGGTTCAGGCCGCCCGAATAGCTGTAGGCGTCGGGATCGTTTTGCGAGAGCGTCTCGAGCTTGCGGATGTCGATCTTGCCGACCAGGGCGGAGATGTCCTGGTTGTTCTCGTCCCCGGGCTCGGTCTTGGCGATCGCCACCTGCCGCAGCCGCGACGGCTGGACGCGCACCACGGTGAACCGCGAGATGTCGCCGTCGAACTCCTGCAGCCGTTTCAGGCACCAGGGGCTCATCAGCCCACTGAGACGGCGGGCCACGATCCCGTAGCGGTCCTCCAGCATCGCCCCGAAGGTCTCGGGCTTGAAGAGGCCCAGGGGGCTTTCGAACACCGGGCTGATCTCTTCGCCGGCCTTCAGCACATAGATGGGATTGGCCTCCATCAGCACCTTCAGCCGCTCGGCGAGGGACGACTTGCCGCCGCCCACCGGACCCAGCAGGTAGAGGATCTGCTTGCGTTCCTCGAGCCCCTGCGCCGCGTGCCGGAAGTAGGCGACGATGTTCTCGATCGTCTCCTCCATGCCGTAGAAGCCGGTCAGCGCCGGGTAGAGGCGGATCGTGCGGTTCATGAAGACCCGCCCGAGCCGCGCGTCCTTGGCCGTGTCGACGATCTGCGGTTCGCCGATCGCCGCCAGGATGCGCTCCGCCGCGTTGGCGTACATTAGCGGCTCGTCACGGCACCGCTCCAAGTATTCCAGCAGAGGCATTTCCGCATCGCGCCCTGCGTCGAAGGATCGGGCGTAGGCGTCAAACAGATGCTCGGACATGAGCTTCTCGCACCTCGACTATGCCAGACGCGGCGGAACCGCGCCAAGCGCCACATCTAAAACGCGCCCAGAAGAAAAACGGCTCAGGCGCAGAAGGTTCGCGCCGACTTTTGTTCAATCGCTCGGCGCCTGGGCGCCGGGGCCCATCAGGCCCACGGCTGCGCCGCAGGCCTGCGCTTTCGAGCCCTTTCCGCGCGGTCGACGCGCGCCGGAGCTTTGCAAACGGCGTCGGTCTGGAGTTTGATTCGCCGCCGCGAGTTTCGGCGGGCGGCGAGCGTCCGGTGACGCTGCAGGGCGGCGTGCTGAGCGAACGTTCGCGACAGCTGGCCGCCCAGGCGATCACCTCGAACGCCCTCGCCGAGGTGAAGCCGGCGCCGGGGGCCGGTCTGCGGTCATGCCCCCCGAACGAGTGGCCGGGCGGCGGGCCGCGGATGGGAAGAATCCGCTCAAGGAAGTCGATCCCGTGTCGGTGAAACGTTTCCGACGCGAAAAAAGTGTACGCCCGGCCG
>JBQCHH010000013.1:0-43118 GCA_051954855.1 Solirubrobacterales bacterium | reverse complement strand
GTGCGCTACTCCAACGCCGCCGAAGGCCAGAAGACAGAACCGGTGACGGAATCGGGGCGCTGGGAAGCGCCGGGGCCGCTGAGCGCCGACACGGTCTTCTCGGTCGCGATCAGGGAGGAAGGCTCCAAGGGCGAAACCCTGCCGGCGGCGATGAGCGTCGCGGTCGCGGTCAGGGACCCGGCGCTGATCGCGAGCTCGGTGGAGGTGAAGGAGTCGCTGACCGCGGACGGGCCGGTGACCGCGGACGGGCCGGTGACCGTGAACGGACCGCTGACCGCGAACGGGTCGGTGACCGCCAGCGGACCGCTGACCGCCAGCGGGTCGGTGACCGCCAGCGGACCGCTGACCGCGAGCAGCGCAACTGTGAACGGAAAGCTCACCAGTGCCGAAGTGGAATCGCTCGGTGACCTCACCGTCCAGGGCACCTTCCGCGCCACCCAAGGGGTGGCTGTATTCGGGTTACCGGAGATGTATGCCGAGGGTCGATACGTAACGACCACCGACGGCTTCGTCTACCTCAACCACCTCGGACAGGGCCATTTCTACGCGGTCGGCGCCAACTGGGAAGTCGTGATCGTTTTTTTCCAGAACCCGAGCCAATTCACATGGCTCCCCCTTGGCGAGGGGAAGTTGATTCCCATAAACGAGCCATCCAGCCAGGTCCGCTACCACTTCTACCGGATCCTGTGGCCCAGGGGATCGACATCCTCGCCTCCTTCCTGGCCAGACGACTCGACCGAGAAACGAGGAGGAAGTTGATCATGGCGTTTGCAGGACCCGGGTTCTAGGAGAGCCCGAGGCGCCAGCTCCAGGGACAGTTCTGCGCCAGAATCGCCGCGATGCCCGCCCTGCCCGATTTCGACCTCAGCGGCGAGCAGGCGCGGCACCTGGCCCTCGCGGCGCAGGGCTTCGGCCGGCCGCGGCCGGCGGGACGGGTCGACGCGCGGCACCTGCGGCGGGCGATCGACGACGTCGGCCTGCTCCAGCTCGACTCCGTCAACGTCTTCCTCCGCTCCCACTACATGCCGCTCTTCTCGCGCCTCGGTCCGTATCCGAAACAAGCCTTGGACCGGCTCGCGTGGCACGAGGACGGGCAGGGGAAAACGCGGCGGGCGCGGCGCCGGGACCTGATCGAGTACTGGGGCCACGAAGCCTCGCTGCTGCCGGTGGAGCTGCAGCCGCTGCTGCGCTGGCGAATGGCACGGGCGGACGAGCTGGCCTGGAAAGGCGTCGCGGGGATCGCGACCGAGCAGCCGAAGCTGCTCGAGTTCGTGCTCGACGAGGTTCGGGAGCGCGGGCCGCTCCGGGCCGCGGACCTGGCCCCGGACGGGCGGCGGCGGGCGCCCGGGGAGATGTGGAGCTGGAGCGAAGAGAAGACCGCGCTGGAGTACCTCTTCTTCTCCGGCCGGCTCTGCGCGGCGCGCCGGGTCAACTTCGAGCGCCACTACGACCTGCCCGAGCGCGTGCTCCCCCGCCACGTCCTCGAGGCGCCGACCCCGGCCCAGGAGGAGGCACAGCGACAGCTGCTCCTGATCGCCGCCAAGCGCCTGGGCGTGGCAACCGAGGCCGACCTCGGCGACTACTTCCGCCTCCCCCGCCGCGAGTCGAAAGCGCGGGTGGCGGAGCTTGTCGAGAACGGCGACCTCGTCCCCGTCCGGGTCGAGAACTGGCGCCAACCCGCCTACACCCCAAGCGAGCGGCCCCGCGACCTGCGCCGCGCCACCAAAGCCCGCGCCCTACTCACCCCCTTCGACTCCCTGGTCTGGGCCCGCGAGCGCACCGAGCGCCTCTTCGGCTTCCGCTACCGCATCGAGATCTACGTCCCCGCTCCCAAGCGAGTCCACGGTTACTACGTCCTCCCCTTCGTCCAGGACGGCCGCCTCGTCGCCCGTGTCGACCTCAAAAGCGATCGCCAGGCCGGTGTCCTACGAGTTCGAAGCGCCTTCGCCGAGCCCGACACCGATCTCAGCTGCGTGGCGGATGGGCTGGCCGAGGAGCTGCGGCGACTGAGCGGGTGGCTCGACTTGGGCGACGTCTCGGTGGCGCGCAAAGGCGACCTGACGTCGGCGCTGCGCGGAGCCCTCAGGTGAGCCGCGTATCCCCCATTTGCAGCAACTTCACGAAGGGGTGGATGACCGGATTCGAACCGGCGACCGCCTGGACCACAACCAGGAGCTCTACCAGCTGAGCTACATCCACCGTGCTGGATTTGCAGGGGTTTTGGGACCCGTGCCCGGGGGAGTTTATCGGTTGCCGGCCGGGGGTTGAAGGGCGGGGGGCGTGGACGGATGGATTGGAGGGGGTTGACAGGGACAGTGGGGCGGCTTTAGCTTGATTTTAGTCTGTTAGATATGCGGTAATCAAAGCTTGCTGGGAGGCCGGCCTTTGAAGGTGGCGCGCTCAAACTCGACGACCCGGCGGGGGGCGGCGACCAGCCGCGGCGGCCGATGAACCTCATCTACGCCGAGCTCGCAGACGACCAGCTCGCCGCGGCGCAGGCGCTGGCGGGGACCGAATTCCTCGGCGGCACGTCGCTCGACGGCGGGAAAACGCGGCTCGAAGGCTACGCGAGCGACGAAGCGATCCCGGAACTGGAAGCGCTCGGGGCGACGGTGACGGTCCTGAAGACCTCGGCCGAAGAGGAAGAGGGGTTTGAAGAACTGCTGGCGATGATCGACGAACCGGAACCCCCGATCGCCTGAAGCTCGATGCCCTATCCCTCCTCGCCAGACGCCCTCGAGAAGCGCATCCGCGCCCTCGCCCCGCCGGCCAGCAATCAATACGCCGGCTACTGCACCCGCTTCGACCTTCCTCACCGCACCTACGAAGGGGGCACGAGCGCCGAACCGGGCCGCGTCATCTCCTGCCTCAAGCTCGGCACCGGCAGCGGGGAAGGACGGCCGCGGATCCTGATCATCGGCGGCATCCACGCCCGCGAGTGGGTGCCGCCGGACGCGATCGTCACCTTCGTCGAGAAACTGCTCGAGGCCTACCGGACCTCGAAGCCGATGGTCTACGCAAGGTTCCTCGACAAGCGCAGAACGCCGTCGATCCCGTATGCGGAGGTCCGGATCCCGGAACCCGATGTGAAGCTGATGATCGAGCGGACCGAGCTGTACATCGTGCCGCTCGTAAACCCGGACGGGCGCGCCTACACGATGTCGAAAAAGAGCAGGCGCGGCTGGCGCAAGAACCGCCGCCCCGCCCCCAGCGGCGTCACCTGCCCGCCTCTGCCGAAGCCCAACATCATGGCCTCGGACGACCCGGCCGGCGTCGACCTCAACCGGAACTTCGAGATCGCCTGGGACTTCAACCGCTACTACGGGAAGAACGCGGTCGAAGAAATGGAAAAGCACCACCAGCTCGGGGTCAGCGACAAGCCGTGCTCGCCGAGGCAGGACTACCACGGCCCCGCTCCCTCCTCCGGCACGCGCGAACCCGAGCCCGAGGTGAGGAACATCGAAGAGCTCCTCAAGTCGAAAAACGTCAACTTCTTCATGGACGTCCACTCGGCCGCCGGCAAAATCCTCATTCCCTGGGGGCTGGAGCAGAACCAGGAAGTCGACCCCGAACAGACCTTCCTCAACCCCGATTTCGACCGCGGTCACACGGTCGAGAGGGACGGGCCGGGCACGGCGTACAAAGAGTGGATGCCGCCCGGCAGCGAAAACGCTCACAAAACCCTCGGGGAATCGATGGCGAAGAAGATCGCCGACAGCACCGGCTTCAGCGCCAATGACGCGCTCAAGGACAAGATCGCAAAGACCGCTCGAGAAGAGTCCAACTACGACACCGTGCCGGCGATCGACCTGTTCGGCGGAAAGTTTTTGGAATTCACCACCGGCGCCTCGGAAGAATTCGCCTTCAGCCTCCAGATCGCGGCGCAGCCGGGAACCCCCGTGCGGGCCAAGGCACTTGACCCGATCTTCGCCTACACCTTCGAGTGCGGCCGCCCCACCGACGAAGGGTTCCAGCCGGACGCGAAGACGGTCTACCCGAAGGTCGAGCGCGAGGTCGCGGTCGGCCTGGCGGCCTTCATCGCCTATGCCGCCGCCTGGCGCGCCCCGGTGCCGCCGCCCTCCCCCCCACCCCCGCCCCCGTCGCCCCCCGGCAAGTCGCCGAGCTGCTGCTTCATCGCAACCGCCGCCTACGGCTCGCCGTACCACCCGAAGGTCCGCTACCTCTGCGACATCCGCGACGACGAGCTGAAGACGACCGAGTTCGGCCGTCGCTTCATGTACGGGGTCGAACGCGGCTACTACAGCTTCAGCCCCCAGGTCGCCGAATGGCTCCACCGCCACGAGCGGGCCCGGCGGGCGGTCCGGCACGGGATCGTCGAGCCCTGGATCGCGATCGTCTGGAGCGTCGAGGCGCTGACCAAGCGGGTGCGGCCGGCCGAGCTGCGAGCTGCGACTTTCCTCAGCCTCGTCAGCGTTGCCACGCTGGCGGCGATCGGGGCGATCGCCCTGCTGCTGTTCGCCCTCCTCCACGCCCTCGCGAGCCTGGCATAGCGATGACCGGGGGCACGCTCGATCGGATCGCCCTCGAGCTGGCCAAACTGCTGGAGCCGCTCCAGTCCCGGCTCAGCGCCGGCGAGATCGTCGACCTCTTCGTCGAGCTCGGGCTCGAATTCCCGCCGGCGCTGGAAACCCAGGGCTCCTTCGTCAGCGCACTCGAGCAGACCGGGACGGCGATCGGCCAGTTGGAGCCGTTGGTCGAACAGCTCGTCAGCGCGATCGAAGCCGAAGACGTCGAGCGCATCGTCGCGGTCTCGACCCAGGTGGTCGGCGTCGTCGCCGCGGTCGTGCCGGCGCTCGAGACGATCGCCACCGAGCTCAACAGCCTCGCCGGCTCGCTGCCGGGCATGGAACCGGCCGCTGTCGAAGCCTTTGCCGCGGACCTCGCCGTCCGCCTCCTCGACTTCTCGATCTCCGGCTACCTGCAGGACTACCACCCGGTCCTGCTCCAGGTCCTGGCGCTGCTCGGGATCGTCGACATTATCCACGAACCTGGCTCGCCGACCGATCCGACGCAGCTGCCGCACACGAAAAAGACGCTGAAACTGGAGCGGATCGGCGACCTCCTCAGCTCCCCCGACGGCCAGCTCAAAGCGCTCTACGGCTGGGGCGAACCCAGCTTCGACGGGCTGGTCTTCCTCGAGCGGCTGAGTGAACTCCTCGCCAGCCTCTCGGTGCCGGTCGCCTACGACGCGGAAGCCACGCCGCCGACCATGCGGATCCTGCTCCTGCGGCTCTTCCCGCGCACCGACCTCTCGCCGCCGGGGCTCGAGGCCGAGCTCGCGCTCTCGCTGCCGGTCGGCGAAGAATTCAGCTTCCCGCTGATCGTCCCCGAGTGGCGGCTCGCGATCGCCCTCAAAGCCGAACTGGCGGCGGACGCCGGGATCACGATCCAGCCGCCGGCGCAGTTCAACGTCGTCCCGCCGAGCGGATCGGTGCAGGGCCGCGCCTCGGTCGGGGTGCAACGGCTGCCGAAGGCGCCGGCGCCGAGCATCAGCCTGCTCGCGATCCCCGGCGGCAGCCGGCTCGATGCGGCCCAGATCGGCGCCGGGCTCGTCGTCGACCTGCAGTGGGACTCGACCTCGAACCAGGCGAGCGCCGATTTCGGCCTCGAAGGGCAGATCAAAGGCGGCAAACTCGTCCTCACCATGGAGGAAGCCGACGGCTTCCTCAAAAAGCTGCTCGAAGGCTTCCGGGTCGAATCGGACTTCGACGTCGGCTTCGGCTGGACGTCCGGCGGCGGCGTCTTCTTCACCGGCAGCAGCACGGTCGAGATCCAGCTGCCCACGCACATCTCGCTCGGGCCGGTCGACATCGACGCGATCACCCTCTCCCTCGGCCTCAAAGGACAGGAACTGCCGATCGCGCTGAGCGCGAACCTGAAAGCGGCGCTCGGCCCCCTGCAGGCGGTCGTCGAGCAGATCGGGCTCGAGGCCGACCTCAGCTTCCCGCCGGACCACCACGGGAACCTCGGCCCCCTCGACCTCGGCTTCCGCTTCAAGCCGCCGAAAGGGGCGGGCCTCTCGATCGACGCCGGCGTCGTCGTCGGCGGGGGCTACCTCTTCTTCGATCCCGATCGCGGCGAATACGCCGGCGTGCTCGAACTGTCGCTGGCGGAAATCGTCACCGTCAAGGCGATCGGGCTGATCACCACCCGGATGCCCGACGGCAGCCAGGGCTTCTCGCTGCTGATCATCATCACCGCCGAATTCGGCGCCGGCATCCAGCTCGGCTTCGGCTTCACCCTCAACGGCGTCGGCGGCCTGCTCGGCGTCAACCGGATGATGCTGTTCGAACCGCTGATGCAGGGGGTGCGCACCGGCTCCGTCGACAGCATCATGTTCCCGCACGACGTCGTCGCCAACGCGCCGCGGATCATCAGCGACCTGCGGGCGATCTTCCCGCCGAACGAGGGGACGTTCCTGATCGGGCCGATGGCCAAGCTCGGCTGGGGCGAGCCGACGCTGGTCAGCCTCTCGCTCGGCGTGATCATCGTCGTCCCGCCGGGGGACATCGCCCTGCTCGGGGTGCTGAAGCTCGCCCTGCCGACGGAAGAAGCCGACATCCTGCGGCTCCAGGTCAACTTCGCCGGCGCCCTGGAGTTCAGCAAGCAGCGGCTTTACTTCTTCGCCTCCCTCTACGACTCGCACCTCCTCTTCATCACGATCCAGGGCGAGATGGGCCTGCTCTTCGCCTACGGGCAGGACGCCAACTTCGTCCTCTCCGTCGGCGGCTTCCACCCGCAGTTCAACCCGCCGCCGCTGCCATTCCCCACGCCACAGCGGATCCAGCTGAACGTGCTCAACGAGTCCTACGCGCGGATCCGCTGCGACGCCTACTTCGCGGTGACGACGAACACGGTGCAGTTCGGCGCCCACGCGGAAATGTTCTTCGGCTTCTCGGCGCTCTCGGCCGAAGGGCAGGCCGGCCTCGACGCGCTGATCCAGTTCTCCCCGTTCCACTTCATCGTCGAAATCTCGACCTCGTTCAGCGTCAAGGTCTTCGGCGCCGGCGTCTTCGGGCTCGGCATCGCCCTCACCCTCGAAGGGCCGACGCCCTGGCACGCCCACGGCACCGCCTCGATCTCCATCCTCTTCTTCTCGATCGACGTCAACGTCGACTTCACCTGGGGCGACGCGCGCGATACCACCCTGCCGCCGGTCGCGGTGATGCCGGTCCTCGACGAAGAGCTCGGCAAACGCAGCAACTGGAAGGCCGAGCTCCCGAGCGGGTCCAACCTGCTCGTCTCCCTGCGCCAGCTCGAAGAAAGCGAAGCCGACCTGGTGCTGCACCCGGTCGGCTCGCTGCAGGTCAGCCAGCGCGCGATCCCGCTCGACCTCCATCTCGACAAGGTCGGCAGCCAGAAGCCGAGCGACGCCAACCAGTTCTCGCTGGCCGTCGCCTCCAGCGGCCTGACCAAGACGCAGAACCTGCAGGAACCTTTCGCGCCGGCGCAGTTCCGCGACCTCGACGACGCCGGCAAGCTCTCCGCGCCCGCCTACTCGCCGTTCGACAGCGGGGTCGAACTCGCCCCCGACGGCAAAGGCGCCGACTCGGGCGCGGCCCTCACGCGCACCGTCCGCTACGACCTCCACCTCGTCGATACCACGCTCCACCCCCCCGAACGGTTCCGCTTCCAGCTCTACCCGGGGGCGCTCTTCCAGCACTGGCTCGGCGGCGCCAGCGTCGCCTTCAGCGACCTCTCGCGCGCGCAGGCGAAGCTGACCAAGCCCTACGCCGAAGCGGTCACGGTCGGGGCGGAGACGTTCGCCGTCGTCAGCACCGCTGACAACACGCTCGTACACCCGGAAGCTGCCGCGTTCACCAGCAAGGCCGCCGCCGGCGACTACATGGCCGCCGCCGTCGCCGCCGAACCCACCCTGGCCGGGACCCTGCAGGTGCTGCCGAGCTTCGAGGTGGCCGCGTGAGCCAGCTGCCGACCTACTCCTTCCTGCCCTGGTACCGGCGCGGGATCGCCAACACGATCACCGCGGCGGACAAAGACCCCTCGGCGGGGCCCCGCGTGAGCACCCACGTCGAACTCGAGCTCAGCGGCACGCCGGTCGCCGGCGGCGAAGCGCTGAGCAAAAAAATCGAACAGGACATCGCCCTCTACGGGCCGGGCGACCTGGTCGGGATCGACGGGCGGGCGATCCTGCGGACGGAGCCGCGCAACTGGATCACCAACTTCGAGTCCAACTACCTGCCGGCGGTCGACTTCTACGACGAGGATTTCCTCTGGCGCTACACCCCGGCCGCGCCCGACGGCAGCCACCTGAAGCTGCGTCCGTGGCTGACCCTCGTCGTGCTGGCGGAAGGCGAGTTCGAAGACGGCAAGGACGCCACCGGCCGGCCCCTCCCCTACATCACCGTCGCCGACCAGAGCCTCTTCCCGCCGGCCGACGACCTCTGGGCCTGGGCGCACGTCCACCTCAACCAGTCGGTCGCGGGGTCGGCGGGGGAAGTCGTCACCACCGACCCCGCCACCGTCGCCGAACGAGCCGAGACGATCCTCGCCCAGAACCCCGACGCCGGCTACGCGCGCCTGCTCTGCCCGCGCCGGCTCGCCGACGAAACCGCCTACCACGCCTTCCTCGTCCCGACCTTCGAGACGGGCCGGCTCGCCGGGATCGGGAAAGACCCCGCCGACGCCCCCTTCGCCACCGCCTCGGCCTGGGCCGATTACCCCTCCGGGGCGCCGAAACCGCGCCAGCAGGGGAGCGAGTACCCGTATTACTTCCGCTGGTACTTCCGCACCGGCGACCACGGCGACTTCCTCTACCTGGTGCGACTGCTGCAACCGAAACCGGTCGACCCGCGGGTCGGCGTCCGCGACATGGACGTACGGGAACCGGGCTCGAACGTGCCCGGCATCCTCAACCTCGAAGGGGTGCTCCGCCTCGGCGGCGCCCTCCAGGTCCCGAAAGAGGACCTCGACGAAGAACAGCTGGAAGAACGGCAGCGCTTCGAGGACTGGGACCAGCCCTTCCCGCACGTCTTCCAGAGCGGTCTTGCGGCGTTCGTCAACCTCCCCGACGACTACGCCACCCAGGAAGCCGAGGAAGCGAACGCCAAAACCGGCCTGGGGCCCGAAGTGGAGGAAAACCCCGACCCGCTGATCACCGCGCCGCTCTACGGCAAGTGGCACTCGCTGACGCAGCGCCTGCTCAGCGAGCGTGACGGCACCCCGGTCCCGAACCCGCAGGGATGGCCCCAGCGCCTCAACCTCGACCCACGCTTCCGCGTGCCCGCGGGCTTCGGCGCCGACGTGGTCGAGTCCAACGCCGAGCAGTACATGAACTACGCCTGGCAGCAGATCGGCGACGTTCTGGAAGCGAACGCCCTGATCCGCCGCTTCCACCTCGCAACCGCGGTCTCGAGCCGCTGGTACGACTTCCACCTGGCGCCGCTGGCCACGGCCCGGCCCGAGCGGACGCTGACGCTGAGCGCACCGGTGCAGGCGAAGATCCTCGGCAGCCCGACCACGGTCGAACACCTGCGCAAGCAGAGCCGGGTGCCGCCGGTGCTGACCTCGCCCGCCTTCCGGCGGGTCGTCCGCCCCCAGGGCCGGCTGATCCGCCGCCTGCCGTTCACGGCAGCGGCGACGCCCGGCAACCTGCTGGAGCGGGTCAACGCGGGCGAAGTCACCGCGGCGCCGCCGAAGACGGTCCCCGGCGGCGTCCTCACCGTCGATGAAGTCGCCGGCGTGGCCCAGCCCAAGGACGTGCCCAGCGGCATCGCAACCCTGCTGGCGCGCTACCCGTGGCTGCCGTGGCTGCTGATCGTGCAGGCGCTCGTCCTGCTGATCGTGCTGGCGCTGGTCCTCTCGCTCGTAGTCGGGATCGTCGTCTTCCTCCTCTGCGCCGGCCTCGCCCTGCTGCTGCGGCGCTGGCAGGCCGAGGAGGCGCCGGCCGCCGGCATCGGCGAAGGGGACCAGACGCCGGCCGCGGTCGAAGCGCTGCCCGACAACCCCGGCTTCCAGCTGAGCGAGCCCGGCGCCGGCACCGGCACGCCGACCGGTGGCAGCGACAGCGCCACCGCCATTCGGCTGAAGGAAGCCCTAGGGGACTCCTTCACGCTGATCGCCGCCAGCCGCGAGGTCGGCCGCCAGCCCGAGCCGCGACCGCTCGACCTGGTGGGCGTCAACGAAACCGTCGTCGCCGCGCTCGACCCGCGGGCGACGCTGCGGCAGCGCGCCCAGGCGCTGATCGATCTGCCGGCCTGGATCGCCGAACCGCTGGTCGAAGACTTCGGCGAGGTGATGGCCTACCCGCGGATCGACCTGCCGATGTACGAACCGCTGAAGACCCGCTCGATCGAGCTCTTCCTGCCCAACATCAACCTGATCGAGCCCAACAGCATCACCCTGGTCGAGACCAACCAGCGCTTCATCGAGGCCTACATGGTCGGGCTCAACCACGAGCTCGCCCGCAAGCTGCTCTGGCGCGAGTTCCCGACCGACCAGCGCGGCTCCTACTTCCGCCAGTTCTGGGACGTGCGCAGCGTCATCAACGTCGAGGGCCTGAGCGAAGACGCGCTGCGCGAAGCGCTCTACGACATCCCGGAGCTGCACCGCTGGCCACCGGCGAGCGCGCTCGGCAGCCACAACAACCGCGAGACGACCGTCGAACAGGGCGAAGACCGCGAGCAGGCGGTGCTGGTGGTCCGCGGCGAGCTGCTGAAGAAGTACCCGACCGCGGTGATCTACGCCCAGCGGGCCGAATGGGAGCTCGAGAAAGACGGCACCACCCCCGACCTGGCGAAACCGCGCAAGCTCGTCCCGATCGAAGCGAGCGAAGAAGAAAAACCATCGCCGGCAAAGCTCCGCCCGCCGTTGTACGAGGCAAAGGCCGATCCCGACATCTACTTCTTCGGCTTCGACCTGACGATCAAAGAAGCGATGGGCGGGACGGGACGCCCGCCCGACACCGACCCCGGCTGGTTCTTCGTGATCAAAGAGCGGCCGGGGGAGCCGCGCTTCGGCCTCGAGCTGGAACGGGACGCGGCGCCGGAGGTGCTCGACGAGCTGACCTGGGACGACGCGATGTCAGGTGGCGGCGAATTCCTCCCCGCCGGCAGCCTCGCCTCCTTCCCGCTGGCGGCGGTTGCCGCAGGCGACCCGGAAGGCAAGGGCCCCCAGCACACCGACGACGAGGCGGCGCTCGGCGCGGCGGCCAGCTCGGCGCGCTGGGCCTACCTGCTCTTCCGGCCACCGGTGATGGTGGCGATCCACGCCGATGAGATGCTGCGGAGGCGCTCGTGAACGAGCCCGGCGCCATCCGCCCTGGGCTCGACGATCCCCGCCGGGCGCTTGGGAAGTTCCCCGACCGCTCGCCGCTGGCGCTGCTGCCGCTGCGGATCGAGACCCGCTTCGCCACGGTGGGCGGCGAAGGGGGACCGCGTCGCATCGTGACCCACGGCGGGGAAGCGCCCCACCCCCAGCTCTGGGTCCGGATCTATCCCGACGAGTGCTCGATCGACACCTTCGAGCCGACGCTCTCGACCACCGAGCTCGAAAACGCGAAGCGGTACTGGATGGGGATCTGGCGCGCCGGCGGCGTCGAAGGCGACGAACGGGCCGCCTGGCGCGATCTCGTCGGCGCCCACGGCTCCGGCCGCGCCGGCTTCATCGTCGACGAATACCAGCCGACGAACCTCGCCGAACGGCCGACCAAGGCGCAGCCGCAGGACGAGATCCTCGTCATCCCCACCCAGGCGCCGCCGGCGGCGAAAGAGGCCGAAGCGATCGCCGCCTACTGGCAGGCCGCCTGGCTCGCCACCGACGAAGCGGCGCTGAAAACCGCGGCGGCCGACCTCGCCACCGCCGTCGGCGGCGCGCGGGCAGACGAACTGCGCCGCGACTACGTGCCCTTCAACAACGAAGACGTCCCGCCGGCGCCGGCGAGGAAGCAGGAAGTCGCCCTCTCCACCGCCTTCGTCGTCTTCGGGCCGGACCCGCCCACCAAGGAATCCTCCTGGACGCAGGCGCCGCAGGTCAAGAACCTGCCCGAGCGCTTCGTGGTGATCGGCTACCGCGGCGGCGAACAGGTGCTGGAGGCGATCAGCGAGAACCCGGTCACGGCGCCGCTCTACGTGGGACCCGACCCCTCCGCCGACCCGAAAGACTCGATCCACCCCGAAGGCGACGAGCTCGTCGTCCCCGAAGAGCTGAGCTGGCTGGTCGACTTCGAGAGCGCCGTGGAAGCGGGCATGGGCCTCGCCGTCGATCTCGACGCCACCTCCGCTCGCGAGGGTTTCGACCGGCTCCTCGTGGTCGGCGTCCGGCTCGGCCTCGACGACCAGGAGGGCAAGGCGGCGCTGGAGGAGCTCCTGCACCACCACCGGGTCGGGCGCAGCGGCTTCTCGCTGATCCCGCAGGGGACGCCCACCCACAACACCACCGGCAAGGGCAGCGGCTACACCCGCCTCGACGACGCCGACCAGAGCTTCGACGACCGCAAAGGGGCACCGCTCTTCTCGCCTACCGACGATCCCGACGAAAAACGCGACGGCCAGTGGCTGGCCGAGGCGCTCGGGATCGACCCGGCGCAGCTCACCGGCATCCACGGCGCCGGCGGTCTCGACCAGCAGCGGGCGCGGGCGATGCAGCGCGCCCTCTGGCCGGCGACGCTCGGCTACTGGATGGACAAGATGCTGACGCCCGTCTTCGGCGACGAGACGGTGGCGGAGACCCGCGCTTTCTTCACCGGCTGGGTGAGCGGGCGGGGCCCGGTGCCGGCCGTCCAGATCGGCGGTCAGGCCTACGGGGTCCTGCCGACGACCGCCTTCTCGCGGATCGGCTGGCTCGACCCGAAGCGGGAGCCGATCGTCACCGCAGGGCTAGGTGAGCAGGCGCCGAGCCGCGCCTTCCTCGCCCGGGTGCTGGCGCTGCTGCGCGCGATCGACGCCGACTGGACGGCGATGAGCGCCGGTGCCGCCCACGTCGGCAGGGAAGGCGACCCGCACCAGACCCTGCTCGACATCGTCGGGCTCCATCCCGACTCGGTCGAGTTCCACTGGCGCTACTCGGAGAGCCTCACCGAGCTCTACAACGTGATCAACCTCTGGGGGCTGGGGGCGGAATTCTGGAGCGCCTGGGAGCAGGCCGGGCTCCAGGCCGAGGCCTCGGCTCTCCTCACCCGGCTCGGCTCCCAGGTGCCGATGCCCGAGATCCTCCAGCACGTCTTCATGGACGACTCCGGCCTGATCGAAGTGCTGATCGACGACCGGCCGCCCTCGGAGACCGAACCGGTGCGCGACTACACCGACGACCACCGCAACTACATCCGCTGGCTGATCGACGCGGCGAGCACCTCGCTTGACGCCCTCGTCGCCGAGGAAGGCTTCAGCGGCGACGCCTCGCCGCGGGCGCTGCTCTACCTCTACCTCCGCCACGCCCTGCAGCTCGGCTACTACGACACCAGCTACGAACTGCACAAGGCGGCCGGGTTCCTCACCGCCGAGGAGCTGCTGGCGATGAAGCCGGAGCCGACCTTCATCCATGTCGACCCGGAAGCGACGGCGAGCGAGAGCCGCTACGCGGCGCTCTACAAGGTCGAGCCGCGGATCACCGCGAGCCCGCAGTTGCTGGTCAGCGACTACATCTCGGCGCACCTCGGCGAGCTGGTCGAGGCGGAAGGCCTGGCCGACCAGATCGCGGCGCTCCGGATTCTCGAAAAAACGCCGACGGCGGAGCTCGAACGGCTCTTCGCCGAGCACGTCGACATCCTCGGCTACCGCTTCGACGCCTGGCTCCTGGCCCTGGTCAGCCACCGGCTCGGGGAGCTGCGCGCCGCCGCGGCCGACCC
The DNA here is from genome assembly GCA_051954855.1 of Solirubrobacterales bacterium. GTDB lineage: Bacteria > Actinomycetota > Thermoleophilia > Solirubrobacterales > 70-9 > VAYN01. The sequence continues at coordinate 29,293 of JBQCHH010000013.1, read as the reverse complement.
GGCCTCCGGGCAAACCGAAGCCGGCGGCGGCCTCTACCTCGGCGCCTACGCCTGGGTCGAGGACCTGCGCCCGTCGGCCGCCTCGCTCGAGCCGGTGGAACTGCCGCCGGACCTCGAACAGACCTTCGCCGGAGCCGGGCCGCTGCGGCTCGACCCGACGAACGGCGGCTACATCCACGCCCCCTCGCTGACCCACGCCAGGACCGCCGCCGTGCTGCGCAGCGGCTACCTCGCGAACGCCTCGCCGGAAGCGCCGGACGCGCTCTCGGTCAACCTCTCCTCCGACCGCGTCCGCCTCGCCCTCTCGCTGCTGGAGGGCATCCGCAACGGCCAGAGCCTCGGCGCCCTGCTCGGTTACTACTTCGAGCGCGGGCTTCACGACGCCTACGACCTCGCCGAGGTCGACAAGTTCATCTACCCGCTGCGGAAGGCGTTCCCGCTTGTCGCCGATGCGCTGGCGCCGACCCAGACCGAACCCGACGTGCCGATCGAGGCGATCGAGGCGCGCAACGTCCTCGACGGGCGCAAACTGCTCGACCACGTCAGGACGACGGGCGACGCGCATTACCCCTTCGAACTGTCGGAACTGCCCGCGGCCACGAGCAACGAGGCGCAAGCGATCGACCAGCAGGTGGAAGCGATCCGCGACATCGACGACGCCGTTGCCGACGTCGCCCTGGCGGAGGGCGTCCATCAGGCCGTGCAGGGAAACTTCGACCGCGCCGCCGCGACCCTCGACGCCTACGGGAGCGCGACCTTCCCGCCGGAGCCCGAGGTCGTGCAGACGCCGGCGCCGGGGATCGGGCTGACGCACCGGGTCGCCCTCCACCTCCGCCCCGGCCTCGCCGCGCCGCCGCACGCGACGCCGCGCGCCGGCGCCGAGCCCGCGATCGACGACTGGCTCGCGGGCGTCCTGCCGCCGCTGGCCGACGTCGGCTGCAGGGTGAGCTGGGCCGACCCGGTCAGCGGCAGCCCCCGCCACGCCCACGTCACCCTCGCCGACCTCGACCTGCGGCCGCTCGACGTCCTCGAGCTGATCAGGCCGGACGACGTGCAGGCGATGACCGAGCTCGACGACCGGATCCTCCGCGTCGTGCGCGCCGGCGCGAGCCCGCCGCGCGCCGACGCCGAGCTCTTCATCCACTACCGCAAAGCGCCGGCCGGGACGCCTTTCAGCGTCTTCGAGCTCTCGGCCTTGGGGCGGTCCCTGCGCACGCTCGTGCAGGACTCGCGGCCGCTCCGCGCCACCGACTCCTACCTCAGCAACGAGGCCCGCCCCGCCCAGGACGCAGCGGTGTTCGTCGATCCCGCCCGCCTCACCGGCCCGAAGGAAACCCTCGATGCGCTCCTCGCCGATGTCGAAGCCTACGTCGCAGCGCTGCAACCCCTGGTCGCCGACCCGATCGCCAACCGGGCCACGATCCTCGCCGGGGTCGACGGGCGGCTCGAAGAAGCGGTCGCCCTGCTCGAGCGGGCGGCCCGGTTCGGCGTCCCGCAGTCGGGCTGGGGGTTCGCTTACGACTGGCGCCGGCAGGCGATGCACGACCTGCTCGAACTCGTGCGCAAACGCCGCAAAGCCTGGGATACGCGACTCGAAGAATTCGACCAGAAGATCACCGCCTACGACGCCTTGCCGTCCGCCACGCCGGACGCCGAGCGGTTCGAACTGCTGCAGGCGGCCGAGGTCCTCGTCGTCGCCATCCTCGAACCGCCGCCCAGCGAACCGGCGGCCCTGCGGACGGCGCTCAACGCCAAGCGCGCCGCGCTGCAGGCGAAGCGAGACGAATTCGACGCCGTGGCCAGCGCCGACCACGCCTCGTTCGCGGCCGCCCTGAGCGCGGTCCGGGCGCTCCTGCCGATCGACGCCCTCGACCTCGCGCCCTTCGACCCCGAACCGGTCGCCGACGGCGCCGTGACCTTCGCCGAGGACCTGGCGAGGACGCTCAGCGGCCTGCGCGACTCCCTGCTGACGCGGCGCAAAGAAGTGCAGGCGCAACTCGACGCCCACGCCGCGGCGACGACCCCGCCGGCCCAGGTGGAGGCGCTCCAAGCCACCGCGAAGGCGCTGTTCGGGGAGTCGTTCACGCTCGTGCCCGAATTCCAGTTCTCGCCCGAACAGGGCACCGGGCTCGCCGACGCCCTCGCCGCGGGCGAAAGCGGCGCCCTGCTCTCCCATCTCACCGGCAGCGTCGGGATCGCGCGCCCGGTCGAGGAGTGGCTGCTCGGCGCCGCCCAGGTGCGGCCGGCGCTTGCGGCCTGGCAGACCTGTTCGCTGCTGGCCGGCACCTTCGAACGCTCCGCGCCGCGGCTCGTCCCCGCTCAGCTTCCGTTCGAAGCCGGCGCATCCTGGCTTGCGCTCGAGTTTCCCGCCGCGGAGAAGATCGACGGCGACCGGCTCCTCTACACCGCCCACTACGCGGCCGCGTTCGACCCCTCTGCGCGCCAGTGCGGGCTGCTCCTCGACGAGTGGACCGAGGTGATCCCCGACACCAGCAGGGACACCGGCGTCACCTTCAACTTCGACCGGCCCGACAACGAGGCGCCGCAGTCGATTCTGCTCGTCACCCCGGCCACGAGCAACGGCAGCTGGCAGTGGGAAGACGTCGTCGGCGCCCTCAACGAGACCCTCGACCTGGCGAAGAAACGGGCGATCGAGCCGGCGATGATCGACCCCAGCGCCTACTCCCGCTTCCTGCCGGCGACGATCATGGCGGTGACGCTGCGCGGGATCTCGATCGCGACCATGCTCGCCGTAAGCAGCAACGTCCTCGACCACGTGGAGGTGAAAGGCGATGCCTAGCTCGATCCGAGTCCCCGATATCCGCGCCGCGATCGAGGAACGCCTCTTCCCCTCGATTACGACCTGGAACCGGGTCGAAGGCCGGCCCCGCACCCAGAGCTTCGAACGCGCCCTGCGGGCCGAGGTGCGCGACGCGCTCTGGATGCTGACGAAGCAGTGGCAGATGGGCGAGTTCCGCGGCAGCGACGCCGGCTCGCCGGTGTTCGCGAAGCTGCAGGTCGACACCAGCCACCTGACCAGGTACCGCCCCGGCGCCGGCGCGACGGAAGGCTTCGACGAGCAGGTGCCGCTCGAGGCGAAGGTGGAGCGGCGCCACCTGCCGCTGCGGATCAGCCACCGCATCGCCGCGCTCGACCTGCGGCTGGCGATGGGGCGCGAGTGGCTGGCGCTGGTCGAAGGGATCGGCGATCACCGGCAGGCCTTCCTCGACGCCTACCCGATCGAAGCGCCGGACCCGAGCTCGACCGCCGACGCCCAGATCGTCTCCAGCCCCGAGGCCTGGGAGCTCTTCGCCGCCGTCGCCGGCCGCGAGATGGACGGCGGCCTGCTCTACGAACACCTCGTGGCGAGCCCCGGCAACCACGCCTACGACGGCGTCAGCGGCATCCCGGAATCGGCCCATGCCGCCTTCGACGAAGCCGCGGAAAAATTCCTCGCCTGGTTCGAGCGCCTGATCCTGCAGCCGCCGCACACCGGGGACGACGCCTGGACGCCGCCCCAGCTCGATTACCGGTTCGCCGCCTCCACGCCCAAAGGCGGCGGAGCCGAGAAGGTGTACGTCGCCGACGAATACAGCCAGGGCCGGCTCGACTGGTACAGCCTCGACATCGATCCCGCCGCCGAACCGCTCGGCGGCGTCCCCGGCGCCGACGTCCCGCCCGAACCGGTGAGGCAGGTGACGATCCCGGTGCCGGTCTCGTTCACGGGCATGCCGAACACGCGCTGGTGGGCGTTCGAGGAGCGCAAGACGAACTACGGCGACATCGACGCCAGCACCACCGACCTGGCGAAGCTGCTGTTCCTCGAGTTCGCGCTGGTCTACGGCAACGACTGGTTCGTGATCCCCTATACGCTGCCTGCCGGCACCCTCGCCGACGTGCGTGGCGTCGCGGTCACGAACGTCTTCGGCGAGCGCTTCTGGATCGAGGCCGCCGGCGCCGGCCCCGATGACGACTGGCAGCGCTGGAGCATGTTCACGATCGACGTCGAGGGCGAAGGCGCCGCCGCTGACACCTCGCTGCTGCTCCTGCCGACGGCGCCGAAGGTCGAGCAGGGACCGCCGACGGAGGACTTGATGCTGATCCGCGACGAGGTGGCGAACATGGTCTGGGGGATCGAGACGACGGTGCCGCTCGCGAGCGGAGGATCGGCGCCCGGGATCGAGACGGCGCGCCGGCTTCGCGAGTTCTACGAAGCGCAGTTGCCGGCGGGCAAAGGGGAAGCGGGCAAACCGACGGCGCCGGTTCGCTACCAGGTGATGAGCACCGTGCCGGAGAACTGGATCCCGTTCGTGCCCGTGCACGTGGAAGGAAGCAACCGCGAAGTGCAGATCCAACGGGCGGCGCTGCCGCGGGTCCTCCCGGGGGATCCCAACCCGCCGGCGAAGGTCGAGCCGCGCACGGTGCTCCTGCGCGAGGGCCTGGAAAGCACCCCGGCCAAGCCGTACTTCATCCACGAGGAGGAGGTCTCGCGCGCCGGCACCCGGGTGTTCCAGGCATACCAGCGCACCCGCTGGACCGACGGCCGCGTCGTCCTCTGGCTCGGCGTCAGCCGCCAGACGGGCCGCGGCGAAGGCTCGAGCGGCCTCCACTTCGACGGCCTCGTAGACCAGGCCGAAGAAGCCGGCTCCTGAGCAGATGCCAGGCGCCGTGGGCAGGCGGCTGAGGACGTCTTGCATCGGCTTTGGGAAGTCGCGGTCCGCCGCCAGCAGCTATACGTCGTGGCTGCGCCGGGAAAGCAGGAGCGCGGTGCCCAGGAGGGCGGCAGCGGTGAAACCGAGCAGCACAATCGCCGCAACCACTGGGTCGATGGCGAAAAACTGAGTCCCATAACCGCTGAGCGCGGATGCCTTCGGTTCCTCGGCCAGGCGATGGTTCATCTCGATTGCACTGCCGGCGCCGGCGAAAGCCCAGCGGCTGACGGTGAGGTCAGCGACCACCTTAATCCCAATGCCCATGCGCTCGAGCGCCACCAACGCACCTCCGAACAGGAGCTGTGGGATCAGCAGCAGCGGGATCACGCTCGTTGCCTGGTCGACGCTGCGGGCGACGGTTGAGATCAGCAGACCCAGACCGACCATCGACCAGCAGGTAAGGATCAGGAGACCGAGGACCTCGCCATAGGAGGTAAGCGAAGCATGGAAGGGACGCAGAACGGCAACGGCAGCAAGTAGCAGGAGGCACTGGACGATGGCGATCGCAAACAAGATCACCGCCTTGGCGATGACTTGAGCGTCGAGACGAACGCCCACGGCGAGCTCGCGGAGGATGATCGCGCGTTCCTTGACGATCTCGCGGCAGGAGTCAATCAGCCCAAGCCAGAGGGCGGCGGTAACCATGAGGAACATGAACTGAGCGCTCCGGGTCGGCTCGTGATCCGGGAGCGCGAGGACGTCGGCTGGATAAAGCATCGCGATCAGCAACCCGATCAGCGGCGCCTGCCCGAGCAAGGCAGTAACGGTGCGGCGGTCACGTCTCAAGGTATGGGCATACCGACTGATCAAGGTGCTGGTTTGGCGAACCAGCGAGCGCCCGGACAAAAGTGGCCCCCCGACCCGTCCCGACCGAATGGAGACCGCCGGGCTCTCGACCGCAGGAGCCGGCTCCACCAGCTCGGCAGCGCCGTAGATTTCGTCATAGGCGCCGACGTTGAAGCGTTCCAGGCATTCCCGCGGAGATCCGGTGAAGAGCAGGTGGCCCCCTTCCCCCATCACGGCCACCGTGTCGCAAAGGGCGAGGCTGCTCGTCGCATGGGTGACCACGACCACCCCACGTCCGCTATCAGAGAGCTGGCGCAGGGTCAGCATCAGCCGCCGCTCCAACGGGGGGTCGAGACCGCTCGTTGGCTCGTCGAGAAGCAGCATCGACGGTTTTCCGATCAGCTCGACCCCGCAGCTGAGCCGCTTGCGCTGCCCACCGGAGAGACGGTTCACGGGAGTATCCCCATGCGCTCCAAGGCGCAGCTCCTCGAGCACCTCACCTACCGCCACCGTACGCTCGGCTCGGCTCGTGTCGGAGGGCAGCCGCAGCCTCGCCGTGTACATCAGCGTCTCGCGAACCGTCAGCCTGTCGTGGAGCACGTCGGTCTGTGGGACATAGCCGATTTCGGTCAGCCGCAGATCGATTGGATCAGTACCGATCGAGACCTGACCGCTGCTCGGAGCTCTGACGCCCGCCAGCGCTTTCAGCAGCGTGGTCTTCCCAGACCCGCTGGCGCCGATCAAGGCAACGAACTCACCCGGCGCCACCGTCAGGTTCGTCGGCCAGAGAATGGTGCGCTCACCGACCCTGACCGAGACGCCGGCAGCATTCAGCCGTTGCCCGCGCTCGTCCGCGATGACCAGCTCGTCGTGCTCCACTCGCAAGCCAAACGGCCCGATACCGGCTACGGTCCCAGGGCCTAAGAGCCTGCCCCCCTTGATCATTTCCGCGCCGAGGCGAACACCGTTGCGCGATCCGAGGTCGACAATGCTGGGAGGACTGCCTGGTCGTAGCTCGGCGTGATGCCAGGAGACGTTCGGCTCCTCCAGGCAAATGTCGTTGTCAGGAGCCCGCCCGATGCGCAGCGTACGCCCCCGGATCGCCACTCGCCGGAAGCGGCCGCGTTGCTCAGCATTGGACGTCACCGTGCGACGTAGCCGAGCTCGCGTACTTCCCACCTGAACCAGCGCATCACTGTCGATGTACGTCGGGCCGGGGTCCAGTTGGCGACCGTTGAGAAACGTCCCGTTTTTCGAGTTGAGATCGGTTAGCTCGACCCGGCCGTCCTTCGACGACACCCGCAGATGTCGCCACGACACTCGCTCGTCCTCGAGCGGAACGGTGCAGGAAGGATCGCGACCGATCTCAAGCGTCGCCTCCAACGGCAGCCGCAGCCCGCCGATCTCGATCTCCCACCGTTTCTCCGCGGGGTCCTGCCCGGACACATCCGCATGTTTTCACGATCAAACCGTTTTTGAGTGCAGAGCCATCGGTTTGCCTACTCGGGGGGTATCTAGATAGGCTCCCCACTAGGCCATAGGTATACGCAAAGAGGGGAGATCGACGAGCATGTCGGAGGGGCTCAAGCCGGGAGACAAGTTAGGTGACTTCGAGATCGCCTCGATCGTCGGTGCAGGTGGGATGGGTGTGGTTTACAAAGCCCGTCAGCAGGCCCTCGAGCGAGACGTCGCCCTCAAGCTCATCCGCGACGAGATAGCCAGTGAGCCCGAGTTCCGCGAGCGGTTCATGCGCGAGGCCAAACTCGCCGCTTCAGTGGACCATCCGCACGTCGTCACCGTCTATGACGTCGGAGACGAAGAAGGGCGCCTCTACCTGGTGATGCAGTGGATTGACGGCACCAACCTCCGTCAGCTACTGGACAGTTCCGGACGGCTTCCCCCGAAGCGCGCGATCGCGATCGGGACTCAACTAGCGGGAGCGCTCGATGCAGTGCACGCAATCTCCGGCCTCGTCCACCGTGACGTCAAGCCAGCGAACGTCCTGGTGCGGGATGTGGCGGGAGAGGAGCACGCTTATCTCACCGATTTCGGCATCGCTAAGCCACCAGAGGCGGTCGAGAACCTGACCAGAACCGGCTCCACGGTCGGCACCACCGGCTATCTGGCGCCGGAGCAGATCCAGGGGAAGCCGGCAAGCCCACGCAGCGACCTCTACTCCCTCGCTTGCCTGGTCTTCGAGACGATGACCGGCGAGCCGCCTTTCAAGGGGGAGAACGAGTTGGCAGTGCGCTGGGCTCATGCCAGCGATAGCCGACCGCTCGCCGGCCAGGTCCGGCCTGAGCTCGGCCAGCGGTATGACGAGTTCTTCCTGAAGACGCTGGCCATCGATCCGGACGACCGGTTCGGCAGTGGGCGCGAGTTCGCCGAGGCCCTGGCGAGCGCTCAGACCTCTGACAGCCCCACTAATCCCACCGCGGTTATGGGATCTACCCACGCGGCGACGAAAATCGGACCGCCGACTCCCCCTCCCCCAGGTGTTTCCCCGCCCCAGGCCCCTCAAGCGACGCCGTACGGGTACGTAACCCCGCCCCCCGCCCCGCGCGACCGGTCCGGAAGCCCCCTGGCGCTGATCCTGCTCGCGATCATCGCCATCATCGGGATTGGCGTTGCTGCCCTCGCAGCGGCTGGCGTCTTCAGCAAGGAAAGCAATACTCCCTCCGCCCAAGCCGTCGCCCACACCCATAAACCCAACACGAGCAAGGATCCGGGGGGCCAGAAGCCAACCATTCCCGCCGACTCGAAGTCCTGCGCCGAAGGACTCTGGGCGAATTCGGTGACGAGCTGCCCTTTTGCGAAGAACACCCGCTCGGCCTACGCGGAAGCCAATGGGTCGCCGAAGTTGCAGGTCTACAGCCCGGTCACCGGCGTGACCTATGACATGACGTGCAGCGGCTCAAGCACCGTTACCTGCCGCGGTGGCAACAACGCTGCCGTCTACTTCACCTCCGCCACGGCCGCCGGGCAGAACACCAGCCCGCCCGAACCGGAATCCCCAGTTTCCGAACCGACGGCATCGTCGTCAGGCTCACTTATCGCGTGCGATCAGAACATCTCCGCGAACGAAGCCACCAGCTGCCCCTTTGCCGAGAAGGTCTTCGTCGCCTATTGGGAAGAATATGAACAATTCGGTGAAGAAACGTATACCTACGTATACGTCTTCAGCCCGACGACGCACCGAAGCTATGACATGGAATGCGTGCTCGAATCCGATGTCGTCGACTGCTCCGGAGGCAACGGCGCCTTCGTGACCTTCCCGATGGAAGCCGTGCGCGTCTACTAGATGCGGGCGGCAACGGTCATTGTCGGGGCGCTCGCCTTTTCCAGCTGCCTGGTCGCCCTCGCCTTCCTTCTTTCCGGCAGCAACTCAGGCAGCTCCCCGCGAGCAAGCGCTGGAGCGAAGTCGGGTCGATCCCACTATGCTCAAGTGCGAGCTAACGAACTGACGGAATGCAACAGCAACGGCGGTACCCCGTTTTCCGTCGAAGGGGTGTCTTGCCAAGTCGGTGAAGGGGTGCAACGGGCCTACAACAAAGGCTTCCATGACAAGCTCGAAGGCAAGGATCCGAAGACCGGGGAAACGATCGTCGTGACCTGCGCTGGAACCGCTCCTGTTATCTGCCGCGGGGAGGACGGCATCAAGATTTACTTTGCCCCTGCCGAATGAGCAGCGGCTAGCCGGCGCAGCGCTGAAAAACAGGCCCAAGCCCATTCAGTTCGCCAGCCAGCCACTGCGCGACTGCAGTTAGATCGCTGGCGCCGGCTCCATAGCTGCCGGAATCATCGATCGCGATCATCGCCACGGCAATGCCGCCCTCTTCACTCTCGATGATCCCGGATTGACGAACCAGATAGGACCCGCCGGCTTCGGCCTCGGGTCCCCACCCGCCCTTCATCGCCACCCGCCAGTCCGCGGGGAACCCAGCTTCGCCTAATCCCCAGCGCTGTTCGGGGATCACTTCTTCCATCAACGACTCCACGTAGCCGGTTCCCTGGGGCCCAAGGATTTCGCAACGCCCAAGCGCAGCGAAGAACTGAGCCGCACCAGCCAAAGACCACTCGGTCTGCCCGTAGGTGGAGACAGCACCCGGCGGCGGGGGCGAAGTGGCGACCACCGTCGAGGTGGAGCCGGCTTCGTGGAGTACGGCTTCCACCGCTCGACTTGCGCCGACAAGACCCCCTTGCGTTTCCTCGATCCGCCCGAACAATGATGCGGCGGCTTCGTTGTCGGAGGCGGTGATCGCACTGCGGGCCCAGACTTCCTCTTCCGGGCTTAGCGCTTCGCTTTGTTCGCGGAGCAAAGTGGCGAGAATCGGGACCTTGATGCTGCTCCAGGCGTGGCCTTCTCGCAGGTCACCGAATTCCTGGGCGGTTCCGCCGCCCAGGGTCTGCACGGCCAACCCCACCTGGGCCGACAGCGAGGCGGACATTGCCCGGAAAGACGCTTCGGCTTGAGGCGGGAGCGCCGAACTAGAGCCCGAAGTCGAGGTGCCTGCGGTAGCTGGTGGAAGCGAATGGTTGCCTTCCTGGTCCGCCGGATGCTTATGTTCAATCGGGGATACCTTCGGAGTGGCCGTCCTTGCGACCCGAGCTTTGGGGATGCTCGCGGTGGAGGCGGAATCTTCGGATTCTCGCGAGACGTAGATCGTGCCCGCAGCGATGATGCCCGCGATGACGATTACCACAGCCACCACTTTTGCCCAGCCAGGAGTGCCCTGCTGCTCTGGCCAAAAGGGTTCAGGGGGCCGCCGATATGGGTCGGGGTAGCTCATCGATTGCAGAAGCTGTACATGAGGAACATATCCACGCGGTCAGCCGCCTTCCCGCTGTCAGCGGTGGAGGAAGGTCACAATCCCAACGGCAATCGCTTTCGCCAGATGGAGTCGATACGTCGGGTCCTCCAGTTTGGCCGCCTCGGCGGCTGACCGCATGTTCCCCAGCTCAACAAGTACGGCAGGGACGCGGGCCAGGTTCAGCCCGGCGAGGTCTGAGCGAGCATCGAGCCCTTCATCCCCGACATAGTTTGCCGGCGGCACACCGGACTGGACCAAAGCGTTGCGGATGTCTTCGGCCAGTCGCAGGGAAGGCCCGGCCATCGCCGGCGCGACCATTTCCGCGGTCGTGGCATGGATGACGTCGAACCCCTGTGCGCCTTCGGCTTCATTGCCATCAGCGTGGATCGCGACGTCAACGGCCGCGTGGGCACGGTTCGCAATCGCGGCGCGTTTGTTGACGCAAGGTCCGACGCCTGCGTTGGAGTGCCGGGTCAGGACCACATCTGCTCCCAGAGCTTCTAACCGCGGCACCAGGTCCATTGCCACGTCCCAATTGAACTGCGCCTCGGTCAGCGTCCCATCGTTGGTCTCGGTCCCCGTCGTGTTACAGGCCTTGGTGGTTCCGTTCACCCCAGCCGGCACGAGCCGCGCAATCTCTTCGGGATGGCTGGCGTTGCCGCCATTGTGGCCGGGGTCGACGACGATCGTCGTACCGCTAAGCGGCCGGTCGGTGGAAGAGGTGGCCGGTGGGAGAGCGCCGGACGCAGACGAGGCGCTTAGTTCAGTCCGAGGACGCGCCGGATGTGATGCGCTCTTTTCAAGTGGCGCTTCACGGCGCTTCGGAAGACCAACGAGAGCAGGAGACTTCTTCGAATCCCTACTCTCGTTCAGGCGAAAACCAACCACGACCGCGACTCCGACAACAACCAAGATGGTCAGCACCAATTTCCAGCTCATTGAGAGTTCGGGAAGCTAGCGATTCAACGGATGAAGCTCGTCCTTCGTGTCCATGTCGCTAGGCGGGCAACTCCACCGTACCGAGCCCTAAGCAGCGACCTCGACCGCCGCCTCGGACCGCCGCGGCGCCGCCGGCCCGCGCGAGAAGTCGATCTCGTCGTCGATCGGGCCGTGCTTGAAGAGGCGGATGTCGCGGGCGTAGTTCTGGTGCAGGCGCCAGGGTTGCGACCGGCCCTGCTTCGGCAGCTGGTCGAGGGCGCGCAGGACATAGCCGGAGGTGAGGTTGATGAATGGCTCGCGCGGCAGCGAGGGGTCGGGGTCGCGGGGGGTGGCAACGCGGTAGCCGTGCGCGTCCATGTGATTGAGCAGGCGGCAGACGTACTGGGAGACGAGGTCGCACTTGAGGGTGAAGGAGGCGTTGGTGTAGCCGAGGGCGATCGCCAAGTTGGGGACGCGGCCGAACATCGCGCCCTTGTAGCCGACCAGGTCGGAGAAGCGCTTGCGCTCGCCGTCGACGGAGACCTCGATCCCGCCGAACACCAGCAGGTTGAGGCCGGTCGCGGTGACGATGACGTCGGCCTCGAGCTCGCGCCCGGAGGCGAGCTCGATCCCCCGCTCGGTGAAGGTCTCGATCGTGTCGGTGACCACCTCGGCGCGGCCGGAGCGCAGCGCCTCGAAGAGGTCGCCGCCGGGAACGAGGCAGACGCGCTCGTCCCAGGGGTTGTACCGCGGTTCGAAGTCGCGGTCGACGTCGTAGCCCGGCGGCAGCTGGCGCTCCACCCCGCGGCGGATCAGCCTGCGGGCAAGGCGCGGCGCCCGGCGCGAGAGCTGGTAGAAGGCCATCTGGGTGAGGACGTTCTTCCAGCGGACGAGCGCGTAGCGGGCCTTGTCGGGCAGCACCCGGCGCAGCGCCTTGGCGATCGGGTCCTGGGCCGGCAAGGTGACGACGTAGCCCGGCGAGCGCTGCAGCATGGTGATGTGCTCGGTCTCGGCGGCCATCGCCGGGATCAGCGTCACCGCGGTGGCGCCGCTGCCGATCACGACGACCCGCTTGCCGCGGTAGTCGAGGTCCTCGGGCCAGTGCTGGGGGTGGACGATCTGCCCCTGGAACCGCTCGCGGCCGCGGAACTCCGGCGTGAAGCCCTCGTCGTAGCGGTAGTAGCCGGTGCAGCCGTAGAAGAAGTCGCAGGTCAGCTCGACCGTCTCCCCCCCGTGCTCGGCGCGCACGGTCCACCGCGCCTCGTCGCTCGACCACTCGGCGGCGACGACCTTGTGGCCGAAGCGGATGCGGTCCTCGACCCGGTGCTCGCGCGCGGTCTCCTGGATGTAGTCGCGGATCTTCCCGCCGGCGGCGATCGAGTCTTCGTCGGTCCAGGGCTTGAACGAGTAGCCGAGCGTGTACATGTCGGAGTCGGAGCGGATGCCGGGATAGCGGAAGAGATCCCAGGTGCCGCCGATCGCCTCGCGCCCCTCGAGGATCGCGTAGCTCTTGGCCGGGCAGTTCCTCTGCAGGTGGACGGCGGCGCCGATGCCGGAGAGGCCGGCGCCGACGATGAGGACGTCGACGTGCTCGCGGGAGGGGGAATCGCTCACGGTCGGACCTTATCAACGCTGTGTCGAGTATGTCAACGGCTTGTCGAATTTCTCGACGCTATGTAGCATGACTCACACATGCCCGCGATCTCCAAAGCGAAACCGGCTCCCAAAGGCCGCGGCCGCCGCGCCACTCGCGCCAGCGGCGACGACCGCGAGCGGGCGATCCTGGAAACGGCGGAGCGGCTGCTCGAGGAGCGGCCGCTGAGCGAGATCTCGGTCGACGACCTCGCCAGGGGCGCCGGCATCTCCCGCCCCACCTTCTACTTCTACTTCCCCTCCAAGGACGCGGTGGTGCTGACGATCATCGACCGCCTCGTCGCCGCCGCGGCCGGCAGCCGCGAGCAGGCGCTGGCGACGCTGGCGCAGGGCGACCCCCGCGCCGGGCTGCGCCAGGGCCTCGAGGACCTCTACGCCGCCTTCCGCTCCCGCCGCGCGGTGGTGCTGGCGGCGGCCGAACTGCGCACCACCAACGAGGAAGCCCGCGCGCTCTGGTCCGAGGTGATGGAGGGCTGGGTCGCCGACGTCACCGCCGTGATCGAAGCCGAGCGCGCCCGCGGCGCCGCCCCGCCCGGCCAGCCCGCCCGCGACCTCGCGATCGCCCTCGTGCAGATGAACGAGCGCGTCCAGTACTCCACCTTCGCCGCCGAGTCCCCCGCCCTGGAAGACGACCGCGTCATCGACGTCCTGGTCGACATCTGGCTCCGCGCGATCTACGGCACCGCCGAGCCCGGTTAGCACCACCATCTCCTGGGGTATCCAGCCGGCACAGCACCGGCCCGGGTCCCAGCGGCTTTCACCGGACCAGATCCGGTTCCCGCTCGGATGAAACGACCAACCGCTGCAGCGGCGAGGCGTCCGGGTCGGTGCCGACTCATCGTCCAACTCCGTCGATCTCCCCGCGGGCCGCGGTACGGTGCGGCGATGGTCCGAACTCGGAGGGGAAGGCGGCAAGTCCACAGCGGGGTGAGTTATGGGCGTATAGCACCCATAACTCACCCCGCTGTGAGCCTTGGGATCGCGGCGGCGGCGCTCATCGCTTTCATTGCCATCGCAGGATCGGCGAGCGCCGTCGGGCCCTACCCCTCCCTCGGCGCCTGCCCCGTCTTCCCGCAGCCGCCGGCGTCGCTTTCGCCGCGCGCCGCCGGCCTTCCGACCGAGGCGGCCTGGAACCAGGACATCTCGAAGGCGCCACGAGACCCGCGCTCGAGCGCCTACATCGCCTACATCGACTCGCACGGCGGCGATCACCTGCACCCGGACTTCGGCTCGCCGCGCGCCTATGGGTTCCCCTACGCGGTCGTCGGCGCCGGGCAGCACAAGCTGCCGATCCACTACACCGCCTACGGCGAAGAAAGCGACCCCGGTCCGTTTCCGATTCCGCCTCGCACCCCGGTCGAGGGCGGCAACGGCAGCGACGGCGACCGCCACGTGCTCGTCGTCGACCGCTCCGCCTGCAAGCTGTACGAGCTCTACCGGGCCTTCTACGTCGCCAGGCCGCACCCGCACTGGAATGCCGACTCGGGCACCGAATGGGACCTGCGCTCGGCCGCCCGCCGCCCCGACGGCTGGACCTCGGCCGACGCCGCCGGACTGCCGATCTTCGCCGGCCTCGTCCGCTACGACGAAGTCGCCGCCGGCCACCTCGACCACGCGATCCGCGTCACCTTCGACAGCACCCGCAACGCCTGGGTCCACCCAGCCTCCCACTGCGCCGGCGATACCGCCGACCCGAATGCGCCGCCGATGGGCCTGCGCCTGCGCCTCAAGGCCGGCTACGGCCTCGGTCGCTTCAGCGGCGCCGCGAAGACGATCGCGGTGGCGATGAAGCGCTACGGCCTGATCGTCGCCGACAACGGCTCCAACTGGTACTTCTCCGGCAGCAGCGACCGCCGCTGGGACGACCAGAACCTGGACCAGCTGAAGCGCATCCCGGGCAGCGCCTTCGAAGTCGTGAAGAGCGTCGCACCCATCCATAGCTGCTGATTTGCGGGCATTGGATTGGGTATCTGAGCCATTAGGGAGCTCACAGGAGAGAGGAAATGGCTCAGACCAAAACCCAGAAAAAACGCTCGCCGAGGAAAGCCGTGAAACCGTCGTCGAAATCGAAAACGGCGAAAAAAGCCGCGAAACCGAAAGCGGCCGCGTCGAAATCGCAGAGCTCGAACGGAGCGCGCTCCAACGGCTCCGGCAGCGGGCTCGGCAAGGTCGTCAGCAAAGCCAAGCTCCCGCTGGTGGCAGGCGGAGCGGCAGTCGCCGGCGCGGCGGGAGGGCTCGCCCTCGCGTCCTCCAAGCAGGCAAAGAAGAGTCGGCTCGGCTCCGCCCTGACGCGCAAACCGCAGATCAAGGTCAACTCCGGGGATCTGGCCAAGGCAGCCAAGGAGGTGGGCGACTTCAGCGCGCAGGTGGGGAAACTCGCGAACGGGCTGCAGCGCGCCCTAGAGTCGGCGGACGGTAAGCGCCGCCTTCGCCGCTAGGGCTTCAACTTCCAGGATCGCTCCGCTCGGCCTCTTCGTCGGTCGGGTGGACGATCCGCTGCGCCACCGACCAGCTCACCTTGACGTCCCTGTAGGTGACGCCGGCCTCCGGGTCCTCGGGAATGTTCTCCCTCTCGACCCCGACCTCGGTTTCGTGGTCGGGGTCCCCCTCGTAGCGGACCTTCTTCTCCAGGACCCGTCCGAAGGTCAGCTCCTTCGCCTTGACCGAGGTGAAGTAGTCGATGTCGGGGCGGCCTTTCACTTGGCCGCCGCCTTCTCGACATCGTGCACGGTGACGCGGCCTTCGGCGCCGGTGCCCTCGACATCGTCGATGTCCACCCCGGCCTCCTCGGCTTTGCGCAGCGCCGCCTCGGTGGCGTTGTGCTTCATCGCCCGGCGCTGACGCCGCCGTTCGCCCAGCTCCATCGCCTTGTGTGCGGCGCCGAGCCCGAGCTCCTTGGCCTCGTCACTGGCAGCCGCCCCGATTTCTTTAGCGACGATTTTCGCGATCTGTTTCGCGATCTGGCCACCGCTAACGCCTCGGCCACCGTTGCCTTCACCGCCGTTGCCTTCTCCCCCATTGCCACCGCCGGCACCGCCCCCTCCGCCACCGCCGGCACCGAGCAGTCCGCCCAGCGCTCCGGCGCCTTGGCCGAGACCGCCGACCGCCTGGCCGGCGCCTTCGCCGAGCCCGCCGACCGCCTGACCGGCGCCTTCGCCGACATCGCCGAGCGCCTGGTTCGCGCCTTCGCCGACCTCGCCGACGGCTTTCCCGGCGCCGCCGCCGACGTCTTCGACCGCCCCACCAGCGCCTTTCCCTACGTCTTTGACCGCGCCCTCGGCGCCCTCGCCGACGTCTTCGACCGCGCTGCCGGCGCCTTCGCCGATCTGCCCGACCGCTTTGTTGGCGCCTTCGCCGACTTCGCCGACCGCTTTCCCGGCTCCTTCGCCGACCGGTTCGAGGGTGTGGGCGATGCTCTGCAGCACCTCGGGGTTGCGATCGAGCGTGGTCAGGACCCGGTCGATGATCGCCGTGACGTGGTCGAGGCGCGCCCGCAACAGCGCCTGGGCTTCCACGCCCTTGATGTTCAGTTCGACCTTGCCGAGCTCCACGTGAACGCCGACGCTGAGTTTGACCAGGTCCAGCACCTCCGCATGCAGCGAGACACGCGCCTCGAGGTCGTCAAGCTCGAAGTGGATTTCGTCGACTTTGACGACGGGGACGTCGACGATGACGTCGGGCTCGTCGGTGTCGCTGATTTCGCCCGGATCGATGATCGTGTAGTCCTCGTACATCCGCTCGGGCGCGGTCTTGTCGGAGCCCTGGTTGCGGATCTCCCGTTTCCGATCGCCGCCGCCATTCGAGCTCTGTCTCGAACCCTGTTTCTGTTTCTTCGGGGTGGGGCTTTTGTTGCGCCCGCTGCCGTCCTGGCGCTGGCGGACCTGTTTGCGCCCCCCGTTTCCGGAAGTTTTCGATTTCGACCGTTTGCGATCGCCTTTGCGTTTGGTCTGTTGGGCCTGAGCCATCCCTTTCCACCTCTCCTCGCCTGCGTGGCTCCCTAAGGGCGGTTCCCTTCCCTTAAAGAAGTTTTTCCCGCTAGCGGAGATCGCAAACGGGGCTCGGCTGCCGAATCAGGCCGAAGCGCGGCGGCGGCGCGGGCGGCCGCGGGAGAGCAGGCGCCAGAACTTCCCTAGCACGTAGAGCACGGCGAAGGCGACAGCGAGGCCGATCGCGCCCAGGATCAGAAGGAAGATCACGAAGGCGACGATCGCCAGCGGAATCAGCAGAAGTTTCACGAGGCGTAGTCTTGCAGTGACGATGGGCGCGGCGGCGGCATTCGTGACGATTCTGATGGCAATGGGCCACCCGGGCCCGGGGGCCGCGCCGCCCCCTACCCCGAGGGCGGCGCCGACGGCAGCGGAAATCGCCGCCGACCCGAGCAAGCTGCCGCCCGCCTCGGCCGGCAGCAACGGCTCCACCAGCCCCCATGCCTCCTCGCTCAGCCACGGCGCGCTCTTCGCCCACAGTCGCGGCGGCTCCAGCTCGACCGCGACCCTCCTCACCGGCGTCGCCCTCCCCCCGCCCGACGCGCCGGAAGCGGTCAAGAACGTGATCAACGCCGCCGACCAGATCATCGGCCGTCCCTATATATGGGGCGGCGGCCACGCATCCTTCTATTCGCGTGGCTATGACTGCTCGGGCTCGGTCAGCTTCGCCCTCTTCGGCGGCGGCCTCATCCCCCGCCCCCTCACCTCATCGGAGCTGGAGGGCTGGGGCGAACCCGGTCCCGGCAGGTGGATCACGGTCTACGCCAACGCCGAACACACCTTCGCCGAGATCGCCGGCCTGCGCTGGGACACGGTCGGCGACGCGAACGGGACCGGCCCCCGCTGGCACCTCGCCACCACCTCCACCGCCGGCTTCGTCGCCCGCCACCCGCCCGGCCTCTAGGCCGCCAACCCTCCTGAACAGCAGAAGGGGCCGACTCTCAGGCGAGAGCCGGCCCAAGTTGGGTGGCTTAGTTGCCCTTCCCGATCATCGCGAGAGGCACTACGCGCTCGGTGCGGAGATCCATCCGTATTCACCTCCTCCCCGGCTGTGGCTTTGCATTCGTGTGACCGGGGGAATGGTGGAACTGGTTCCACCAATGAAACCAGTTTCAGGAAAAACCGGGGTTTTTTGAACACGATGTCCAATAACTGGTTAGGATCAAGCCCTCCCAGTAATCAGCCCCCGATCAAGGAAGAAGCCGATGTCGACCAAGAGCCAGCGACGCAAAGCGACCGAGAACCGGATCAAAGCGATGGGCCACCCCGTGCGGGCGGCGGTCCTGCGCATCCTCACCGAGCGCACCTCGAGCCCTGCCGAAATGGCTCGGGAGCTAGACGAGGAGCTGTCGAACGTCAGCTATCACACGAAACAGCTGGTCGAGTTCGAATGCGCGGAGCTGGTCAGCACGCGGCCGGTGCGGGGCGCGCTTGAGCACTTCTACCGCGCCACCGAGCGGCATCTGGTCGACACCGACGAGTGGGACGACCTCGATCCGGTGATGGCCGAGGACCTCGTCTGCGAATTCATGCAGATGATCCTCGACGACTTCGTCGCCTCCGCCCGGGCGCAGCTGATCGGCGGGGACAAAGACTTCCACCTCACCCGCACCCTGATGGTGCTCGACGAGGAGGGGCTGCAGGAAGCGCTGGAGGCTCACGAACGAGCCCGGCTCGAGATCGTCGAGATCCAGAACCGCAGCGCCGAGCGCATGGTCGAGTCCGGCGAGAAGGGCATCAGCGTCTCCACCTCGCAGGGCTGCTTCAAGATGCCGGCTCGGACCAGTCGCTAGCCGCGGCTAAGCCAACGGGAAGCGCATCCGCACCTCGGTGCCGTCGCCCTCCTGGACGATCTTCATGTCGGCGCAGAGGCGGGCGATGATCGAGAGGCCGAGGCCGAGGCCGTCGGCGGATCCCCGGCCGAAGCCGGTGCCGCTGTCGCGGACGCAGATCTCCAGCCAGGGCTTGCGGACGCTCGCCGAAAGCTCCACCGTCCCCCTGACCTCCGCTTCGTAGGCGTACTTGACCGCGTTGGTCACCGCCTCGGAGACCGCCAGCGCCACGTCCGCGACCACTTCCGGCCCCGCCCCGTGCTCCCTGGCGAACGCGACGGCGCGATGACGGAGCGCCGTCACCGACGCCGGCTCCGCGGGCAGCGTCTCCCTCGTACTCAGCTTTTCACCAGGCCCTGCCAGCTCACGAAGAACCATTTTCCCAGTCTGGCCGGATTCAAGCGCCCGCTCTGCGTCGGCAGCCAAGCGCCCGGTTTGGACTATTAGACGTAATAACGTCTAACAAAGTGGCTCGCTGGCGGAAAGGCTGCCTGGCGCATGCCTCCCCGCCGTAGGACCAAACCCCGCTCGCCCGCCCACGCCGCCCTCGGACAAGCGCTGGAAGAACTGCGCCACGAGGCGGGGCTGACCCAGGAGGGGCTGGCCGAGCGCGTCGGCACCGAGTTCAACCGCATCGGCGAGCTCGAGCGCGGCACCACCGACGCCAGGTTCAGCACCCTCCTCCGCGTCGCCGGCGGACTCGACGTCGGCCTCGACGAGATCGGCCGCCGCTTCGAGCGCAACCTGCGCGAAGGGTCGAGTTGAGATCGCTCAGAGGGCGGGAGGAGGTGACGCAGCCTCAAACGCCTTTAGGGCCCACCCATAGCATGGGCCGATGCCCTCCGCGACTGCCCAGCCGGCCGAAGTCCTGCATCTGTCGCTGGTCCTCGGCGGCGCCCTGCGCGACCGCGACGGGTCCAGGCTGGGAAGGGTCGACGACCTGATCGTCCGCTTCGGCGGCACCGGCTACCCGCCGATCACCGGCTTCCTCGTCACCGTCGCGGGACGACGGTCCTACCTCCCGGCCGAGCGGGTCGCGCAGCTCGAGCCCGGGGCGGTGATCCTGAGCACCGCGAAGCTCGACCTGCGGCCCTTCTCCCGCCGCCCGGAGGAGGTCCTGCTGAAGCACGACGTGCTCGACCACCAGCTGATCAACGTCGAGGGCGCCCGCCTGGTGCGCGCGAACGAGATCGAGCTCGCGCGCCTGGAGGGCTGGTGGCGGGTCGTCGGCGTCGACACCGGACCGCGGGGGGGGCTGCGGCGGCTCCTGCCGAAACCGCTCGGCAAGCGGATCGCCACCGGCGACTTCCTCGACTGGGCGAGCGTCGAGCCCTTCAGCGGCGAGGCGCCGGCGCTGCGCCTGCGCATCCTGCACCCGAAGCTGGCGAAACTGCACCCGGCCCAGATCGCCGATCTCGTCGAGGCCGCCTCCCACGAGGAGGGAGAGGAGATCATCCAGGCGCTCGAAGCCGACCGCGAGCTGGAGGCCGACGTCTTCGAGGAGCTCGACTCCCAGCACCAGCTCGAGTTCCTCGAGCAGCGCAGCGACGAGGAAGTGGCGGCGGTGGTCTCGCGGATGGCGCCCGACGACGCCGCCGACCTGGTGGCCGAGCTGCCCGAGGAGCGTCGGGAGGCGGTGATCGAGCGCCTGGCGCCCGCTCAGCGGCGCAAGGTCCGTGCCCTGCTCGGCTACGACCCGGCCGAGGCCGGGGGCCTGATGAGCCCGGACTTCGTCAGCGTCTACCGCCACGCGACGGTCGCCGAGGCGATCGACCGGGTGCGCCGCAGCTCGCTCGCCGACGAGCTGCTGGCGACGATCTACGTGATGGACGCGAAACACCGCTTCGTCGGGGCGGTTCCCCTGGCGGCGCTGCTGCGGGCCGAGCCCGAGGCGAGCGTGCTCGACCTGCGGGTCCAGCACCTGCCCCACCTGATCCCCGAGGCCGACTTCGAGGAGGTCGCGCGGCTGATGGCCGACTACAACCTCACCGCCGCCCCGGTGGTCGACGGCGAGGAGCGGATGATCGGCGTCGTCACCGTGGACGACGTGCTGGAGGTGCTGCTGCCGAAGGGCTGGCGGCGGCGCTTCGGCCTGCTGGGCGAGGACTGAGGCGGACGCGTAGACTGCCCGCCGCGATGAGCGAGTGGAGCGAGCAAGTGGATGCCGGGCCGAGTACCAGCCGCCATCCGGCGGGTCCGGTCGCTCCGCTTGGCGGCGCGGCCGCACCTGCCGTCGCGGCTGCGCTCGCGGCGTAGCCGCGTCCTCGTCTTCCTCGGGCTGCTCGGCCCCGGCCTGATCGCCGCCAACGCCGGCAACGACGCGGGCGGGATCGCCACCTACTCGGAAGTCGGCGCCAAGTACGGCTACACGCTGCTGTGGGCGATGGTCCTGATCACGGTCTCCCTGGCGCTTGTGCAGCGCTCGGCCGCGCGGATGGGGACCGTGACCGGCAAGGGGCTCGCCGAGCTGATACGCGAGGGCTATGGAATCCGCTGGTCGGCCTTCGCGACCCTGGCGGTGCTGGTCGCCAACTTCGGCATCTGCATCTCGGACTTCGTCGGCGTCGGCGCCGCGCTCGGGCTGGCGGGGGTGCCGGCGCAGGTCTCGGTGCCGATCGCGGCCCTCGGGATCTGGCTGGTGATCGTCCGCGGCTCCTACCGGACCGCCGAGCGGGTCTTCATCTGGCTGACGATCCCCTTCTTCGCCTATCCGATCGCGGCGATCCTCGCCCACCCCGACTGGAGCGCGGTGGGCCACGCGCTGGTCGTCCCGCACGTCCAGACCAACCCCACCTTCCTGTTGCTCTTCGTGGCGATGGCCGGCACCACCATCACTCCCTACATGCAGCTCTACCTGCAGTCGGCGGTGGTCGAGCGCGGCGCGACGGAGGAGGACCTGCCGAAGGAGACCCGAGAGGCGGTCGGCGGCGCGCTCTTCGCCGACCTGGTCGCCGGTTTCATCATCGTCGCCACCGGGGCGACGCTCTACGTCAGCGGGGTCCACTCGATCGGCTCGGCGGCCGACGCGGCGAAGGCGCTGGGACCGCTGGCGGGCCAGTACGCGGAGCTGCTGTTCGGGATCGGCCTGCTCGGGGCCAGCCTGCTCGCCGCCGCGATCCTCCCGATCGCCACCTCCTACGTGGTGGCCGAGTCGCTCGGCTTCGAGAAGGGGATCGGCCGCCGCACGGAGGAGGCGCCGGTGTTCATGGGCCTGATCACGGCGATGATCGTCGTCTCCACCATCGTCGCCGTCATCCCCGGCGTGCCGGTGATCTCGCTGCTGGTCGGCGTGCAGGTCGTCAACGGCGTCCTGCTGCCGATCAACCTCTTCTTCGTCTGGCGGCTGGCCCGCAGCGAGGAGCTGATGGGCCGACACCGCAACCGCGGCGCGGTCGACTGGCTGACGGCGGCGACCGTCGCCATCACCTCGACGCTGTCGCTGATCCTGGTCGCGGTGACCGTGTTCGGTTTCTAGTTCCTTAGCGCCAGCTTAAGCGCTCATGATTAAGGTTTGCCGAGATGGGACGGCGCATCGACAAGCTTGTGCCCGTGCGCATTCGGGCGGCAGCGGCGATGCCCGCCGCCGTCCTCACGGTCCACCAGCTCCGGTACCAGCTCGCCTTCGGCGGCCGGATGAACGAAAAGCTCGCCTCCCAGGGGCACCAATACCTCGGCGTCCTCGCGCCGGTCGCCGCGATGCTCCTGGCCATCGGCGCCGGCCTCTTCCTGGCGGACGCTGCCCAGGCCTGGCGGGGGAGCCACCGAGAGGAACCCGCCCTTGACCGCCGCGGCTCGCTGCCGAAGATCTGGCTCCTCGCCGCGCTGTCCCTGCTGCTCATCTATAGCGGGCAGGAGCTCTGCGAGGGACTCTTCGCGCCCGGGCACCCCGGCGGCCTGACCGGAATCTTCGGCCACGGAGGACTCTGGGCGGTCCCGCTCTCGATCGTCCTCGGGGGCCTCGTCGCCCTTGTGCTGAGGGTCGCCGACGCCGCGATCCGCTGGGTTGCTTCCCGCGGCAGGCGTGACCGCGCGCCCCGGGCGCGGTGGAGGAACCCGCTGCGCCCCCGCGGCTTCATCGCCGTTCCCCGGGGGCCGCTCGCGAGCGCCGCCCCCGGTCGCGCTCCGCCCGCCCCGCTCCTCCCCGTAACCGCATAGCGCTCCCGACGCCCGCGGCGCCGGGCGCGCCGACGAGCAAAAGGAGACGCAGAAATGAGGCGCAGCCTTCGGGTGGCGCTCGTGGCCGTGTTGGTGCTGCTTGCGCCCGCCTCCAGCGCGTTCGCGCACGGAGGCAATCCCAACTACCGCTCGGTGATCAAGAAAGTGACGCCGAGCATCCCCAACGTGAAGTTCCAGGTACTGAACTACGACAGCTACATGCAGCTGCTCGACCAGCACGGGCACGAAGTGACGATCTACGGCTACGAAGGGGAGCCCTACGCGCGCATCCTCAAGAACGGGACCGTGCAGGTGAACGAACGCTCCCCGGCGCTCTACCTGAACGAAAACCGCTTCGCCGAAGTGACGGTGCCGCCGATCGCCAACGCGAAAGCGCCGCCGAAATGGAAGACCTTCGATCACTCCGCGACGTTCATCTGGCATGACCACCGGATGCACTACATGTCGCCCTCGATTCCGCCGCAGGTCAAAGACCAGAGCAAGAAAACGAAGATCTTCAACTACTCGATCCCGATCCGCGTCGATAACAAGAAGGGCGCGATCAAGGGGACGCTCTACTGGGTCGGGCCGGCGAACACCTCGAAGACGCCTTTCATCATCGCCGGCATCGCCATCGTGGTGCTCGGGGGTGCCGCGGTCCTCTTCATCCGGCGCCGCCGCCGCGACGAAGGCGACGGGGGCAATGCGGGCAGCACCCCGCTGGAGCCGGCGAAAGAGGCCTGGTAGTTGCGGCGAGCGGCTCTCGCAGCCTTCGCGGCCGCAGCCGCGCTCTGCCTGGCTCTGCCCGCCGGGGCGCTGGCGCATGCCCAGCTTGAGGAAACGATCCCCCAGCGCGGCGCGGTGGTGAAGCACGAGCCCGCGGCGGTGATCTTCCGCTTCGACGAGCCGGTCGAGGGGAACTTCGGCGCCGTCCGCGTCTACGACGCGAACGGCTCCCGGGTCGACGAAGGCGACGCCTTCCACCCGGGCGGCGAAGGGCCGAAGCTCGGCGTCCACCTGAAGCCCGGCTTGCCTGACGGCAGCTACACCGCGACCTACCGGGTGGTCTCCGCTGACGGGCACATCGTCTCGAGCGGCTTCGTCTTCTCGATCGGCAAACCCGGCAAGGCGCCGAAGCAGACCGTCGCCGAACTGACCAGCGGCTCGGCCACCGGGCCGGTGACCGAGGTCGCCTTCGGGGTCGCTCGCGGCTTGCAGTACGCGGCGACCGCCCTCGGGGTCGGCGGCATCGCCTTCCTCCTGCTCGCCTGGCTGCCGGCGCTGGCGGTCGGTGGCGGAGGGGCGGAGTGGTCGCGCGCCGGGTCGGCCTTTCTGCGGCGGCTGCGACGAGTGCTCGTGGTCGCCGCGATCGTCGGCGTCCTCAGCGCCGCCGCCGGCATCGTCCTCGAGGGTGCCGAGGCGGCTGGGGTCTCCGGCTTCTCAGCGCTGAAGGAACAGATCATCCGCGAGACGCTGGAAACCAAATTCGGCTCGATCTGGGGATTCGCGTTCCTCGCCTGGATCGTCTTCGTCCTCCTCGCCGCCCTGCTGCTTCGCGACCGCGGGCGCGGCGGGCGCCCAGGGTGGCTTCCCGCGGCGCTCGTCTCGCTGCCCCTCATCTACATCGTCCTCGTACCCGCCCTCTCGGGCCACGGCAGCACCCAGTCCCCCGTCGCCCTCCTCTTCCCGGTCAACGTAATCCACGTCGTGGCGATGGCGGTCTGGCTCGGCGGCCTCGCGACGCTGCTCTTCGTCGCGCCGCGCGGAACCCGCGAGCTCGACCCCAGCGAGCGCGGGCGCCTGCTGGCCGGGTCGCTGGCGCGCTTCTCGCAGATCGCGCTCGTCTCGGTCGCCGCGATCATGGCGACGGGGCTGATCCAAGCGTACGTCTACGTGCGCCACCCCGGCGACCTTCTCACCACCAATTACGGACTGGCGGTGACGATCAAGTTCGTCCTCCTGCTGGCGCTGATCGCCCTCGCCGCCTATAACCGCCGCCGCTCGGTCCCGCGCCTGAACCGCCTGGCGGCGCAAGGCGAATCGCCCGGCCGGGTCGGGGTCAACCTGCGGCGCGCGGTCCGAGGAGAGGTGGCGCTGCTCGTCGTCGTGCTCGGCGTCACCGCCGCCCTCGCCAGCTACGCGCCGCCGGTGACCGCGCAGAGCGGTCCGTTCTCGAGCGAAACGCTGGTCGGTCCGATCCAGCTGGAGATGAGCGTCGAACCGGCCACGGTCGGCGCCAACGAGATTCACCTCTACCTCTTCGATGCCAAAAGCGGCGCCCCCTACACCAAGGTCAAGGAACTGCAGGTCTCGGCGGCGCTGCCCGAAGAAAACATCTCCCTGCCGCTGCAGCCGCAGCTCGCCGGCCCCGGCCACTACACCGTCCCCGACGCCCTCTTCAGCGCCAAGGGGACCTGGAAGCTCGCGCTGGCGATGAGGGTCTCCGCCTTCGACCAGTTCGAAAAGACGGTGGAAGTGCCGATCCGATGAAGCCGCTCACCTTGCCAAGAACCGAAAGGAACCGCCCGATGCGACGACTCGCCTTCTCAGCTGCGCTGCTGCTCTCGCTGGCTCTGGCGACGGCCGCGCAGGCCCATGTCAGCGTGCACCCGAACGAGGTCCCGACGGGATCGTTCGCGACCCTGCAGATCCGGGTTCCGAACGAGAGCGAAAACGCCGACACGGTGAAGCTCGCGGTCCAGTTCCCGCCCGGCTTCCTCGACGTCTCAACCGAATACATGCCGGGGTGGAACAGCAAAGTCGTGACTACGAAGCTCGCCAAGCCGGTCAAGACCAGCGACGGCGAAGTGACCGAACAGGTCAAGGAGATCGTCTGGACCGGGCACGGCGAACAGGGGAAGATCCCGCCCGGACAGTTCCTCGCCTTCCCGATCTCGACCGAGATCCCGGGCAAGGCAGGCGAAGAGCTGGCGTTCAAGACGCTGCAGTTCGACGACAACGGTGAAGTCGTGCGCTGGATCGGCGGCCCGGAATCCGAACAGCCCGCGCCGCAGATCGACGTTACCGCCGAAGGTGGGGTCCTGCAGGACGTCGCCGGCAGCGAGACCGCGCCGCCCGCGCCGGGCAGCTCCGCTGGGGAAGAAACGGAATCGCAGAGCGCCGGCGGCACGAGCAATGGCGGCAGCGAAACCCTCGCGATCGTGGCGCTGATCGTCGGCGCGCTCGGCCTGCTGGCCGGGGGCACGGCGCTGCTGGCCTCCCGCCGCAGCAGGGGAGGCAGGGCGGCCTAGCCGGTGGCCGGCCGCCCCTCGAGCCCATGAGCTACCTGCCCTTCGCCCACGCCCTCCTGGTCAAGCAGGATCTGCCGATCCCCCCCTGGCTGTTCGCCTGGGCCGCGTCGATCGTCCTCATCGCCTCCTTCTTCGCCCTCTCGGTCGCCTGGCGGCGGCCCCGCTTCGAGGAGGAAGGCTGGCGTCCTTCGGCCGCGACGCTCTCCAAAGCCCTGCTCGGCCGGCCGATACAGGCCCTCTGCGGCGCGATCGGCGTCTTCCTGCTCGGCGTCGGCATCTACGCCGGCATCGAAGGCACCGAAGCGCCCGACCGCAACTTCGCGATCACCTTCTTCTTCGTCACCTGCTGGATCGGCTTCCCGTTCTTCTCGGCGCTGCTCGGCAACATCTTCCGGCCGTTCAACCCCTGGCGCGCGATCGGTCGCCTGGTCGGCGGCAGCTTCCGTCTGATCGCGGGCCAGCGGCCGGCCCGCCTCAGGTATCCCGAGCGCCTCGGCCGCTGGCCCGCCGCGATCGGGCTGCTGGCCTTCGTCTGGCTCGAGGTCATCTACGGCTCCACCAGCGGCGGCGTCGCGGTCGGACTCGACCCCCACGTCGCCGGCCGCGCCGCCCTCTACTACACCGCCTACACCCTGGCGATGATGGCGCTGTTCGGGGTCGAGGAGTGGTGCCAGAACGGCGAGGTCTTCTCGGTCTATTTCGGGATGTTCTCCGAGCTGGCGCCGGTCAGCGTCAAGGACGGCAAGCTCGGCCGGCGCCGGCCCCTCTCGGGAGCCCCGCACTGGGCGAGCGTCCCCGGCTCCGCCGCGGTCGTGATCGCCTCGCTCTCCTCGACCAGCTTCGACGGCGCGCAGGAGGGCGCCTACAAAGGCTGGATCGAAAGCGTCTTCAACAAGCTCTCAGACGCCGGCTTCAGCCTGGTCACGGCCCTGCGGCTCACCGACACGATCTTCATGCTCCTCACCTTCGCCCTGGTCGGCCTCGTCTACCTCCTCGGAGTGCGAGGGATGCGCAGCATCCCTGGCTCGCCGCCGGAGCGAAAGCTGCGCATCGGCTTCGCGCACACCTTGATCCCGATCGCCCTCGCCTACCTCGTCGCCCACTACTTCAGCCTCTTCGTCTACCAGGAGCAGGCCCAGTTCACCTACCTGCTCTCCGACCCGCTGGGCACGGTAGGCACCAACCTCTTCGGCACCGCGTCGGGCGGCATCGACTACAAGGTCCTCAGCGGCAATTCGGTCTGGTACGTGCAGGTGGCGGCGCTGATCGTCGGCCATGTGCTCGGCCTCGTCCTCGCCCACGACCGAGCGTTGGTCTACTGGCCCGACTACCGCAAGGCGAGCCAATCGCAATACTGGATGCTGGCCGTGATGATCGCCTTCACCTGCTTCGGCCTCTACCTGCTCTCGACCACCGTATGACGCTGCCGCCGGCGCATCTGGGCCACTGGCTGTGGGTCTTTTACGTGCTGCCCGTGCTCATCGTGGTCTTCGGGACGCCAGGACTCGCTGGGCTGAAAAACGAAAGGAACGTCGCTGACGACGATCTACACGGCGGTCCCGACCAGGGCGCCGACACCCGCGGTCACGGCCATCGCGGTCGCGCCCCAGAAGACGACGCGGAGGACGGCCCGCGGGACGGGCGCGCCGCCGAGCCTGGCGCCCAGGGCGCCGAGCCCGACCAGAGCCAGCAGGGTGACGACGATGCAGGCGACGACCCGGCTCGACGAGCCGAAGACGCCGATCGCGAGCAGGGGCAGGAGCGCGCCGACCGCGAAGGAGAGGGCCGAGGCGCCGGCCGCCTGCAGCGGCCGGGCGCGGCGGTCCTCCGGCAGGCCGAGCTCGTCGCGCGCATGTGCTTCGAGCGCGTCGTGCTCGGTCAGGCCGCGCGCGACTTCGGCGGCGAGCTCCGGCTTCAGCCCGCGGCCTTCGTAGATGCCCGTCAGCTCCCGTAACTCCCCCTCGGGGTCCGACGCGAGCTCGTGCCGCTCGAGCCGCAGATCGGCGTCCTCGGTGTCGCGCTGCGAGCTGACGGAAACGTACTCGCCGGCCGCCATCGAGCCGGCGCCGGCCATCAGGCCGGCGATCCCGGCCGTGACGATCGCGCTGCGCGAGGCGCCCGCCGCCGCCACGCCTAGGACGAGGCTGGAGGTCGAGAGGATGCGAAGGCTGAGGTGCCTCTCGGCGTGCAGTGGCCCCCAGGGCATGAACCGAG
The DNA here is from genome assembly GCA_051954855.1 of Solirubrobacterales bacterium. GTDB lineage: Bacteria > Actinomycetota > Thermoleophilia > Solirubrobacterales > 70-9 > VAYN01. The sequence continues at coordinate 975 of JBQCHH010000013.1, read as the reverse complement.
GCTATCGGCGCTTGCTCACGGAACCGCCGCCGGCGACGGGGGAACCTCCGCTTTGACCTCGCTCACGTTGCCGCCCTCGACGATCACCCGGCAGGGTCGCTTCGCCAGCAGATACCGCGTCGTCGGCCCCAGCAGTCGCTCGTCGCTGGGCGCGTGCTCGGTGCTGACGTAGATCAGGTCCGAGTTGCGTTTGCGCGCCTCCTCGACGATCGCGCGGCCGGGGTTGCGGGTGCGGATCAACTTCACCCTCACTTTGAGCCCGCGGGCGCGAGCCTGCAGGCGGGCGATCTCAAGCAGGCGGCGGGCCTCGTATTCCTGGGCGTCGAAGTCCGTGTCGGGCAGCTCGTGCGCCTGGGGGATCTTGAGGACGTAGAGCGCCTCGACGGCGCAATCGGGGTCGACCACGGCTGCCGCCCGCGCCATCGCGTCGCCATCGACGTTGGTCCCGAAGATCGGCACCAGCGCCGATTTGTAGGAGACCTCGAGGAAGTCGAGTGGGCGCTCGTGGCGGCGGACCTGCTGCACCTCGCGCGGGTCGATCCCGAGCCGGCGGCGGTAGAGCAGGTAGCCGCCGAGGCCGGCCGCGAGCCAAGCGGTGCCGATGATCCGCGCCTCGGGGTGCAGGACGATCACCGAGACGAAGGCGGCGCCGGTCCCGACCGCCCCGATCACCGCGGTCAGCGGGATCTCGCTCCCCCGCCAGCGCACGTTCCAGGGCGCCCGGTAGGGCCGCTCGACGTCGGGCCGGCGGCGGCGCAGGGCGATGATCGAGAGGTGGGCGATCGTGAACGAGAGCATCGCCCCGAAGCTGTAGAGGTTGCCGAGGAATTCGGTGTTGCCCGGCAGCACCAGCAGCCCCGCCAGCGCCGAGAAGAAGAGGATCGTGAACCAGGGCGTGTGGTAGCGCGGGTGCAGGCGGGCGAAGGCGCCGGGCAGCTGACGGTGCTCGGCCAGCGACCAGGAGAGGCGCGAGAT
>JBQCHH010000012.1:0-124592 GCA_051954855.1 Solirubrobacterales bacterium | reverse complement strand
CCGGAGAGCGCCAGGACCCCCGCCCCCGCCACGAGAACAAGCGCCACCGCTGCACGAGCCCAGGCCACCCCCTCATCCAACCACCCCCGTCACCCCCGCTCCCGCTAGCCTTCCCCCTGCGCAGCCGTCCCGCGCCCCCAGGCGAGGTAGCTCAGTTGGTAGAGCACACGACTGAAAATCGTGTGCTCTTTCGACAGACATCAGCTCCACGGGGCTTCGCGACCCGCTTGTTCATACCGAATTCGCGCGCTTCGGTCGGTCGCCCTATGCAGCTCTCGTTGGGGGCTTCAGCGGGCGCGAGCCACTTCGGAGCCAAAACCGAGCCGCTGCAACGCGGGCACCAGGCGCCGTGCGTGCGTGAAGGGGTCGAGACGACCAGCACGGAGCCTGCCCTTGACCGTTCCGCCAAAGCGTTCTCGAGCGAAGGCGAGTTCCGAAGCTCGCCAAGACTCGGCTGCTCTCAGCTTGGACCTGTTGGCCGGAGAAGTTGGCGAGGCACTGATCGAGAGGATCGCGCTGCGAGTCGCCGAGCTCCTTGCCGAGACGCCGCCCGCCCCTAGCTGGGTCGACGCGACCGCTGTCGCACGCGACCTCAGCGTCGAGCGGGATTGGGTCTACGAGCATGCCGACGAGCTTGGGGCGATTCGGCTCGGCGGTCCTCAGGGACGTCTCCGGTTCGATCTGGTCTGGATTCGGAAGAGACTGCGCGAAGAGGGCGACGAGCGGCCTCGTGGTCGGCCGGAGACTCCACCACGAATGGGTCCCCGCCGTCAGTCCCCCCGTCCGGGGAAAAGCAAATCAGCTGAAAATGGTGCGCTCGCTCGGAGCGGCCGGGCGCGTCGCAGGCCAGAACGGCGAGCGCGAAAAGGCCCTCCGGGAGGAGGCCACTGATGGCTCGCGAGACGAAGGGAAGCTTTGAACCCCGTGAACTTGCGGACGGCAGCATGGCTTTTCACACGCGCTTCCAGGTGAATGGCGAACGCGAAACCGTCGTCCTTCACGAGAGGCCAAGGTGCACCTGTGGCTGTGGGGGCGGCTGGGACGAGCAGGCCGCGCGCACCGAGTTGGGAAACATGCTCGCTCGGGTTCGACTCGGCATCTGGGAGCGCCCCGCTCCCCCCGATCCCGTGACGACCTTTGGCGAGGATGATGAGCCTCCGGAGTACGAGGCCTACGGCACGTGGTGGCTCAACGCGAAGATCGCCGGCGAGATTGGCGACCATCCGATCTCAACAAACACTGAGGCGCACTACCGCAATTGCCTACGGCACCTGAGCCGCTTTTTCGGTGGCTACTTGGTGACCGAAATCGATGCCGACCTGAACATCGAGTTCAAGTCTGAGATGCTCGCGACGGCGCGGGAGCAGGAAGCGGCGCTCGAGGCTGGTGCAGACCTTCGCGACCGCTTTGGACGGCGCCTGCGTCCCCTAGGCATTGCGCAGATCGCGAAGATTCTTGCCGTTCATCGGGCGATCCTCGACGAGGCAATCGAAGATCGCCACATCGACAACAACACTGCCCGCGGGCGCCGTATGAAACTTAAGGTCCCGACGCCCACGCGGACGTTTCTTGAGATGGAAGAGCTGGCGTACCTGATCGACGCCGCCGCTGACCAGGATGACGCGATGCTGACCGTGCCGGTTCCCGAGGGTGCCGGCTCAACGGCCACCGCCGTTGCCGACCTTTCTGCCAAGGGGCTCGGCGTATCGCAAATCGCAATTGAGCTGCGGCGAGCTAAATCGACGGTGACCTACCACCTACGTCGCCTTGGTGTCGACGTCGGCCGCGGCTACGTCGGCAGGCGAGCGATCTGCGAGGTACTTGGTCGGTGCGGTCCGCGGGTGGGCGAGCTGCAGGACCTTCGGATCGGCTTTGTGCGCCTTCACCAGAAGGAGGGCGCTCGGTTCCGTATCCCGGACGCCAAGACCGAGACCGGCGTAAGGGAAGTTGAGATGAGCCCCGTGACCGTTGAGGCGGTGATCGAGCACATCGATCGCCTCCGCAGGCTGGGGTTCCCGACTGGACCGGACGCTTACCTGTTTCCGAACCTGCGCGGAGGTCGCATTTCCCGCAAGCGCGTCGGCCAGATTCTTCGTGAGGCCGCCGAACTCGCAAGCGAACGACTCGCCGAGAAGCGGCTGCCCCCGCTTCCGAAAACGACCCCGCACACCATGCGGCGGACCTACATCAGCATTGCGCTGATCGCCAATAACTTCGACCTCAAGTACGTCATGGACCAGGTCGGTCATGCGGACTCGACGATGACGACCGACGTCTACAACCAGCTGCAGAAGCGGTTCAAACGCTCCCATGGCAAGAATTTCGACCGGCTGGTCCGAGAGGCGTGTGAGCATGTCAAGGCCCTGCCCGGCTCGGCGCGAGGGGCGGCCCAGGTGGCTCAAGCGGCACCCTCAGCCCCCCTGGCTGCTTAGCTCGACACACGCAGGCCGCCCCTCCATGTCTTGAGGCACTCCCTAGGTCAAGCTATTCGCGAAATCATCGGCTGAGCTACTGCAGGTGACCGCAGACAGGGCAACCAGGCTCGGGAGCCACCTCTTCGCGTTTGACCTCCATGTTGCGCAGGTCGTAGATGTGGGCGGAGCCTTGAGTGGAGGGCTTTGCAAGACCCGTCAGCAGGTGCATCACGTCCAAGCCCACCTGCCCGCCGATGAGGCCGCAAGCCGGGCCAAGGGTTGCGGCTGGAATGGGTTTTGCACGCCGCTGCTCGATCGCCGTGTCCAACAGTGGATATTCGCGACGAAAATGGGCTTGCTGGCAGGAGTAGCAGCCGGTCTTGCCCGGGACGAACAGTGGTCCCACTCGCGCGATCGGGGGGAAGTGGCTCATGGTGATGTAGGGGATTCCCGCGGCGAAGCAAGCTGCGTTGCACCAGCGCTCGATGTCGTGAGCGGGCCAGTCGGCCGCGTCGACCACGACATCGGATCCGGCCACGAACTCGGCAAGGTGTGCCTCGCTTTCGAGGCGCCGTGCTGCGGTCCTGACGGTCATCTCCGGGTAGAAGGCTCGCAACCGCTCCGCGGCCCGCTCGACCTTCAGCTCCCCGATCTCTGCCTTCGTGTAGAGGATCTGCCGGTTGAGGTTGCTGATCTCAACGCGGTCGCCGTCGATCAGCCACATCTCGCCGACACCGACGCACGCGATGGCCCATGCCGCCCATCCGCCGAGCCCCCCGACGCCAAGAACGGCGACCTTCGCATTTCGCAGACGCTCCTGGCAGGTTGAAGGAGTCAGGCCGCTCGGTGCAACGTCGCTGAAGTAGCGCAGCTGGCGGTCGAAGCGTTCGAGCTCTTCGGGAGGGACGAGTTCATCGTCGGCCGCGTCCTCAAGCACCTCCCGCTCGTCCAGGCCGGCGATCGCCTCGTCCACAGGCTCTCGACCAAACTCCGATCGGAGCTGCTCCAACGTGTGGCTCCCGTCCAGGGCCGTGATCAGGCGTCGTTCAGCGTCGCTGGGATGCCGAACCCGAATATCCCGTTGGGTGCTCGGCCACATCAGGAGGAGGTCTCCCTCCGGGGTGTCGAGTCGTTCCACCGTCCGCTTTATCCGAGGCCTGCGCACGGGCGCTTTGCCTTGGTTTACGGCCCTGTAGCCAAGCAGGCGATGTACACGGCCTTCTTATGGGTGTCCTCATCGAGAGGCTGTTGGAATACAGCGTCATAGCCGTGACCGAATACGGCCAAGCACCGAAGCCCAGACCTCGCCAAAGACGCCACAACCTGGTCTTCGGGAAAGTGCCGACCCCGATGAACGACCGGAGGGATTGGCGCTCCAGCTGAGGGCTCGAGCGGTTCGACCTCAAGCGTCGCTTCCGATGAACATCCCGGTCCAGCATTCGGATCAGTCTTGCCTCGCCAGATCAGGCGTTTGCCGTCCCGCTCGATCACGTCGTCTTCGGCAAAGAAATGGCGATAGGAGCTGAGCGTGTTCAGGTCAAACGTGAGCAGGCCGGTTGCGGCCAGGTTGCGCGCCATGCAGGCCAGGGCCTGCTCGAATTCCTCGATGCTGAGCAAGTAGTTGAGCGCGTCATCGAGACACCAGACAAGGTCGAATTGCCCGAGCACCGGGAGGTCCCGTACGTCCGCAACCGCGAGCTTCGCGGCGCTCCCCACTTTGCTGCGCGCCTTCTCGAGCATCTGAGGCGCGATATCGCAGGCGGTCACGTCCCACCCTCGCTGAAGCATGGGCATGAAGCTCTTGCCGGTCCCACAGCCGACATCGAGCAAGCGGCGACCACAGAGACCTTGCTCTTCTAGCTTTGGCAGAAGGTTGCCAAGCCAGAGCTCGTAATCGTGGTGGGCGGTGAAATCGTCATATACGGGGGCGAAGGCTTCGAACGCCAGCTTCGCCGACATGTCTTTGCGGCTGATCGACGCCGCTGGTGGAGCAGCCCCGGATTTCCCGCCGGCACCAGATTGTCGGGACGGCTGGGCGCTCATCGTCTTTTTGCTGGCTCTTCGCGTCGCACGGGCAGTTTTACTGCGGATTCCAAATAGAAATACTGCCACGTTTGCCCAATTTGTGGCCGGGCCGGCGCCAGCACGATGGGCTGGGCGGCCCGGCCTTGTCGTGGCTCTAGATCAGCCCGACTTGTTGGTCTGCATGACCGGCACGTTCGGCATTTCGGTCGCCAAAAGCATGCTCCACCTCCTCCCGAGTTTTATTGCGAACCCGCAATAAAAGCCCATTGAGAGGGGTGGGCACCCCGGGCGGAGCTGGCCCGTCTGTTAACTAGTGGCGGCCGTGACCCGTCGAGCCACCAAGGGAAATCGCCCGCGCCAGGGGGAGTCTTCTCAGAGAACTGCGCAGATCCAGATAAGTACGGAGCCGTCCTATCTCACGCGTCTGGGAATCCTGTACGCGGACCCCCTCCGGATGACGATCCAGAGCGAGCTGTACATGCGAGAAATGGGTCCCACCGAAGTCCTTGAGGAGTTTGGAGCGGGATCTTCCTACGGAAGCATTCTCGGCCACTTCCGAAAGCTCGAGGAACATGGCTGGATCCGCTGGGTCCGAAAAAAGGAGACCAACGGACCGGGTCGTCCCAGGGATGTCTATCGGGCGACCGAATTGGCTGTCATCGATAGCGACACCTGGAAGGAATTGCCCCTCTCGATCCGTGCCGCCTTCACGGCTCGAACCTTGAATCAGATGGGGGAGCGCATTGGGCCGGCGCTCGGTAGGGGGACCTTTGATTCCAGGACCGACCGGTTCCTCACGCTGCACCAACTGGAGCTAGACGAGCTCGGCTGGAGCAAGGTCGACCGCGAGATGACGGCCTGTCTGCGGACGCTCACCCAGGCGCAAACCGACGCTAAAACTCGCCTCGAGAAGTCGAGCGAGACTCCGATCCTGATGACCATTGCGATGGGGGGCTTTGAATCTCCCCGCGTCCCTCCGCAGCCCTGGATAGCCCAGGACTCGGAGCTTCCATTCGAGGAAGCGGTCATGAGGCTGAACCACCCCATACCGCTCACGACTCGTTTGTCAAAGGTCTTCATTGACCCCCTCAACCTCGAGATCATGCGTCAGCTCAACGAGGCAGTGATGAGCGCGACCGAGCTCCACGCCAAGGTCGGCGGGGCCTCGGTCTGGACGTTCGACAAGAGGCTGAAGCTTCTTGTCGAACTTGGCTGGCTCGTGAGCGTCGAGGAAAAAACGGGTGGCAAGCGGCGTGGTTCCACCGAGATCTTCTACCGGGCAACTGGCCCTGAGGTGCCCGATGCGGAAGTCTGGTCGGCTATTCCACCAGCTGCGCACACTGCGGCGAGTTGGCCGACGGTTGATCAGTTTTGTCAGAGCGCGTCGGATGCCCTGAGGGCCGGCACCTTCGACCGGAGGTTCGATCGATTCTTGGCTTGGATGAACCTCCTGGTGGATGAGATTGGCTGGTCGCAGGTGGTTGCGACGCTCGCCCAATGCCGGGACTCTCTCATCCAGATCGAGGCCGAGTCGAAGGGCCGGAATCCTCAAGCGAAACAGCTGCCGGTGCTAGCGACCTGCTTCCTAGCCGGGTTTGAGAGCCCGCCAAATTCCCATCGGAAGAGCTAAGGCTCGGGGCCGCTCGAGCACCTACGTCAGTCTGGGGCGTCCCACTCGGCGATTTCCTCCCAGCGCCTAAGAAGCTCAGATGGCTTGATGTTGAGCGTCCGGGCAAGGGCCGTCAATGAGTTGAAGCTGACGTTGCGCTTCCCTCGCTCAACGCTGCTCACATACGTGCGATCCAATCCGCCCTCGAGCGCGAGGGCTTCCTGGGAGAGCCCTCGCTGCTTCCGAGCTTCCTTGATCACCTTCCCAAGAGCGACGTGGTCCGCGGCATGCTCTGGCATCCGGCCGGACGCTTCCAGTTTGAGGACTTTGAGTCTACGGACTCTGAGTCACATTTTGTTAGCCTGGCCCACAGACGAATGTCCGGCTGGACGGGAAAAGTCGGAAAGCGGCCTTGCGGGCGGCTTTGCGAGGCGGGACTCACCGCGGCTGATCGCCTCTAGTCAAATTTTATTACTGAGTGAGTTTGAAGAACAAATGCAGTTAGCTGAAACTGCGGCCCAACCAACTGGTCGAAATGCACCGACCGCCGTTGGATCTATCGACCGAAGTGATGGCCGCTCAACAAAAAACCGCTATGGAGCACGCTCCCTGTCGCCCTCGGTTCTCTTTCCGAAGGACGGACTCGAGGGACGAGGTGCGCATGGCCCTACGACGTCTCGCGCTCTCCCGCGCAGTGACCTACGCCGGCGGCAGTTCCGCCTACATCGCCCTCCTCAGCATCCTCTACGAAAGAACTCGATCGCCAACACTGATGGCCGCGGGCGCATTCGCTTCATTCGCCGTCCCCGCCTTGGTGAGCCCGGCCATTGGCTGGGTTGGCGATCGCATGACAGGAGGAGGGTGCTCGTGCTGTCGGAGCTAGCAGGGGCCATGTGCTCACTTGCCATGGCTTTTACCGTGCTTCCCTCCGCGCTTCTCGCTCTCCGGGTACTAGCTTCGCTTGCGGCTTCACCGATGGTCCCCGTCACCGCGGCGGCCTTGCCGGGTATCGCCAGGTCGCCTGAGGAGCTCGCGTGGGCAAACTCCCGGCTAACGGCTGGGGGTATGGCTGGACTGGTCGTTGGGCCGCTGATGGCGGCTCTCATGCTTGCCACCTCCAGCCCCTCGGCCATCTTTCTGATCAATGCGGCGACCTTCGTGCTGTCGGCCCACCTCATTTTCTCAGTGGAATGCCCATTCCAGCAGAAGGCCAACTCGTCAGACGAAGGGCGGCAGACGGTTTCAGCAGGCTTCCGATTCCTACAACAGGATCGTACTCTCCGTCTCGTCAGCGTCGCATATGCGGCGATCTTCCTTGGCTTGGGCCTCTCGGCGCCGGCGGAGATCGCTCTTTGCGACCAGCTGGGTGCGGGGTCCCCGGGCTACGCGGTCCTCATGGCGCTGTGGGCTACTGGCGGAGTGGTTGGCGCACGGCTTGGTCGTCGCTCAACTGAGCCGACGTCGGCTGCCCTTGTTCTCGCGATAGCCGCGGGAGGACTGGCCGTCGGTCTGGCGGGCCTCGCAACTCCGCGTATCTTCCTCTTCGCCCTTCTTGCCATGTTCTTGGTCGGGATCTCGGAAGCGCTATGGCAGGTGGTCCAGCACCTGCTGATCCAGACTTCAGCTCCGGACAGAGTGCGGAGTCGCGTTTTTTCTAGTAGCGAAGCGATCGCGCAAGGGGGGATGGCGATCGGCTTTGTCCTTTCCGGTCCCATCGTTGGCCACTTGGGCGTAGCCACCGTTTTCGGCGCGGCATCCATCGGCTGCATTTTCGGGACTTTGATCCTCTTGCCCGCGGTCGCGCAGGGCAAGAAAGCTTGCTCACGACCAAATGCCGAGTCGAGAGCGCCGGGGGCGGGCAGCCTCCCTTCCCAAGAAGGCTCCCCGCCCCCATCAATCCCGGCCGGTCGCCGCCCTGAACCGATCGTTGCTCAGGGCCGGTAGGCCGTCCAATTCGCGTGTACGCATGCGGAGCAGCAATGGACGAGCGCAACCAGAAAATGACAATTTCCCAGGCACAACGGGACGCCTTGTACGAAAAGGGTCTGGGCCTGGTAGCCGGGGTCGACGCTGCCCTTTGGAGCGCAATCGATGCCGAAAATTGGGCGAAGGCGAGTCAAATCGCTCTCCGCGCATCCGACTTCCTACGGGTTGCCAACGAAGGTCTCGGCTGGGGATCAATTAGGCAGGAGACCATCACCCTCTCGGCACCGGCCGACGTCGTGGTCCGTTGTCTGGACTCACTTCTCCCAGAAATCGATGGTCGGTTGCGGCTAGATCTTGAAGGCCAAGTCGAAGCGATCCGCCCGCACGTGCCCGAAGGCGCGAGCGACTCAGAGCTTGAGATCGATCCCGATCAGCAGCGGTTCCTAGTGCGAGAAATTCTGACGCGCCTAACCGAGCTGGATGGTCTTTCCCGCTGTCTCCGAGCTGAAGAGTGGAGTGACCTTAGGGCTTACGCCGAGGAGTTCTCGGACCTTCTGCGGTTTATGGCGGAAGACCTTCAATGGAGGCCACGCAGGTCCGGAAACCTCAGGCCAATAGCTCCGCCCGACGTGGTGCAGCGGAGCATCAAATACCTAATGACTTCCGTGAATGAGGCTCGCCGGGTCTCTGAGACACATGCACGGGAAGCGCAAGAAGAAGCCCAGGAGTTTCAAGAGATCGAGGACCGCCTAAGCGAATTATTGGATGGCGAAAAGGGGCATCGTGGCGGATGAGTTTTCAGGGGGCAATTGAGGTGGCCTCGAAAATCCTCATGGGAGGCCTGGCTTCTCAACGAAACTGGCCCGCCGGTTGCGGCGATCCAGTCGGAACGGCTGTGAACGCCTCCTGATCGTGAAGTTGACCGGGAATATCCTCCTCCCTAGCTTCCGCTCGGCCCCATCGCCTCCGGCACAAGCCGGCAAATCAACCAGGCAGGGTCCTGAATGAAGGAGATTTCTGTCGAAGAAGCCCGTGACCTCGTATCGGCGCGCTTGAAGCGCCAGTTGCCCGAGATCGAGACGGCGGTTCATCGGCACATCAGGTCCATTGTTGAGGCTGCTCCTCCGACCGATCCAGAATATGTAGCAGGGGTTCAAGAAGCGACTCGGGAGGCAATCGACTACGCAATAGCCGGGATAGAGACAGGCGTGAGTCTTTCGGAGGCGCTCCCGGCCGCAGTCGCAAAACAGGCCAGGCGTGCCGCCCGGAGCGGAATCCCGCTAGACACTGTTCTCCGTCGCTACCACGCGGGCGATCGTCGGCTTTCCGAGTGGATGACGGGAGTGGCCGGCGACATTCCTCCAGGCGCCTTACAGGAGATTGTTCGCACTCAAGGCTTGATCGTCGACCGACTGACCGCAGGTGTCGCAGCGGAATTCAAACGTGAGCTTGAGCGATCGGGCCAAACCCCACCCCAGCGGCTCCGCGAACGGGTTCGCGCAATGCTTGATGGACTCCGGGACCACGACTCGAGGTTGCCGTACGACTTCCGCGGCTGGCATCTCGGCTTGATTGGGACCGGGGGCGGTGTAGAAGACGGGATCCGACGGGCTGCGCGCCAGGCAGACCGCCAAGTTCTTTGCGTGCCCGGGATAAGCGACGATCGAGTTTGGGCGTGGCTCGGCGGGAGGGCGAAGCCGGACATCGGCGTCATCGAAGCTGCCCTCGAGCAATGCGTACCGGAAGCCGCCTCGATATGCGTTGGTGGGCTGCATCCCGGTCTGGAGGGCTGGCGGCTGACTCATGCCGAGGCAGAGATTGCCCTTCAGGTAGCGATTTACAAGCCCGCAACGGTCACCAGGTCTCGCGATGTAGTGCTCCTTTCAGCCGTTCTTCGCGATCCCTCGCTAACGGAGTCCATCATGGAGACTTTCCTGCGGCCTCTAGACATTGGAAATGGAAGAGGGCCGGTTTTGCGTCAGACCCTCCGTTCCTACCTCGGAGCCGAGCAGAATGCGGCGACCACTGCTCACCGCTTGGAGATTGACCGTGCCACCGTTAGGCGACGACTTACAAGTGTAGAAACGTTGTTGGGGCTGAAGATTGACACCTATGCGCCCCAGCTGCAGGTTGCGCTTGCCATTGAGGAGCTGCTCGCTACCGCACCCGAGCTGAGTGTAGGCAGCCGTGCTCGCTAATCGCTCCAGCCCGAGGACCGACTACTCACGGTGCCTCAGAATGCGGCAAACTCCTTCCCTCCCTGCCGCACATTGCGACACCCAAGCGTACCGATTGGTGGAATACTTAGTTCCATGACGGGAGGGACGGCTACGACCCCTGTTCGCGTTCAAAAGGGGGAAGCCCGGTCGACGGACAGAAGGAGCGCCGTTGCGTGGGTGCCTCCGGAGAATCTTGACGTCCGTGAGTGGGTGAGGGCGGGGCAACGGCTAGGTGCGATGACCCGGTGCAGTCAGTGGTGGCTTGGCGACTGGCTCAGGTACGGAACGTTGCGATGGGGCGAGAAGTACAGGGAGGCATCTCGGATTACCGGCTACGACATCAAGACGCTGCGGAATATCGCATACGTAAGCGGACAGGTGGATGTGTCCCGACGTCGGGACAATTTGGCCTGGAGCCACCATGCCGAGGTCTGCTCGCTTGAGCCTGAGCAGCAGGATGAGTGGCTTGACTTTGCAGAAAGGGAGGGGGTGTCGGTTGCGGACCTACGAATCGAGATACGCAGTGCCCTTAAGGCCCAAGAGGGCGAGTCTCCTGATGCGAAGCCGAACCGAAGAATCGTGACGTGTCCTCAGTGCGAACATCAGTTCGAGACTCCCGCTTGTTGAATTGAGCACGGCGATCGGACGTCTGGTGGACTTGGTGTACCGATGTCCCCTACCAGCACTGATTGCCAACCTGCCGCGTTACCGCACCGGCGGCCCAGCAGCGATTTACGAGCCGATCCTGCGTGCAGGCCCCCAGTAGTAGGGTTTCATTTCACCGCCGGATAGCGGGGATCGGGCCCTACTTCCGTCTTCGTCGCGTCGAGCTCACGCCTATCGGGTCACTTGGTGCTCGGGAACCAGACCGGTCCAGATCGCCTCGGCCTTGAGCAGGGCCACTGAACATGCGGTCCAACGTTTTGGTTAAGGCGGCGTCGTAGCCCCGCTATCCGATTTCGGTTGCGGTTGCCGGCAGATTCAGTGAGCTGATGCCCGGCAGCACCGGATCGACGTTCGGGTTGTCCATTTGGACCAGGTTGGTTGCAATCGCGATCAGGTCCCAGGGCTCGCAAGGAACCCCAACTGCCTCGAGCAAGCGAAGCAGCCTCCTCCAATCGCGGGTGCCTCCGTTGGCTATCTCGGCGAGATGGCTCCTCAAGGCCGTGCGGTCGCGACTGCCACCGTTCTGGCCAGCGTCTACCAGCAGACGGATCCGCTCGATCGAGGCGTCGAGTTCAAGGTCGTGCGGGGGGAATCGAGCTTCCAGGTCGCTGGCTAGGTCTTCGGCGTGCTGCAGCGCATCCCCTGCGGAGTTCATGGCTTGGTAGATGCGTCGTCTGGTCGGCGCCGGAAAGTACACCGCCAGCTCGCGAATGAAGTCGGCTGGCTCGTCGGAGGTATGCACAAAGTTGAGCAGGGTGCTGAAGTAACCGAGGCCATAGCGGAGTTGGCCCGGTTGGCGGTATTTCGGATTGGCCGGTCCCTTGTTTTCGCTGAGCCACAAAGATGCATCCTCGGGGCCACGAAGCGCCAGGAATAGGGAGGGGGTCGTCGGGAGAAGCATGTCGACGACATCCTTGCGATCACGACTGGCGACGTTCCACGAGTAGTACCAGATGCCGCGCGTGATGTGGCGATCGAAGTAAACGAGCTCGGCGGCAGCGATGGCGAAGCCATGGTCGACGAGCCACTTCATCGTCGGCTTGAGGGTGCGTCCCACCACCGCGTCGGGCTTCAGCGTGAGCGATGCGAAACGGGAGAGGGAGGTAAGCGATTGATCGCCCGCTACGGCAAGCAGGTCCTCCCAGCTCTCAAGGAAATAGGTGTCCGTTGCGTAAAGATCCAGCTTGTCTTGGAATCGACTCAGCTGATCGGGCAGGGCGACCCCGTGGTTGCGGCCGATCTTCACGTGAGGGTGCTTGGGAGGTTCAGCGGTACGTCGGTGGCTGGAGGGATCACGCTCATCCGGCGCGCGACTTGGCGGACATAGAACACTAGAAGCGGGTTGCTGTGCGAATCTCGGGCTCCCGGGTCCGATCAAGCTGAAAAGATGCAGCCATGGAAGAGGCCCTGCCCCGCGAGATCCCGAAGCCATGGGGGAGCGAGTTCTGGTTTGCCCACACGGACCGGTATGCCGGAAAGATTCTTCGGGTGCGCGCTGGCTGCCGTCTGTCGGTCCAGTTCCACGAAGCCAAGGACGAGACTTCATGCGTCCTGTCCGGGCGGGTGATCGTCTCGCAGGGCGATTCCCCCGACAACTTGAACTCACGAGAGCTAGGTCCAGGGGACGCTTGGCACAACCAGCCCGGGCTTGTGCATACGCTCGAGGCGGTCGAGGATTCCGAGATCATGGAGGTCTCGACCCCTGAGCTTGACGACGTCGTTCGATTGGAGGATAGGTATGGCCGCGTGCCCGGCCCTGTCCCTTTCCCAGACGACATCGAATCGCCTTCCTCCTGAGGGCAATCTCGCGTGGCGCAGGAAGGCCTTCCAAGGTTCCTCGGAGCGGGGGACTTCACCTACCGCGGCGGACCCGTCCCCCGGTTTGTCGCCGGCAAGGGAAGTCGACTCTTTGATTCAGAAGGCCGAACTTATGTCGACGCCGAGGCGGCCAATGGAAGCGTGTCGCTTGGATACGACTCGGAGATTCTCGAGGTCGCCTCTCGTGCAACGGCGCTCCTGCCAGCCCTCCCGTCGTTTTGCGAGTCCGACGCGCGAATCAAGGTCGCCCAGCGGCTAGAGGCTGAGGTCTCGTGTGCCGTTGGGACTCCGGGACGCATCAGCTTCGAGGTGGGAGGAGCTCAGGGCATCGAGCTCGCAATGAAGATTGTCGCCGCCAACCGTGGCTGGGGGCCGGTCGTGACGCTGCAAGGTGGCTATCACGGGCGCTCGCCTTTCACCGGGGCACTCAGTGCAAGCGCCCGATATAGGCAGCCGATCCCAGTGGGGGCTGGAGAAATCGTGAGGCTCCCCTTTCCAGATTGCGAGCGGTGTCCGTTCGGCCTGGCGCCGGCGGACTGCGAGACCGCCTGCATGTCCTACCTTCGCTTCCTGCAGGCCGATCAAAGCGGTGTTCCGGACGAGGTTTGCGCGCTCCTGTTCGAGCCCCTGCTGAATGTGGCGGGCATGGCTCTCCCTCCCACCGCCTACCTAAGAGAGGCCATCGCAAAGTTCCAGGCCTCCGGAGCCCTTGTGGTCGTCGACGAGATCTTCACTGGGTTTCATCGCGTCGGGCCGCGTTTTGGATTCGAGCTGCACGGTGTTACGCCAGACATCGTTGTCCTCAGTAAGGCGCTAACGAATGGTGCGGCGGGGTTGAGTGCCGTGTGGGCCCGTGAGCCGCTTCTCGACCCCGAGCATTTTCGCCCGGGAACCCATTCGGCCACCTTTTCGGGAACCCCGTTCATGCTCGCCGTAGTCGATGCCGTCCTCGATCGGTTTGCTGATCGGGAGGCTTGGGCAGCGCGGGTTGTCAAACTGGAAAGCTCGCTGCGCGACTTAGTCTCCGAGGCAGCAGAAGCCGTCCCTGGTCTGGTTCGGGCAGCCGAGGCGCACGGCGCAGTAGCTCGACTGCTTCTACGTGCGCCGTCCGCCAGGGACGTTCGCACTGCAGCTCTTCATGGGGTTGCCGGCTCCGATGCACCTGGGGTGCTCTTGGCGAGCACCGGCATGTCACCGGACGTCATTGCATTGCATCCGCCTCTCACCATCGAGGCGGAGGATCTCGCGGTCGTGCGAGACGGCCTTCTTCGCGCCCTGCATTCCGTGGCGAGAGCGTAGCTTCCATGAAATCCCACCGGGACCGTCCTTTGCAGATAGCAGTATTCGTCAGCGGGTCGGGTGGCAACCTCCAAGCGGTGATGAGGTTGGCTTCGTGCCGGCCCGACCTGGCTTCGGTTTCGGTGGTTGTTACCGACCGTCCGGGCTGCCGTGCCGTTTCCATTGCCGAGGAAGCCGGCATACCCGTTATCGCGAAGGACTTCAGGGCTGAGTGCGGTCGCGCCTCGGATTGTCGGACGCCTCGTGAGCGGACTGCGTATCGGCGGCGAGCAGAAGTTTTCCACGATGGTATTGACGAAGAGCTCGTGCGTTTCGAGCGATCTAGTGTGGCGATCGACCTAGTGGTCCTTTCATATGGCCGCTGGATTCATGGTCACCTCCTTGACCGTTTCGCCGGCAGGATGATCAACCAGCACCCGGGTGACCTAACCCTGCTAGGCACATCTGGGAATCGGATCCTCGTGGGGAACGATCCAGTCCTCACCGCCTTGCGACTTGGGGTTCCGCAAGTCAGGACGTCTACCTTCTTCGTCGACGCGGGACCAGACGCCGGACCGATCATCTGCCAGGGCCCGACAGTTGAGGCTACGGGGGTGCTGGCAACGCGTTGGAGCGCCGACGTTCTAGAGCAGACCATGAAACGCGAAAGCGACTGGCCCTCTGTGATCTGCGCCATCACCTTGCTCGCAGAAGATGCCATCTGCGTCGATCAAGATCGACGCATGGAGGACAACAGCCACGGGGTCTCAATCGGCGGCGTGCGGATGGACTTTGGTGGCCTGAGGCTGATGGCGGACTTGGACAACCCCGATCCGGAGTTGCGACAGATCTGCGAAACGGTGAGTGAGTCCATCGCGAGGTGTTCAGCGGGGCGCGCTTGACGTTTTAGGATGCTGCGGCTTGTCTGGACTTCGATTTCCGGAATTGGCCTTGCCTGTGTTTAGGTGCGTCGCTCACGTAGGCCGAAGGCGGAAAGGGAAGCGCGATGTTGGATGTGCTGGACCGTCTAAAAATTGACTGGACGGATCTCGATAGGGCGACTGCGGTGACGGACCAGTTGCTCCACGAGTTAGCAGCCGACAAAGACACCTTGCGGATGCTCGTGGATCGTGCTGCCGAAGACGATGACCTCTTAGCTCAGTGTGAGTGCCACCGTCTGCTTGACAAGCTCGTTCTTTATGACGGTCTAGATCGCGGATTCCGGATTCGGCTGCACATTTCGACCAGTGATCATCTGGATCGACCGCACGACCATCGGTTCTCCTTCTCGAGCCTCATCCTTGCCGGCTCCTACAAACAGGTGAGGCACCGGATCACCGGGGAGCTGCCGGAGGATGTCGGCGCGGACGTTCAAGAGGACCATCAGGCGGTTCCGATCGATGCAAGGGTCGAACCCGAGTTCGCTACTACTGAGCAGGTCGGTTCGTTTTACACGATTCACCACTCGGTGATCCACACGACGATCATGGAGGACGACACCGTTTCTCTTTTCATCCGGGGGCCAGCGGAGAAGGAGCGCTCTTTGATCACCGACCGTGACAGCGGAAAACTGTGGTGGCGACTCGGAGCGCAGGGGGAGAGTCCTGAGCGCAGGGCTCAAAAGGTGATGGACAAAAGTCAGTTCGAAGTCCGGCGGCGCAAGCTAGAAGTGCTGGGAGTTACCTAATGGCAGATGGGACGAGCACCGCAGCGGACGTGTCTCCGCCGGCCCGAACGATCGATGGCGCCATCGAAGACCGCATACGCGCTCACTTTGTAGAGCTGATCGACTGGTCCGATCCCGAGCAGGCACTGGACACCGCGGGAACCGCCCTCGCGGAAGTCGCCGCCGACTCCGGACTTCTCCGTGAAGCCGTCGACGGTCTATCCATCGAACGCTTCGAGGCCAGTTTAAGCGTGCGGGGTGCCTACTGGTTCAGGTTGGCCATGAGCGACGAGGTTGGCCCCTCAGTGTGGATCAGATTCTGTCCCACTGGTTCCGTGGCGCCTCGACACTCGCATCGATCGGACATCTTGGCGTTGGTCGTAGCCGGAACCTTCAAGCAGACCCTCATAGGCCGAGGAGGAGGAGTCGGCTCGCCGGACCATCCGATCGAGCTATTTGTGAGGCACGAGCGGCCCGGCCAGGTGTTCGCTCTGGACACTCGGCAAGAACATGAAACCAGCAGCACTGCGGGTTCGATCATGCTGGCGGCGATGCCTGCTGCAGCTGCGGTGGGACACATTGGCGCGCCTTCGGACGAGAGTGAGGAGTTCGAGGCAAAGGTCGAGGTCGCGCTTCGTCGACTGCGGCGGGAGGCGAAGGCGATCTTCGCGGGCCAGGGCTGACGATGGGGCCGGTGACGCAGCGACATCAACGGCCGGTTCTCTTCCATGTGCATGGGATCGGCGAGCATGACTTCAGTTCGCTGCAGCCCGCGGAGCTCAACTCTGTACAGCTGGAGGCTCAGCTCCGAAACCTCGACATTGTGCCGACCATCTTCCTGCGCCAGGGCTGGCTGCGGCCGTGTGAGGCACTCCTCAAATGCTTCGCCGGAGATGCTGATCGATTCCCGAACATTTTGGGATTCGCAATTGAGGGGCCACTGCTGGGTCCCTCTGGGGGAACGCCGCGCAATGCGGCGTGGATGCCATCGGCCGCAGAATGGAAGCGGATTGCTTCGCTGGGAAAGATGGGGTTGAGGTATCTCGTGCTGGCTCCAGATGCGATGGAGATCGAGGACATCATCGCTCCGGGATTTAGGCTGATGGACCTCATCGAGGCCCTTTCCGAGAATGGTGTCCGGATAGCCCTCGGGCATTTCGAGCGCTCCGATCCGGAGCGAAGCGCCGATCGCGCCTTGCGTCTCATTGACGCCATCCAAGAGATGATGGGGCCGTCACGTTTCAACGTTCTCACCGACCATCTCTACAACGACATGCCCCGCAACTTCGTGCATGCGTGGCGGGGCGAAGCGAAGGCGCGGCGCGACAGGGAGGTCGCGGCGTTTCTGCTGACCCAATGGCGGCCGGAGAGCCTGAAGGAGTTGCTCGGACCCGTGCCGGCGGCGCTACTTGAAGCTGCCCGTGAGGGACGTCTTCTACCGTGCCTCAACTTCGACGGCCATCATGTCGATCTCGCGGTGTGCAAGCGGACTTTGGAGTACATCGGGGCGGAAAGTCTGATTGCGATCACCGATCACACCGAGACTCGGTCGATGGCAGGTGAAGAGCTTCATCCAGCTCGGGATGCATCCCTCTGGTATCGGGATGACGAGGTGGTCGCGGCGGGACGCAAAGACCTTGAGTGGCAGATCGAGAACATGCGGCGTATTGGACTGGAAGAATCGGAGATCCACTCGATGACGACCGAGAATCCGCATCGGGTTATCGAGTTGGGTAGGGCAGTCGCAGCGGCCTGACGGATGAAGACTGACGTGAGCCGCTCACTGCCGGGCGGCGAGGTGACGCGGGCAAGTGAGTCGAGTTGCGCCTCCAACGACGCTCTGACCATCCCCGCGGAGGCATGCTCGTCGATGCCTCCATGGCTGTCGTCCTCCCTGTTCAAGCGCCAGCTATACGGGACCGACACCTATGCCATAGAGGGACTTGAAGCGGTCGAGAGAGTCGCCGGCGACGAAGCGAGAGCTTTTTGCTACGAGCACTCGCTGCTCGTGGTGAAGCCCGAGGCTGTGGTGAGCCGAAGACTTGAGCGGATCTTCTCCTGGCTGGATGAGATCGGCTTTCGGATTGTCGATGCTGTTCCGTTCCGTTTTTCGCCCGCCATCACCCGGGGGCTTTGGCGCTATCACTGGAATGCAGTGACGGCAGCGCATCGGCAGGCAGTCGATCTTCTTGTCGAGTCTGGCCCTTCCCTGGCGGTACTCGTGCGTGCCTCCGAGGTCAACGGCGTTCCGGCGTCTCTGAGGTTGGCTGAGCTGAAGGGGCATGCCGATCCCGCCCGGCGGCAAGCCGGACAGCTCAGGTACGAACTCGGCAACTTCAACGCGCTCCTCAATCATGTCCATAGTCCCGACGAGCCGATTGATGTCTTGCGGGAGCTCGCGGTGGTGCTTGCGCCCCAGTCGCTTGAGAGCCTGCTTGGAGCAGCTCGGCTGGGCCAAGAGCTGAGCGCTCACCAACTTTCCCGCGGTCTGGCCTCCTCGCTTTACGAGATCGCAGGACCTCCTCCCGCTCTCGGCCTTGCCGATGTCCTACGAGAGCTCGGAATCGAGCTGGAAGTAGCCGAGCTCGACCTCGGCGATCTGCTCCAGCGTTCCGCTGATGGCGAGCTGGCTCTCTCGCGATGGCAGCGGGTCGTACTGACAACCGCATACACCGAAAGTGTGCGCTCGGACGTGAGGCGGTTGGTCCCTAGCGTCTCCCTGGCCGATTGGGTTGAGGGCAGAAATTGATCATTGAAAACGCGTCCGGTAGACACTCAGGCCCGCGGTACGGCTAAGACGGAGAGGGAGAGCGCAAGTGGAAAAGACCTGGCTGCAAGAGGGAGATCCGGTCGACTGGAAGGACTTCGAGCAGGCCAGCGCATCCGGCAAGGAGATCCTTGAGCGTCTCGCCGGCGATCGCTCACTTCTCCGGTTTCTGATCTTCACCGCGCACGAGCGCGGTGATCTTGCCAGGGTCGGCACGTGGGCGGGTGATGGGGGAGAAATAGAGCTCCTTGCTGACGAGTCCAAAGGGCTGTTCGTTTACCTCCATGTTGGCCTCGCTGACCACGACGGGAAGGCGCTGCGTCAGGGCTGCAGCTACGTCCAGAAGGTGCTGACCGGCGCCTACCGACATGTCTGGTACGCGGAGGACGGCCACGTCTCCTATGTAGCCGATGAGCAGCCCCCAGGCCTCTACGGGATGCGCGACGGCCTAACGCACTCGCTTTCGTGGAGCGGCGGGTCGACGGCCCTGGTGCTTCGGGAAGAGGGGGCAGCCTTTGGCGAGGCCAACGGCGGCGGGCTCACCGAGGATGAGTACGTGACCCTCCAGCACCGCGCCGATTCAGCGGGAATCGTGTGATGCCGTCAAGACTCTGCAGCCCGAGAGGAGACCTATGTCGATCCTAGATTCCCTTGGTCCGGTCGATTGGACGGACATGGAAACCGCGGCAAGCGTGACCCAGGAAGCAGTCAGAGCCCTGGTAAGTCATCCAACCGAGCTGCGGGACCTGGTCTATGGCGTGGAGGAGAGGAGCGATCTCCTAGGCATGTCAGAGACCCTGCGCCTCGACGACAAGATCGTCCTGTACGAGGCGCTTGAGGATCGCGGCTTCCGACTGCGCCTGCATGTCTCAAAGAACCTCTCCCGCGAGGTTCCGCACAACCATCGTTTCCCCGTGACCGCATTCATCCTCCGTGGCGTCTACTACCACAAGCTCTATGTCTGCGATGTGCCGCTCGATGAGGCGGTGTCGGTTTCCAACATGAAACCGGTATTTGTCCGCGACGAGCGAGCGGGTGCCTGCTACACGATGCCCGACGACACGATCGAGTCGAACATGACCGCCCACGGCACCATGTCCCTGCTGATGCGCGGCCCGACGGCAAAGGAGCGCGCGCTGGGGATCGATCGCGAGAGCGGCAAGGTGTTCTGGAAGTACGGCCAGAAAAACGAGTCTCCCGAGCAGCTGGCCAAAGTCCGTATGAGCCCCGACTACTACCGCGCCTTGAGAGATCGAATCGCCGCGGTCATGGGGTGGGACCCACCGGTCATGTCATCGACTGCCGGCGGAGCATCGGCGACGACGGCAGCCGGTTGATGGGCGTTTCCGATCTCGCCGCCGCGGCCGGACGCGGCGTCCTCAGTGCTAAAACCCCCGCCGAGGGGTTTGGGGAGCAGGCTGGGGGTAAGGCAAAAGGGCTGTATGACCTCAGCGCTGCCGGCATCCCGGTGCCAGCCTGGGCGGTCGTGAGCGTGGAGGCCTTCCAGCGGTTCCGCGGGGTGGCTGGCCTGGACGCGATCATCGTTCACGAGCTGGAAGGTCTTGGGCCCGAGGCGAGCGAGGAGGAGCTGGTACAGGCTGAGGCGCGAATCCAGGCTGCGATACTCGGCACGGAGCTGGACGACGGTGTGCGCGAAACGATCGAGCAGGCTTACGCCCTGGCTGGCGGAGGGCCGGTGGCGGTTCGCTCATCGGCGATTGGTGAGGACGGCACCGAGCTCTCTTTTGCCGGGCAGCACCGGACGCTACTGAATGTCATCGGATCCAACCCCGTCGCCGAGGCGGTTCGGGCGTGCTGGGCTTCCGCTTGGGCCGCCGACGCGCTGCGATACCGCCTCACGAACAAGCTCCCGCTCTCGAGGATCGAGATGGCCGTCGTCATCCAAGAGATCGTCGCCTCCGAAGTAAGCGGCGTCCTCTTCACGATCAACCCCGCTACCGGCAGTGAGGACGAGTTCGTCCTCAGCGCTGCGTATGGCCTTGGGGAGGCGGTTGTCTCCGGTACGGTCGATCCCGACACGGTCATTCTGGACCGGGGGTCGGGTGGTGTGCGAGATCAAACGCTGGGGGCCAAGGAGGAGCGGATCGACGCACTTCCGGATGGGGGCTGCGAGACCGACGCCGTGCCCTGGTCCGAACGGATCGAACCAGCGCTGTCCGCCGCACAGCTCAGGGTGCTGCATGACTATGGCTTGAAGCTAGAGGAGCTCATGGGCAGCCCACAAGACATTGAGTGGGCATTCGTGGAAGACCAGCTCTGGATCCTCCAAAGCCGCCCAGTAACCAGTCGGCGGCGGGTCGCGGAGCCGGCGGGCGAGCTACGCCTCTGGGACAACTCGAACATCATCGAGAGCTACGGCGACATCGTTGCGCCTCTTACCTATAGCTTTGCCCGGCACGCCTACCACCGGGTGTATCAGCAGTACTGCCAATTGCTCGGCATACCTAAGCGTCAGCTGAAGGTAATCGAAGAGTGGCTCCCGCAGCTCCTTGGGTACTTCGATGGTCGTGTCTATTACAACCTCCTGAACTGGTATCGACTCGCGAGGCTGATCCCGTTTTACTCGGTCAACCGCCGGGTGCTGGAGATGTCAATGGGCGCCGACCCCTTGGAGGAGAAGATTGCTGATGGCCAGCAGCCATACGTCTTCCGCAATCGGATGGAAGGGGTCCTTGTCAGAGGCCGTGTTGCGGCCCACTTCTTCTGGTACTTCGGCACGATCCATCGCCTGGTTCGAAGCTTCGTCGACAGGTTCTATCAGGACTACGACGAGCTGAATGCCCTTGAGTATGAGGGCCGGGAGGCGCCCGAAATCTATTCGATGTTCATCGACATGGAGAGGCGTCTTCTGGTTCGCTGGGGCCGAATGATCATGCTGGAGTATTCGGTGGGACTGTCGATCGGCACGCTGTATGGGCTCACCCAGCGGTGGCTTCCAGATTCACCCGAATGGTTTCTCTTCGACGCGGTGAAGACCCCGGATGCCGAGTCCGTCGAGCCGATGCGACGTCTCGACGAGCTCGCCGAAGCGGTCGCAGGCCACCCGGAACTGCTCGCGAGGGTTCTCTCGGAGCCAGCGGAGCATCTCAACAGCATTTTCCGGGAAGCGCAGATTGCCCCGACCCGGTCTCTGGTCGAACGACTGGACGCATACCTTGACGAGTTCGGTTATCGCAACGCCAACGACCTGAAGCTTGAGGAGCCGGACCTACGTGAAGATCCAGCGAGCTTTTTTACCCTGCTCAAGAGCGCGATCGGCCGACTGGAGGTAACCGACGCAACGGCCCGCCAGGAGAGGCCGACGGCCGACGAATACCTGGCCGCTCACCTCGGTGGCTGGCGCCGACGTATTTTTGAGCTACAGCGGCGGCGGGCGCAGCGCGTCCTCGCCGACCGCGAGCAGGTGCGATTCTGCCGGAGTCGGATCTTTGGCCTATCGCGCCGGATGTTCCGCGCGGTTGGTACGGACCTGGCGCGGAGCGGCGTGCTGGAGGAGGCCGGGGACATCTTCTACCTACGCCTTGAGGAGCTACGGGGATGCTTCGAGGGAACCATTGCCCACCGGGAGTTGGCGCCACTTGTTGCCCTGCGCAAAGAACAGGAGCTGCGCAACCGTGAGCTCGAGTTGCCCCACCGATTCTGGACCAGGGGCGGCGTCTACTGGGAGGCGCTGGATCGCGCCTGCGCGGAAGCCTCCAAAGAGGACCTTCCTGCGGACGGGCAGCTTCGCGGCACTCCCTGCAGCCCCGGGATCGTGCGTGGGGAAGCCAGGGTGAGTGACCGGCCGGTTGATGTAGGGGGCGGCGTCCTGGTCACCTATCGCACCGATCCTGGCTGGGTCGGCGCGCTGCGCTCGGCATCCGCTCTGTTAATAGAGCGAGGAAGCCCTCTTACCCACGTTGCTGTGGTAGCCCGCGAGCTAGGAATCCCGACGGTCGTTCAGATCCCCGGCCTTACCCAGCAGGTTCGTACGGGCATGGAGGTCATGGTTGATGGGACGAACGGAACTATCGATCTTGTCAGCGCGGAGGATCGCAGTGGCACTGAGCGTTGAGGATGAGCGTCGTGAGAGCCTTCTCGCGCGGGTCGAGCAATTCCACGGTGTTTCCTTGGAGCAAATCCTCGGCGAAATCGAGTACCTACGAGACGCCGGCGACACGGTTGTCGCCGGCGGTTCCCTCGCATATGGACTCGGCAACCACCTAAGCGACCTCGATCTGGTGGTTGGCGGCCCGACTACCGCCGATTCCACTGGCATTCCTCTTCAGCACTTCATCGGCTCATTGCGAGTCGAGGTGTGGAAGCTCGCCCAGGGCCTAATTGAGAAAACCGTTGATCGTGCGGAGGAGGCGCTCGCAAGCAAGGAGCCCATCCTCGGTTCCTTCGGCAACGTCGACCACGAGGACGAACTGAAGCTGCTGCATCGGATCGTGTTCGGCATCGTTATCGATGGCAGCGGACTCGAATTCACGCAAGGGCGGGACTACCGAGCAGTGGCATCAGGACTGGTTCTCCGTGAGTACGCCGAGCGCATGCGGACCTCGGCCCTGCTGGCTCAGCTGGCGCTCCAGGCCTCCCGCCCTATCGCCGCGGTAGTTAACGCTCGCCTGGCTATTGAGGAGGCTCTTAACGCGGCTATCGTCAAGCGCGGCCTGCCCTTCACGGGCGACAAGTGGCTGCGTGAGCGTCTCGCGAATCAAACGCCCGACCTCAAACCCGTCTACGAGCCGTTCCGGCAACTGCCCGAGTATCCCGAGCAGGACGCTGAGCGGTTTGTCGACGCGGCGCTCGCCGCCTGCAGCGATATGTGGGGTCTCGATCTGGAGGCCGCCGTGCTGCTGCCGGCGGCAAGCTGGCGCAACAGCGATCTTCAAGCCCTGGAGGTTGGTGCCGATCAGCTGCTGGTTTCTGCTGGGTCAGGGGTGCTTTGGAGCTTGGATGACGGCGAGGCAGAGTCCTGGCGCCAGCTCGCTTCGACTGGTTCAGAAGAGTCCGGCGCGGTCTGGGAGTTGGGGGCGTGTGACACGGAGACGATGGATCTTTGCTTGCGCTTGCACGAGCAGGGCGTTTTGGGTCTCCACTGGGTTCACGGCGTGTCGATCGAGGATCTCGAACCTTCGCGGAGCGTGGAGGCATGAAAGCCATCGATGTCGATGCTCGTCGCTATGCGTGGTGCCGGAGCCATTCGCTGGTGATGATCGGTTTGCCGGCGCTCACCTTCCTGCAGGACGTCCAAGGCGCCAAGCAGGCGAACCAGGATGGTCTTCTGAGCTATACCGCCAGGATGATCGGTGACGCGTGTGCGGTCGCACTCAATATTTCCGTGAATCACGCGCGACCAATTCCTTCGCCGGCGATGCGCGGGTCCTGGGCACTCGAAGGCCTCCAAGGACACGAGCTACGGCAAGCCTGTTGGGAACTGATCCGTGGGCTCGATGACGTCGCGGCGGACGACATGGTCGAGCGGTGCGAGAATCTCATCGGTCAGGTTTGCGCGATTGTTGGCGAGATGCCCAACATCCTTACCCCGGAGGGCCACTACCCCGCGATTGCCATGGCACGCGATTGGCTCAGGCTGATGGAAGTGGTGGGAGAGCAGGAGAGTCCTCTCCCCCCTAAATGGACGCTGCCCGACGCCTAGAACGGTCTAGGCGGCTCCGAGCTCCAAAGTTCGCCGCAAAACAATGGATTTACGCCGATCCGAAACTGCCGGCTCCTTGGTCGGTGCTGCTGACGCCATGCTCTGGGTCAGAGAGCCGACACCAGCACCCCGATTAGCACTCCTCCAGCTACGGCGAGGGCGAAGGGCAGACCTGCCCATGCGGCGCCGACCCGGTCGGGTTCCGGAGTTGGGAGCTGGGATGACCACCACCGAAGAACGAGGGAGATAAAGACCCCAGACAGAGCTAGGCCGTAGAACGAGTAGCCCAGGGTCAAATGAGCATAGTGGGCAATTAGAAGACTACAGAGGGCAGCGAAGACGAGGAGACCAATCAGAACCGAACGAGTCTGGTTCACCGTCAAGCCCCACGGAGACCAGTTTTCAGTGCCTATCTTTCGCGTGAAGCTCCAAAATTGAAAGGTCGTCCAGAAGAGCCCGACCGTGGCACCGACGCCGATCAACGGGATGCTGCCACCAGATGCCTCGGTCCAAACGACGTAGCTGTAAAGGAGGAATGCGGCTGGGCCGGTCTCGACGACGAAGTATTGCAGTGGCTTGGCAACAGCAGTCTTCTTGATCACCAGCACCGCAGGACACCACACGGCAACCCCGACAGTGGCCGCAAGCATGCCGATGCTACAAGTTGCGTTGAGGACGCCCATAAAGGCCATCGTGGCCCCTCCGCCAAGGATCAGGCCGCGGAGGTGACTACGCCCACCATCCGCAAACGAGAATCTGCCGGTGCGGAGATCCTCGCGTAGATCTTCGATGTCATCGACGATTCGCAGGAACAGGGCCATTAACACAACAGTGATTCCCCCAACCACGGTTTCCCACTGGAACACCTGATGACCATCCGCCTGGCCGTAAAGCAGGTAGCAGCACGCATATGAGAAGAGCACTGCGCCGGCTTGTGAAACCGGGAAGCGCTCGGCCAAATACGTCAGCACAGCCCTCACTAGCCCGTTGAAACCGGTGGCATCCGACTCGGCGCCCTGGAGTCCTTGTTGCACTTTCGTCATCGAGAAGTTCCCTGGGCAGGCCCACGATGCACCACGTCTGCCGTCCCTGTCGGGGACGGAACCAAAGCGGGCTACCCCTTGTCAAGCGCCAATCCGAGCCCTAGTGGGTTTCTGCAATCTCGAGGGGACGTGTTATCAAGCGAGGCATGAGTGCAAACGCCAACGGGCGGACGCCGGCCACTGACGCTTCCACGGCGGTGCTAGAGATAGTTCGGGAGCTGGCTCCCTCAGGTGTGACCGAGGTGGGGTCTGACACCGCTTTGGTTGCGGAGCTCGGCTTCGACTCGCTTGGCCTCATCGAGCTGCTCGTTGCGCTGGAGGACGAGCTGAGCCTGCCCGCGATCGACATTCAAGCAATCGGGAAGTTGGAGCGTGTCGCGGATCTCGACCGGATTGTTCGAGAAGCCCAGGGCGGGGCGCCCCTGACTAGGCAGCCACAGTGAGGCCGCACAGCCATCGTAGTTTCTCGGAGCCCCTTGTGTGCATCGCTGAGGCGTTGCCGGAGTTCCTCGCGTTCATCTACCTCGATGACGATGGATGCGAGCACAAGATCAGCTTCGGCGAGCTGCATGAAAGGGCCCTTGGAATGGCCCGCGATCTGCTTTCTCATGCCCAGCCAGGGGATCGCGCTCTACTACTTCTGCCACCAGGCCTCGACTACGTCGCCACGATATTCGGCTGTTTCTACGCGGGAATTGTCGGCGTCTCGGCACCGCCCCCTGACCCCCGTCGACTCGAGCGGACGCTTGGCCGCCTGCTGAGGATTGCCGAGAGCGCCCACTGCACCACTGTCGTTACCACTACTCCCTTCGTCGACGCAGCGAGGAGCCTGATCCCAGGCGGGCACAGCCTCATCGGCGCCCGGTGGCTGATGGCTGACACGAGTCCCTTGAGCACCGACACGTCCGTAATCGCCGACTCAAACCCCAGCGACGTTGCTTTCCTGCAGTACACGTCTGGCTCTACCGCCGATCCCCGCGGAGTGAGGCTGACCCATGCCAACCTGCTCGACAACTCACGCTTCATTGCCGCAGAGTTCGGCCACGATCCGGAACTGAGCTTAGGCTTCAATTGGATCCCGCCATTCCACGACATGGGATTGGTTGGGGCGATTCTGCAGCCGGTCTACGGCGCCGCTCTCCATCGGCTCGATGTGGCGCGGCTACGGGATCCCCAGCGAACGATGTCGGTGCTCGTGTCGCCGCTAGCCGTGGTGAAGCGCCCCATTCGTTGGCTGGAAGGAATCAGCCTCTACCGTGCCACCACGAGCGGTGGCCCGAACTTCTCCTACGACATGTGCGTCCAACGCATCGCAGCAGAGGACTGCGAAGATCTGGATCTCTCCTCCTGGGACGTTGCTTTCAATGGGGCCGAACCGATTCGCGCTGAGTCGATGGCTGCTTTCAGTGAGAGGTTCCATCCTCATGGCTTTCGGCCGTCGGCCTTCGTCCCTGTCTACGGTCTTGCCGAGGCCACCCTCATGGTCACTTCAGCGGCCAGGTCTACGCCGCCGATGATTCAGCGTTTCGACGCAAAGGCGTTGCTTGAAAACCAGGCTCTTCCAGGTGATGACAGCCGGGATCCGCTGCTCGTGGGCTGCGGCGCGTCGGACGACGGCCATCGTGTTGTAATCGTTCATCCTGGGACCGAAGTACTTGCACGCCCAGGAGAGATAGGTGAGATCTGGGTCAGCGGTCCGAGTGTGGCCGATGGCTACTGGAACGACGGCGGCGAAGGGGG
Organism: Solirubrobacterales bacterium; assembly: GCA_051954855.1. GTDB lineage: Bacteria > Actinomycetota > Thermoleophilia > Solirubrobacterales > 70-9 > VAYN01. Next base: position 97,759 of record JBQCHH010000012.1, on the reverse strand, counting down.
TCGGGTATTTGAGGCAAGGCTCGCCGACTCAGAGGACCCTGAGCGCTTTCTCCGTACCGGAGATCTTGGAGTTTTCCATGATGGCGAGTTGTTCGTGACGGGGCGCCTGAGCGACCTGATCATCCTCAATGGTCGGAACTACCATCCCCACGACATCGAGTCGCTTGCCGAGTCGATCGAGCCCTTGCTGGCTCCTCACTCCAGTGCGGCGTTCGAGCTGCCGTCCGATCCTGGGGAACCCCAGGTGGCCCTCGTGGCAGAGTCAAAGAGCACCGACGCGGGCGCCCTCCAGCAGGCTATTGCGGCAGTCAGGAGCAAGGTGGCCGAGGAGATGGAGCTCCCGCTGGCTCTAGTAGCCGTGTGCGAGCGGGGGGCGACCCCGAAGACCACGAGTGGCAAGATTCAGCGCCGACTGTGCCGATCGTTGCTTCTCGGCGGTGAACTCGAGATCGTCGCCGAGTGGCGCTCACCAGCACTCAACGCGGCAATCGAGACGGCATGAGCATCTCTCCTGCAGGGGCACCTTCAAGCTCCAAGGTGCTCGTTACCGGCGCGACCGGCTTGGTAGGAAGCGAGCTGATCGACCAGTTGCGGTGTGCCAAGGGCGCCGAGGTTGTGGGTGTCAGCCGCCGCGGTTCTCAAACCGACCCCGGCATCACTCCTTGGAATATGGCGTCCGAACCTGTGCCAGCACAGCTGCGGCGACGCTGGGACGCCATAGTTAACACGGCGGCGAACGTGCGCTGGACGATGAGCCCAGAGGAGGCAACGGCGGCGAATGTGGCCAGTGTGCAAGCTCTTGCGCCGCTGGTATCTGAGGGGACGCATGTCATCCACGTCTCGACCGCCTACGCAGTCGGGCGGCGCGACAACATCGAGTCGAGCAACCCTGAGGACTACCGCAACACCTACGAGTGGTCGAAGGCACATGCCGAGCGCGTTGCGCGGGAATCCTTCGCCCGTCTGACGATCGTGCGCCCGCCGCTGATCGTCGGACGGCGCAGCGACGGGAGGGCAGCCCGCTTCTCCAGCATGTACACGCTGATCCGGGGACTCACCCTGGGAACTGTGCCAGCCGTAGTTGCCAATCCCGAGGCCCGCTTTGACGCGATCCCCGTTGACGAGCTTTGCTGGCTGCTTGCTGACCTCGCCGGCAATTCCCATTCGAAAGAGGGATCGGTGCTGACGATTGCGGCCGGCGCCGCGGCGCCGGCCGTCAAAGAAGCAATTGCTGCGATCGTCGACTCCCTAAATGAGTGGCGACAGCAGCATGGGCGGCAGCCGTTGGACCATCCACCACTGATCTCACCAGATAGCTGGAAGCGGTTCTTCCGCCCCTTTGTCCGTGAGCACCTCACCTCGCGACAGTTGATGATCCTCGATCTGTTGCAGAGCTTCGAGCCATACCTCGAGCTCGGGGATCTGCTCCGACCCGATTACCCCATCGATGATGTTCTTTCTTGCGTAAAGACGTCGACCAGATATTGGGCAGAAACAACCCCAAGGATCGCCGGGCATGTGCCGCAACCGTGGCGCGGCCTCGAAAAAGAAGCCGAGCCGAGCCATGCCTGAGGTAAAGATCGATATGGCGATACAAGCGCCGATCGAGCGAGTCTGGGAGACGGTCGTCGATATCGAGCGGTATCCGGACTCGATGGAAACCATCCGTTTCGTTCGAATCGTCGGGGACGATAAGGAGGGTCGACGTCGCGCTGCCTGGTCGGTTCTGCTCAAGGGCTCGATTCTCGAGTGGGAAGAGGAGGAGCACCTCGACCATAAAGGGCATACGGTTGCCTTCAAACAGATTCGGGGTGATCTAGAGCATTTTGATGGCCGCTGGGGGCTTAAGGCGCTAGGGCCGGAGCAAACGAAGGTGGTCTTCGAAGTCGAGTTCGAGATCGGGATCCCGATGCTTGCTGACATGCTCAATCCAGTTGCTCAACGCTCCCTGCAGGAGAATTGCACTGAGATGCTGAGAGGCATCGAGCGCGCGGCTGCCCCTGGCTGAGAAGGCCTGCCAGCCCGGAGGCGACAACCCTCGACTCTGGCTCAGGCAACTCCAACCTTGGTGTCGTCGACGCGGAACCGCGTGGCCGCAATAAGCAGCGACAGCGCCGAAAACCCGAGAAGGAAAAGGACCGGCTCAATCACGGTCGCACCTTCTCCAAGTATCGCCTGCTTGTACCCCTGCATTGCCCAGTAGCCAGGAACTACCGGAGAAACTTCCTGCGCCCAACTGGGAAGGAGGCTGTAAGGGACCAAGGCGCCAGCAAGTCCTGCTAGAAGCAGTGCGCCGACAGTGACGATCGCGGTGGCCTGTTGGGCAGTCCGACACAAGGCGGCCACTGCGAGGCCGGTGGTGACGAGGAAGAGGCCAAATGCGGCTCCAACCGCGCAGAGTGATAGCCACGATCCCTTCACGTGCAGACCCATCAAGAGTCCACCGACCCCGAACAGAAGACCGAACTGGCTACCCGCCAGTAGCAGTGGCGTCGCCATCTTCCCGATGAGGATGTCGCCGGTGCCCGCCGGGCTCGCACGAAGGCGATCCCAAGTCCTCCATGCATGCTCGCGAAAAAAACCAAGACCGACATCACCAACGAGAAAGAAGCCGAACGTAACGGCCATTCCCGGCACTACCTGCTCAGCGCCCGATGCACCTTTCAGGCCCTCTATATGCAAGGCCACACTGAACGCGGGCTTCAGAAACGGCATTAGGAGGAGGGGCATGATGACCAGCGTTACCGCTGGCATCGCATCAGTTCGAAGGACTCTCAGATCCTGTCGGGCGATCGCGGCAATGCGTCCAAGGCTCATGACGCTTCCTCGCCTTCTCCCGGAGGCCTGGAGGTTATGGCCAGGAACACGCTCTCGAGATTCGGTTGGATTAGCTTGATCTCCCGAAGCTCGGCGCCGGCCCCGTCCAGTCGCTTCAACAGACTGGCAGCGGTTAAGGTCGGAGAGCCGCTAGAGGGGACCCGCACGCCATCGCTACCGATCGGAACCGTGCCTTCGGGTAGGTCGAGTTCAGGGGGACGCCCTCTGAAACGCAGTTCTACCGAGGCGCCACCGAGGGCGCTTATGAGGTCCGGTATGGAACCGGAAGCAACGATGCGTCCACCCGTGAGGATCGCAACGGCGGCAGCATCGAGTTGTTCGACCTCGTTTAGATAATGAGTCGAGTAAACGACTGCAGTGCCATCCTCCGCAAGGGACTTCACGAGCTCGAGGATCCGATTGCGGGTCTGGATATCCACGCCCGCCGTAGCCTCATCGAGCAGGAGAAGAGCTGGGGAATGCAGCACGATCATGGCTGCGTGCAGCCTGCGTGCCTCTCCGCCGGAGAGGCTTTGCCCCCTTCGGTCCAGAAGCTCGGCAAGTGAAAAGGCTTCGGCAACCTCGGCAATTCGCTGTCGGAGGCTTTGCCCGCGGAGACCCGCGAGTTCACCGAAGAAGTGCAGGTTGTCCCGGACTGAGACGGTGGGGTAGATGCCGATCTCCTGCGGAGCAAAGCCGAGTTCGCGGCGTGCGGCCTGCGGTCGCTCGATTACATCAATGCCGTTCACGCACACGCGCCCCTGGTCGGGTTTACGGAGGCCAGCGACGATCGACACGAGAGTCGTCTTCCCTGCCCCATTTGGCCCAAGTAGGGCAACAACCTCCCCGCTAGCTACATCGAGGTCAACGTCGGCGAGGGCCCGAGTGGCTCCGTAGCTCTTATGGACGCCCCTGACCTCCAACATTCGGGACCCTTCATACCCTCGGACGGACTTCGCCCAAAATTGGTGCGGCAGCGACATCGAGGCCATTCTCTGCTTACTGATGGCTGTCTCTCTTGCTCACCTGGCATCGGCGGCAAGCCGGGGCCTCCATCCCACCTCTGAATTCCCTGCGGTTGGCGAGCGATCAATTGGCGAGGAAGTGAGTCGTTCACGCTCAGCCGCTTCACGGAGCAGGAAACGGGGCGGTCGGTCCTCATCCACCCCGTTCTGGCGGGGAGCTACGTGCTGCTAAGGCGACCACTGAGGGTCTTGATTCTCGCTGCCTGCTGCATCACGACGCTGGCTGTGGCAGGCCTCAACGCCGAAGGGAAGCTTCACCAGACCTCGTTGTCAGTTCCGGGGACGGAATCAGCGCGCACCGAAACGCTGCTTCACCACTACTTCGGTAGCTCCGAAACGTTCATCGTTCTCCTAAGGGGCCCACGGAAACAGGTGAGACGGCAGGGCCTTCAGTTGGTCCGGGCGCTCAATCGACATCCGCAGGCGACTGCCTTCTCCCCCTGGGGTCGAGAAGCGGTCGACCAGCTCAGGCCTAGCCGCCGGTCGGCCGTCATCTTCGTCCGCTTCCGCGTAGATCTCGACGAAGCGGTCCAGCGAACGGTTCCTTATCTCAACCGGCTCCTAAAACGCCGGATCTCGCCACCGGTGCGGGCGATCCAAACCGGTTATGCCAGCGTATCTCGGGCGATTCAGGATGAAGCCGCCAGCGCAACGCAACGTGGTGAGCTGATTGCCATTCCCCTCGTCCTCCTCGTCCTCCTGGTCGTATTTAGATCTCCGATTGCGGCGGCTATTCCCCTTGCATTTGGTGGGGCGACGGTCGTCGCTTCTCGGGGGATCCTCTCCATCGCGGCCGACTGGTTATCGATCGACGCCTTCGCCCTCACGGCCAGCGCGATGATGGGTCTAGCACTCGGCGTCGATTACACGCTTTTGATGGTTTCTCGGTTCCGCGAGGAACTTGCGGCCGGAAAGACTCCGATGATCGCCGCACGGGCTACTCGGCAGACGGCGGGTCGGACGATCGCCTTCGCCGGTGGAGCACTTCTGGTCTCAATGGCAGTATCGGCCCTGATACTCCCTGGAACCTTCCTTGTGTCGCTGGCAGGAGCGGTGGTGGTGGTGACCGGCCTTAGCGTTGTATTGGGGTTGATCGTCGTTCCGCCTCTGTTGGTGCTAATCGGCCATCGGATCAACCGCTTGTCCCTCGGGACGGCGCCGAAGCAGCAAAGATGGCCCGGGCTGGTTGACAGTGTCTTGCGAAGGCCTGGCGTTGTCGCCGCAGCACTTGCCGTGCCGCTCATGATGCTCGCACTACCCGCAATGTCGCTGAGTGTGGGTCCGCCCAATCCGGATCAGCTACCCCCTTCGAACAGAGCGCGGCTCAACTCCGAACTCATCAATACAGAGGTGGGACCTGGCTGGGCAGCGCCCTATGTTGTGCTCGCTGCGACCGACAGCGGAGCAATCACCAGTCGGAAACGTCTCGCGGTGGTCCGGAGGTGGGAACAAAGTCTCAAGGCGGCGAATGACGTACAGGCGGTAATAGGACCCGGCTCGATTGCGGGCCAAATCAAGCCACTCGGCAAGGCTGGAAAGAGTCTGCTGGCACAGGACAAGGCGGGCAGCCAGGCTTCCGAACTGCAGCGCCTAGGTAGTCGACTCGATTCGGCAGCCGAAGGTGCAGGAGCCTTGCAGAACGGCCTGTCCCAAGCAGCAAATGGAGCGGGCCTTCTTTCGGAAGGCTCGCAGAGGTTGGAACGCGGCTCCCATTTGTTGGCGGGCGACCTCGCTAGTGCGTCCTCGGGCGGCGCTAGGGCCGTGCAGGCACTTGATCGCTTTGCTGCAGGTACCCATGACATTCGTCGCGGTCAGCATCGCGCGGCATTCGGCGCGCTCGCGGTGAAGTACGACATCCGGGATTTGATTCCACGCTTGCGGCATAGCACCCTTTTGCCTTCGCGCCTGCTGCAGCGCGATCTGAGCGAAATGCAAACCGTCATCCCTCATCTCGAAACCGGGACCCGTGAAGCTGACGACCAGCTGAATTTCGCTTTGCAGGAGTTTCACGCGATGGCTGACCCACCTGAAGACCCCTCCTTTTCGTCGGCAGTAAAGGCTGTAGAAGCGGCTCAGTTCGCTATCGCCGGCGATAGCGGGTTGGTTGCGCGCGGCGATGAAGGCGGCGTAGCGGAGGAACTGGGCCAGTTCGGGAGCGAACTGGCCCATGCCAGCGATCATGCTGGCGAAGTTACGTCGGGTGTCCGAGGTCGGCTGAGGGAGTTACGGGAAGCAAGGACCCAGGCGCGACGGCTTGTGGATGGACTGGTACGTCTCGAACGGGGTGGGCAGGCTGTTGACTCGGGCGCACATCAACTCGCGGGATCGGCCTCGAGGCTCATCGAAGGACTGCCGCGGCTTTCCGGAGGAGCTGCAGCTCTGTCGACCGGCACCGAGCAGTTGTCACTTGGAACTTTTTCGCTAGCCAGGCATCTCAACGAGATCCACGCCCTGTCGCGGTCTCTAGAGCCAGGGCTGAGCAGAGCCGCCGAACAGTCCACGACCAGCGGCCTCTCGCTGCGCAGTCAGAGCCGACTGCTGCGGCGGCTGTCACCGGGATTCATCAACTCCGGTTACTTCAACCTCGCTGCTCTCGACGGAACGTCGCCTGGGCATCACTCAACTGTCGGCCAAACCGTAGACCTCGATCATGGTGGCCAAGCCGCTCGGATATTGGTGATCCCGCGGTATACGCATCCAACCAGGCTCGATTATCGGCTCCGTTCAGATGTCGGGAAGCTTGCTCGCCAAATCGGCGGGGCCGCTGGCGTGGCTGGAGCGCCTGCCGAGGTGGCCGATTATTCGCGATCCAGCAAGTCTCGTTTGCCAATTGTCATAGCCGTCGTCTCGCTGCTGACGTTCCTGAGCCTCATGCTCGTCCTCAGGGCCGTTCTTGCTTCGCTGATCACGGTCTTTCTGAATCTTCTTTCCGTTGCGGTCGCTTTCGGAGCGCTCGCGATGATGTCCGTCTTGCCAAACGGCTCCCCAATTGGTCACTGGGGCTACATCGACACCATCGGAGCGGTTGCCATCTTCGCGATCGCTTTTGGAGTGTCCATCGACTACTCGGTATTCATCCTCGTGCGAATGAGAGAAGAGTTTGATCGCAATGGACAACATGACGCTGCAGTCAAGGTGGGCGTCCAGCGCACCGGTCGCGTGATCACCGGCGCGGCCTTAATGATGGTTATTGTCTTCGCGGTCTTTGCGACGTCCAAGCTGGCAATTGTCGGGCAGTTGGGTGCAGGACTCGCGATTGCGATCCTGATGGACGCGACGATCATCCGTCTTCTTTTGCTACCGGCCTTGTTGCTCATCGTTGGGGAGCGTGCCTGGTGGATCCCTGAACCCATAGATCGTCTGGTACGGGGCGCTCGTCCCCACCTAGGGAGGACCGTATGAACCGCTTAGCCACCGCACTATTGCTGACCATCGTCGCTTTGCAGGCGGTCGTTGCGCCTCTCGTAAGCGCGGCGGAAGTGACCCGCGCCGAATACGTGGAACGAAGCGAGCCCATCTGTAAGGCAAACACCATTGCCAATAGGGGCATTCTCAAAGGTGTCCGGCAAGATGTGAGAGAAGGGAAGTTGAGGGTGGCGGGGGGTAAGTTCAAGCGCGCCGCTCGAGCGTTGGAGCGGACGATTGATCGGCTCGAACGCTTACCGAAGCCATCGGCAGACGAAACGCGGCTTGAACGATGGTTCACGCACCTTAATGGCGAGGCGAAGTTGCTTGAAAAGGTGGCACGGCGGCTAAGCAAAGGGAGCCACGTGGATCTTGATCGCTATGTCCTTGAACTGCGTCACAACGCAAATGTGACCAACAACATCGTGCTTACGTTCGGATTTGAATTCTGCTTGATTCAGACGGCGAGGTATATCTAATGAAGAATCGTGTCGCGCTCGGTGCAGCATGCGCCCTTGCGGTGGTAGCCCTGATCGGTGCGGTTGCTGCCGCGAACCAAGTGGGCTCGGAAGGGCAGGTAGCATCGTTTGAAGCAAAGCTCAGTCCGTCAAGCCTGCCGCGAAGCCGGACTGTCCCTGTGCAACTCCGGGTCGAAGGGGAATTCCTGGCCACGCCAGAGAATCACCTCGCGCAGTTGTTGTCGTTGGAAATCGGCGTAAACAGGCACGGGAAACTGATCACCAAAGGCTTCCCCATCTGTCGTCGACGGCAACTAGATGCGACGACGACGCGCCAGGCGCTCCGAGCGTGTGCGTCTGCATTGATAGGTCATGGCCGCATACGGGCGACCACCGCCTTTCCAGAACAGAAGCGAGAGCACTACAGGGCGGTCATCCTGGCGTTCAATGGCAAGCGGAAGGGCGGGGGCACCGAGATCTTCCTTCACATCCATGGCAATGCGCCCGGGCCGTTCACGGTAGTGATTCCAGTCAAAGTGCGGCGAAACAACGGGACGTTTGGCACGACCTTCTTCGCGGAAATGCCGCCCTTTGCGAGGCGGTGGGCATACCTCACGAAATTCCGGTTCGTCATCGGCAGGCGATACATGGTCAACGACAAACGCTTGAGCGTTCTTCGTGCTAGTTGCCCTGCGCCGAAAGGGCTGAACGGCGGGATCTTCCCCTTTGCGCGAGCTACCTACCGCTTTCTTACGACGAAGACTCTGCGCACGACCTTAGTGGGGAGCTGCCACGTCAAAAAGGAATGAGCGCGGGGAAAGCATTCCGATGACGGGACAGTTGAACCTTTGGGTAGGCAGGCTGCACCAGCGGTCACGGGGCTTACGAGATTAGAGAAAGGAGCTCGAAGTGCTATCGAGGCGATCAAGAATTGGCAGCGTGTGTGCAGCTGTAGTTACGTTGGGTGCGATCTTCGCATCGCTGTCCTTTGCTGCGGAAACGACTCGAACGGAATACAAGGAAGCCGTTGAACCAATTTGCAAGGCAAATGCGACCGCCAACAAGAAGATCCTTGCTGGGGTTCGCACCGAGGTAAAGGAAGGCAAGTTCAAGCTTGCTGCGACCAAGTTCGCTAAGGCAGCTGTCGCTCTTCGTGAAACCCACGCGGAACTAGGCGCGGTGCCGAAACCGTCGGCCGACGAACGGCGGCTGGAAAAGTGGCTTTCGTACGTGAAGACGGAGGTCGAACTACTGCAGAAAACGTCTAAGGCATTAAAGGCGGGCGAAGCGAACAGGGCGCGCACCTTCGCGGCCAAGCTCACGCACAACGCCGATCTTGCAAACAGTCAGATCGCCATTTTCGATTTCCATAGCTGCGTGTTCAAGCCCTCGCAGTACACCTAGGCGAGGTGCCTAAGTCCGTGGGGTCGACGAAAGATTGGATGGCTCCCCGGCGATGAGGCCTCTACCGTTGCCCCTGCGGCGCCCCAGGTTGCTTCTTGGCTTTTCGCTGCTCGTCGTTATCGCCCTTGGCCTTGTTGGGCTACACGTCGAGAACAAACTCAAGCCGACGTCGCTTGATGTCTCCGGCACCGCATCCTCTCAGGCCGGGGGAGCTCTGCATCGCTACTTCGGGGACTCTGCCCCCTTCGCGATCCTGCTGCGCGGTCCATCGGCATCCTTGGAACGCCAAGGCCCGCAGCTGATTCGCGCGCTTCGAAAGGATCCCGGCGTAACGACGATTTCACCCTGGGACAACGGGAGCCTCGGCCGCCTTCGTCCCAGTCCCCGTCGGGCTTTGGTCCTCGTCGACTTCCATGTCGACATCGAAGAGGCGGTCAATCGGACGGTCCCCCAGCTGAATGAACTGCTGCGGACCAAGATCAGGGCACCCATCCGGGGTACGCAGACTGGCTTCGCGAGCCTCTCGAGGGCCATCCAGGAGGAATCGATTCACGGCATGGAGCGGGGTGAGCTGATTGCCATGCCCGTGTTGCTGGTCGTTCTCTTGCTGGTCTTCCGATCGCCGATCGCGGCGCTGATCCCCTTGCTCTTCGGCGCGATTACGGTGATCACGTCTCGTGGTGTCCTCGCCCTCGCCACCTCGTGGCTTCCAATCGATGCATTCGCTCTGACCGTGAGCACGATGATGGGACTTGCTTTAGGTGTCGATTACGCCCTCTTGATGGTCTCGCGTTTCCGTGAGGAGCTCGCTGACGGAGCAGACCCGACGGCTGCCGCTCTGGCGACCCGTCGCACGGCGGGACGGACGATCTTGTTTGCGGGCAGCACGCTCTTTCTCTCTATGGCCGTGGCGGTTCCGATCTTGCCAGGGGCGTTGCTGGTTTCCCTGGCTGGAACGGTCGTCATCGTCGTTGTCCTCAGCGCCACGGTTGCCACCGTTGTCGCACCGGCTCTGCTCGCGATGGTCGGTTCGGGTATCGATCGTTGGCGGATTGGGCGAGCATCGGGTGACCGATCGCGGCTGACGTCGATGGTCAACGCATGCCTGCGTCGACCTCTGGCCGCGACGCTAATCATCGGGGGACTCGTCCTGGCGCTAGCCTCGCCGGCGCTGGCACTGAAGACCGGCCCACCCTCTCCAGAACAGCTGCCGACTGAAAATCAGGCTCGCAGGGACGCCGAAGAAATCGATGCCGCGGCAGGCCCTGGTTGGGAGGCGCCCTTCATAGTCGTCGCCTCAACGCCGAGAGGGACGATCACCGAAGAATCGCGACTCACTGAGCTCAGCCATTGGCAGCGGAAAATCGCATCCGACCCGGCTGTCCAGCTGGTAATCGGACCGGCTGAGATCGCCCACCGGGTGGCGCCTCTTCAAAAGGCGGCGACGCATCTGTTTGGAAACCCTGCGGGCGACGGACAGTTGAACCAGTTGAGGCGGCTGGGCCCGAAGCTTTCACGAGCAGAAAGCGGAGTAGCAGAGATCCGCTCGGGACTCGCATCTGCCGCAGCTGGTGCTGATTTGCTGGGAACGGGATCCGGTCATGCAGAGGACGGTGCGGCGACCATCGCCAGCGGTCTCCAGCGCGCCCTACGCGGCGGCGACCGCGCGTTGAGGGCTGTCAACAGGATGGTGGCGGGCTCAGGTGATCTCGCCAGCGGCCAAGGGGAAGCGAAGGCAGGAGCACTAGCGATCAAGCTCGGACTTACTCACCTTCTCAAAGACATTCGGCCGAACGGCCTCGAGCGCGCTCGCCGACTTCGGGACCGCCTCGCCGTCGCCGCCAAGGAAGACCCTGCCCTCGAACCCGCGGTCCAAGAAGCAAATGAGCTCGTCGAACACCTCGCGATCAATCGCAGCGAACTGAAGCTCCTGCGCGGCGAATCCGAAACCTTGCACGCGGGGGAGTCAAAGCTCCTCGCCGGCAATGTGGCTCTCCATCAGGGAGCACAGCGACTTGCCGAAGGAGCGGTAGGCCTGCCCGCCGGCCTCACGAAACTAGAAAATGGCGCCAAGCGGTTGATGCTCGGCCTTGCCCAATTGAGGGGCGGTGCCGGTGTGCTCAAGCGCAAACTGGGCGAGGGATTCCACCGCTCCTATCCGCTGCAGAGCGGCCTGCATCGTGCCAGCGTCAGGGTCATCGCTCAAGCGGGCGCCATCGACCGAAAAGTAGTGGCCCTCCACCGCCGCTCACCCGCGTTGTTCAACTCCGGATACTTCATCCTCTCGGCCCTGGATGGGGCACCCACGGCAGAACGCCAGAACGCGGCAGAGACCGTCAACCTCAAGCGCGGCGGTCAGGCCGCCGCCATCCTCGTTATTCCCCGTTACACGTTCAACACGCCCGGCTCGACCGCGCTTTACCACCGCCTCGAGAAAGACGCGGAGACGTTCAGCAACGCCACCGGCATCCGTGTCGGAGTTGCCGGGGGTGCGGCCCAGCTGACCGACTATGCGAGCGTCACGCGCGCCGCAATCCCCCTCGTCGTCATCGCGATCACGATCGCGACCTTCTTCGTCATGGTCATCGTCCTGCGGGCACTGCTTCTTGCGGCCATTGCTGTCGCGCTCAACCTCGCCACGGTCGGGGTCGCGTTCGGCGTCGTCACCCTTCTGTTCAACGTTCCGTCCGGCTACTTCCTGGGGGGTCACACCTATGTAGACGCCGTGGGAGCTACGGCGATCTTCGGCGTCGTCTTCGGCCTCTCGATCGACTACGCCGTCTTCCTGCTGACGCGGATACGCGAGTCCTACCAAGCGGGTGGCAGCAACAAAGAGGCAGTCTTGTTCGGACTGGAGAAGACGGCGCGAGTGATCACCGGCGCCGCGGCGATAATGATGGCGGTCTTCGTCGCGTTCGCTGGGGCACCGATCGCGACGATCAGCCAACTTGGCGTCGGCCTGACGGTGGCCGTGCTCCTCGATGCCACCGTCGTTCGGATCGTCCTATTGCCGGCCTTGATGCTTCTGCTCGGCGACCGGGTCTGGTGGCTGCCTCGTCCACTACGGAATCTACTGCCGGCCATCGATCTGCACGGAGAGGCACGAGTTGGCCAGCCTGGCTGATAGCAAGACGGCCTCCGAGGCCCAACTGCTGGCCCCAGTGGAGACCGTACGCGCATTTGTGGAGGCACTTGACCGCGGAGATCTGGGGGCAGCCATTGCCTGCTTTGCGACCAACTCTTGCTTCGTTACGCCTGATTCGACGGCAGTCAGCGGCCGTGGTGCAATTCGCAGTGTTCTCGCGCAGCTGATTGCCCAGAGAACCACGATAGCTATCGAGTCTTCAAGCACGCTGGTCGCCGGTGACGTGGTCTTTGTCAACCAACGGTGGCGGATTCGGCTCGGGGCTTCTCCTGACGGAACTTATTCGCAGGCAGTCAGTCCAATCCTCGTGTTGTGTCTTGAAAGGGGAGACTGGCGACTCTCCATCGCTGCGCCGTGGAGCCGGAGCGACTGAATCGTCACCTACACAATCTGCAAGTTCGTCACTACGCGTGTTGGTCGAGGGAACGACGAACCTGCGCATTGGCTCTTTGGATGGCGCGCCGGTAGCGCCTACTACTGAGCCCCCTGACGGTCCTGCAAATCTCTCTTGGGCTCATTCCTAGCTGATGTCGGCTACGGAACACGAGTCGGTCCAAAGGAGGAAGTGCGTTGATCGCGTTGAGGACGACTTCGGCCGTCTCGTGGTCCTCGGCCAATTCCTCGGGGCCCCCCGCGGTGCTGTCTGGGATGGTCTCGACGCTGTCGAAATGAACTTGGGCGACGAGCCTGCGATGGCGCCGCTCGTCGATCAATCGCCGTCTGCAGGAAACCTTGAGGAAGACCACCATCTGACCGGGGGAGAACTTGCCGGAGATCGGATCTACGGTCCTCATCACCTTCTCGCAGGTGGCCATGAAGAGTTCCTCTGCCTCCTCCTCGGTGCAGCCAACCTGCCGAAGCTCTCGGCAGCAGCCCGCCTTTGCGGCGGCAAAGATCTGGGCGTAGAAGGCAGCCGCATCTCCATTGAGGCGCTGCGAGGACCTGTGGTTGCCTGCCATGCCCCTCTTCCGAATAAGAAGGGCTGATGCGTCACGACTTCATCCTGCTCGAGGGGTGGCGGTCGTGACGTGCAGATTCGAAGTGCAACCATGAAGGCGGTGGCTTCAACTCGGACTCATGGCATAGCCGCCACGCTTGGCGACGACGAGCTACGGATGATCAAGACGCGTCTCCGTGCTCACCTTCGGGCCCGCCGCTTCGATGAGGGTCTAATCGATCGGTGTGCCGACGAAGCGATTGGCCAAAGCATCGTCGAGCTTTCGGAAAAGGGCAAGATCATCGATCCCGTCCCTTGGGTGGTCCAAAGGGCTGTGTGGCGCTCGATCGACGTTCTGCGGCGAGAGGAAAGGGAGGCGCCGGGGATCAAGCCGGTCGACGAGCTAGGTGATGTTCTCGAGGCGCCGAGCGTGCCCCTCGAGGAGAAGGTGCTTGGGCATGTCGAAGCCGAATTCCTCTACCAGGCCCTCGGCACGCTCCCGGCCGATCAGCGACGAGCCCTCAAGATGTACTACTTCCAGGAGCTCAGCACGCGCGAGGGAGCACGGAAGCTCCACTGGAGTGAGCCGACCTTCCGCCGCCGGTTGAAGGCGGCGCTTAAAACGCTGCGGGACCGGTTCGGTATCGAGGATCTGGAGCAGGGCGACGCTCTCGCAATCGAGGTCGGGCTCCTGGCCGCAGCAAGCATTTCGCGGGATCCATCGGCCTTCAATCGGGTCGTGGACCAGATCGTCGGAGGCTTCGACGAAATGCGGCACCTCGTCGGTCATGCCGCGGCGAGGGTCCGCGACCTGCTCGCGCGGGTGGTGTCGAGCGGAGGGGCGGAAACGGCAACGGCGGGGCCAGCCGGTGGAGCGATCGGACGAATCGCCGGCGGTTGCGCGGCCACCTTGGGAATCTGTCTCGGCACCGGAATCATCGGCCCCGGTTTCGGAAACATCGACCTGCTTCATCCCGACGGTGGTCATAAGAGCTCTGTGCCTGTCGTGCGTGCCGAGTCGGTTCATCGATCGACCCCACGCGTTGTGGTTGCGCCTCCGGTACCGCCGCCGCCACAACCCCGGCGGAAGGCGACTTCCGCTGGGTCTTCGAAGGCGACGGGAGGAAGGAGTGGCAGCCATGAAAAGGCGCTCGGGGACGAATCGGGGACGCGGTTGGAACGGACGCGCGCGAGTACCGAACAGTTTGGAGTTGAGTCGACGGCAACCCCGCCGGCGGAAGAAAGTGCGCCCGCGCCAGCTCCGGAAGTATCCGAACCTGCACCATCGCCCTCTGAAACCTCCGCGCAGCAGTTCGGTCCATAGGTCTTCTCAGTCAGCCAGCGGGGGGTTGGGTCGAGAACGGGCTCCTGTCTCGTGACGCAGAACGACGAGTTGTTCGGAATAGAGGCGAGGGCCGCAATAGGGCGGCTCAAGACGGACGATCAGCCCGAAAAAGCAGGAGGCGATGCCATGGGCCATCTGGCGCTACAACTCAAGCTGAACGGAAGTTCAAGAACCTGCGGTCGGGGTAAACAAAACCCCATGTCCTCGCCGGTTGGCCTACGCGGGCGATTGGTTAGGTGGACGACGGCCCTTGCCGCCGTCCTGATCTTCTTGGTCTTCGCCACGGCGCTGGCGCAAGCAGGGACCTACGTGGTCGCGCAGTGCTCCCCCAACGTGAATCCCGATGCGGCCGATGCTGGCTATTCGGCCTCAACGACGCACTTCAAGCCGTTCGTCGACTGTTCGGCGAGTGGTCCAGGTCTGCAGATCCGGCACCAGCTCAGCACCGGAGAGACCGGAACGGTCCAAGGCGCCTACGGGGCCTGGGCGTGGCAGGCCCCCAGCGGAACTTTCATCACGGGCGGCTCGACCTTTAGTCGACTGGCGACCGAAGACGGCATCCACGGCTACCTGGCTGTTTCGACCGACAACGGCGAAAGCGTCTCCTACGAGAACCAGAACGACGACCAAGGGCACACGTCCGGGATCCCCCCCGGCAACTGGCGCTACCTCGTAGCCCGACTCCAATGCACTCAGCCAAACGAAGGGAATCGCTGCGTCGGGAACGCTGGCGGAGCTCACACGTATGTCAAGCAGGCCAGGATCCAGGTTACCGATGTTGCACCGCCAACGATGACGCTAGCCGGTTCCATGTTCTCGGGCGCGGTTCTTCGAGGTCCGCAGGACATCCAGGTGACGGCTTCCGACCAGGGAGGTGGCATCCACTCGGTTCAGGTGACCGTCAATGGCAAGAGCGCCGCAGGGGATGACCTGTCGGGTTCTTGCAATCCAGCACCGGGAAACCTGACGACCCGGCTCGTCCCTTGTCCGACCTCGTTCTCGAAGACTTATACGTTGGATACGGCGTCGGGTCCCTTCGTCGAGGGCAACAACTCGATCACCGTATGCGTCGACGATTACGCCCAAACGGGCACTGCCAATTCGGTTTGCGAAACCAAGGAAGTCGTAGTCGACAACCTTTGCACGGGTTCCCCGGTTGGTGGCGGGGAAAAGCTTTCGGCCGGATTCGGAAACGGCAAGTCCTTCCGGACCCTCGCCTTCCGCAAACGGGCGCTAATCAGGGGGAAGCTTCGTGACGGAGGAGGCAATGCCGTCTCCGGGGCGACGATCTGCGTCGAGGGTCACACCGACCTCGAAGGGCGCTCATTCCACCTAATCGGGACCACCACTACCAACGAAAACGGCGGGTGGAGCTTCAGGCTCAAGCATGGGCCTTCGCGGGTGATCCGCATCGCCTACCGCGCCGGGAGCTTCCAGACGACGTCGGACCTCGTGCTTCACATGCGAGCACGCTCGACGTTCCACATCAGCGTCCACCGGACCTGTGTCCACCGACGCATCTACTTCAGCGGTGCGATTGCAGGTCCGCAACCGGCCCATCGAGTCGTCTATGTAGTGGGCAAAGTCCCCGGCTCGAATCGGACCTACCCCGTGCGGGAAGCGTCGACCGACGCCCTTGGTCATTGGAGGGCACCCTACGCCTTCACTCCGGTCATCAGGGCGACGCGCTTCGAATTCTGGGTCGTGGTGCCGGAGCAGGCTGAATATGCCTACGAGAGGGGCCATTCCGTCCATCGGTACATTCGAGTGCACCCCGGGGTCTGCAAGATCCCGCGTCACCACAAGAAGAAGCACGGTCACCACCGGAAGCGACACCACCAACATCAGCAGTAGGAGGCTCGGAACCATGAAGAAGACCAGCCGGCGTTTCGCAGTTGCCATTGGCATCCTTGCCCTTTCGATGGTCGGATCTGCGATCGTCGGCCTCGCATCGGGTGCGACGTCCTCGAGCAAGCCAAGGCAGCACGTGCGCGTGGGAAGGATCCACGACGCGGATACGACTTTGGGAGATGGTCAATTCAATTTCGCTGAAGGCCGGGCCCGGTGCAAGCGCGGGGAACGTCTTGTGTCTGGAGGTCCTCGAAGGATCCATAGCGACGGCCTATTCCCCGGTCTGCGTTGGGCCGTACAGGAGTCCAATCCGGTTCCGAACGCGAGAGAATGGAAGGTGTCGGCCGTTTCGGACCTCGGCGGCCTCGCACGAAAGGACTTTGTCGTGATCGCCGTGTGCCAGTCCTGACCGGGGAATCGCGGTCGCGGTCGATGGAGCAGGACTACCTTCCCGCTGCGCTGGGTTGACGAGGAGGCCGACGGTGCACCGTCGGCCTCCTCGTTTTGGACAAGCGAAGGGGCCCGGGTTAGCCTCGCGTCCATGTTGAGACGCAGGATTCTGTTTTTCGGGGTGCTTCAGCTCGTGACCGCCCTTCTCTTTGTGCTTGGCCTGCTTCCGGTCGGGTGGGTCACGGCGTCGTTGCTGGGACTCGCCGCTTCCTTGGTTGCGCTTGAGTTCCGGGACCGCCGAGCTGCCTCGAGCTGAACCGTTAAGCCGCTTTCACGATTTCGTTTTCACGGAGGTTGGTTAGGCCGCGCGCCAAGTGCGCGAGCGCCGCTGCCGACCCGCTGATGTGGGCGGTCACAGGTGCCCCGCATTGGGTGCAGCCCGGCTTGGCGGTGTACCCGGGGGGCAAAGGTGACGTGGCGTGCGTGTAGGGATCGAAAGGCCCATGAGGTGTGGGTCAAAACGATTCCTAGACTGCAATGGCCAAGACTGACTTCTTCACCTTCGGCGACGAGGACCTCGAGGACACGGGCGGCGCGATTTCCCCAGCACGGTCGACCTCAGCGGCCGTCCGTGTGTTGGACGAGGTTGGTCCCGAGGGCCCCCAAGCTGCGCCGGCGTTCTGCTCCCGTCCCAGGGACGTCGGCGCGCGGCAGGGCGCTCAGCGATCCCGAGACGACTCTGAACCAAGGTCGTCGGCGAAGCGCGGGCTCCCTGCCCACATCTTCAAGGCTGTGTTGGCGCTGGGCATCTTGGCGCTTGTTGTCCTCGGATTTCGCCTCTTGCACCGGGAAGGCTCCGATAGTCCGACCTCTGTCGCGATCAAGAATTCGGCGCTCCCGCGTGCCATCGCCTCGCCGACGGCACACCAGGCCAGAGGATCACGGCCGTCGGTCGAATCCGGGCCTCGAGCAACTGCTCGTGACAAGCAGGTGCAACGGAAGCGGTCCGTGACTCGACGGCGGGCGCCGAGGAGGCGCACCCCACGCCGTCAGCAGAAGAGGGGGGCTGCCCGGTTCCGATCCCAGCGAGAAGGGCCGGTGGAGAGCGCTATACCGGACGAACGAGAACCAGCACCGGTCGTGCCGCCGCCTGCGGAAGAAGTCGTCGAACCGACCGGCAGCGAAGAAGTTCCTGATCCCGTTTCAAGCCCGCCGGCGCCAGCACCTTCACCAAGTGGTGGTCAGGCTGCTCAAAGCCAGTTTGGAGTCGAGTCCGGAGCAGGTGGCTGAGGTGGGCGTAGGTAGCGCAACCCGCTCGATCCTGGGGAGCCCTGACCGGACGTCAGCTCGGATCGGACGCCTGAAGGCTCGGCTGCCTCGATACCTCGTGACCGGCTTGGTGGTCATTCTGAGTGTGGCCGGCTTGCGGGCCTCGTTGGCGCCTTCGCAAGGCTCGTCGCCGGTCTCGGCTAACGGGCCGAAGATCGACTACGCGGAGCAAAACTTCGCCGAGGAGTTCGCGCGAGCCTATCTCAGTTATGACGCAGTAGCTCCAGCTGCTCGCGAAGAAGCGCTCGCGTCCTTCACCGGCTCTTCTGTTGAAGCCGGGGCAGGTTTCACTCCGCCTTCATCGGGATCTCAGGCGGTGACTTGGGCACAAGTAGCCCAGGTCCAGCATCCGCTCGCAGGCGGCATGATCATCACGGTTGCCGTAGGCCTGGACACCCAGGCGGCGCCGGCATACCTCTCCGTTCCGGTCCAACGCTTGACGGGCGGGGCGATTGCTTTGGCGGGTTACCCCGCACTCGTCGGCCCGCCGCTGACTGCCCACGCAGCGATCGAAGAATCCAAGGGCGAAGCGGTCGAAGAAGCCGAGGTCAGCCGTTTGGTGACTCGAGCACTGACCAACTATCTCGCCGGCGATGCTGAAGACTTCAGCGCGGACCTCGCCCAAGCTGCAGTCGTCACTCTGCCTCCCACTCGCCTGGACCTGACGAACGTGCAGGAATTGAACTGGGTGAGGGGGCACGGAGGTGGTGCAGTGCTTGCGACTGTCTCCGCGGCTGATTCGCGAGGCGCTCGATACACCCTTCGCTACGAGGTCGGGGTGCGTCGCGTCGAGTCATCTGACCCTGCCATCGCCCCCGGCTGGCGGGTGACCTACGTCCAAACCCTTTCGCAGGAGCCGTAACCCGTGTGCCTCCGAGCGGACAACAGCAGGTTCCAACCGAGGAAATGAGGATGCGATGAAGAGGTATCTACTGATCGTCGGACTTTGCACGGTCGGGCTGCTCGGTGCCGAGCTTGGGGGGTATACCTCGCGCCCAGCCGTACCACTCGCCGGCGATGTCGTCACGATCTCGCAAAGCGAAGCCGCTGGTTTAGGTCGTGGCGGCGGCGGTGGCGCCGGGTCAGGAGGCAGCGCCGTTCAAGGTGCCTCGCGAGCGGAACATGTGGTCAAGCCATGGCTATTGATGGCTCTCTTCATCGGCGCCCCGATCTTCATCGGGGTGGCCGCTCTTCAACGGAGTGTCGCCGCGGCATTCGGGATCTTGCTGATCGTCGTGCTGGTCGGGTCCTTCCTCCTTGCGCCAAGCCAGGTCAAGCAGATGCTCGTCTCCATCTACCAGTACGTCCTCTGAACAAGCCGATGAGCGAGCCGGAAACTATCCGCCTGCGTGGCTTTCGGCGGGTCTTCAACTTCGAGCGCCGACTATTTCAAATCCACGATTGGCGGATCCCGTATCCCCATGGAATTCCGCTTCGGGGGATCGGCTACTTCGTGGCGGCGGAGTTTTGCGTCCTGTGCCTCTCGAAGGTGCCCCCGGTGTCGCTGCTGTGCAGCCTGATCGGAGCTCCGGTGACCTACGGAGGGGTGCCGATTCTTCTTGCGGTCCTCTTGACCCAGGTGCGGATCGACGGCCGACCGCCCCACCACGTCCTCTGTTCCCTGGCGAAATACCAGCTGCAGGCGAAATGCCTGGCGGGCTTGGCCCCGGCTCCGGACTGTGGCTCCCTCGTCGCGCCCCTCGACGACCTCACGATCGCCCACGATGCACGGGAGTCCTTCACGGTAAAGGGGCGCATCAAGGGACCTGCCCGCGTCACGTTCCGATACCCGTCCGAAGGCAAGGCAGAAAAGGCGCCATGGTGGGTCTTAAGCCGGGATCGGCGCATCGCTCGTGCCCGTCGCTATCGAATCCGGAGGCGTCCAAATGGTCGACCGATGTTGCGAGGGAAAGTCATTTCCGTCCCAGAAGGCGGAGAGGTGCTGATCGAATGATCTCCGCGACTCGTCGCCCACGGCCCTATTTCATCTACGGCAACATCGTCTTTCCTGAGCCGGGCGACGCATGGGCCCTCTATCGCCTCGCTCCGCAGAGCTACGCCGGCCTGTCGCTTGCCCGGAAGGTTCAGGTAATGGGTCAGCTGAAGAGCTTGGTCCACCGAGTCCAGGCTGACTTCCAACTGCTTCGCATCGCCCGTCCGTGGTCGGTAAAGGAGTACCTCGAGTCGACCTGGCAAACCTTCGATCGCAGGCATGGCTCGAAGCAGGAGCTTCAGGAACGTGAGGCACGGTTCGATTCGCTTCTGAAGGCACATGCGGGAGTTCTGGAAGACCGACAGGTCGTGCGCCCCGAGATCTACATGGCAATACGGCTGCGAGATGCCAGTGGCAGCGTCGGCGACCTGGTGGGCTCCGTACAGCGGCTCAAGGATGTCTGGAATCGGAGCCTGGCTTCCACCGGGTTACGGGATGCTCGGGGCTTGCGTTATGCCGAGCTAGCCGAGATTGAGCGGACCGAGCGGAAGACGCAAGAGCGGGTCTTGGACTACGTGGATTGTGAGAAAGCACTGGCGTCCGACATCGCCTGGCTGGTTCGACATGCCTATGTTCGCGGTCTGGGAGAGCCCCAGGTCGAGCGCAATTTCCGGCCGCAGGCGATAGCGATCGAGAACGGAGCGGGCGACGAGGTGGGATTCGAACCGCAGAAGTGGGATCTACATCGGCTTCACTCCGACCATCGGGTCCGCATTGGCAGGCGGCACCTCGAGATTGACGGGGAGCTGGGCACGTCCTACCAAGCCGGCCTGGTATGTGGTGCCTTGCCCGAGGAACGAGACTTCCCCGGGCCGGAGGCAGAGTTGATGTTCGCTCCTGTCGAGCTCGAGTTCCCCGTGGATGCCGTCCTGCACGCCGAATATCTCCCGAATCGGGATGCCCAACGACTTGCGAGGAAGCGAGCGCTCGATGCCGATCAGATGTGGCGGGAGGAGGCCGAAAGCGACCACGGTGCATCCCCGGAGACGGAGGATCGACCAGCCGACGCGCGCGATCTGCAACGTCGACTCGGAGGGAATGATCATCCGCCGTTGATCCGGACCGCTCTCTCATTTGTTGTAAGCAGCCGCGACGGCGTGGATGACCTTGAGGAACGTGTCGAGCGGCTGCGTTCCGAGGTTGGCGCCCGGATCGACCTACACCGGCCGATCGCAGCGCAGCACGAGCTCTTTCTTGCCACGCTCCCGGCTGAGCAGTTCCCGCTGTCCACCTATCGCGAGTTTCTCCTGCCCGAGGAGCTGGCGGCCATGGTCCCCACCGCTTCCAGTCATGCGGGCTCGGATCTGGGGCCATACATCGGGTACACGCTTACTCCGTCGCGACAGCCGATTCGTCTCGACCTTGCCGAGCCAGCCCAGGAAGACCTGCCAACCCCCATCCTGATCACCGCTAGGCAGGGAGGTGGAAAGACCACCCTGCTGCAGCTCCTCGAGTACCAGGGGTTTCTGCAGGGATCGGCCCCGATAGTCATCGTCGATCCGCGCGGGACCCCGGAGGAGCCTGACCATCGTCTACATCTCATCCCGGAGGTGGCAGCGGAGACTGAGCAGATCCTCCTCTCGGGCGACGATGAGTTCAGAGGACTCATAGACCCTTTGCGCATCGCTCCACCGGGAATTCGCGGGGACGCAGCCTTCGACTTCGCCCTGGAACTGCTGCCAGACCAAATACCTGCACCGTGGCAGACGGAGATCAGGGCCGCGATCGACCAGGTTTGCGGGAGCGAGAAAGCCCCAAAAGTCTTTGGCTCCGTCGTCGAAGTACTCGATGAAGGGAACGAAGTCGCCCGGGAAGCCGCCCGAGCCCTTCTTGTCCATGGAAGTGCTGGGCTCGCGAAGTTGGCGTTCGGACTCTCAGATCGTGCCCCACGCGATGTCGGGGAAAGCCGGGTGGTCCTCCTGCAGACGAAGGACCTCCAACTACCGCTGGCCGGAGCGGCTCCGGAGGAAATGTCCGCGCTTGAGCGGCTTGGTACCTCTCTCCTGAGGCTTATAGCCATGTACGCACTACGGCTTACGGAGCGAAGCGACCGGCATTCCATCTTCTCCCTGGATGAGGCCTGGGTCCTCCTGAAAACGAGCCTGGGGAGGAAGCTCTTGGCCGAAATGGCGAGGTCGGGCCGCTTCAAGAACGTGACGGCTCTCTTCTCCACGCAGCTGCTTGAGGATCTGCTTGCCATCCGCGAACTTTTCGGCGCGATCTTCAGCGGCGGGGTCAAGACCGACGACGCGGCCGAAGCGGCTCTCGCGCTTCATGGCCTCGGGAAGGATGCTCAGCAGGTACAGCGTCAGCTCACCTACCAGTCTGGGGAGTTTCTCTTTACGGACTTCCGAGGGCAGACTGTGCCGATGAAGGTCCATCCCTGTGACCCAGCGACCCGGCAGATCGGAACCACGCCAGCGGCCAGGGCCAACACGGGCTCGCCGGCCGCCGTACGGGAAGCTTCAACCGCCTGAGGACAAAAAAAGGGGCAATGACGGGGCGCATGCCGTGTAGGAGGCATGGAGCCCTTCCTCCGGCCCCTGCGAATCGTCCGAGCGCCGTGCGGACGCGGGGCTTTGGCGCTTTGCCTCCTCACGGTCGGATGGTTGCTCGGGTTCACGGAAGCCGCCGCGGCAAGCTCAGTCACCCTGGTGCGGATCTACGACAGTGACACGCGCGGGGTGGTCTACGAAGTGTGCCGGGGCTCTTTTGAACCCCCCGCCACCGATCCGGGGAACCCAGTCTATTGCCGCGGCCGAGCCGAATACTGGTCGCAGGAACGCTGGGAAGCATATGTCGAACGCACCGGGGAAAAGGCTTCGGGGAAAGGCAAGCGGCAACCCTCCGGGAAACAGGGAGAAGGGAAACATCCTCCCAAAGAAGTCGCCACCGGGAAAACGCCAGCTGGCCCACAGCCCAGCCAGGCGACCATCCCTTATGGCGGCTCGCTCGACCCCACGTCGGTGCTAGGCATAACCAACCCGCTGTGCGGTGAGAAGAGTGAACTAACGCCTGAACAAGCTCGCAACTGCAGATCGTCGCATTCACCTGAGGCCGCCTACCCGGTCGGAAACTACGGGTGGGACATTCACATAG
Source organism: Solirubrobacterales bacterium (assembly GCA_051954855.1). Lineage (GTDB taxonomy): Bacteria > Actinomycetota > Thermoleophilia > Solirubrobacterales > 70-9 > VAYN01. The sequence continues at coordinate 74,561 of JBQCHH010000012.1, read as the reverse complement.
AAGAAGGTGGATTTATTACCAGTCTGCTTGCCCCGGCTGTTGCCTTCGTCCTGCAGCTCTTTTCTGTCGTGTGGCTGGCACTGCTCTTGATTCTCAAGGGCTGCCTAATCGTCTTGGGGTTCACCTTCTCTCTGAGCCCGTTTACGAGCAATCACATTCTCCGGGAGATCGGGAGCGGCCTCACTCGGTTCTACCAGAACTTCACGGCGCCTTGGCTAACGGTCCTAATGCTGTTTGTTGGCGGCTGGGCCCTCTACAACGGCATTGTCCGTCGAAAGGCTGGGGAGACGCTCGGAGGGGTGGCGAGCTCGCTCCTAATGATGCTGCTCGCTCTTTGGTCAATACACGCCCCAGGGGAAACGGTGGGGCAGGTTGCCGAAATCGTAAACGGTTCATCCCTTGCGGCGGTGTCGGCGCCCACGTCCGGTCACCTCACCAAGCCAGTCAGCTCCTACAACGCCGCCATGGCTTCGGTCTGGACGCAGATGACGGCCGTGCCGTTCTGCGCCATGGATTTTTCGGATGTCCACTGGTGCCTGCAATCCAAGCCATCTAAGGAAGCTATCGAAGCAGCCAAGAAGGGAGTCTCGATCAATGAACCGTTCGGCGAAAGCCTGCTGAGAAACCTTCCCGAAGACGAAGAAGCGGCCACGCGAGCTCTCAATCGGCGGGTTCAAGCGGCCTTCGGCGGAGCCAACACCATTGCGGATCTCTATCTCCGCTTCAGTCCGGGGTCAGGGCCTCGGGACGCGCTATGGAGCTACTACAACGGAACGGGCGACAATCACATCGGCCTACCGCTTCACATCGGCCCGCAGATCGACATCGGTGGTGGCACCGAAGGGAAGGATCCAGAAAAGGTTGCGATGCAGGGCCGCAGCGGCCTACTGCCGCGGATGGTGCTGTTGGTGATTTTCGCCCTCGGTCTCATCGGGGGCGTTCTGCTTCTGCTGTGGATCGCGATGAAGCTGGTGATGGCAACCGTGTCGTCGTTCGTGTTGCTGTTGATGGCTCCGATCGCGATGTTCTTCCCGGCTTTCGGCCAAGCCGGGCGCTCGGCATTCGTCAAATGGGGAACGTCCCTGTTAGGGGCTGTGCTGGCGAAGGTGATCTTTGCCGCACTGCTCGGGATCGTGCTGCTGGGCTCAAGAGTGCTCGGCGCCGGCATCGGTGGCTCCTCACCGACTCTCGGCCTCATCGCGACGATGTCGTTTTGGTGGGCGGTCTTCCTGAATCGCGAGCACTACCTCGCGATCATGCAAATTGACTCCGTAAGGGATCGAAGCGGCAGCTTCTATCGGACGATGGCTGGTGGCTATGTGGGTTACCGGTTTGCGCGGGCCGCCACGAACGCGATTGGTCGCCATCGTGCGGAGCGGCGAGACCGGGCTGAGCGCCAGCAGCAGATGCAGATACGGGCTGGCCGCGAAGGAGCTGAGCAGGAGCTGAATACCCAGGCCCGGCAGAGGCTCGAGGTGGCTGCGAACCGGGCTGAGGGTCGGGAGGCCGGCTACGCGCGAACCGAGAATGAAGCGGCCGCCCTTCGGGACGATCCGGAGGTTCAGGCATACCGACAGGATCCCGGGAGCCTCTCAGGCGATGCCGGCGAGAGGGCAGAGAAGAAGGCAGATCAACTCAGGGCCCTTGAGAGCGAGCTCTCGGCGGGGCGCGCAACTTCGGCGGCCGACCGACAGCTGCTGAGCCGCATTCGCGCCAACGAGGCCGCTGGATTACCCCGTCATGGTCGGGCCGATATCGAGGGTGCGAAGGAGGCGATTCGCCGAGAGGTCGGGCTCGATGCGAATGCTCCCGAGCATCACTGGCGAGCGGAAGCAGCTGGCAAAGACCCTCGCAGCGCAGACGGCCGTTCAGCCATTGCGGACAGCATAGAGCGGGCGCGAGATGCCGTTGGCACGGCGTCCGGGGCGCGCCTCGATCAGGTTGGAGTCCGTCGCTTCCGCCACACCCATGGGCAGCGGCGGCCGACGTCAACGATCCGACGATCGGCTTCTGCTGCGGACGCGCAGGGCGGAGAGAGGTCTGGTAGGCGAAGCTCGAGTACCCGAAGTGGGCTAAGCCGGTGATCGCATGGTCGAGCGGCGGCATCTCCATTTCGCGCTCGCATTTATGGGCCTGGCGGCAGGGGTCGGCGTCATCGCGTTTGCCACTGGGAGGAACCAAGCGGCATCGAGGCCTGAGGGTGGCCACCAGCTCGCGTCGAAGTCCCTCTCGTCTCCAGAGCCAGATCCTTCGGCGTCCAATGTCACGGAGGCAGTGGCTAGGCGATTTGCTGGGGTCTACCTCCATTACGAGCGGGGAGAGTTCGATGCGAATATGCGAGTGGCTCTCTCGCGCCTTTGTGTAGAGCCGTTCAGATCGGAACTACTCGCCCAACCAGCCCGAGTTCCACCCGCCGCAAACCCACCGCCGCAGCGCGTCCGCCAGGCCCTTGCCCCCTCGCCCACCCTGATTGCGGGAGCCGCCGGCATGGCCGTGCCTGTGATCCTTGAAGGGCCGAATGCCGGGAAGAGCCGCTTGGTGGTGGACCTTCGTTTCACCGCCCGAGGGTGGCGAGTTGAAGGCATTGAACGATGACCGGCCGGGAGAGCCAGCCTGCCGCCTACGCGCGAAGGGCTGCTGTCAGGACGGTCGTCAAGAAGGTCGGAACCGCAAAACTTGCCGCGATCGCCCTAGGGGCGGCTCTCGTCTTCATCCTGTTTCTTGGCCTACTGGCGACGCTGGCAGGGGCAGATGCAGAACCGGGAGAAGCCGGAGCAGCGACCTGCAACGTCCGCCAGTCCAGCAAGAAGGCGCCGCCAGCCGGGTTAATTCCGATCTACGGCGCCGCTGCAAAGAAATTCCATCTTGGCTCCCGCGGCGCCAGCATTCTCGCCGCGATCAATTACGTCGAGACCGACTACGGACAGTCGCCCCTTCCGGGGGTCAAACGAGGAACCACGAACTCGGCCGGTGCAGCAGGCCCGATGCAGTTCCTATTCCCGAGCAGTTGGGAAATGTATGGAGTCGATGGCAACGGAGATGGCGTCGCCGACGTCTACAACGCGACGGATGCCATCTTCAGCGCTGCGAACCTTCTCCACGCCGAAGGTGCCCCTAGGGATTGGTACCACGCCATCTTCGCCTACAACCACGCGGATTGGTATGTCCGAAAGGTTCTGAGGAAGGCCGGGAGCTATGGCCCCCTGGAATGCGAACCATCCGAACTTGGCACGCTGCCCTCGGAAAAACTGCAGCGCGTCATTTATGTAGCTCGGTGGATCCAATCGTTGCGCGAGCCTTATTGCTGGGGCGGAGGGCATTCAGCGAAGCCGGGCCCGTCGCCCCCGATCTCAGGAGGCTATTGCGACAACATCCAGGGAGAACGGGTGTACGGAAGCACCGACGTCGGCCTCGACTGTTCAGGCTCGGTGCGGTGGCTTCTCGTGTTAACGGGATATCCTGATCCGGGCGGAATTTCTTCCGGCAGCTTTGCGAGCGCCTATCTCCGGGGCCCTGGAAAGCATGTAACGATCTGGTCGAACTCTGACCACGTCTTCGTTTCGATCGACGGGACCGATTGGGGCACTTCTAGCTCACACTTTCGGCATGGACCTGGCTTTGGATATCAGCCAACCAGCGGATTTGTGGCGAGTCACCCGCCTGGCCTCTAAGGAGGCATCCCGCAGCGCTCCTCCGTGGAGGGGGTGGAGGCCCACGGTTGACGACCACTACACAGCGAGGAACCGACCGGGCGCCTGCCCGCCTGGGACCTACGGCAACCATTGCGATCGGGCTTCTCGTTGCGGCCCTGGTGGCGGTGCTGATGGTAAGCGGGGCGCTCCGACCCTCTATACCTTCGCCACCCCGCGAATCTAAACCCCCAGGGCTGGATCACGCCGCCGGCGGTGGGTTGCGAACCTTCCCGCAGCAGGTCAAGGATGCTCGGAAAGGTCCGGCACCCGGAGCGGCAGGTGCGGGCGTCGCTCAGATGTTCGCGCGGCTCAGCCTTCTCATCGTCTTGGTCCTTGCGGTTGTCGCAGTTCGCCGAACCCTTGCGAGGCGATCTCGGCGCATGCAGCGCTTCGTGATAACGCCGGGACGGACGTCTGACGCTGTCCCCGCGCAGGTGGCAGGGCTTATCGAGGCCCTATCGAGGGTGACCCGCGAGCGATGGTGGATTCGCTTATGGCGGGGAACCCCGCCGGCGGCAACTTTCGAGCTCGTCTCCGGCGTTTCCCCTGAGGGAAGCTCGGAGCAGCGGGTCGGGGTCGCGATCCCAGTCGGTCGCGGTCACGATCGAGCACTTCGAGGAGTTTTGTCCAGCCGCTATCCGGACGCCGTACTGAGCCCGGTCGACGAGCGGCAGGGATCTGCCCTGGACGGATGGCTTTGCGAGGTGATCTGCCTACAAAAGGCGAGGCCGTTTGCGGCCCCGATCGCTCATCCCCTCGACTCCGCTCCCGATGGCGGGACCTATGCGGAGGCACCGTTGGACGTCGTGTTATCGGTGATGGCTGCGGCCGAGGAGCGGGTCCTGGTACAGATCGTCGTCACTCCCACGCCAAACCTCTTCCAGCATCTTGCTCGCCTTCTGGCAGGAGCGGCACCGGAACGGCGACGACGATTGAAAACCGGCGCGGTTGATCAGCGGGAGGATCGCGCCGCGGCGGAAGCGGTCGTTTTTCGGCCGTTGAGTTTCTGCGACATACGGGTGGGGGCGGAGTCGCGTGCGGCGGCGCGACACGTCGCCGGCGCCATCGAGGCGGTGGCCGAAGGCGCGGAGAATCAACTTCGACAGCGCCGACCGGCTCTGCGCCGATGGCTCGTTCGGCGCAGGATGGTCAAGGCCGAGTCGGACCCCGCGCCCTCATGGATCCGGGGGGTCTACTCCAGCCTCGAGATCGCCGGCCTATGGCATCTGCCCACGCCCTACGCCAAGCGAGTTGCCATCGAGCGCAGCAACGTTCCTCAGCTGCCAACGCCCCCGGAAGTCCTGAAGCTTCCAGACGAGCGGCGGGCGCTGGCGACGGATCTCAGAGGAACCTACATCGGCATCCGCCCCAGGGATTACCGCTTGGGTGTTCAGGTGCGGGGCATGGCAGGAGGGGGGAAGACGTCGTTCCTCGCGAAGCTGATCGAGGCCAGGGCCCGCGAACCAAATACCGCGGTCATTGTGCTCGACCCGAAAGGGGAGCTGGCTGAAGCTGCCGCGGCGAGTGCTCCGAGTTGGAGGACGGTGCGCTTCCTCGACTTTGGCAAGCCCCTTTTCGGGATGGAGCTGAGGACGCCTGACCGGAATCTGCCAGCCGAGGCGGCGATCTTCAGCGAGGCGATGGTCGATGTCTCGCGAACGGAGGAGGGCGAGTCGCAGGCCCTCAATGCTTCGCAGCGGTCATTCAAAATGGCTCGCGGCGCAACGCTCGCGCTCGAGGAGGAGCCCACCTTCTGGCACACGGCGCGGTGGCTAGCTCCGGATGATGCCGCAGCAGTTTGGAGGGCAGAGAAAATCGCCGAGCTTGCCGGCGATCCACAGTGGCACGCGGTCTGGGACCACTTCGCTCGGATTCTGCCGGCGCAGTTGAAGAAGTCGCCAGCTCAGACGGTGATGCGGCTGGAGGCTCCGTACAACAAGATTCAGACCCTTTTGGGGGACGAGCGCCTAAACACCGTCCTCCACCACCCCGTCACGATCAGCTTCGATGACGTGATTCGTCGGCGGGAGATCTTGATCCTCGCCGCGCGGATTCCAGAACATCCGGATGCCGAAGTTCTGCTGAAGTTCTACATCCAGCTCATCCACCGAGCCATTCTCGGACAGCACGCACTTCCCGAGGACGAGCGGGCGCGGGTCGCTGTGGTCGGCGACGATGCGGGCCACCTTTTCAGCCCAACGATCGCGCGGATGGCAGAGCTTGATCGATCCGCTGGCCTGGACTTTGCCCTCGCCTGGCAGCACGGAGGACAGGTGAGCCCGGAACTCTCCCAGGCTCTTGATGCGCTGTGTAATTCGCGGGTCTATTTCCGCTCGTCGAAAGAGGATGCAAGGGAGTTCATCGAGCGTCTCAATCCGGCCTTCGACGATCGGCTCAGTGGGACTGTTGGAGAACTGCGAAGGCAGCGGGTTGAGGTCAATCAGATGACCTCGCTACCGGTTAATCATGCGGTTGCCTCGCTTCAGTGCGGAGATGTACTCTCGAACTCCTTCACCATCAAAACCCTTCCCTGGCACCGTGATCCCGAAAGGATTGCCGAGATCGAGCGACGGATGCGCGCTGAGGGGGGCTACGACCCTCAGGTCATCGCGCCGCCGGCCGAGCTGACGGGGCGGGGGGACAATGTCGACGTTCCCGACGTCGGCCATGCTGGCTCCCACGAGCCGGAGGCCTACGAGCCAAAAGAGGGTGCAGCGGCAGAGTCGCCGCCGAAGCGAACGAGCCGCTCCGCTCCACCCCGTTCCGAGGACGGGAAGGAAGTCGTCGATCGACAACCTGGCGAGCCGAACCGTGGTGCCTCCTCCGAACCTCGAAAAAGCCGCCCGGTTCGGCGGGGTCGACGGGAGGCTGAGGTTGCCGAGCTTGGGACTCCGACTACCGAGCCGTTGAGTCCGTCATACGAAGAAATCGAGTTGATGCGCGAAAAAGCGTCGTCGATCAATTGGGAGGACCCGCCTCCGGAGCCGCCGGATGCAAAGCACTACAAACTCAACGCTGAGAAGCGATCGATCCTTGAAGCCCTTTTCGAGTTGCGCGTGCTCAGCGGGGCCCAGATTCAAAGGGAGTTCCTGCTGTCGATGAGCGATCGGCAGGCTCGGCGGGAGATGAACCTGCTGCTGCGACAGCGAATGGTGAGGCGCTTCGAGCTGGGACTACGCGGCGGGCGCGGGCGCGGTAAAAGGATCTACGTTCTCGATACCGCTGGATTCGAGGAGCTGCGAAACGCGAGTGATCATCTGGCCTCCGGCACCTTCAGGCCCCCTGAGCTGCGAAGCCCCCAGCATGTGGTCCACGACTTGGCGCGGAACGAGTGGCTCTTCGCTTTCCGCTCGTTGGCCCCGAAGCAGCTCGTTAGCTGGCGAGGGCCACGGACGGGTCGGATCGAGGTGCCGCTCGTCAAGGAGGCCCGCGAAGCTCCGCGGCGCCTAACCCCCGGCGACCTTGGGGAGAGCGCTCCGCTCGGATTCGGCGAGACGGAGTTCGGCAATGTCATCCCGGATCTGACCCTTGAGGTCAACCTGAAGCGACCCGACGGTGGCGTGGTTCGGACGGACGTGCTCGTAGAGATCGAGTTCGGAAACAACGACGAGACCGTTCGGCGCAAGGCCCTCCAATACGACGGCTTCCTCACGGGCTGGTGGAGGCGGCACCCGAGGTACCAACAGCTGGGCCGCCCCCCGGTGGTCATCTTCGCGGTCCCTGACCTACCTCGGGCTCGCCGCTTTGTCGAGCTGCTGGACAAGCAGCTGACCGCGCACCTGGTGGGTCCCGCGGTGACCCAAACCCGAGAGCAACGGCAGCAGGAGATCAGACCCGAGCCGCGCCACATCTACCTTGGGCGACGAAATGTGATCATTTGTGTAGCCCGCGATGTCCACCAGCGAACGCTTCGCGGTTGGAGGATTCCACCGGAGCCGGTCCCGGTTCGAATTTCTGCAGCTCGGAACGCGAGTGAGCGCCACCAGCTTGAACGCGCAACGGCACGCCCCTTCATGTTGGTCGACCCAACGGAGCAGGTTCGTCCCGCACGCTGAGCAGCGGCTAGGTGTTGCGCGCCGCCGACCTCTGCGCTACACCTGGCTTATGGTCAGCTCCGGTGGAGTTCCCTCTGATTCCCGCGTCGCGACGGCTGAAGACCGATGCGCCTCGATCGAGATCGTGCGAATGTTGCTGGCGAAAGCCGAGGAGGTGTACCTGGCGGATGCTGCACTCTCCCTCGGCCTTTGGCTTGCGCGGGTTCAAGAGACCATCGGAGTCGCGGCCCGCGTCACGCTCGCGGGCATGGAGCGACGCGAGTTGCTGCAGGTGGCGGCGTTTGCCGAGGAACAGCTCGGCGTTTATGGGGACCTATGCGCGGAGGCCCTCCGAGCTGCAGCGCGACTTGCTGAATCTGAATCCGGAAGATCTGCGGGGCTGAAGGATGACCTGCTGACCGGCGTCGCATCAGGAGATTTCCCGGACTCTCGGCCAGGCTGGGGCGACCTGCTCGAGACTCTCGCGCGAACGCAATCGGCACTTGAGCCCGTGGCGTCCGCACTGCGAGATGAAGATCTGCTCGTGGCTGAACTACGCGCCTCAGATCGGCGGGTTCTTGCCGACTGCTTCCTCGCGGTCGCTCGAGAGGCATTTCTGGTCGTCGATGGCCTCTGCTAGTGCGACATCTCGAGATTTCGATCTGAGCCGGAGCGTAACGTCGCCCAACGTGACAAGCGAACCGCTCAACTCGACTCCTGGAGGAAGTGTTCGAGCGGTAGCTCGGACTGACTTTGCCAGCGCTGGCTGGAAGGCCTTCAAAGTTGCAGCACTAGTCGCGGTTGCGATCGCACTACTACTTCGAGGGGCTCCACATGTCGCTGCACTGGTGGCGTGCTTGGCAGTTGCAACTGGCCGCGGAGCCCGCCGCTCCTTCTTGAAGGCACAGCGCTTCTCTAGGGGAGCGGTTTCAGAGGAAAAGGTCGCTGCACAGCTTGGAACGCTCGTGGATGATCCATCGTGGCGAGTGGAACATGATCTCGTCAAACCGAGTGGCGGCAATATTGATCACGTGGTCCACTCCTCGGTACGAACCTTCGTGATCGACACCAAGCGGTCGAGGTGGCGAGTGGAGGACATCACGCAGGCCCACCGACACGCGGAATGGGCGGCTCGGCACTTCGGATCCCGGCGTTTGATCGTCCCCATCATCTGCATTGACCGCTCTGACCAACAGCCAATACTCCTCAACGGGATCTGGGTCGTCGGCCGCCCGCACCTTGTTGCCCTTATAGAAGAAGAGGGCTTAGCGCCTTCTCTAGCGGCTTGCTTGAACCACTAGCCAAGGGCGAAGCTCACATCTGGCGCGTTGAGCTCGACAAAGCGTCTCGGTCAGTCTCCCAGCAGCCCCTGCGCCAGGTGTTGGCCCGCTACCTCGATCTGGCACCTAGCCGAATCGCCGTTGGCAGGGACGAGCGTGGTAAGCCACGGCTCGCGAAGAATGGCGACCACCTCCAGTTCAATCTCAGTCACTCAGCAGATCTGATGCTGGTGGCCGTGGCGCGCGGCACCCAGGTAGGGGTCGACGTGGAGAAGATGAAGCCGCGCGGCAATCTGCTCCGACTTGCCGAGCGCGCTCTCGAGCCGGCCGCAGCCGCCGAAGTTCTCGAAGCCGCACCCCACCAGCGCATTGAGCTATTTCACCGTGCCTGGACGCAGCATGAGGCGAGGCTGAAGTGCTTGGGGGGCGGGCTTCTGCGGCGATCTGCCGACGGCGTCGACGTTGCGCTGGAAGAGGTCGAGGTTCCCGCTACTTACGTGGCCACTGTCGCCCTCGCGGCACCTAGGATCGAGGCCGTGCTCTGCAGGGACCTGCCGGCCGACTTAGTAGATGGTTGAACCACATTGCGCCTCTGGCTATTAAGCCAAGCTGGCTGGGGCGAGCCGACGCTGCCGTGCGTGTACTGGTCATGGCGGCCGCACCCCGAGCCGGATTGGGCGCCCGCCACGGTGAGCACCCGCGGCAGATCAGGGCAGGCCAGGTCTTCACGCCCCTGAAGAAGGGGCCGAAGTTGAGGTTGACGGTGCAGCTGGTGGTGAACGAGTGGGCCCGGGTTCGACGCGAGGACGGAAGCCAGGGAAGGGTCTCGATCGACAGGCTGTTGGCGCTAAACGACCAAGGAGATGGGGCCTACTACCGCTTCCATGGCTGGAAGCCACTCGCGCGCGGGTACCGCGTGGATTTCGAGGTTCTTGTCGTAGATGAGACCACCTGCATCATGCGAATCCCGGAGTGGGATCCGGATGAGCCGATCACCCAGCCGCTAGGAATTCTTACCCCGGGCCTGCGACATGTAGGGGCCTCTGGCTCCTGCATGGCCAACATGGGCGCGCAAAGCGCTGCGGCGTTGAACATCCACTCCTGCAAGAAAGAATCCGCGCCCAAGGGCTCACGGGCGGCCTTGCCTCCCTACCCGGGCGTTCTTGCGCGCGGTCAGAAGTTCCGACGGCGTCGAGATGGCCAGGTCTTCCATCTGCTCGATCCTGACCAGCCGAGAGTCAAAGCCTGGAGCGGGCGCCGAGTCGTTCGCCTTGATCGTGCGCACCTGCTCGAGTTCCGGGATGACGGAACTGGGCGATGGTACGACTACCTGGGTGGAGGCACTGCAGCTGCGCGGGAGGTTCGGGTAGGTCCTGAGCGTTTGTAGGAAAGGCTTCGCCAACGACCGGCTGGTAAGGATGGGTTCGATGAGGCGATGGCGATCGAGCCTTGCAGTCCTTCGGGAGCCAACCTACCGACGCTTCTTCACGGCGCGTACGGCCTCGTTGGTGGGGGACGCAATGACCCCGGTCGCGATGGCCTTCGCGATCCTCGATCTAGGAGGATCGCCCGCTGCTCTCGGCGCGGTGTTTGCGATTCATAGTCTGACGGTGGTTGGGCTCGTCCTCCTCGGCGGGATCGTCGCCGATCGCTCCTCCCCGCGGGTGGTGATGCTGTGTGCGGACTTAGTTCGAGGCGGAGCACTCGCAGTAGCTGCTGCTTTGCTCATCGCCGGAGCGGCGACCATCTGGGAGCTGGCACTCATCTATGCGGTGTCTGGCGCCGGAACCGCGTTCTTTAACCCGGCCTCCAATGCGATCGTGGCGCAGGTAGTCCCGCCCGCTCGCCTGCAGACGGCGAACGCCGTGGTGGAAGTCAGCCGTTCGGTTGGGAGGATTGCCGGCCCTGCGCTGGCAGGGATCTTTCTTGGATTCGGATCGCCGGGTATCGCTCTTGCTGTGAACGCTGCAGCTTTTGCAGCGAGTGCCGCCTTCTTGATTCGCCTCCGGGTTTTGACAGCCGTCGAACGAACCTCGCGCTCCTCCATCCGCGAGGACGCGCGCCGCGGATGGAATGAGTTCACCTCGCGAAGGTGGCTCTGGTCGATCGTGGTGGGTGCAGCATTTGCAAATGCCCTCGAGATCTCGGCAAGCCAGGTTCTGGGGCCAGTCGTTGCTCGTGAATCGCTCGGCGGCTCTACCTCGTGGGCTGTGATCGCCTCGGCCTGGGGGATAGGCGCGGCTGTTGGTGCTCTCGTCGGTCTTTCGGTCCGGCCTCGGCGCCCCCTGCTAATGGGAGAGAGCCTCCTTCTCCTCACCGTCGTCCCGATCGTCTTACTTGCGATCCCGGCTCCGATCGCAGCGATCGTCGTCGGAGCCGCCACGGGAGGGGGGGTGGCCAGCTTGGCCCAGGTCCTCTACGAGACGACCTGGGTTCAACATGTCCCCGCGGAGGCTCGTTCGCGAGTCGCTGCATACGACTGGTTCGGATCGTTGGCGCTACAGCCGGTCGGTCTCGCCGTGGTCGGCCCTGTGGCGGCGGTTCTGGGCACGTCGGAGACGCTCTGGATCTGTGCCGCCGCGATGGCTGTCTGCCTCGGTCTGGTGCTTTCCGTTTCGAGTGTCCGGCACCTTGAGGCCGTGAATGCACCTGCGGCACGTATGCCTCCGGCCCCCGTGGAGCCAGGCGACTGATCATGGCTGAGCTCCGACCTGAGGTGGCCTGGGAACAATCACCGACTTTCGTGATTTAGAGCAGCCTTTGAGAGGATTCCCGTCGATGGGCACCGAATCGTCACTGTCTTCATTGGCAGCAGGACGTGGGGTCCAGCCAAGGCTCGTGATCTTCGATTGCGACGGGGTCCTCGTCGACACCGAACCCGTTTCCAATCGCGTCATGGCGGAGGCGATCACGGAAGCGGGCCTTCCCATGAGTGCCGATGCGGTAGCAGATGCCTTCGAAGGTATGCGGCTGGACGACATCGCTGCAGCCGTGGAGAAGGAGCTCGGAGCGAGTCTTCCCTCAGGATGGGTGCCGGCGTTCGAGGAGCGGCGGGCGATCGAGTTCCGAAAGGGCGTTGAGGCCGTTCCAGGGGTGGCCACCGCCCTGGATCAGGTCGCTGCCGCGGGAATCCCGATCTGCGTCGCCTCTCAGGCGAGCCGACAAAAAACGGAGCTGACGCTCGGCCTGAGTGGGCTGATTGACCATTTCGAGGAGGGCGCTCTTTTTTCATCGCGGATGGTCGAGCGCGGCAAGCCTCATCCGGATCTCTTTCTTCTCGCTGCCCGGTCGATGGGGTGCGAGCCCAGTGAGACGGTCGTCGTCGAGGACGGAGTTCCAGGCGCTCGTGCTGGGCGCCTCGCGGGGATGACGGTGCTCGGTTACGCATCCAGCGGCTCTGCCGACCGACTGGTGGCGGAGGGCGCCACGGTGTTTAGATCGATGACCGAACTGCCGTCGCTTTTGAGCCTTGCCTGAAGAAGGCCGCGGAGCTGGTCTACCCGGAGGCAGCCGATTCCGGTTAACCGGCGTGGCTCCATCGGGTGCAGATTGGGTCAGGATTCTTAGCGGTTCCTCCTAGGAGACAAAGGCGTCCGGCAGGGTCTCCTGGGCGACCGCCTGCTGTCCGATAGGGCCGAATCTGGACCGCAAATGCCCACTCCTGGGCCGCTTGCCGCAATCAGAGACGCACCCGATTAGACGGCCTAGAGCCAAAATCGCCGGATGTCCGGTAGGCACCTAGACCGGAGGGGAAGAGAAGGCTAGTCACGGAGACAGAGCGGAGCCCGCCAGGAGTTGCGGCTTGGTGCGTGCCGGCTTACTCTCGAGACCCTTCATTTCTCGCTTTCACAAGCGCCTTTCGCCCCTCAGCGGCGACAAATCTAGATCAGAACTGGACCCAAGCGACTCTTGTCCTTGCGCTTCCATCGTTCGCCGCACTTATTCCACTGGCCAAGGCACGACGAAGCTCGTCTCCGATTCCGGCTCCAACCGAACCAACGACGAAGCCTCCTCGCTGATGCTCCCTCCGGGACATCGCGCATAGCTGCGTAATCGCCCAACGCGCGAATCGCAGACCCGACGGCGAGAAGTCAAACGAAAGGGAGGACGGCTCCAACCCGCCCTCCCCGACCGCGGGCCCAAGCCCGCAGAAAGGAACAGCCATGAACTGTGCTCATGCTGTCCCCAAGATCACGATACCGCCAGTCCTGGGGGAGATCGAATCCCATGGCTTGATGCAGGCGCACCAGGCAGAGGCCCAGCGGATCATCGATACGGAGCTAGCTCGAGGTGTCCCACTCGGGCAGGCGCTCGCGAAGGCTCGCCGCCCAATCAGGGCAGCAAGTCGCGCCCGCGTCATGTACCGCGCCGAGCTGGCCTACGTCAGCGCTGGGAGCCTCAAATGACGGCCGGCGACCTTCACGTCGATGCTCGCATTCGAAAAGTGATCGGCCGCCTCGGAGACGTGGACGACGTGATCGCGATCCGCGATCTCGCCAAGGGCGAAGCCGCCGCAGCTCGCGCTTACGGATCCAGCGATCGTGAGAGTTACTTCAAGCGGATCGTCTGTCTTGCGGAGGAGCACCTGGAGATGAACCTCTGCCTCCACCAGCCACCTGGGTCGACCCCGAGCTGATCCCAGACGACTGGACCTGCTTTGGCAGCAGGCCCTCGCACCGGATCCACCATCCAACCAGGGAGAGGCCCACTGCCCTGGAAAAGCCGCAGGCCTCCCCCGCTACCTCGCGCGTTTCGCGCAAGGAGGACTCATCATGACCAAGTTGACCGAACCGCTTTGGGTCGGAATCGATCTCGACGACGTCGCTCGTCGAATGGACGAAGAGGAGCACCGCGAGCGAGCCCGGCGAGCAGCTAGCCGTCGGACCTCCCCTCGTCGACGTCCCCTCCTCAGCTCGCCGACGGCGCCGGCATTTCTAGCGGCCGATGCCAACCGGGCAGCGGAGATCGATTTCGTCCAGCTGTCCTAGCCATGACCTTCAAGCGAGTGTTTCTCGCCATCGTGGTTGTGGCCCTCGCGCCGGAGATCTTCGGCGCTTCAAGGTGGTTGCTGACGATCGGGTTGCACCTCCTGTCCGCCAGTGCGGTGGATGGGCTTGCTGCTCGCTTCCTGGTCGCCGCGGCCAACGCCGCCCTGATCTATGCAGCCCTCAGGGCGGCACGCGCCGGCTGGAGCCGGTGGAACCCGACGATCCGGGCTCAGCTGAACCGCCTACAGCGGCTTCTTCCCTAGCGCTTACTGCAGCTGGAAGCAGCCGATCCGTAACTGCCCTCGGTCCTACCGGACTCCGGGCAAACCGACCCCGGCCCTTTCGGGGCCGGACCCGAAGGAGTTTCCTATGAACACCAGCATTCAAACTGCAGTTGGAGAACGCTCGATGGCGGCCGTCTGTCGACGCCGCGAGCAACTGCAAGCCGAAGGCATCCGCCCCGAGACGTTGGGGTGGGCGGTAGCCGAGGCCAGCGACGCAGCGATCACGCTGGCAGATGTGGCGGGCCCTGTGATGGTCCGCAGGTGTCTCGAGCAGGCCCGTTCTGCCGAGACGGCAGGGCCCGAATCGGAGGCGCTTCTTGTTCTGTCCGCCGCTGGCGTGAGCCGCCTCCGACAGGAGCTCAGGAGCGTGGGCGTGTCAGTTCCACTCACTCGGAACGAGGCGTTCAAGGCCATACGGGTGGCGAGCGCGAAGTCCGATGACCACGACTCAGTGTTCAGGGCCATCGAACAGGTTGGACCTCGCAATGTCCTCACGCTGCTGCTCGACAAGCAGACGCCCTTCACCAAGTCCATCGCCGAGGCAATGGTTCGAGCGTCGGCTCAGCGAGAAGGCGACCGAGTGAAGGGGCTGACGACCATCGGCGCCTTCGGCTTTCGAGGCCTTCATCGGGGGCTGCGGGTTGATGCTAGAGAGGCGGTTTCTCTCATCGGCCTGTCCGTGGTGAGTTCGTTGCTCGAAGAGAAATCGCCGCGTCGCGCGATCCGCGCCCGGGCGCGCCGAGAAGAGGGTGACGTTGCTCAGACTCTGATTGCCCTCTCTTTCGTCCAGACCTCGTCGCTCAGGCGAGCGGTGGCAGTGCTGACCACCCGCGCTCGAAAGGTTGGGTTCCGCGAAGTTCGACGTGTCCACCAGGCCGGAGCACTGACGCACCAGCGGGTCTACGAGTCGATCAAGGTGATCGGCGCCGTCGAGATTCTCCGCCGGCTCGATGGCCCCGTGCCGTTCGAGAGCGGTCTGGCCATCGAGGCGGGCCTCGCCCTCGAGCAGGGCGATCAGAATCGGGCGGCCGCATTGATCGATGTCTGTGCGTTCGGGCCGTGGCGGCTCCGAAAGGGTCTAAACGTCGACGTCGTTGAGGAGATCCGGAGATACGGCGCGGCCGCCATAGCCGAGGTCGTCTACGGATCGAACGCGACCGCCACGCTGCGGCTCCTTGCAACTGCGGCACCGGGTGCTGAGGCGGAAAGCCTGGCCTCACTCTCTTTCGTCGCGCGGAAGCATTTGGAACGGTGCACCAGCCGGGCGCTAGATCGCCGCATGGTCGCGGGGATCGGCGCTGCGCTCGACGGACTACCAGCGGCGACCGGGCGGTCGACCTCGCTCGAGCGTGTACAGGGCAACCCGACGACCCGGGTAGCCGAAGGAGGCTCCAAGTGACCGAAACCGCAGTAGCCCCGCGGCGGCAAACCGGCTCCCGTCGATCGCTCCCGGACGTCCTAGACGTCCGGGAGCGTCAGGCTCAGGCGCGAAGGCATCAAGATGGGACGTTGCGTCGGATCCTGACCAGGAAAGGCGCTCGCCTCGAGCGAGAGTTCGTCGACGGCGCCGGCGGCAAGCATCGGATCAAGAGCGTTCCAGTGCCCGGCGGTAGTTACGTCTATGACGACTCCCGTTGCTGGGGCCTGCGCGCTCTTGGTGAGTGCTCCGGAGCTGACGAGAAGGGGGGCGTGGAAGCCGTGGCCCGGGAGTATGCCGACCGCTGCCAGCTGGAGAAGCGAGCCGTTTGTCGACGGCTTGACGCCGACGACCTAAAACGGAACGCCTGCCCGGAGCTCGCGGCCCAGGAAGGAGAGCGCGGGTGAGTGAGCCCGCCCTGGCTGCGCGTCGCCACGCCGCGAGTCGGTATGTCGACACGCTCTTCGACACCGCGCCTGGCGGGTCTTTGGTCGAGGTGCGCTTCCGGGCCGGAGCAGGCATGAGGCAGCGTTTTTTCGAAGCCGGGACGAGCGATCGCATTGTCGAAGCGGTTCTCAACCTGGCCTCGAACACCGATGTTTTTATGGGAGTCCTTCCCCGTTTTCGTCGGCGTGGTCGGCGTGAGGATGTCGTAACGGAAGGTCGGGTCCTCTGGGCCGACTGCGACACCCCCAGTTCAGCCACCGAGCTGGCCTCCTTCAAGCCGAGGCCATCCATGGCGGTGGCGTCGGGAAGCGGCCGGCACCGACATGCCTACTGGCTGTTACGTGAGCCTGCCGATCTCGACACCATCGAAAGCCTCAATCGGCGCCTGGCCCTGGCGCTTGGCGCTGATGCCGGCGTGGTTACGAAAGCGCAGACGATCCTCAGGCCACCGGGGACCGTGAACATGAAGCACTCGCCCCCAGCCGCCGTTGAGCTGATCGGCGTCCGCGAGAGCCGTCAGGTGACCATCGACCAGCTCGACCGCTGTCTCCCGCGCCTTCGCCCGAAGAGTCGAGGCGGGAGTCGGACGCGCTTCACCTGGCCGACCGAGATGGACGACCCGCTCCAATCAGTTCCGCCCCCGGTGTATTTCGAGCGACTCACCGGTCTTCAGGTGGGACGTTCAGGCAAGGTGCGCTGCCCGTTCCACGAAGACCGGACGCCCAGCCTGCATCTATATGAGGATCCGACGAGGGGGTGGTATTGCTTCGGCTGCGGCCGCGGCGGGTCGATCTATGACCTCGCAGCAATGTTGTGGGATCGGCCGACGCACGGCCAGGGCTTCGTCGAGCTGCGGAGCGAGCTCCAGGCAAGGTTCATCGAGCGTGAGAGCGTCATCGGTAGTTCTGTGAAGCATTCAAGGGTGAGTCGGAATGACTAATTCCGCGACCAAGCCCGCGGCGAGCTGTTCCGAAGCACAACGTGCCGCGGCTATGGCAAAGGCCAATTGTCGGCGTCTTCAAATCGCGGATTTGAAACGGGAGATTCGCGCCGGTCACCTCGACTTGGCCGACATTCTGTGCGATCCACGAGCGCAAGAGATTTCCGTTCTCGCACTCATGCCTACGTTGCCAAGGTGCGGCCAGAGGACTGCGCTGCAGGCTTTACTGAACTGCGGGATCAACGGTGCAGACACCTGCGGTGAACTTGATCCCGCGAATCGTCGGCGGCTATGTCAAGCCCTTTCGGATCTCAGGCAGGGCAAGGCTGTTGCTGCCGCATCGAGCAGGCTCACGCTTCAAAGCGGGGTCGATCCCGGCATCGGAAGCGACAAGGAGTTGCAGCGAGTCGTCAACGCGACGCGGGCCGGCGCGCCAGTGGTGGCGCAGGTTCCCAGCGAGTTCGTTGAAGCCTTGAAAGGCCTTGAGGGCGACCCGCTGACGCTTCGGATGATCCACCGCTTGCTCGCAGCGATCAGGTTCTACGCCAAGGAAGACGATGGTGGGGCAGTTGCACGGCGAGCTCTCGATCAGTGGCTCCGCCTCCGGAATTACAGAAAGCGCGTTCGCCGGGGCGAGATACCTGCCCCAACGGCGGGGCTGCCGGAGGTGGAGTGATGGTGCGTTCGCGACTCTGCCTTTTCGCGCTGGTTGCGGGTGCAGTTGCCGCGAGCGGCTGCGGACACGAATTCGCCGTCACGTCGGCCACGGCAAGGGTCGAGAGCCAGATCGTTCGTGCTGTCGACGGCGACACTTTGGACGTTCGCCTACCCGGCGGGATCACCACCATCCGCCTTCTCGCAGTCGATTCGCCGGAGACCTATGACACCCGATATGGCTCCGGAAACGAGTGCGGGTCGCATCGGGCGGCGGCCCTGCTGGACAGGTTCGTGGGCCGGCGAGTGATCCTGGTGGCTGATCCCTCGCAGGCGAACCGCGACCGGTATGGCCGGTTGCTCCGATACGTCGAGCTTCCGGACGGCCGGGACCTCGGCGCCCTAGAGGTGAGAGAAGGGCTGGCGATGCCCTATCCCTATGGCAGGCCAGCCCACCGCCTTGGTGTTTACCGACGGCTGGCCCGCTCCGCTAGGCGGACGGGGAAAGGTAGCTGGAGTTCCTGCGGAGGTGACTTTCACTCCGCCGTGCCTGGGCTCCAGAACGGTCTGTAGGAAGGAGGAATCCAGGTGGACCACCACCCGGAGACCAGATATTCAATCGGCCAGCTTCTCGCGTATTCGAGGAGCCACGGCTACGTTGCCGAGGCTGAACGTCTCGAGCAGTACCGCGATGAAAAAGCAGCGTCCAGCTCGGCCCAACGTGGCCGGACCGAACTGCCCATCGCGCGCCGGCGGGAACCTCGCCCACTAGTGAGCGCGAGGGCGGCTTGACGTCGGTGTCCGACATTCGACACCTTACGCCGCATGCAGCGGGCGAGGCCTCTCGGATCCGCCGGGAAGAGGACGAGCTCGCGCTGGAAAGGATCTGCCCGAAGTGCGAACGACCAGCCGGCGTTGCCTGCGTTCGAACGGGCATTTGCAACGCGACGGCCCTTCGCCATCCGCACGCCGAGCGACGGGTGGCAGCGGGGTTGTTGAGGTCGTTTCCGGAGTCGGTCGCGATGCGCCTTCACTGTCCGGACTGCTGGGCGGGGCCGTCTGTCAAGTGCAGGAGCGACGTCCACAATGAGAAGGACCTTCGTCGCAAGCATCCCCACGAAGCGCGGGTCGACGAGGCCAAGAGGAAGTACCACCTATGACGGTCGTTGGTCGAGGCGATGATGCCCTAGGAGCCTGCTGCTCTATTCCGTTTCGAAGAGCAGCGATCGCCGAGCGGAACCGGTTGTGCCGACGCCTGAAGCACCTCATGGTGAAGGCGGCTGACCAGCGTGAGGCCGCGGCTGCCACCGAAGAGGAGGCCGCCGAAGTCCGAGAGCACATCGGAGCTGTCTGTGAGGCGGCCGGTATTCCCGCCGAAGTGGCGACAAATTCGTCTAGGGCGGGGGGCCTTTCCGGTCGCGAAATCCGGACGAGGGCACTGGAGGCGGTCCTGAGACGAGGGATGGTGGACCGGCCCATCCACTACCGCGACTGGCTCAGTCTCCTCGAACAGGATGGTCACGCCGTCGCCGGCAAGCGACCCGATGCTGTCTTCCTGAACCAGGTAGTCCGCTCGCCGCTAGTCCGCCCGTCCGCGCGTCGTGGGTTCTACGAAGTAGCACCACACGCTGTCGGAGCCCTGAGAGACGGCCTTGGAGCTGTGCAGCGGGATCTGCAGCGAGCGTTAGCCGAAGACCCAGCTTCGAGAAGCGGCGGCTTCCGCCTGGTTCGGGATCTGTCCCTCGAGACCACGCGGATGCAGCGCCTTCTCGATGAGGCGGTCGAGGTGCTCGGCCACGAGCACGCGACGGCGATCGTGCCACGTCGGTGACAACGCAGCTATCTGCGACGGCCCTTTGGAAGGGCGATCAGTTGGATTGGGAGGTGGGCGTTGCCCCTAAGAACCATCGGATCGGCTGCCCGGTTCTTTTTGACGCGCCATTGGCAGCGAACCGTAGTTGGGCCGTACGTCCTCACCACGGTGGAGACCAGACCGAATGTCTTCGACACGTCGGTCACCTGGGGTGAGGAAGGTCCGGAGGTAGAGGCGTTTGGGTCCGGCCGCGCATTTGACAGCGTTGCGGCAAAGGAAAACCACGCCGACGTCGAGGAAGCGATCAGGCGCCACATCGGCGCGGGCGCGCGCAGCTTTATCGACTTTCCGCCGCCCGCGGCCTGACTTCGAGGCGGCGCGACTGGGCGCCGCGCAGACGGCGCCGCGGCCTCATGAAAGAGGTCGAACACCTTTGGAAGGACAAAGCATGAAGGACAAGGCGAGGGCGACGTTGCGCTCGCAGGAAGCGGTGGTCTACGTACCCGCACAGGGAAGTCGAGTGGTAGACGACATCGCCCGAGGATCGGCGATCGTCGGACGTCCCGATCTTCGGCGACGCTATGTCCGAATCTATTTCGAGGGCGCGATCTACAACCACGAGAACTTGGGCGCGTTTGTAGCTCGAGTGCGATCTGCCTACGGTCGACTGGCGGTTAGTTACCCGACCAGGGCAACTCGCGTTGTCGTGCGCGAGGCACTGGTTCCCGTCGGGACGTTCGATGCAGATCGTGGAACCGTTGCCTTGACTGGCCCTGAGTCTGAGCGGGAGTGGCTGCGATGGCTTGGGAAGGAACACCTTGCTCCCGAGGAGCTCGGGCTATGAGCTCGCGGGCACGACTTGCCACTCAGGCGTGGAAGAGTCGTGAATGACCGCGAGGCCTCGGAGGAGAGCGGCTGCCCGTCCGGGCAGCTCTCGGCGGTCCCCAGCGAGCGACAGCTAGCGACGATTCGCCAGCTAGAGCTCGAGGAGATCTGTGTCGGCCGGATGGTGGCCGAGGAAGGCCGCTGCGGCTGGGTCCGGATCGTGGACTTAGGCCGCAACCTCGAGGCGACGATCGACCGGTCGGGAACCCTGCTTCGGCTGGAGGGCCCAGGCCGGAGCAGAACCAGGCGGATTGGCTACCACCCACCTGGCTGCGTCAACCCGGTCGACCACCGGTTAGAGACCAGCGCCGCGCTCCCTCCGAACGAGAGGAGCGATTTGAAGACAGGAGATAGCAGTGTTCAACAATCAGGCTGATCGGCTCCGCGAGCTATCCCGCGGGGCACGCCCGGAAATTCAGCAACCCGAGGGCATCGCCCTCGATCTTTACCCGCATCAAGTCGCCGCTGCCGAGTACGCAACCGTGGCCCGGCGAATGCTGTTGGCGGATAAGGACGGTACTGGGAGGGACCTATCGGCGATCGCGGCCCTTGTCGAGACGGCCGCGATGCCGTATCTCATAACTACTCCTCCTTCTCTGGTTGAGCAGTGGCGCGAGGACGTGGAGAGGGCACTTCCGACCGTGCGGATCATCGACTTCACGAGGTCCGCTGACATAACGCCCGAGCACCTCAAGGACGGGGACGTCGTCTTGGTGCGTCATCGACAGCTAGCTCGGTCGGTGGCAGCCCTGACTGGAAACGGCTTCGGCGGCATGGTCTTTGACCAGTGCCAGAGGCTGGCCTGTCGCTGGACGCAGCTGGCCGAGGCAGCCCGGACGGTCGTGTGCGAACTTGCGGGCGACGCTACGGTCGTGGCCTCAAGCTCCCGGGTGGCAGAGAGCCCACGCGTCCTGTCGAGCGCAGTTGAGCTGATCGGAGCATTGGACCGACACCCCCGCCTTGCCGCCGTGGCACACCACCGGACTTGGGCCGGGATACCGGATGCTCGTGAGATCGTTGAAGAGCTCAGGGGCGACTGTCTCCTCGGGCGCGGCACCGTTGCCGTAGTGGCTCTTATGGGCGGCTGCGAGGCGCAGGGTCTTGCTAGTAGGCACTAGCCCCGACGTCGTAGACAAGGAGGCGTTCCGAGAGGCTCTTTTCAGCCTGGATCCCTTCCAGTTCCTTGCCACGACGGCGCCGCCCGGACCACTCCTGGTTGTTGCAGGAGCAGGCGCCGGAAAGACCCGAGTTCTGACTCACCGTGCAGCCTGGATGGTTGCCCGGGGAGGGTTCAGCGCGTCCGAGGTTCTCGCGGTCACGTTCACCAACAAGGCCGCCCAGGAGATGGCTGATCGCCTCCATCGGCTTCTGGGTGAGCCTGCCGGCGAGATGACGATCGGGACGATCCACTCAATCTGCCATCGGATGGTGCGTCCCTACGCGGAGAGGGTGCAGCGAAGCGCGGCGTTCTCGATCCTGACGGAGCGTGACAGCTACCGACTGCTCGAGCTCGCCCGAGCTGACGCAGGAGGGATCCTCACTCGGGAGCTCTCCCCGTCGATTCTTTACGCGCACATCTCGATGTCGAAGGCCCTCCATTTCACGCCGGCGCGCCTGCGGAGCCTGGGGCTCGATCTCCATCGTGAGGTCGCGGACATCTGGGATCGCTACAAGCAGCTCTGCCGCGAGAGTGACGCCCTCGACTTTAGCGACCTAATCGTGGCAGCGACCTGGCTATTGAGTGAAGAGGAGGGAGTGCGGTCGCTCTACCAACGACGGTTCCGGGCCATTCTGGTCGACGAGTGCCAGGACCTCACGAAAATCGAGCGGGCATGGATCAAGCTGCTCGGCGCCCCCGACTTCAACGTGACGCTGGTGGGGGACGATGATCAGACGGTCTTCGCCTGGCGCGGGGCCCGCTCGGCGTTCATGCTCACGTTCGAGAAAGAGTTCCCTGGTGGGCAAGTGATTGTCCTGCCTTTGAACTACCGCTCGAGCGTCGAGGTCGTCGCGCACGCCAAACGGCTGATCGATCACGAGCGTAAGCGGATCGGTAAGGACCTGAAGGCCGCTCGCTCCGAGAGGGGCAAGGTCCGCGTGACCGAGCACGCCGATGAGTGGGAGGAGGCGTGCGCCGTCGCCCGCGCGATAAGCGAACTCCAAGAGAACCGCGACGTCACCCCTGGCGAAGTTGCGATCCTTGTGCGCGGCAACAGCTACATGGGACCTACCGAGCAGGCACTTTCGGAGGCCAGGATTCCCTATGAGCTGCTGCGCGGGACCAAATTCTGGGAGAGGGCAGAGATTCGAGACGCCCTTGCGTTTGCCCATCTCGCCGCGAACGCGCGCCATCGGGTTGCTTTCGAGCGAGTTGTCCGTCGATGGCGCGGTATCGGTGATGAGACGGCCGCCGCGATCGCGCGCCATGTTTCACGGGAAGGCCTGACGTTCCTCCAGGGGCTGGCTCGTGCGGCGTCGATCGAGGACCTCGGACCACGATATGCGCGGGCCGCCGAAGACCTCGCAAAGCGGGTATCGGTGATCCGAGCCATGGGTGGAGGCGGCAAGCTGGTGGACGCCGTTCGCCTATGTGTCGATTCCACCGGTCACGAAGCCCGGCTGCGAAAGCGTTCGGACCACGCGGCGGTCGAATCGCTGCGTCGCCTTCGATCGCTCGTCGACCAGGCCGAACGATTTGTAGAACATGACCCCGGGGGTTCGCTCATGGTCTTTTTAAGCGAGCTATCCCTTGATCGCGCATCGTCGATCAGTACCCAAACCGGCGCGGTGAGTGTTGGCACGATCCACTCCGCGAAGGGGCTGGAGTGGCCGCACACGTTCATCCTCGGGACGATCGAGGGCGAGTTGCCGGCTGGAAAGGCGGTCACCGAAGGTGATCTCTCCGGGGAGCGGCGCGTCATGTACGTGGCGATGACCCGGGCGGGTTCGGAGCTGAACGTTTTCTTCCCGGCCCAGCACCGGGGTCGACCGGCGAGACCTTCCCGCTTCATTTCCGAGGCCCTCGGGCTCTCGACCGGCGCGGACAACTGAGACCAGGTCGCCCTCGAAGGCGGCTAGGGGTTGTCCGGAGTGTGGCGGGCTTGCCCGCCGTGAAAGGAGTTCCATGACCCAAACCATGGTTTCTGCGCCCGTGGGTGATCTGCGGGCGGCACGTGAGCTCTTGGGGCGGCCGTTCATGCCGGCTGCTGCGGAGTTCATGGTCATCTCGGCAAAGGAGGGTGGCTCCCGAGCTTCGATCGCGACCTACCTGAGTCGCACGAGCATCGAAGACCGACTCGATTCTGTGGTCGGCGCGGAGAACTGGGAGGCGGTTCCGGTCCCCGAGGCTGAGTGCGTGAAATGCGAACTGACGATCTTCGGAACGACGAAGGCGTCCCTCGGCCAGGGATCGGATCGACGAGCACAGGAGGCTAACGCCTTCAAGCGCGCGGCGAAAGCGTTCGGAGTTGGCCGCTATCTCTATACCCGTGGGTCGATCTGGAAGCCGATCGGAGGGGGATCGATGCAGGTGACCGTGCGCGGCCGCGCAGCCTACATCCCCGACGATCTCGTCGCCCAGTTGCGTAAGGAGTACGGCCAGTACCTGCGGCAGGTCGCCATCCCGATGTTCGGCTATCCGCTTGACCATCGCGTTGCCGAAACCTCGGGCAACGGCGACGGCGGGACCCCAGCCTCGGCGCCGCCACCTGCTTCGAGCGGCGATGGGGCGCGGAACGGAGGCGGTCGACCAGAAGCGGTCGCGACGAACGGCAACGGCGACGGTCCGGTGGCACCCGAGTTACGGGAGCGTTTGCGAACGGCAATCGAAGCGGGCCATTTTGGTGGCGACGCTGTGGGCAACGTGTCGCAGTTGCTTTACGGCGAGCGAATCACTGATCGTCTCGACGCAGCGCAGATGAGCGATCTCATTGACGCAATCACGGTGGCCGTCGAAGGGGCGTTCACCGATGAGACCCTTGGAGGTCTCGCGGCTCGTGGGTTGCAGCAGCCAGATCTAGCGGACGCGCGGAAGGAATTCATCGCCTACGTGTTCCGGGTCGCTCAGCGCCAGCGGGAGGCAAACCGATGACCGATGTGGCCTCGCGTTCAAGAAACGGCTCAGGCCCCGTCGGTCGCCGCATCCGGGCTGGGAAGCCCCGGTTGGAGGCTGCGCCGGTAATAGAGACGAGCCGGCGGACGGCGTGCTCGCTGGAGGTCCCGGTAGAGCTACCTGCCGGGCTCACGACCTTGTCCGCCTCGAGCATCCTGCGGTTCGAGCGCTGTCGCGAGAGCTTTTTCCGCTACTACGTGAAGCGGGAAAAGGAGGTGCCGAACGTCAAGATGGCGATGGGCACTGCGGTGTCGAATGCCGTTACCGCTCATCTCATCGAACGTCGCGATGGCAAGGAGCCCTCTGTTTCCAGCCTCGTCGATCGCGCGGTGGCCGAGCTTGAGGAGGAGCTGCGCGCTGCCACGTGCACCGCGAAGGAGCGGCGCACCGGCCGAGAGGCGGTGAGCAGCGGGGTGGAGGCATACGCCATGGAAATCATCCCGCGGCTCGACGAGGCGGGGACCGAGGTCGTCGCAGTCGAGCGCGAGCTTCGGTTTCGGTTCCCAGAAACGCAGTGGTCAGTAGTTGGCTACATCGACATCGAGACCAGCGGCCCCATCGCCGACGTCAAGTTCGGCAAGAATCACAAGAGCGCTTTGGAAGCCGATTTCGGGCTGCAGGCTTCGCTCTACATGCTTGGCCGATTCCTTGAGGGTGTCGACCCCTCTTCGGGGTTCGTCTTCCACTCGGGGCGAACCACCAAGCCGAGAGACGGCGAACGGTGGCGCATCGTGCCTGACGACGTGCCTTCGGGTCGGACCGAGCGTCAGCTCGAGAACGTGATGGCGCGCATTGCCTCGGCGGCGCGCGAGATGGTGCGTTGCGCCGAGACCGGTGATTGGGGATACGGCACCGAGGGCTGGTGGTGCAGCCCAAACGTTTGCCCCTTCCACGCCAGCTGCCCCGCCGGCGCCCTGCGCTGAGCGAGACCCCGCCTCTAGCTGCGGCGGTGTGTCGACGGGAGGACCTGCGCAAGCGGGTCGCTCCGCAGTACTCCTGATCGGAGAAGCACTTGAACCCTCCCGAATCTTCCCGGGGGACGTTGCCCTTCCCGGGAACCGGCCAGCCAGGTCGGCCCGCCGGCACCGGACCGAAATACCGCGAAACGCAGCGCGAACGATCGGCTGCGGCCGCCGAACGTCAGTTGCGCAAGACGTACGGCACGTCGAGGCCGAAGGCCGAGCCTCCGTTCGGATTCCGCTTCCAACTAACCGAGGAGCACCAGATCTCCGTCGGTGTCGGGCACCTGTTGCCGCGATGTGTCGTCGTGCGTCCCTACGTCCGCGAGATCTTCGCGCTCGGCATTGCCGCTCGCGGTGGATCACAGCGAGGTGAGCGGAGCTTCCAGATCCCCGGCTCCAAGCACCGGGCGATCGAGGCGGTCCTCGAGTTGGTGCCACCCGAGATCATCTACGACAAGGACGCCTGGCGGGCCCAAAACAAGGGCTGGGACACCCGACACACGAAGCTCCGAAAAGAGCTCGACAAGCTGGCCTGCAGGCATGACCCGACCTTCGCGGTCGCCACCCACCCCGCTGAGGGCATGCTCGGCCGCATGGCGGTGGTCGTCACCGCGAGCAGCACGCAGGGCCTCTTCTGCAAGGTGCTGACCAGGGCCGGCGAGTGGCTCGAGGAGGAGAGCCCGGTGCACGCGTGGCACGAAAGCGCGATACGGCCTCCCGAGCCGATTACGGCGGACCAGGCCGTCGACCTTGCGCATCTGATGCGTGAGGACGGTTTCGAGCTTGACGATCCCGACTCGATCCTCGACCGGCTCGAGGACCTGGTACGCGGTCACCTGATCGTTCGCTCGGTGCCGGGGCTCCCGGGCCTAGCGGATGTGGTCCGCGGTCGCGAAGAGGGGTGGCCTGCGTCCGAGCTCCGCGAGGTCGTCGCCGAGGAGGCGCGGCGCGAAGTCGTGCGCTCGAAGCAACAGGGCGTCCAGGCAGTGCTCGATGCAGAGGTCGCTGATGTCCTCCGGATGGCGGCGGCCCGCCCTGCTCTGGACGGCGACTTGCTGCCGCCCCAGAGGATCGCGGTCGCTCGGCAGCGGACGACCGAACGGGGGATGACGAACGCCAGCCAGGTCGGGACCGGAAAGTCACCGGTGACCCTGATCGCCTGCCGCGGTAAGGCCGCCGAGCTCGAGGAATATCGGCTCTGCCTGGTGGTGCCCCGGGCGATCCGCTCGGAATGGATCGAGGAACACATTCCCGCCTTCTGGGAGGGGGTCGCGGTCAAGGCTCTGGACGGCGTGCGGATCGCGAACGAACTGATCTCGTTCGACCGTGAACTCGGGCCGGAGCCGGGAATCGCCATCGCCACCTTCGAGCAGGTGCGCGGCTCCGTCGACGCCCTCCGGGTCCTCACCTACGACGACCTCGTGGTCGACGAGGCCGACTGCCTGGCAAATCCCAACACGCAACTCTCGCGGGCACTCTGGCGGCTGCGAGATCGCGCGAAGGTTGCGGTTCCCCTCACGGCGACGCCGCTGGGAAAGAGCCTCGAGGAACTCGATGCCATCGAGGCCTTTGCCCGAAACGACCGCGAGGCACTGCGGAAGAAGCCTCTTGCTCGCCGGTTTGGGTCCCTCGACGACATGACCCTTCGTCGCCTGCGCCGAGCCCTAGGGCCAACCCTCGTACGGGTCACTCGCGAGGAGATGAGCGACTACATGCCCGACGTCAGCGAGGCCGAGCACAAGATCATTGACCCCTCGTCAGCCGAGCGGGCTTTGATCTCCGCCGCCGAGGACCGCGTCGCAGACCTCTTTGGCCAGCTGCGTGATCAGGTGGAGCGAGCCTCCGCGCTTGCCCCAGAGGATTCCGAGCTCGCTGAGCTGCGCCATCGAATGGCGTCGACGCGGGGTCTCCTCCTTTCCGCCACCGAGATCGCGCTGCTCGCCTCGAGCGACGCAGAGGCTCTGCGGGCGTCGACGGCGATCGCCGCGGGAGTCCTCGAGTCGGAGGGCCTGGTCGAGGAGGTGATCAGGACTAAGCCGACCAAGCGGACGTGGATCGCCGGCACCCTCGCGGCCGCGGAGGCCGATGGTGAGCAGACGCTGGTTGTGGCCGAGTCGGTCGAGCTGCTCCGCCTACTTGGAAGGGAGCTTGCTGATCGCCACGGAATCACGGCGCCGCTCTACATCGGTGGTCTTAGCGAACGCGAGGCTTTGAGCCTTCGACGCGCATTCCGTCGCGGCGACTTCGGGACGCTCCTTGTCAGCCCTGTCGGTGCGAAGGGGCTCAACCTTCCGGCCTCGCTGGTTGTCCACTACGACCTTCCTTGGACCTCCCGGAAGTTCGAGCAGAGGACCGGGCGTGCTACCCGGGCGAAGTCGAAATTCGACGCGGTTGCAGTTCTCCTGGCTTTGATGCGGAACACGCCGGAGATCCACCGAGCCGAAGTCCTAATTCCCCGCGCTGTCAGGGCCGATGGGACCCTCAACCGCGGCGAGGACGGTACCGCCCGAATCGGCGAAGGTGGATCGAAAGAGCTGACCTTGCAGCTGGCGGGTCTGGCTTCCGAGCTCGCCTCTAAGGACGATGCCTCAACCAAGATGCGCGTGGCCGCTCGGATCTTCGAGTCCCGCCGCGCCGCGCTGGCGGCCGCGTAGCGCCGTCCTCGAACCCGACTATGCACCCTCGCGTTTCGGGGGTGACGCCTGCCACAACCACGTTCGTGCGCAGGAGCAGCACCTGGAGAAAGGGGCAAGTTTTGCCTACTGCAACCAATGGTTCCAACGGCGGCGTTGACGCTCTTCGCAGAGTCGCGGCGGAGGCGTCCGGCGTCGATATCAGTGGCGACACCCTCAATGGGAACCGGTCCGGCAACGGTCGGAGAGTTATCCCGCTCGGAAACGGCCGCGAGTACGTCGTTCGGCAGATCTGCGGACTCGACGACGTCGAGTTCCTTCGCCGGGCGATCGAGGCCGGGCTTGTCGTTTGTTTGTATGGGCCCCCCGGGACCGGGAAGACCACCATGGTCGAAGCGGCGCTTGGGACCGGGCGAGTCATCACGCAGGAGTTCAGCGAGGGGACGCAGGTCGAGGACCTGGTCGGGACCTTCTTTCCCTCCCCTGGCTCTGGCTGGGAGTGGGGCGACGGCTCCCTGACCCGCGCTCTCCGCGAAGAGAAGGTGTGGTTCGGCGACGACATCACCCAGGGGGACCCGAAAGTGCAGAGTCGGGTTTTTCCCGCCCTCGATTCGCGTAGGCGGCTCACGCTCAACGAGCGCGGGGGCGAAGTGGTTGAGGCGAAGAAGGGATTCGGAGCCGTGATCGCTTACAACCCGAACCTCCCGGGCACCACCTTCTCCGAGGCCCTGGCCTCCCGGTGCGCGATCCATGTCTATGTCGGATTCGACCCGCTCACCGCACGTCGGCTCGGCGTGGACCCCGACATAGTGACCGCTGCCAAGGCCATGAACGAAGCATTCCAGGCAGCAGATCCGTTCGCGGCCGTTGAGGAGGGGGTCCCGGACGTAACGACCTGGGCGCCTCAGCTTCGGGAGCTCCTCGCCTTCAACCGGGTCGAAGAAGTCTTCGACCGGTACACGGCTGCTTGCAACCTCCTGGGCGTTTGCCCTGAGGAGTCCAGGGCGGCGTTGCACGAGAAGCTCG
This sequence comes from Solirubrobacterales bacterium, assembly GCA_051954855.1. Lineage (GTDB taxonomy): Bacteria > Actinomycetota > Thermoleophilia > Solirubrobacterales > 70-9 > VAYN01. Next base: position 45,395 of record JBQCHH010000012.1, on the reverse strand, counting down.
CGGGCTACGTCTCCGGTGGCGTGGACCTCAATGTCCTCCGGGTGGAGTAGCCATGTCCCGTTGGAGGACCACCTTTCGCCGCCTTCCGGCGGAGCGGGTACACCCGTCCGCTGTTGGCCGAAGCTGGGGGCTTGCGAGCGCGGTTCTGACCAAGGCAGCTCTCGGAATTGCGGACGGCGTGTTGGTGAAGTGCTATCCCGGCGCCCCGGCGCCAGCGGCTGGGCTGATCAACATGCTGAGCCGAAATATCCTCGTTGACGGCGAGCTGTTCGGCTGCGACCCTGCCGACATTCCGGATCCGCCTGGCCGGGACCACCTGAAGCAATTGATGGTCGTGCTGGGGGTGACGTTCCACGAGTGCGGTCACGGCAATCACACTCCGTCACCAGAGGAATACGAGGCCGTGCCCAAAGAGCTGCTCGCTGACGCCCGCACGCTTGAGGAGGCGCGGATGGAGGCGCGGGCCAACGAATCTCATCCGCGTTGCACGACGTACCTTCGCGCCGCGGTCGGCAGGGTGCTGCTTGAGCATGCACCCGAAACGCCGGCAGCGCCTCTGACTCGGGCGGTGGCAGTTCGCCAAGCGGCGTTGGTGCTCGGGCGGGTCCCGGCCGGCACGCTGCTTGAGAGCGAAGTCGCGGCCGTCGAAGCCGAACTGGGGCAGGTGCTCGGCACCGGCGATGTCGCGCGAGTCAAGGAAATCGTCGCCGAGGTCTGCAGCGCCAGCGACGAGAACGCCATCCCGGCTTTGATCAAGGGAGCCCGAAAGCTCGCGGAAATCGAGCCACCCCCGCCAGACAATGCCGTTGGAGGTGGATCGGTAGGAGAGGCCGGCTCGGGTGATTCCGGCGGCGGCGGTCTTAGCTGGAGCGATGTCGAAGACATCCTCGAAGCCGGTGCCGAGAAATGGCGCGAGGCCGAGGTGAAGGGTGGCGCCGATGGCGGTGACCTCGCGGATGATCTCCGCAAGCTCGCACGGTCAATCGCCAAAGGTGATGCTCCGCCCAGCAAGGCCGTTGGCCTCTATGGAGGGATCGGGCTCTCGGGTCCGGAGATCCCGCCGACCGGAGGACGTCCCCCGGTCGCGGTCGAGCGTATCGCGGTCTCAAGGCTCGCCACGGCGCTCAAGCGCGCTCGAAGCAGGCGCCTAATCCAAGAGGGAAGGGTTGCACCTCCAGGACGGTTCTCGGGCCGAGGGGCCATGCGCCAGAGCTCTGAGCTGGAGCGAGGTGCCCCTATTCGCGGTCTGGCATTTCGCACCCACCGCACCGTGATCCAAGAGCTGTGGCATCCCCTTGTCGGGATCGTCGCCGACGTCTCAGGGTCAATGGCTGGCCATCTGGGTGCTCTTGCCTCCGTGCTATGGGTGGTGCATACGGCTGTCGAGGAAGTAGGCGGTCGGGCCGGCGCGTCGCTCTTCTCAGCGGAAGCGAAGCTCCTATGCACCCCCGGCCGACGGCTTACTCAAGTCCCAGTGGTGACGACCGCAGGCGGGACCACCGCAGCCGGCGATGCGATCGACGTCCTTCGCGGTGCGCTGCCGCTCGGAGATCGCCGACGCCCCCGACTGGTGGTGATGATCGGCGACGGACTTTGGCACGCCGAGGACGGCGAGGCCGAGATCGCCGAACTGCAGGCGTCCGGGTGTGGCGTCGTGTCGGTCGGAATCGACAGCGAGCCGGTGGCCCATGGGGAGGACCGCGTAGTTGCGGTCAGCAATCCGCTCGAGATCGCCGCGGTCATCGGCCGCGCGTGCGTGGACGTGATCACCGCCCGTTGAGGCGGAGATCAAGCCGCGATGTGAAGAAAGGAACGCGTCTTATGACGTCAACGAATGCGAAGAGCGACCCCCCGACCCACCTCGAGGGGCAGGAACAATTAGAGGAGGCCCTCGGTGAGCGGTTGCGGCCGCTCGTCTACATCCCCCTCGAGCAGATAAAGCTGGGAAACAACCCGCGCGAAAAGGCCGAGGACACCGCGCTCGAAGCGCTGACTACCTCCGCCCGGCGCATGGGCATCTTCAAGACGGTTTTGGTCCGTCGCCTCGGTGACGAGCAATACGAACTGCTCGCAGGGGGACGGCGCTTCGAGGCCTCGCGCCGCGCGGGCCGCCCGGTGATTCCGGCGATGGTGATCGAGCAGGACGAGGCAATCGACGAGGCCACGCTGAAGGCGATGGCAGTCTTGGAGAACACCCTCCACGTCAACCTCACCCCACTCGAGCAAGCGAAGCAGATCGGCGAGCTGATCTCGCTGTTCGGCATGAGCCTCGAGGGGGCGGCCGACCTGCTCTGCATGACGGTGGGGCTAGCCGAAGAAAGGATCGCTCTTCTGAAGCTTCCTGAGGGGGTCAAGACGCGAGTCTCCTCCCGGGAGATCACGCTTGGCAACGCGATGACCCTGGCCCCGATCGCCGCAAAGTCGGAGGGCATCGCCGACGCGCTCGCCGACCGAGTCGCCAGCGGAGCTCAGCCGGGACGCACGCTCGACAGCGATCCGGCCGCGGCACTTCGCCGGCTCGCCGACGAGGAGACCCAGCCTCCCGGCGCGTTCATCATCCCGTTCGGGGCTCACGACTCAGTCAACCTTGACGAGGTGGTGAAACGGATCCGCGATGCTGCGGCGGGCGAGCTGATTCCCGAGAAGGCAAGCAAGGAAGTCGAGACGGCCCTGAAAGAGGTCGATGACGCCCTTGATGGAATCCCGCACGACCTTCGAACGGCAGTGGTCGAGGAGGCCGACGCCGACCGGGCTCGGGCGTACGAAGGTCTGATCGAGTACCGAGAAGGTGCGTACCGACGGGCCGGCGTTCTGGTGGATCCGGTCTTCGCCGCGGACTGGGCAAAGGAGGCAGCTGGTCGCCTGGGCGGCGCAGACGCCGAAGCGGAGGAGGGCAACTCCAAGCTGCCGGCTGATCGCGAGGACCCGAAACAGGCCCGGGAACAGCGAGAAGAGGAGCAGCTGGCCGCCAGGAGCGCCAACAGCTACATGGACCGAGAGTTGATCAGCAGGTTCGATTTCCAGACGGAGGTCCCGCTGGAGCAAGCTCAGGTGATTGCTGCGGTCCTGCTAGAGACTCTCGGGCGCGACATCTCAGTCGGCCATCGGGTGGTCCGAGCAGGCTGGTTGAAACCCGAAGTGAAGGCGTATCGAGGAGGGACTCGGATCGTCGAGCAATATCCGACCGTCGACGAGGCTCCCGCACTTTTGGAGGAAGAGTGGCGTAAGGCCACGACTGGGTCCCAACTGATCGGACGCATCTTCGCCTCGATCGTGTCGGCGGTTCTTTCTGATCAGCGGGTTCTCGGCGCAGCTGCGCGGCCGAACCTCGAACTGCCTTATGGCCTCGGCCGTGAGGAGCAGCTGCAAGGGCTCGCATCCGGGGCACTGTGGCGGGAAGCGGAGATTTGCCTTACCGAGGACCGGGCCAGGGAGCTCGAGCATCTCTTCCGGGCCCAGGAGGACACGGAGACGCCCCGCCGAGATCGCCTCGCTCCAAGGGAGGAAGCGGATACGGCGTCGGTGCTCGAGCTGTTTCCCGACGACGCGGATGGCGCAGACGGGTCTCCCGAGGCAGAAGCGGCCTGATGGCACGTCGAAGGAACGGCGGCCGCGGCAAGCACCGGGGCGGTCGTCATCGCTGGACCCCGATGCGGCTGGTGCCGACCAAGAATCTCGACCCTGCCTATCTCAAAAAAGTCGCCGGGGGGCAACCGATCGAGTTGTGGATCAACGACCGCTACGAATGCACCGTGAGGACCTTTCCCCTAGGGGGCTTCTCGGTGAGGCACCTCTCCATCAACCGGGAGGATCGTCGGCCGGTAAGAAACTGGAGGCACCTGCAGCAGATCAAGAACGAGGTCTGCGGGGAGCTGTGGACGGGAGCTGAGTTCTTTCCACCCGAGGACCGGTTGATCGACTCGGCCAACCAGTACCACCTCTTCTGCTTTCCACCAGAGGTTGACTTCGGCCCGGTCTTGGGGGGACCTGGCATGGGGGCTGTCACGGATGACGCGGCGGTGGCGCGATGGAACCGGGCGTCGCATCAGGGGCGGCAGGAGCCATGGGAGAAAGGCCTGACCACCGGCAGGACCGAGCACTCGGCGCAAGCGCGTCGCCGAGCCACCGCCCAGATCCAGGCGGATGAAAGAAGACCCGGGGCGGCGACTGCCCCGACGGCGTCAACCCATCCATCTGGAGGGATGGCGCATCACGAAGACTGACGAGGAGCACAACCATGACCAATCTGCCCCGGGGCACCTGCCCCGTCTGCAATGGCGATGTAGCTCTGCGGAAGGGACGCCTGCTCCGCGAGCATCATGATCGTCGCCACAGCCTCTATGGCACTGGCCGCGGTGACGAGGTGCCGAGATGCCCGGCTTCGGGCAAGCCCTTGAACTGGGCGGGTGCGGAAAAGGCACGCGAAGAAGCTGTTCGCTGATGGCGCACCTGAGTGACGCTGAGGTTCTACGCCGCCTGGAGCGGGCACTCGACCCTCTTGCCGTCATCAAGGCAAGGGCCCAAGTCCACCGATATGCCGATCTCTTCGACACCTCTGACACTGCAGAGTTCTGCGTCGGGAGTCTGGTGAGCCAGCTCAAACGGCACAAAGGGAAGTTGGACGAGCTCGCGCCCCGACGGTAATGGCGCGCAACTTCACCCCAGCGGTAGCGGGCAGTAGCCCGGCGCGGCGCCGTCGGCGCCGATTCGAATGAAGGAGTGATGCGATGGGACGCCCATGTGCATCCTTGACGATCAAATTTGAGGCCCGCGACGATGTGGCCACCTGGTTCCGCGACCTCCGTACCGCCGGCCAGTTCCCGCCCGGCGCTGGCGTGCGAAAGGCCGATGCGCTGGACTTCGCCGGTAAGCGGGCCGAACCGGACTCGTACATCCTGAGCACCGATCCGGGCGCCGGCGAGTGGCTGGTGCCGCCGAACTGGACTGACGACGAGGGCAAAGCCTCCTGCCCTGAGTGCCATGGGTTCGGCTATCACGAAGACGGCAGCGAGGAAGGCAGCCAGTGCACGACCTGTGAAGGTAACGGCGTCGCGACCCGTGAAGCAGCCGAGACGTTTCTGGAGAAGTCGCGATGAGCGCATCGGCGCCTGGCGATCGGCCGCCTGTTCACGTGCTCTACACGCCGGCCTCGCTGGCCGACGATCTGGAGGCTGGTGAGGAAGTCGCGCGGATCAGCGAGGACCATCGCTTCGGCAGCGACCGGAAGCTGAGCAAGGAGTTGGTGACTGAGCTCAGCGCGGCGGGTTGGCTGCGTCAGGCTCGATGGCGCCGGGGCGGCTACTTCACGACCAAGGGTCTTGAGGAGGCATGCGGAGTTCCCGAGCTGGCACTGCTCAATGTGCCGGGCGTGTTCGCTCCCTGGGCGCACACACTGTTGAACCGAATCGCCGACTATGTCCTCGAGTCGAGAGTCCGGCTTGAGCCCGGCGAGATCTTCTCTCTTCCGGTCCCGAACTTTCCGGAGATGATGGTCACCTTCAACCTGGTCGAGCCCGGCGACATGCACCAGCCGGAGTTCTCACAGCCCGTACTGCTCGTTGTCCCTCTCCCTTAGGGGCCGCTGTGCCTTCGAAGGCGTCGCGGGGTTGAGCCCGTCCGTCCCGAACATTCTCGCGGAACACAGATCGGAGCTTGCCATGAGTGAGAGAAGAAGGGCCCATGAAGTGGCCTGTCAGCTGTTGGCCGGCAGGAGGCCTGGATGGGTTGCGCATCCGCAAGCCATCGGCGACGACGGTGTCGTCTGTGCTGTTGACCGGGGGAAGGCCGATCCGGATTCTGCGTACGCCTGGATCACGATGACTCCTGAACCGTTCCTCGTCTTGATCTTTCGTCCTGAGGATGACGGCGAGCCGCTGTCCTCCGAGGCTGTCGCGGAAGACGATCTCGAGGAACACGTATTTAGCGAGCTTGCCCGCGCCGAGAGGGGCCGCACCCCCCGGATGAGCCTCATGCCAGAAGGGATTCCGGATCATCTCGGAGCCGCCCGCTATTGGCCGATCGAGGCAGATGGCCAGGCGTACGTCACCTATGGGGGCTACGTCCAGCGTCCCGCCGCAATTGAGTACGGCAAAAAAACCGGATACGGCATGTGGGATCGGGTCGACCAGACTTGGCTATCCCCTATCGATTTCGAGAAGCGGATCCAGTTTTACGAAGGACGGATAGTGGACTGGCGTGAGGCGATCAAGCGGGAGGATGAGCGGATAGCTGGATTCCGTGCCCTGCAGGCAGCTCAGCAAGCACAGGCTGGCGAACGCGCTTAGCCGGTGTCTGACTTACCGCTCGCTGTCCCCCGCTTGCTGGCTTGCCGGGCTGAAAGCCCGGCGCTGCGGGGTCGGTGCGTACTGGCGCTCCGACCCCGGCGATGGAAGGAGGGCGCATGCCCGATCACTACTGCGCCACGATCCAGATTTGGCCGTGGCATAACGATGACCACCGCACGCAAGCGGTTGCACGGTGGCTCACGGAGAACTACGGGCCCCTGCAGGAGGAAGATGGGACCCAGCTCATTGGAGCTCCCATCGTCTCGGCCGACGGAAAGCTTTCGCTCGAGGTAGAGGAAGCCCAAGAAGGTCTAGACGAGTTCACCGAAGCCGGGTCTGACCCGGCCACTGACCCATCGCTCGTCGATCTGCTGAAAGCCGCCGAGCTCACCTTCGTGGCGCGCGATGCCGGGAGGTACGGATGCGGCACCCGTGAGATCTCCTGGAGGCCCGGTCTCGCGGAGTTGCGGCAACGCCCGCTGGTCGCCGGCGGGGTTCCGGCCCTTTCGCAACCTGTCGCCGAAATGCTGCTTGAGGTCTCATCGGATGACCGGTTGCGGGCGAGTCTTCAGAACTACTTTGCCCCGATCGACGGCTACGCGACGAACGCACGAGACGGCGAGGGCAAGATCACCACGGAGGCCGTGGTAGGCGAGAGCGACGCCGGCGCCCCCCAGGTGCTCTTTGCCTCTCCCGGTGCTGAGGTCCTCGTCGTCCCCGCCTTTCTGGAGGACGAACACGACGTCTACAGCCCTGAGGACGTCCTCGAGGTGGTTGGCGCCATCGAATCGCTGAACGCGTTCGCCTGGAGTGACGAGCTCAAGGCCCTTGCCCGCGATCTCCGGAAGACCGCGCGGGATTACGCGGCGGAGGCCTGATGCGCAGTGAGAAGCCCTCAAGAGGTTGCTCAAGCAGTCGCGTCAAAGGCCGAGGAAGCCTGGTCGAGCTCATTCGCTGGGCACGACATCGGCGTGCCGCTTGGGGCCGTGGCGGCCCTGACGCTGCTCCAGCCTGGAGAGCGCAGTCCGGATCAGCTCGCTGACCATCTCGTGGCAGCTCCGGATGAGGAGATCGCTGATCTCTTGGCGCGGGTCTGGTGTTTCTTCACGATCCTGCGGCCCGAGCTCGCGATGCGCTGTGGCCCGTTCGGCGAGTGGCTGAACGGGGAGCCCCGAGATCGATCGAACGTATCGGGCGCCGCGGCAGTCGTTCGGGCAGCAGCAAAGGCTGGTGTCTTCGAGGTCACGCTTCGAGGCGAAGCCGAAGTCGACGTTCTCGGCCATGTCCACCAAGAGCTGGCATCCCAGCGATCGAAACAGGGCAAAGGGCAGTTCTACACGCCCACCGAGGTAGCCGAGATGATGGCTCGCATATCGGTGTCAGGCGTACAGCCTGGACAATCGATCTGCGACCCGACCGCAGGTACGGGCGGCCTCCTCCGGGCTGCAGCTCACGCGATCAGACAAGAAGGCGGCAACCCCCACGACGTGTGGTGGTACGCCTGCGACATCGACCCTGTGGCGGTTGCGGCACTCGCCGTTAACTTCCACGTCTGGGACCTTGGTCCGAGGGTCGTGATTGGTTGCGCAAACGCTCTGACGGAGGCCGACTGGCAAGTGAGGGCCCGGAAAGAGCAGCTCGAGGCGATTGAGGCGAACGACCGGCGGTTTCAGATGGCGCGCCTCTTCGTTGCGGCGCAGTCGTTGCTTCGCGGCGACGGCCCAGATGATGAAGACCAAGCCAAGCGGGCGGCGTGAGCGATGCCCTACTGGAACCACGACCTATCGGCTCCCCCGGCAAAAGAAGAGTTCAAAGCGTGGTGCGACGGTTGCTTCCCTCTTTATCGGCCGACTACCGCTGAGACGTTCGGACCGTTCGGCCTAGGTACGACTCGCGAGGAGGATGCCGCCTGGGTCTTCGGCGGTCAGCACATGGGGTCGCTCGAGCTCGGGATTGAGCACGTGATCGACTTGGCACTGACGAGCCATTACTACGCAGCGGCGATAGAGCGATATCTCACCGACGAGACTCGGTGGACTCCGACCGGCTACGCCTGGGCGCCATGGCGCATGGGGGTGAACTGCGAGGTGTGCGGGCGCCCGATTTAGCGCCCAGATGCGGAGCGCAGCTCCGCCGATTTGAAGGAGGTGGCGGTGCCGAGCATCGAGTTATCACCGCAGGCCGAAGCCATTGTCGCCGGGCTTCTCGACGAGGGTATTCGGCGGGAGGAACTGGAGACCGGTGAGAGCCAGATCTTCGCCGATGACCGTTTTTGGGAGGAGTTGCTCGCAGCCTTCCCACGGGCGAAGTTTTACCGCCGGCTCAACTCCGAAGGACAAATCGAATGATGGTCGCCGATGGCGGTCGCGGCTGAGCCCTTCACCACCTGCCATTACTGCGAACTTCGGGCCGCGACGAAACACAAGTCCTTAGTTCCGGCCGGTGCCGCCGGCCGCCGGCATGTGGTGTTCATCTATGCCTGCTTCCTGCACGGCGAACAAGCGGAGCGAGAGGCCCAGGCATCCAGGTCCCGGAGCTAGGCGAATGCCCCGGCGCGCGGCACTGCCGCGATCGAGTCAGGAGGTACCCCTTTGGAGACGAATGATGGAGGAGCTCGCCTCGTTCGGCTTGCCCCGGGCGAGGTCGTGATGGTTGAACTACCGCATTCGGAGGTCTGCATGCACATGCGGATCGCGGGAGCGGTCCACGAGGTGGAACTGGTCCGCGAGAGCCGCAGCGGCTTGGCCATGGCCCAGATCCTCGATCGAGACCGCCGCCCGTTCGGCGGTGCGGTAACCCCCGGTGAGGCCGGGATCTACAGCGACAGCCGGGGGTTCTATGCCTACGAGGTGGTCGAGGAGACCAATAAGGCTGGCTCCAGCGGCGTACGAGGCGGTGGGGCTGAGCCGGCGCCGTGAGCGAGACCGAGCGACGAGCCATCGAGGTGGCGTGTCCAGCCTGTGGCGCGGACGCCGGCAAGCCCTGCATGAGCCTCGCAGTTCCAAAGCCAGAACGTTGGCTCGCGCCGCTGCTGCATCCGCACCGCCAGAGAGTCAGCTGGTTTCGGGAGGAGGTGCTGGAGCGAGAGGAGGATCATCGAAACGAGCCTTACCGGCTAACCAGGGCCACTGATCTCCGTCGGGATCAAACCGTGTTCGTCGTGAAGGATGAACGAGACGTCGGAATGATCTATGTCCCGCGAAGGGTCCGGGCTGTGTACCCCCTCTTAGGCGGCCGAGTCGCCGTGCATTTCCGCGGGAGGGTGCCGCCAGACCTCGAGATCTTCCCGCCCTGGATGACGATCAGGACGTCGAGGCGGCTGGCAGGGCCGCCTGGAACGGGTGGACTGAACACCCCTGGGTGATCGGCTGGGCTTTGCATCACCCCGCCGAGCTGGAACGCCCGGTAGCCGCGGAGGACGCCCGTCGGCAGGCTCGCGTTATTGCCTGCCGAGGGAGCGCTCGCCGATCTCTTGAAAGGACAGGTATGCCCCCACTCGGAGACACCGGATCGACCGGTGACGTCAAGAACTTTCGTGCCGGATTTGAGCAACTCCGGATCCAGGTAGTCACGGTCGAGGATCTTCTAACCCATGACCTGCCGGAGGCGGATCCTGCTTTCGCTGCAGCCTTCGATCGAGCAATGGCGGGGAAATACGCGAACGCGCGCTTCCGACCACGTCTCTCAGAAATTGCGCAGCAACTGGAGAGGGCGCGTTATGGGCTCGGCCATATCGAGGCGATGAATGGCGGCGGGCTCTCGTGAATCTCGGCCCGATCAAGAGGGAGGACATCGTGTTTGCCGATGTCCGCGGCGACCGGTTCTACGCAACCGTCACCGAGGAAGCCCGGCAGGATCAGGTGCTGCGACGCCGCCTCCTGGCCGTCGAGTCGCTGACCGGGCGGCCCATCCCTGCTCCCCGCCTCTCTGCCAAACAGGTCACCGGCGACTGGCGCAAGTCGACGCAGTCAAAGATTTGAACCTTAGGCCTCCGTGGAGCGACCGGTAGCCCCCTGCTACTGGGCGAGGGCCCGTTCTTGAACGGCGATGAACGCCTGGACGCAGAGATCGAGGTTTCTCTCCAAGAGCTTCCTGCTCTGTATTAAGCCCCAAGAAATCACGGTTGACTCGGCGCTCTCTACCAGGTCGGTCCCCGACGCCTCCCACTCGGAGGCGTCGAGTTCGCGATCAGGTGGGACGAGATTGAAGACGCGCCCTGAACTTTCCACGAAAGTTCGAACGATGGTGCGGTCTGGTGCGCCTGACAGTCGTCGAAGCGTTTCGGCCCTCGAACGTTCGACGACGCGCGCGACCGCTGAACCCGAGTCGGGATCGACCAGCAGAACTAGAAGAAGAAGCCCTGAAAATTGAGCTTCTCCGTGGAGGGCTTCGGTCGTACGTTCTTGCCGCATACCGTCCCACAACCTTCCGACGTGGCGCCAGCGAAAGACAAAGCTCAGACGGACCCCGCCAAGGCCCACCAGCGCAAGGACGAGAAGTTGGAAGACTGAAGACGGATCGAGGAAAAAACGGATGCTCGCGTACGTCACCAACCCAAGAGACGCGAGGAGAAGAAGGCGATGCCACCACAGCATCCGCCGCAATACATGCCGCAAGGTTCTGAGGTACTCCATGGTGCCGGGACCTTATCGGCACGAGATGCCTAGAGCAGGAGGGCCGACTCTTCCTGCTCCTGGCTACCGACCTCGGACTCTGGAAGCGAGGGGGATCGCTTCTGCCCCCGAGGCCTGATGCGAGCCAATGCTGGCTCGTCCCTGATGAAACGGGGGGTTTTATGGACGATTCAGCCGGCGGAGCCGATTCGCCGCCTGTGTTCGCTTGTCCCCATTGCGGGGCAGAAGAAGTTCGCTGGTACCAGGACGCCTGTGTCCGGTACGACGTCCTGAGTGAGGAGGACGGAAGGGTCCTGGTCGACGCCGCGACGTTAGCCGTGATCCGCTACGAGAAGGGTGAATTCGCGTGTGGCAGGTGCCAACGGCGGGTGCATCTCGAGGACAGCGACCTCATATTTAAGTGGCCGACGTTCGAGTTGGATAGGGAGGCACTCGACCGGGGGTTCGTCGCCTCTCGAGGCGATCGATCCGCGGCGCGCTTGTCGCTGCTCCCCGGTGGCGTGTTCGAGAGTTTTGGGGAATTCGCCGGGTGGGTGGTCTCAGCGGCGCGTCACGATTGGGAAGCGATCAACGGCCCCAGCTCGATCTCCGTGCGACTCCAGCCGCTATTCCCCTACGGGGAGATGATCCTCCCGATCGTCACGATTGGCGAGGTCGACCCTGTCGCACTCTCAGGAAAGGCCGTGTCGCGGAAAGATCTGGCGGAGAGCCATAGCCACGGCCTCATGGTGGGAGATGTCACCGCCGCAGCGGTGCTTTGCGGCTTCGCGGTCGATGCGGCTAACGAAGTTCTCGAACGTCCAGAGGCAGTTGCCGAATTCACCGAGTGAAGTGCATGTGCAGGGAGAGGAGGTTCGCTTCCTCTCCCTGCCTCCCCATGAGTTCTCCCCTGGCTGCGTCGCTGAACGGGCGTAGCCGAAACCGAAAATCGACTTCTCCCTTTTTTTGCCTTTTTCGGGTGCTGGAGGATCCGGCTAGGCCGGGAAGTACTTACGGCCGTCCTTTTTGACCCGACCCTCTTTCTCGAGATCCCCGAGAACGCGGTAGAGGTAATTGGGTTTGATCTTCAATACTTTGGCTACGCCTGACGCACCGATCCCGGGAGACCCCTCGATCACTTTCAGAGCCTGGTCAGCCCGGGTGCCGCCGCGCCGTTTTCTCCTTTTACGAGGCCGAGCACCGTTCGTACGGGATGGTGAGCGAGGCGATTTACGCGGTCGCCCCGGACTGCGCTTGGCCCCTCGGCCAGGCAACTGGTTACGTGCACCCTGAAGCTGCTCTCGCTCTTCATCGAGGGCGTTTATCTCGTCGTCGATCTCGGAGATGCGCTCGTCGATCGTTCGACGGAGCTTCTCGACCGTTTCTGAGGGTTGCTTGGGCATTCCACTCCTCTCCAATCGGGGTGACGGCAGTGTCGTAGGCTATTAGCTCAGTTTGTTCGGTGGCTACTGCATTGCTCAGTAAGGACGACTAGGTCCGCTGACATCTCATGCCCCACTTTGTCACCGCGCCTTCTCGCGACATTACGAAGCTCGGCGTTGACTCTGCGAATGATCTCGCCGACTTCGTATTGACCTTGCCGATCGACAGCGAGCTGCATTCGACCGAACGCCTCAAGGGTGGCAACCAGTGCCCTCTCGTCATTTGCCGACAATGCAGTGGACAAAATAGCCAGTTATGGCACTTCGGGAGCCGAGGGAGCGGTGACGTGCAGCCCTAGACGTCGGCCCAGTGGACGCAGCTCACTGCCTGCTGATCAAGCTTCGTTGCGCCCGATAGAATAGCCCCCCTTCTCTGAAGGTTGTCGCAGGCTGGACTGCTGCGTGGAGTTCCCTGGCGAGGTAGCTCAGTTGGTAGAGCACTCGACTGAAAATCGAGGTGTCGCCGGTTCAAGTCCGGCCCTCGCCACTGCGGTTGCTTTCCAGATAGCTGCTCCCGGCAGGCCCGAGGCCCGCTCGAAGGGGCGCTAGAGGCGGTCTTTAGAGCCGAGAGAAGGGATATGCGGGCTCGTGGAGCGTCTGGTTTGATATCGGGCTCCTATCGAGTTTGGGGAGTGGGGAAGTGGGACAATCGCGACACCCAGGCGCGTCCTGGCAATTCTCAGGGAAGCCATCGCTCAGCGTGCGGAAGCGTTCATGAAGATCACGGCGCTACGGGCGGGCGGCTATCGCAACCTTGACGGCACCTACGGGTTGCCAGCTCCACTTGCTGTCATCGTGGGCGAGAACAACGCCGGCAAGAGCAACCTGATCGACGCACTGCGAACGGTTCTCGAGCCCGAAAATCCCCCCCACGGGCGTCGCTGGCTCCGCGAGGAGGATTTTGCCCACGATGGCTCGGGGAAGCGCTTGGGCGACGAGCTGTTGCTAGAGGTTCGGCTTGAGGATCTCGATGGAGCCGAGCAGTCGCGGCTCCTTACCTGTCTTGCGCCCGAGGACGGGGAGGGCGTGGCGAAGCTGCGCCTCGAGGCCAAACTTCGCGCTGACGGAAGGGTCCGCGTTGAGTGGTTTGGCGGCAATTCCATGAGCCCAAGCGTGGAGCGCCACGCACGCGAAGCTATCCGCTTCGTCTATCTGCACCCTCTTCGAGACGCAACTGCGGACCTTCGCCCAGGGCGCGACAACAAACTGGTGGCGCTGCTGTCGGCGCTGACCCCCGATAACCACGCCGACCGGGAGAAGATCGTCGCCCTTGTCGAGGAAGCCAATGAGCAGCTTGGCAAAGTTCCGGTGATCGTCGATGCCCGCGTCCGCGTTGACGAACGGCTTCGAGGAATGACCGGTGAAGGCCGCTTCGCGCAAAAGAGCACCCTCGCCTTCGGCGATCCCGTATTCGCGCGGATTGTCGGCACGCTGCGGGCGAAGATAGGAGAGCTCGTCGCCCTCGAGATGGACCAGAACGGGCTTGGTTTCAACAATCTCCTCTACATGGCCGTGCTGCTAGCTGCGATCGTCGACGCGCCTGAAGAGGAGGATCCGCACCTGCGAGTGATGCTTGTCGAGGAGCCCGAGGCCCACCTGCACCCGCAGCTTCAGGATCTGCTGATGAAGTTCATCGAGGGGGAGGCGGGGATCGACAGGCACACCCAGGTCATCGTCACCTCCCACTCGCCGAACTTTGCGTCCTCAGCGCAAGTAGAGCGCCTGGCGGTTCTCTCTCGTCCGAGCGGCTCTGTGGCGCCTATCTGCAGGCAGCCGTCGAAGTTCGGCCTCGATGCCGAGCAACTCGCCTACCTCCGGCGTTTCCTCGACGTGACCAAGGCCTCACTGTTCTTCGCGCGAGGTGTGATCTTGGTCGAGGGCGTTGCCGAGCAGCTGCTCGTTCCTGAATTCGCACGCCGGCTTGGGACTCCCCTTGCCCCGGCCGGCGTTTCGGTCATCAACGTGGGTGGCGTCGCCTTCCCGCCGTTCACCGATCTCTTCGGTGCCGGCAAGCTGCCCTACCGACTGGCTGTCGTGTCGGACGCCGACCCCGAGGAGAGCGATGACGAACTTGACGAAGCCGTCGAGGCGCTCTCGGCGCGCTCGACCAAGCTTAAGGAGCGTCTGCGGGGCAGCGAGAACAGCGAAGCTTTCTTCTCCGAGAAAACCCTCGAGTGGGATCTGGCGCGGATTCCCGCGAATCGGGCGCTGATGATCAAAGCGCTTCGCCCGTTCAAGCCGCGGGTGGCCGCGAAGCTCGAAGGTGAACTGGGGGACCTCGAGGACGAGGCCGCGGCCGACCATTTGCTGAAGGCGATCGGCAGGGTGAAGGGCCCGTTCGCCCAAGAGCTGGCGGAGCTCCTCGCCGATGATGAGAATCAGTTCGAAGTTCCGCCGTATCTCAAGGCTGCAATAACCTGGGCCATTCAGGACGCGGTCTTCGTCGAGGCGCCCGACGGAGATCGGGAGACGGAGGCCACCGGCGACGCCGCCGGTTCGCCGTGACGACGTCCCTCAGCTTCGAGCAGCTCGAGGTGGTCGAAGCCGCCGGGGACGTACTTCTGCTCGCCTGCCCAGGCTCAGGCAAGACCTGCACGGCAGCGGCGCGAATCGCGCGACTGATGAATGAAGGCCGGCGCGTTGCGGCGTGTTCCTACACCAACGTAGGCGTGGATCGGATTGCGGCCATGCTGGCCGCCGACCACGGTCTTCACTTCGAGCCGCGCGACTTCAACGGAACCCTCCACGGCCTCCTGCTGAGCTATGTCGTCTTTCCGTTCGCCCACCTGCTCGGCGCCGAGAAACCTGTGCGGCTTTGGCATGGCGACTGGCCCGACATCCCTTTCGAAGGCGACCACCGCTACCACTATCGCCTTGATCAATTCCGGCGCTTGCCCGACGGCAGCCTCCTTTTCCACCGACCCGAGCGCTGGGCCGCGAACAGGGCCGAGGATGTGCTTGCGAAGGTCGAACGGACGGTCCTCGCCCGCAAGGACGGAATGTTCCGGAAGCTGGGGATCCTCAGCACCGACGACGCGATGTGGATTGCCCTGCGCGTGCTGCGCGAGGAGCCCCGAGTGGCGAGCGCGCTGGCCGGTCGCTTCGACGAGATCCTGATAGATGAGGCGCAGGACACCTCAGACCTTCAGTTGGCATGCCTGCATGAGATTCGCTCAGCCGGCCGCCTGCGCTCGCTGGTAATGGTCGGTGATCTCGAACAGTCGATCTACGCCTATCAAGGCGCGAGTGCGGAGGCATGCCGCCGGCTCGCCCTTGACAGTGGCTTGCGGACGATCCCCCTTTCGGAGAACCATCGCTCCTCACAGAAGCTCTGCGACGTCGCCGCCAACTTCAGCCGCCGTCAGGCCGACGTCGCCGTCGGCGAGAACCGAGACTGCGACATCGAGCCCGAGCTCTTCCTTTATCCACCGAATGATCCGCAGGCTGCGGTTGCCCAATACCGGTGTCGCCTTGAGGTACACCAGATCGATAGCTCAGAGGCGGCGGTGCTGGCGCGCAGTCATGCGATGCGCCTTCGGTTGGGTGGTCAGCGGGAGCTGGTTCCCGTGAAACCCAAAGCTCAGATGGTCGGCGAATTCGCGGCGGCTCTGGCGGCAGGACGCCTGGACAAAGTTCACCTGGGAAGAGCCGAGGCCCTTATCGCTTGGGGCGCTTTTGACCTCAACCCAGCAGAGCTGGAGCCAGCGATGCGGGAGAAGGTATCGAGTGCGGCCAGGCGGTTCATCGGAGCACTGCCCGAGCTAGACCGCGATCTCCGCAGCTGGATAGTTGCCACGCGGGAGCCTTATGGGGCAGCCCTCGCCGCGGTTGCTTCTGATCCAGCGCACAAGCCAGGAAACGCTCTCGCGAGCAGTGCCAGCCATGCTGACTTCGACGCGGCAGAGGTCTTTGCGCCGCCGCCGGCCGACCTGACTCCCCAGACGGTTCATGCCCTCAAGGGAGAGGACCGCGAGGCGGTGATGGTCGTCCTCAAGAAGCACCACGGCAACGACCGGTCCGATCAGCTGCAGCTGATCCACTCGGTGCTCGACGGCGATGAGAGCTCAGACGTGGACGAAGAGGAGCGACGGATCGTCTACGTCGCCCTGACCCGCGCCGAACGGTTCTGCCTTCTCGCTCTTCCTGACGATCCGAAGGGACGCGCCCTGGCTGCCCGGTGCGAGTCGATCGGATTCGTCATGCCTCGGGGAGATGAGCTCTAAGGCTCGCCGAGCTCTTCTACGAGCCGCGGAGCCCAACGATAGCCACACGCACATGCGCGCGCCTCGGCATGGGAAGAGTTGAGGCATTCCGGACACTTCTTGCGGCCCTTGCCCCACCGCGGAATGAAGTGGACAACAACCAAGAAGGCGAAGAAGAGCGCGAAGTCGATGCTGGCCAAAGCGAAGTTCTCAGACGTGGTAGCAGGACCTTTGGTAACCAGTCCGTTGGCGATGACCCAGATCCCGCAGGCGAACATCACCAACGGAACGATCGCCTGGACCCAACGTTCAGAGCCTTCTTCCCGGTGCCACGCCCGATGCGCGGTGTAGAGGGGCCAGGCGAGCACAAAGCCGGCCACGCACACCGCCGAGATCACCATCAGACCTTGAAAACCCGTGAGGCCAGCGACGAGACCAAGGGCTGAGAGCACGAAGCTGATCGTCCCGAGTTTCTCTCTGCCGTACTCGACATACATCCCGACGTCAGGATAGCCCGTGACTTCGCTCGGCCTGTCTAGGGCCCTGGCAAAGCTCTACGGATCTGCAGCCGCGGCCTTGGCCGTTCTCGGCAAGCCTCGAAGCCCGCCACTCGGAACTGCTGCGGCGGGCCCCAGGGCAGCCAATGCGGAAGCCCCGAGCTGCCAGCGCCCAGGAGAAGGCTGCCTAAAGCAGCCAGCGCTAAGGGCTCTTTCGACGAGCGCTTCGCTCGCATTGAGCTCGGCTCCGCGCAGCGCCTTCCCCAACTCGCCAGCCGACATTTGCCCGTGCGGCACGCGCGCCAGTTGGTGCATCGCCAAACGGATTCGTACGGCATCGCCGCAATTGCGTGCCGCCAGATCCTTCGGACAGGGCACCTTCGGGGTCATGCGCGCGAACTCGGCATAGGCGGCCTGATACCTCGCGGAGGCATAGAGGAGGGCGAAGCCGATTTCGATTGCTGTGTCGCCGATCTTCTGCTTCGTCGTCTCGGAGGGTGGCCTCAGCCAGACTGCGCCCGCGAGCCCCAGCCCGATTGCCATGAGCACCCCGGGCGAGAAGCGATCGGCGATTCGCCGCGCGCCGGCGACTAAGCCGGCGCCGATCGCCATCGGCAGCGCCCCGGCGGAGAAGATGAGTTTCCCGAGCTGACCTGCGTCTCCTCCGGCCATAAGGCATTCGAGCCAGGCGTGATGGGCGGTGCGGTCGACCGCACCGCCGTAGACAGCTCGAAGGGCTGGTCCATCCTCGCTCAGGTAGAAGGCCTCGATAGCGAGCGCCAAGGTCACCGACGGGACGTCGTCGGGGTCGATCTCTTCGAGCACCCGTACCCGCTCGACCTCACTCGGGTCAAGCAGGTGTCGTGGAAGATCGCGGTCCTCGATGACCCGGATCAGGGGCAGATATTCCGAGTGCCACCGCGTCCTGAGCTCGTCGGGGGCGACTCCGTCCGATTCCAGCGCCCATTGCTCTCCGTATTCAGCCAGCTCATCGAGAACGTGTGACGCAGCGAACAGGCGGATGGCGCCAGAGTTGGCCGCCGTGACCAGGACGGTGCGGCGGTCGTTTTCGCAGGCATAGCGAAGGTCGTTGCGAAGGACGTTTGCGTCGACGACCACGGGCGGGACTCCTTGATCAAGCGGCCCCGGGCGCCAAGCCGAAGGGAAGGCGCCGTACTCGTCCGGCCCCTTGATCGGCTCAGTCGCCGCATGTTCGTGGCCGCCTCTCAGGACTCGCTCGACGGCCAGCATCACCCGCTGCTCGCCGGCCGACGGAACGGTCCCTGCGGAGTAGGGCATTGGTTTTTGACGGTCCTTTGCCATCCGATGCCAACGATTGCAGTTGGGCAAGACTGACGGGAGACGGTCGCAGCTCGGATCGGCCCACGGGCGCTCGACGGTCGGGAGCGTCAGGCTCCCGTCTTCGGAGCACTTGAGCCAGTCAGGTCGAGCATCTCGGACTCGTCGGCCCCGCTCGCGAGAGCGGGCAGGGGAGGCCAGGTCGGATTCCATACCAGCTCCTCCAAAGAGACCGGTAACGCCAGGCGCCTGCCGGCGGGCTACAACCTGCATTCTGTGATGACGATGACCCGCGCTGTCGACATTGCATAGCGATCAAAGAATGGGTGCCTCCTAGATGAACATTGCCTTGCTCCACCTGCGCCTCGACGCTCAATACGAGGCGCTCGACGAGTACGGAGGCACTTTCACCGCGGTTTTGCCTGCCGGCGGAAGGAGTTGGGGACTGCGCAGGCCGACCCTGCTCCTCTCGGGCGGAGAGATCGTCGAGCTGGGCCATGTCAAGGCCGAGACCAGCCGCGTTGCCACGGGCATGCGGCGGGTCCGCTACGAGCGCTACCTCGCGCTCGACGCGGAGATTCCGGTCACCGAGGTAGTGGCCAACTTAAGCTCCGCCGTCCGCCGCCATTTCGAGGCCCACCTGGGAGAAGACGTTGTATTACCTGAGCGCACCGGCGCCGCCGTACTTGAGACTCTGGCGTCGCTCAGCGACGAAGTGGCCGCGGTCAGCGCCGACTTCGTGCGCCCAGCACCGAGGCGAATGCGGAGACTTGACGGAGCCGCACTTCAGGCGACCGCCCATGAGGCCGACGCGGTCCGCCTCGCACTCGACATCGCCGGCATCCCCCGTCAGGAAATGCACGGCATACGTCCGGACGGCGAGACGCCCTACATACAGGCCCTCTCGGAAGTGCGCGTCTTCGAGGACCAGGCGATCGACTACGACGCCGGACGCTTTTTGGATTTCGAGCGGATTGAGCGCCCCAACGGGATGGTCCAGTTCTCTCGCGGCTATGAGCGCCTGACCGTCCTAAACGTCAACCGCCGCCCGCTTGAGCAGCTGACCGGGGCCGATTTGATTTACCACAACGAGACCCACGGCAGTTTCGTTCTCGTGCAGTACAAGACGATGTCCCGAGAGGAGGACGACGACGGCAAAACGCGCCTGGTCTATCGGCCGACCTCCGACGCCAATCTCGCTAGTGAGCTTGAGCGGATGCGCGCCCTCGCGGAGGTGCCCGGCGACGGCAGCGCGGACCAGTGGCGACTGAACCCAGGCTTTTGCTTCCTCAAGCTCTGCCGGCCGGTAGTCAATCTGGACTACCCGGAGCGGGAGCTGGTCGGCGGGATGTATCTACCGCTTTCCTACTGGGATCTGCTCCTAGCTTCGCCTGCGACCAAGGGTCCGCGCGGCGGCCGGGTGCTGTCTTATGAGACGGTTCCGCGCCGCTTCGACAACTCTTTGTTCGTCGAGCTGGTGCGCGGCAGTTGGATCGGCTCGCGGGCCGAGACCACCGAGACGATCACTGACCTGGTCCTTCAAGGTCTTGATGCCAACCGCTCGGTGACTTTCGCCTCGGCCTGGACCGCCCCGTTCGATGGACGGTGATCACTATTGCGATCCCTACGGCGCAGAAGACGGCCGGGCCGGATGGGCCTAGGAAAAGAGCGTAGGGTTCCCGATGCGAGCCGACAAAAGGAGCTCCAAGTGGCAGATGCTGCATTGATGGACCAATGGGTGAAGGGTGATGACGGAGTCTTTCGTTTAAAGCTGGGCGGGCCTGATGCCTACGTGCTCGGAATAGGAAAGACCGAGTGCGAGCTGCGATCCGTAGACCCCAAGAGAGTCCGCGCTCAAATCCGGCAGGCCTTGATTGAGGAACCAGACGAGTTCGAAGGAGTCAGTCGCCTTTTCCTGGCCAGGGTGAAAAGGCAGCGTTGGGTTCTGAGCTACCGACGCCAGCGTAGGGAGTACGGCCGCACCCATCATTCAGCGGATCACATCACCGAGAAGGGCTTTTGGACGGCCAGGCGCCTCTCGCCGGCGGCCGCCCAGAGGTGGGCACTCAGGATGATCGAACGCGAGAAGAGGCGCAGCGGGTAACTGAATACCCGTGTGGGGCGCTGCTCGGACCGAGCGCGAGGCCGCGACCGCCCCAAGCGAAACGAGGGCACCGAATGGCCGGGACGCCGGCCTCCCGCCGCTACTCCTCCGGGAGGTTCGCGAGATCAGCGCGGTCTTGCTCACGATCTTGCACGAACTTCATCTCTCGCAGACGACCCAGCGAGCAGATCAGCACTGGGACCCCGAGTACGTCGCTCTCGACCGCATCATCGATCAACTGCGAGTAACCGGGAACGCCCCGCGCCCGCTGGACGATGTCGAGTCCGCCGAAGCGCGTCATCGTCGGCAAGTTTCCTCCGCACCGGATCGCTCCGGCATCCACGGCCGCATCGAAGGGTCGTTCCGCCTCCGTCGGAAGCGTCGATTCCAGATTCGTCAGCGCTTTGGTCAGACGGCTCAGGTTCTCCGGATCGGGATCCGGAACAAGATCGAGGCCCTCGGTGGCGCGGAGGTTAGAGGGCGGCCAGGCGCCACCACAGCCCAAGCAGGAAACCCCACCAGCTGGCACTAGAATCGCCGCATCGCCAAACGCCTGAGCGGAGATATTGAGGAGCTCGACCAGGCCCGCACCCTGTATCAGGGCCGGCTCGCCGCTGTGGGCGTCTCTCCCTGGGGCGCGCTCCTAATCCGAACGCAGGCTCGCTTGCGAGGTGCTCCGTCGCGGCTGGCGGTCGACCCCGAGCCGGGCCGGATGGGCGATCTGATTCCCTCGGACTATTGGACTCGAGAGGGCTGGCAGCTGTCCCTCTGGCGCTTCGAGGTGAAGCCGAGCCTCGGCCCCCGAGCTGCCTAGTCAAATGGGCGACGGCAAGAGCTTGTCCGCGGTCCGTCTGAAGGTCTTGCCATTGCATTATTGCTTGGCGCGATCCCGGTCGGCGGCAATAACTAGGTTCACGGGCCGCTGCCGCTTTTCACGCGAAAGCAGTTTTGTCAGGATCGCCGCATGGCAGATAAATCGGTCGCGGACCAACTCCGCGAGCTCGGCGTGAAAAATGCAAATGTCCTCGTGCGGATGGCCGAGCGCGGCCAGCTCCTCGCCCTGAGGTGCGAGATGCCGCAGTGCTACCACCACAAGGGGCGCGGCTCTTTCGATCCGGTCGGGACCCCGGGCAACAAGTGGACGCCCTCGCGCGACCACTACCCGACGCTCAAATCGGATGGCGGTAGGTTCGTCGCCGAGAACGTTCGACTCTCCCACTCTTGGTGCAACAAGCGGGACTGGGGCTGGCGGGCGCAAGTACGGAGGCAGCTCGCGAAGGGAAATTCCCTTGCCGACATCGCCGAGTTCCTGAACCGCAAGGGTGTTCCCCCCGCACACGGCACGAACCGATGGACGGCCGCCATGGTGCGCAACGCCTACGTGTCCTAGTCCGGGTTCGGCGCTGGGTGCCGCTTTGCGCGACAACGAGCACTGGACCGGCTTCCTCGCGAGGTACGACCCGGCCGAGTATGGAAGTGGCTCGCGGCTGCCCTCCCGGAGCCAGAATCCACCCGAATCCGCGGGAATCCGCGGGAATATGGCGACTCCCAAGGAACTTGCTACCCTCAGCCTGGCGAGTGTGATCTGCATTCCAGAGCGGTTTGCAGCCCTTGAAACTTCGGAACACCAACGTTCGGCCTGACGACTGAAAATCGTGGTGTCGCCGGTTCGAATCCGGCCCTCGCCACTCTCTCGGTCAAACTCGCTGAGTTGGCGAGCTGAGCGCCGGCTGGCGCGACCACTCTTATTTCCGCGCCGGGGTGTTCCTGGATGGGGACGATGATGCGGAAGTGGAAAATGCTCATGGGAATCGCCGGTGCAATCGCCCTGCTGATGGGCGTTCACTCCTCGGCTTCAGCCGCGAGCGCCTGCCCAGGTGAGAACGGGAAGATCGCCGCCGCTGGGGAGAACGGCTTGGCGGTGATCGGCCAGGGCGGCGGCGTTCGCTGGCTGGTGCCGGGCACCCTCTCCTTCACCTATGCCCCCTCTTTCTCTTGCAACGGAAAGCTGGTTGCCTACATCGGCTACGACGAAACCACTTGCCCGCCGATGGAAATTGTCAATGTCCTCACCGGCAAGCGGCGTCTCTTCCAGTACGGGAGCACGAGGAGGTCGGGCTTCCCAGCCGGAGGTTGCGCTTTTGCACCGACCTTCCTCCTCGGTGGCCGGTTGCTCTTTGACGTCTCCTCCGGCGGCAAGGCCGGGACCTACGTCGCTTCTTCCGACGGCCGCCACCGCCGTCGGCTCTTCGACAGTCCCGTCTGCGCCGGCACCGTCGACGCCAGCTGGTTCGTCTCTTGCTATACGCGCACGCTCATTCTGCGTAACTCGCAGGGGCGGGTCGCACGGACCCTGACGCCGTTGCCCGGAGTGCGCCGGATCCATTACCTGAGCGCCTCCTTCTCACCGGACGGCCGCTGGATCCTCTACGCGAGGGCCGTCGACACGCCTGCCGGAGGCAGTTACGACCACTCCGACATCTACATCGTCCGGCGCGACGGGACTCATCGTCGGCGCCTCACCGACGACGGTCGCTCCTTTGACCCCACCTTCTCGCCGGACGGCCGCTGGATCGTTTTCACCCGCGGCGAGGAAGTGGTCCGGCACGAACTGGTGGTCATGCCCCTCGCTCATCCCGGCCGGGCAAAGGTCCTGGCAAGAGTCAACGCTTCGCTGAGCTCTCTCAGCTGGGGTCCGCGCTGAGGGACGAGCGCCGGTTCGTGCTCCGCTGACTCAGGCTGCGGCACGGACGCGAGGAGCCGCGGTGCCCACCCGCTCCCCGGTGTGCGGGGGGTGCCAGAGCGCGTCGCTGCCGGCGGGCTCGCAGACGATCGTCCCGGCGTCGGCGGCGGCGATCAGGTCGCGCTCGGTCGCGGCCAGATCGGCCTCCTCGAGGTCGCTCGGCCGCATGATCGAGGCGATCTCGGCAGTAGTGAGGCCGATCGGATAGGCGAAGACGACCTCGGTGACGTCCTCCGGCGCCGGCCGCCGCCGCAGCGAGGGATCGAGGTTGGCGAGGGCGGTGTCGTAGGACTCGAACGGCTGGAATCCGCCGACCTCGGTCGAGCGCCCGTCGGGGTGCTCGAAGATCAGCGAGGGGGCGGTGTAGCGGGCCGGTCCGTCGCTGTCGGAGTGGCGTCCCTGGACGTGGGTCGGGGTGCCCAGGGCCGAGCGGGCCCGGGCTTTGTCGACTTCGTAGGCGGCGACGATCTCGGGGTCGTCGATGCGGGCGACGGCGCCCTCGGCGTCGAGTCCCTCGACCTCGGCGAGCGCCCAGAGCAGGTCGTCGTCGCGGTCGAGCAGGCGCGTCGTCGTGAACTGCATCAGCTGTAGCGCCCGCAGCGCCGCGTAGCCCAGCTCGGGGTCGGCTTCGCGGGCCGCGACGATCGCCCGGCAGGCGCGCGACGTGCCCGCCATCCGCGGCTTCACGCCGCTGCCGAACGGCATCCCGAAGCGGCGCTGGAACTTGCGCCAGCTCGTCGCCAGCCGGGCGGGGGTGAAGCCGCGCTCTTCGTAGCTCCGGCCCGACTCGCTGAGCCCGATCATGACCAGCCGCCACTCGATCTGGTCGCCGAAGCGCCAGCGCAGCCTCGCGATCGCCGGCCGCGAGGAGTAGGCCCAGGGGCAGCCCGGGTCAGTGAAGTGGGTGGCGACGATCCGCTCCATGTTCAGCGGTTACCCGCTTCGGCCGGCTTTCCATCGCGGTCGAGGTGATCTTGCGGGCGCGGTCTCAGGCCGGTCCTTTAACCGGACGTAAAGAAGTTGTGACAGCCTTCGGGAGGTGGACTGGTCCGTCCTGCACGCCCTCAACAACTTCATGTTCCACCACGACGCGGTCGAGGATCCGCTGCTCTTCTACGTCAACGCCTCCGAGGCGCTGTTCGTGGCGACGCTGGCGATCGTCTTTCTGGCTGCCCGCGGGCGGTTCTCCGACTGGCGCCGCGCCTGCGTCGCCGCCGTGCTCAGCGCCGGTCTCGGCCTTGCCGTCGGCAAGGTGATCTCCGAACTGGTGGACCGGGCGCGTCCCTTCGTCGCCGACCCGCATGGTGTCCACCTCTTCGCCAGCCACGCCGCCGACCCCGGCTTCCCCAGCGACCACGCCACCGCCGCCTTCGCGGTCGCGGTCGCGATCGTCCTGCGCAAGCGGGCCTGGGGGATCTTCGCCCTCGTCGCCGCGACCGTGCTCTCGGTCGGCCGCGTCGCGCTCGGCGTCCATTACCCCAGCGACGTTCTCGCCGGCGCCGCCCTCGGCAGCGCCGCCGCGCTTGTCCTCTGGGCGCCGCCGCTCCGCACCAGGATCGACCGCCTCGCCGACTGGATCGGCGGCTACTGGGACCGCGCCCTCGAATGGGGCGCCAGCAGTCTCGCGACCTTGCGCCGGTAGCGCCTCGAACGCCGGGCGGCACGTCCGGAGTCGTCTCTACCTTGGCAGACAGATGGCCGAGCAGACGCAGATCGAGAGCCTCGTCCCCACCCGCGTCCCCCTGCGCGACCTCGAGGACGGCCAGCGGGTGCGCGGCGTCTACGCGGTGCGCGAGCGCGAGCTGCGCCGCAAGCGCAACGGCGAGCCCTGGCTGCGGCTCTCGGTCGGCGACGCCACCGGCACCGCCGAGGCGGTCTGCTGGGAGGAGGCGGAGGCCCTTCACGCGCTCTGCGGCAGCGGCTCGCCGGTCTTCGTCAGCGGTGTCTTCGAGGTGAGCGACCGCTGGGGAGCGAAGATCAAGATCAGCTCTCTGCGCGAGGCCGAGCAGCACGAGTACGCAACCGAGGACCTCGCGGCCGAGTCGGAGATCTCGCCGGAGCTGCTCGAGCGCGATCTGCGCGAGCTGCTCGAGACGGTCCAGAACTCAGATCTGCGGCACCTACTCGATCACTTCTTCGGCGAAGACGCTGAAACCTGGCAGCGTTTCCGCGACGCCCCCGCAGCGAAGACCTACCACCAGGCCTACCGGCACGGGCTGCTCGAGCACACGCTCTCCGTCGCCCAGGCGGTCTCCGCCGCGGCCAACTTCTTCCCCGGCATCGACCGCGACGTCGCCGTCACCGGCGCGCTCCTCCACGACATCGGCAAGTGCGTCGCCTACAACGACGACCCGCTGGCGATCGACCTCACCGACGCCGGCCGCCTGCAGGGCGAGATCCCGCTCGGCTACTACACCGTGCGCAGGGCGATCGAGGACCTGCCGGGCTTCGACCCGGGCCTTGCCCAGTGTGTCCTCCACATCATCCTCAGCCACCACGGCTCGCTTGAGCACGGCTCCCCGGTCGTCCCCGCCACCCGCGAGGCCGTCCTCGTCCACATGATCGACAACCTCGGCGGTCGCCTCGGCAGCTTCGACCGCCTCGAGCGCCAGCTCCCCGCCGGCGAGTCCTGGTCGGGCTTCGACCGGGCTTTGTCCGGGTCTGCATTCTTCGCCCAACGAGCGGCTTAGCTCCAGGCGCCACAGAAAAAGCGCGAAAAATTTTCAGAAAAGGCACTTTTGTGTCTGTTCTGTTGCAGACAAACCATTACGCTATGCTCATGGCAGTGATGATGGCGCCAAGAGAGACCTGGACCGACCAGCGGCTCAATGACCTCAAAGAGGGGATGGACAAACGATTCGACCAGGTAGACGCGAATTTCGCGCGCGTCGACGCCGACATCCGCGAACTTCGTGGCGATATCAAGGATCTGCGCAGCGAGATGAACGGACGCTTCGAATCGCTGAACCGGACCCTGATCGTTGCCACCGTAGGTGGCAACGCGGCGATCATTGCCGCTTTGATCGGCGTCAATGTCTTCTAGGCGGCCTGCGCGGTTTCCTCGAACCGCTTCAGCAGCCTGAAGAGCTCTTTCGCCTCCCAGCTGTCACCCATTTTCTGGTTACGGCGCCGGGTCAGGGCTCCCGCCTCCTCCAGGCGCGCCAGTGCGGCGATCGTCGCGGGTCGCGAACGCCCGATCTCCCGCTCGGCCACCGCCGCGGTGATCACGGGGTATTTGGGGAGGATCTCGATCAGCGGCAGGACCGCGGCATCGCGACGGACGGCTCCGAGCTGCTCGCGCCACTTCGCCTGCAGAGCCACGACCTCTGCCGAGAACTCCTGGGCCCGAGTGGCGGCGACCTCCACCGCCCGCGCGAACTGGGCGATCCAGTCCTCTTCCTCTCCGGCCCTGAAGCCTTCGAGGCCGGCGACGTAGGCGTCCTTGTTGGCGCCGAGGACGAGGCTGATCGGCGGCACGTAGCGCGGCGCCAGCCCGCGTCGCCGGAACAGGCCGTGGATCAGGCAGCGACCGACGCGCCCGTTCCCGTCCCCGAACGGGTGGATCGACTCGAACTGCGCGTGCGCGGTGGCTGCCTGCGCGACCGGGGGGATGTCGTCCCGGTCCATGAACTCGCAGAGGTCGACGAGCAGCGGCTTCACGTAGCGGTGCGGCGGTCCGACGTATTCGGCATTGGGAGGGATGCTGCCGCCGATCCAGCTGGGCTCCTCCCGAAACTGGCCGGCGATCTTGTCCAGAGGAGGAGCTGTGGCGAGCGCCTTGTGGATGCCCGCGATGTCGTCGACGTCTAGAGCGCGGCTCGCTGCGCCGATCTCCATCGCCTGCTCCATTCCGTGGATCGCGCCCATGATCTCCTCTGCCTGGTGCGGCCCTGGACGGCCCTCCAACTCCGCTTCGGCGAGCTTGCGGTGGGAGACGCTCAGTCCCTCGATCTGCGAGGAGGCCAGCGCCTCGGAGCGCAGCAGCTGTCTACCCATTCCCTCCAGGGAGAGGAGCTCCCGCTCGTTTGCGCTCAACTCTCGGACGGCATTCCCCGCTCGCTCGCAGAGCGCCGCCGTCGAGCTTCCGAGGTCCGGCTCGAGATCGGCGATCTTGCCGGGGACGAACGCCTTGTACCGCTGGGCTTTGCGCCGCCGGCGACTGCTAGCGTCGAAATCCGGCGCCCAGCTCAGTTCCTCGTAGTGCCCAGAACCTTTACGCTCTCTCATCGAGCATTAAGGATAGAGCACGAAGCTTAAAGCTCAACGATTAGGCGTTAAGGATCGCTCAGTACCGCGCCGTGCAGCGTTCGATCCGGTGGACGTCCTGGTGGGCGTGCTGGATGCAGTGGACAAGCTTGTCGGCGTGCCCGTGCTGCTGCGACTGGCGGAAGGAGCGCTTGATTTCGCGCTGGACCTGGCGGTCGACGTTTTCGATCGTCTTGCCGACCTCGCCGAGGTTGACTTCGGTCCCGAAGGAGCTTTCGAGGCTCTTGTCGGCGCTGTTGATCGAGTTTTCGGTCGTGTGCAGGACCGGCTTGACGATGAGGAAATAGGCCGCCGCGAGGATTCCGACGGCAACCAAAAGCCGGATAATGCCCGCGCTTAGGTTGCCGAAGAGGCTCCGCAGAAGGTCCATGCGCTGCGTGCAGACTATCCTGCCGAGCAGTGGCGAAGGACACCGAGAAGCTGATTCGCCAGCTCTCGCTGATCTCGTTCCTGATGGCTCAGGGGAGGCCGGTTTCGGCCCTCGAGATCAAGCGCGAGGTGGAGGGCTATAGCGACATGAACGACGACGCGTTCGCGCGTCGTTTCTATGCCGACCGCGCCGAGCTGGAGAGCCTCGGCATCCAGCTCGGGGTCGAGAAGCCGGGCGAGGGGTTCTTCGAGGCCGAGCTCTACTCGCTGCCGCCGGAGAACTTCTACCTCGACCCGATCGAGTTCTCCGACGACGAGTTGGCGGCGCTGAGCACGGCGCTGATGCTGCTCACCGACGGCGGCTTCGCCTACGCCGAGCCGCTGCGCCTGGCCCTGCAGCAGGTCGCCTGGGGCCATCCGAACCCGTTCGCCGAGGGCGAGCGCGCCCCGGTCGAGATGGCGATGACCGCCTCCGCCGGCGGCCGCGACCTCTCCCAGCGCCTCTCCAAGATCGAGACCGCGATCAGCCGCCGCAAGACGATCGAGTTCACCTACTACACGATGGAGCGGGGCGAGACCGAGAAGCGCAAGGTCGACCCCTTCCACCTGGTCTTCCGCGGCGGGCAGTTCTACCTGATCGGCCACTCGCACGAGCGCGACGCGGTCCGCGTCTTCCGTCTCTCCCGCATCCAGGGCAAGGTCGGCTACGCGTCAAAGGCCGAGCACGACTTCTCCCCGCCTGAGGACTTCGACCGCCGCGACTACGGCAGCCGGGCCGACTGGCAGCTGGGCGAGACGCAGGGGACGGCGAAGATCTTCATCCGCGAGCGGATCGCCTGGCTGGTCGAGCGCGATTACGGCGCCTACGGCGAGCTGCGCAACGCGAGGAAGTCCGACGGGGCGCCGGGGAAGGGCCGTGTCTTCGAGACCGGCTACGCCTCCGCGCGCGAGCTGATCGCCTGGGTCCTGCGCTGGCGCCAGAACGCCGAGGTGCTGGCGCCCGACGACCTGCGCGAGGAGGCCGAGCAGCGTCGTGAGCTGCTCCGCCACCGCCACGAGAACGGCTTCAAGCCCGCCGAGGTCGTCGACCGCCCGCTTGACGAGCCCAAGCGCGCCCGCTCCAACGGCCGCGGCGAGGCGGCGATCCGGCCCGAGCGCTTTGCCCGCCTCGTCACCCTCGCCGGCCTCCTGATCGAAGCGGCGAAAAAGGACGAGCGGCTGGCGGTGTCGGACCTCTGCACCCGCCTCGAGTTGACCCGGGAGGAGCTGCAGGAGGACGTCGACCTGCTCAACGTCGTCAACTTCGGCGGCGGCACCTACGTCCTCTACGCGGAAATCCTCGGCGACGAAATCGAGGTCGACTCGCAGCCCTACGGCGACAACTTCGCCCGTCCGGCGCGTCTCTTGCCGCTGGAGGCGAAGGCGCTGGTGGCGGCGATCGACCTCTTCGGCGACCACCTCCCGCAGTCGGACCTGCAGAGCGCCCGCCGGAAAATCGTCAAGGCGCTCGGTCACGACCCCTCTGAGGAGGGGCTGGAGATCGCCCCGGCGGGCGGCGGCGACGCCGAGGTCGCCCGCCTCGTCAACCAGGCGATCGCCGATAGCCGGGTGCTCGAGCTCAGCTACTACAAGGAGAACGAGGACCAGTTCACCGAGCGCCGGGTCGAGCCCTACCGGCTCGAGAACGGCAAAGAGGGCTGGTACGTCGAGTGCTACGACCTGACCAAAGCGGGTGTCCGCCACTTCAAGCTCGACCGCGTCAAAGAGGCGCGGCTCTCGGATGAGACCTTCGAGCCGCGGCCCGAAGTCGAGGAGTTCGCCGGAGTCGAGGGTTGGATGACCCACGGCGAGGTGCCGACCGCCGAGGTCGCCCGTGTCTGGGTCTCGCCCGAGCGCGCCCGCTGGCTGCGCGAGGAGCGGACCGTGGTCGAGGAGCTGGCCGACGGCGCCGTCGTCGTCGAGCTGCCCTACGCGGGCAAGCCCTGGCTGGTGCGGGAGATCCTTCGCGGCGCCGGCGACCTGGTCGTGCTGGAGCCGCCCGACGCGCGCGAAGCGATCGCCCGCGAGGCCGGCTCGAACTGAGCCCTTGGTGAGTTTCCACCGCAGAGGGTGGAAAATTCACCAATCGTCCATGCAGGAGGCACCCGGCCACCCGGAGGTCCTGAAGATCGTCGCCCCCAACCCGGGGCCGATGACCTTGGAAGGGACCAACACCTACCTCTACGGCTCCGACCCGTGCGTGGTGATCGACCCGGGGTCCGAAGACCCCGCGCACCTGGAGGCGATCCGAGCTGCCGCGGCCGAGCGAGGCGGGATCGGGCTGGTGCTGCTGACCCACTCCCACGGCGATCACACCGCCGGCGCCGAGCAGCTCGAGGCCGAGGTGGTCCTGCCGAGCGGGGGCGAGGAGCACTTCAGCCTTCGCGTCCTCGCCACCCCCGGCCACGCCGAGGACCACGTCTGCTTCCTCACCGAGGCCGGCGTCTGCTTCAGCGGCGACCTCGTCCTCGGCCTCGGCTCGACGATCGTCCCGCCCGGCGGCAACTCCCTCGCCGCCTTCATGGACTCGCTGGCGCTGCTGCAGGCGGAGGCGATCGAGCTGATCGCCCCCGGCCACGGCCCCTGGGTCACCGACCCCGCCGCCAAGCTCGCCGAATACGTCGAGCACCGCCAGATGCGTGAGCGCCGTCTGCTCGACGCGCTCGCCGCGGGAGAGCGTTCCCGCGCCAACCTCCTCGCCACCGTCTGGGACGACATCCCGATGGAGCTGCTGCCGATGGCGGCGATGGCGATGGAGGCCCACCTCGAAAAGCTCGAGGCCGAGGGGCGGCTGCCGGAGGAGGACCTCGCTCCTTAGTGCCAGAGTTCGTAGCGCGCGAGCGCGAAGCCGCCGTGGGGGGCGAGGGTTGGTTCGCGGGCGGTGCCGGCGATGAGGAGGTTGCCGTCGGCGCCGATCAGCGCGTCGCTGGCGGCGGCGTCCGAACGCGGGTTGAAGCGGGTGATCGCGAGCCAGCCCAGCCAGCCGAAGCCGCCAGCCTGTTCGCCGGATTCCTGTAGCGGCCAGGCCATGAACCAGCGGTGGAACCGCACGCCGTCCTTGCGCTTCTTCGGGGGCAGCGGGCGGATCAGGGTGCCGACCGCCAGCAGCCGCCCAGTCGGGGTGACCAGGAGCGAGCTCCACTTGTAGAGAGGACCCTGGAATTCGTAGACGATGAGGCCGTTCTTGCCGAAGCTGGGATCGCGATCCCCGTTCGGGAGCAGCCGCACCAGCTTGGTCACGTGTTCGTCTATGGCCGGCTTCTGCCTCTCCTTGAAGATCATCACGGTCCGTCCCTGCGGGTCGACCGCGATCGCGGCGACCGCGCCGCTCAGCCTGCGCACGCCGCCCGTCGCGAAGCCCCGCCGCCGATCGCCATCGGGCCGCAGGCTGATCACGGCCGTCTGCGCCGGTTCCCCGCACTTCCTCGGCGCGGGGCCGGCGAGCGAGATTGCGCCGCCCCGACCGAAGGCCATGCCGGTCACGGTTTCGAGCGGCGCGATCCGCTGGACGCCGCCGTCGCCGAAGAATCCCTCGATCGTTCCCTCCGGGCTCAGTCGTGCGATCAGACGGTCGCGCTCGCGCCGCTGTGGGGTGCCGCACGTTCCTGCGCGGCCGATGGTCCCGACCACGAGCGTGACCTCCCCCCATTGGCTCACCGCCCCCTGTCTGGCGACGACCCCACCATCCGCAATCGGCAGCCCGAAGCGGCTGATGAAGGTCCCGTCGCCGCCGCCAAAGCTGGGGTCGAGTTCGCCGTCGGGGAGGTAGCGGACCACCGCCGCCATGGAGGACGCCGGCCCGCTTCCGGATGCAACCAGGGCGGTGCCGGTGAGGACGATCCGGCCTTCGGGGTCGACCGCGATATCGCTGATCGCGAAACTGGCCACGCTCGGCAGGGCGACGGTGAGAAATCCGCCGCGGCCGAAAGAGGGGTCTAGCTGCCCATCGGCCGCGTAGCGGGCAACCTCCCCTTCGCTTGCGACCAAGATGCCGCCGTCGGGAGCTTCGGCCACGTGGACACGGGCCTTGGTCCAGGGCTCGTGCAGGGACACGGGGGTTACCACCGCGCCCCCGTTGCCAAAGTCGGAAACGAGTACACCGGCTGCAAGCGCCCTCGCCGGCAGCATCAACCCCGCCAGGACGAGCACCGAAGCCAGCAGCTTCTTCCTCATGACCGGTTGAAACCGGGGTGGGACAAGAAGTTTCGGCACGATTCCTGGCCAGCTGGCCAGACGTGATACACAGTCCGCATGGGCAGCCGTGGGAGACGAGTCGAGAAGGCGGGGCTGATCGCCGGTGCCGCGTCGGTCGGGCTGACCGCTTCCGCGGCGGCGATCATCTGGCACCGGCTGGCCAAGCGGCCGTTGCCGCAGGTGAGGGGGACGATCGAGGTCGACGAGCTGCAGGGGCGGGTGCGGGTGCGGCGCGACCGCTGGGGCGTTCCGCACGTCGAGGCTGAGCAGCGGGAGGACCTCTACTTCGCCCAGGGCTACTGCCACGGCCAGGACCGGCTCTTCCAGATGGGCTTCTACCGCCGCGTGGTCGAGGGACGGGTGGCGGAGATCGCCGGCGAGGACGGCCTCCCCGTCGACCGGCTGATGCGGACGCTGGGGATCCGGCGGGTCGCCGAGCGCGAGGAGACCGAGCTGGCGCCGGAGCTGCGCGCCCAGCTGAAGCGCTTCTGCGCCGGGGTCAACGCCGCCGCCCGCGACGCCCGCGCGATGCCGTTCGAGATGCAGGTCCTGCGTCAGAGGAGCTTCGAGCCGTGGCGCCCGGTCGACATCCTCAGCCTCGGCAAGCTGCTCGCCTTCGGCCTCTCGACCAACTGGGAGCGGGAGCTGCTCCGCTCCGACATGCTGCGCGAGCTCGGCCCGGAGCTGACCGCCCGCCTCGACCCCGTCTATCCGGCCGACAATCCGGTCGTCGACCAGTCGCCATTCAGCGGCGAAGGGCTGCCGCTGGTCGAGCAGATCGACGCCGTGCGGCGCTCGCTCGGACTCGCCGCCGAGGCCTCGGGCTCCAACAACTGGGCCGTCAGCGGCAAGCGCTCGGCGACCGGCTCGCCGCTGATCGCGGGCGACCCGCACTTGCCCCCGAGCATGCCGGGCATCTGGTACGAGGTCAGCCTGCGCCACGGCGAGCGCTTCGTCCGCGGCGCCTCGATGCCGGGAATGCCCGGCGTCTACATGGGCCAGAGCAACGACGTCTGCTGGACCTTCACCAACGTCATGGCCGACACCCAGGACCTCTTCGTCGAGCGGATCGAGGGCGACAACTACCTCTTCGAAGACGAGTGGCGGCCGCTGCAGACGGTGCGCGAGGAGATCGTCGTCAAGGGCCGCGAGCCGGTCGAGCTGGAGGTGCGCAGCACCCACCACGGGCCGATCGTCAACGAGGCGCTCGGCGCCGACGAGGGCGAGCCGCTGGCGCTCGCCTGGCAGAGCTTGCGCGAAGCGACCGCATTCTCAGGGATGTTCGAACTGCTCGACATCGCCTCCGGCCCGGAGCTGGTGGCGAGGCTGGAGGGCCACACCTCGCCCGCCTCGAACCTGATCTGGGCCGACCGCCATGGCTCGATCGGCTACAAGCTGATCGGCCGCCTGCCGCTGCGCCGCGGCGGCTGCCCCGACCTGCCGAAGCCGGGCTGGACCGGCGAGTTCGAGTGGGAGGGGACGGTGCCTTACGACGAGCTGCCGGAGGTGGTCGATCCCGAGAGCGGCTTCCTCGTCACCGCCAACAACCGCATCGTCGGCGACTCCTACCCGCACCACATCACCAGCGAATGGCTCGACGGCTTCCGCGCCAGGCGGATCGAGGAGCTGATCGAGGAGACCGAGAAGCACGACCTCGCGAGCTTCGAGGCGATGCAGTCGGACAACCTCTCGCTGCCGGGATTGGAGGCGGCGCGGCGGCTCTCGCGCCTGCACCCGCGCGGCCAGCGCGAGCGCAGCGCGATCGAGCGATTGCGCAGCTGGGACGGGCGGCTCGACCGCGAGACCGTCGCCGGCACCACCTACCAGGCCTTCCTGCTGCGGCTGGCGCGCGAGGTCGTCCGCTGCGCGATCGGCGACCGCGACCTCTGCGAGCGCTGGCTCGACCGCAACGACAACGGCTTCACCGCCCACAGCACCTCGCCCTGGCGCTGGCACTCGCACCTGATGAGCCTCTGGGAGGAAGCCGACGAGGAGCTGATCGGCCGCCCCTGGGACGAGCTCGCGCTGGAGGCGCTGGCCGGCGCCCTCGACGACCTCACCGACCGCTTCGGTCCCGACCCCGACGGCTGGCGCTGGGGCCGCGTCCACGAGATGAAGTTCCCGCATCCGCTCGGCGACGCCAACGCCCTCTTCGACCGCCTGCTCAACCGCCGCCTCCGCGCCGGCGGCGCCCAGGAGACCGTCAGCCAGATCGCCTACGACCCCAACGACCCCTACAACGCCGTCTGGGCCCCGAGCTGGCGCATGGTCGCCGACCCGACCGACCCCGACCGCTCCCGCTGGCAGACCTTCACCGGCCAGTCCGGCCACCCCGCCAGCCCCCACTACGACGACCTCCAGGCCGGCTGGCTCGAAGGCCGCACCCAGCCGATGTGCGGCGAGGGCCCCTGGTCGGAGCTGGAGCTGGTGCCGCCTCAAGCGAGCCGGCAATTAACGTCCTTATAGGACGCTTTTTGCCGGTTCGATGAGAGGCCTCCGCTTCGGCTGACGCGCCGTCAGGCTTCGTCGGCGGAGGCGGCGGTGACGACTTCGACTATGGAGGGTGGGGCTTTGTCGGGGGAGCCGGCGTCGAAGGGCGGCTGGGGGTCGTACTCGATGCCGAGCTGGATGGCCTGGGCGAACTCGGAGCCCATCTCGCGGCTGACCAGGTGGAGGGCCATGTCGATGCCGGCGGAGACGCCGGCGGCGGTGACGACCTTGCCGTCTTCGACGTAGCGGCCACCGACGGGATTGGCGCCGTACTCGCGCAGGCGCTCGAGGAAGAGCCAGTGGCAGGTGGCGCGGCGGCCGTCGAGCAGGCCGGCGGCGCCGAGGACGAGGGAGCCGGTGCAGACCGAGGTCGTCCAGGTCGTCCGCTCGTCGACCCGGCGCAGCCAGGAGAGGACCTCCTCGTCCTTCAGCAGCGGCCGGTTTCCCTTGCCGCCGGGGACGAGGACGATGTCGGGGTCGCTCACCTCGGCGATCGCCTTGTCGGCGCTCAGCCCGAGGAAGCCGCTGTCGGTCCTGACTTCGCCCGCCTCCTTGGCGACGAACTCGACCTCCCAGCCCGGCGCCGAGCGCAGCACCTCGTAGGGGCCGATCGCGTCGAGCGCGGTCAGCCCGTCGAAGATGAGGATCGCGATCTTCACCGGCCGATCCTCTCATGTGTGAGCGCGGACGCAACCGGGCAACTTAGGTGGTGAATGAGGGTTTGGGCAGGAATGCGACGCGCCATGACGATCGCCGCCCTCTGCCTGACTGGCGCCTGCCTGCTGCCGGCGGCCGCGCAGGCGCTGCCGCGCGGGTTCTTCGGGATCGTCCCGCAGACGGCGCTGGACAAGCGCGACGCGGCGCGGATGCGCTCGGGGGGAGTGGAGACGATCCGGACGACGTTCTCCTGGGCGGCCATACAGCCGACCGCGGGCGGCGGCTACGCCTGGGGGCAGACCGACGAAGCGGTCGCGCTGGCCGCCGAAGAGCACCTGGAAACGCTGCCCTTCCTGATCTCGACGCCGCACTGGCTCGCGCACGACTGGCGCTCGCTGCCGGTCGCCGGCGCGCGGGAGCGCCGCGCCTGGAGCGAATTCGTCACCGCCGCGGTCGAACGCTACGGCCGCCAGGGCACCTTCTGGATCGAGCACGGCCCCGGCTCCGCCCGGCCGCTGCCGAGGCTGCCGATCCGCGCCTGGCAGATCTGGAACGAGGAGAACTTCTTCTACTTCGCCCAGCCGGTCTCGCCGGGCCGCTACGCGCGGCTGCTGAAGCTCAGCCGCCGGGCGGCAGATCGGGCCGATCCGCGCGCCGAAATCGTCCTCGGCGGCCTCTTCGGCGCCCCCAAGCAGCGCCCGCCGCGGGCGATGACCGCGGCCGACTTCCTCGACCGCCTCTACCGCGTGGGCGGCGTCAAGGCGAGCTTCGACGCGATCGCCCTCCACCCCTACGCCGCCAACACCGAAGTCCTGCGCAGCTTGGTCGAAGGCATCCGCGGCGTCGCCGTGGCTCACCACGACGCGCGCGCCGGTCTCTACCTGACCGAGATGGGCTGGGGCTCACAGAACGACCCGCAGGTCGTCGCCTTCGAGGTCGGCCTGCACGGGCAGGCCCGGGAACTGACCGCCGCCTACCGCTACCTGCTCGCCAACCGCGGCCGCCTCAACCTGCGCCAGGTCGACTGGTTCACCTGGAAGGACGTGCCCGGGTCTTGCAGCTTCTGCGACTCCGCCGGCCTCTTCCGCCGCGGCGAGCGCTTCCGGCCGAAGCCCGCCTGGCACGCCTTCGTCCAGATCGCCCGTCGCCACTGAGACAGGCTCTAATGTCCCGGCGGTGAGCCGGCGCGATCAGATCAAGCTCAGCGAGGCGGAGGTGCGGGAGCTGCTCGACGCGGAGCGGATCGCCGTCGTCTCCAGCCTCGGGCCGCGCGGCTGGCCGCACTCGATGCCGCTCTGGTTCGTCCCCCGCGAGGGGATCGTCTGGATCTGGACCTACGCCAAATCGCAGAAGGTCCGCAACCTCGAACGCGACCCGCGGGCGACGGTGCTGGTCGAGACGGGCCACGACTACGGCGAGCTGCGCGGGGTGATGATCGAGGCCGAAGCCGAGTTGCACCGCGACTGCGAGACCGTGCTCGGCTTCGCCGAAGAGCTGACGGTCCGCTACGCCGAGGGCATCTCCTCCGTTTCCGGCGACGCCAAAGCGGCGCTGGAAGCGCAGGCGCCGAAACGGGTGGCAATCTCCTTCCGCCCCGTGCGCACCGCCACCTGGGACCACCGCAAGCTCGGCGGCACCTACTGAGCCCAGCGGCCTCTCCACACGTCCCAGCGGGACGGCTCAGGGTCTGACAGCTTTTCGCGAAAGCTGCTGCGGGATCGGCGTCTGCGGGAGCTCTGTCGCTGAGGGGACGGGTATTCCCCGGCCGACCGGCGTCCTGTTACTCGCCCCACCCACTTACGCGGTCAGCCAGAAACGATGAGGCGAGTAACCCAGGGAGGTCGGGGAATACCCGTCCCCTATACCGAGCGAGCTTCGTCCTAGTGGTGGCGCAGCGGCCGGATCGTCAGCTTGCGTGAGATCGCGGCGTCGTAGGTCGCGTCGGCCTTGACGGTGACGCGGAAGCTGGCGCGGCGGTTGATCTCGGGCCGGAAGCGGGCCGAGCAGACGCGGTCGAGGTGGCGAGTGCCGAGCTGCTGGCGTCCGTGCCAGAGGGTGACCGGGGCGCCGCGCCGGCCCTCGCAGGGGGCGACCCAGGCGCTGATCAGGGCGCGGCGGTGGCGCTTGACCTGGCGCCTGGCGGCGCGGATGCCGACGAAGGAAGGCTGCAGCGGGGGGGGCGGCGGCGCGGCGGTGGGGCAGGAGCTCGGTTCGCCTTCGATGCGGTAGACCGGGCCGTTGCCGGAGATCGCGTAGAGGCGGCCGCAGGAGTCCTCGCCGAAGGAGTTGAGGTTGGCGACTTCGAGCCCCTCGGAACGGTCGGTCGCGGCCGGGTCCGAAGGGACGAAGGAGCGCAGCTGGCCGAGGCAGAGGTCGCCGTAGAGGTAGCGGCCGTAGAGGCTGCCGAGGCCGGGTCCGCGGGCGACGTAGCCGCCGATGATCGCGCAGCCCCCTTCTTCATGGGTGTATTCGAAGATCGGCGGGGTGAAGTCTGCTTCGCTGAGGCCGGCGCACTGCGGGTCGGTGGCCGGCCCGGGAATGCCTCCCTCCCGGCAGTTCCAGCCATAGTTCGCGCCCTCGCCGAGGCCGGGCGCCGGGGCGTAGTCGACCTCCTCGCGCGCGCTCTGGCCGACGTCGCCGATCACCATCGCCCCGGTCAGCCGGTCAAAGGAGAAGCGGAAGGGGTTGCGCAGACCGAGGCTCCAGACCGAGGCCGTGTATTCGCCGCTGCCGTTCCGCGTCACCCGCAGGATCTTTCCCAGCAGGCTGTTCGGGTTCTGCGAGTTGTGGTGTTCGTCGTTGGAGCCGCCGCCGTCCCCGGTCGAGACGAAGAGAGCGCCTTCGGGGCCGAGTTGCAGCTGGCCGGCGTAGTGATTGGTGTCTTCGGGGTGCGGGATCGGCGGGATCACGTCGCGGAGGCTGGAGAACGGGGCGCTGCTGCCACTGGCGGTCATTTCGGCGACGTGGATCCTGCCTTCGTTATCGGTGTAGTCGAGGAAGAACTGGCCGGTCAGGTCGAAACTGGGCGAGAGCGCGATCGAGAGCAGGCCGCCCTCGTCGCCCTCCGAGACCACCGAGCGCAGATCGGCGAAGGGCTTCAGGGCGCCGTTTTCGAGCAGCGTGATCGTGCCTTCGCGTTCGACCACGAAGAGCCGTTCCGGGTTGCCGGGGTCGGAGGTGACATAGATCGGCTGTTCGAAGCCGCTGCCGATCGGCTGCAGCGAGAGCGCCCGCGCGCTGCTCGTCCAAACGACGGTCGCCAGCGCGCAGACCAGCATCAGCTTTCCCACTGCCCGGGTCACCACTTTCAAGTTAGCTGACCCACTACCCGTCTTTCGGGAGCGGTCGCCCGAACGTCCATAAATTCCAAACCGCACCAGTTTTAGGTATTCATTGTTCAGACGTATGATGGCCCACGACCCGAGGCACCCGCGCTGGGAGGCGCGCTCGTGAAGACCCTGTCGATCGTCATTCCCGCCTATAACGAGGAAGTTCGGCTGCCTGCCCTGCTCGACAAGCTGGCCAGGGAGGCGGACGAGGCGGTGACCGCAGCCGGCATGCGGTTGCAGGAGACGCTGATCGTCGACGACGGCAGCACCGACCGGACTCCTGAGCTGCTGCGTGCCGCCGCCAAAGAGGACGAGCGGCTCAAGCCGGTGATCGAGTTCAAGCAGAACCGGGGCAAGGGGGCGGCGTTCGCGGCGGGAGCCTCGCGCGCGCAGGGCGACTACGTGCTACTGGCCGACGTCGACCTCTCGACCCCGCTCAAGGAGTTGAGCAAGCTGACGGCGGCGATCGACCAGGGGGCCGATATCGCGATCGGGTCGCGCGCCATCGCCGGCGCCGTCGTCGAGCGGGGACCCTTGTATCGCAAGGTCCTCGGCAACACCTTCAACGGCGCCGTCCGCATGCTCACCCGGCTGCGGGTCAGGGACACCCAGAACGGATTCAAGCTGTTTCCCACCCTGGCCGTGCAGCGCTACGTGGCGCAGCAGACCTGCTCCGGCTTCGCCTTCGACGTCGAGCTTCTGATGCGGGCGGACCGGGAGGGGCTGCGGATCGCGGAGGTGCCGATCTTCTACATGCACGACGAGCGCTCGAGCGTGCGGGTCGTCTCCGCCAGCTCGCAGATGTTGCGCGAAGTGAGCACGCTCGCCTACCGGTTGCGGTTCCGCAGGGACGGCGCGGCTGCCGATTCCGCAGATATCGTGCGCCCCGCTTGATTCAAGAGACGCCCACCCGCCCCGCCGCGTCCCGGCAGCGGCCCAGCGGGGCCGAAACGCTCCGCGACCCGACCGTCGTCTCGATCCTGGTCTACGCGGTCGTGGCGATGGCCGCCGCGGTCGCCGCCTACTACACGCTCTTCACGATCTTTGCCCCCTATGACGACGAGGGAACGCTGCTGGTCACCGTCAAGGCGTTCGCCAACGGTCACACCCTCTACCGCGACATCTACTCTCCCTACGGGCCCTTCTACTACGAGGTCTTCGGCGGGCTGTTCGCCCTCACCGGCAAGGCGGTGACCACCGACGCCAGCCGCGCGCTCGTCGCCGTCATCTGGGTCGGGAGCAGCCTGCTCTTCGGGATCGTGGCGCAGCGGCTGACCGGCCGGCTCAGCCTGGGCGTGGCGGGGATGGCCGCCGCCTTCGCGACGCTCGGCGTGTTCGCCGCCGAGCCGATGCACCCGCAGGTGCTGACCGTGCCGCTGCTGGGCACGATCACGCTGCTCGCGGTCTTCGGTCCGAGCCGCCGCCCGGCCCTGTCCGGGGCGGCGGTGGGCGGGCTCGCGGCCGGGTTGGCGCTGACCAAGCTCAACATCGGCGCCTACGCGATCGCGGCCCTGGTCCTCGCCGCCGTCCTGACCTTGGAGCCGTTGCGCTCGCGGCGCTGGATCTGCTGGCCGGTCGTCGCCCTGGTTCTCGCCCTGCCCTTCTTCGTCGCCGCTCGCGATATCCACCTGGAATGGGTGCGCAACCTGATCGCGGTCCAGGTGCTGACGATGGCCGCCCTCATCATCGCCGGCTGGCGGCTCGGCGCGGAGCGCCGGGACGGGGGCCTGGCGCGCTGGCTGCTGGCCGGCATCGCCGGGTTCGTCGTCGCTTTCGTCGCGATCATCGTCGCGATCATGCTCACCGGCTCGTCGCTCTCCGACATCTACGGAGGGATGGTCACCGAGGCGCTGCGGGTTCGCGACGTCAACATGAGCGAATTCCCGATGAACGCCGCCGTGGTGGACTGGGCGATCCTCGGCCTCGCGCTCGCCTTCCTCACTTTCCGCCTGCGGCGGGCGGAGCCGGGCCCGCCCGCTCTGTGGAGCGGCGTGTTGAGGATCGCCGTCGGGATCGCGATCTGGCTGACGGTCGCGAACATCGCCCCGCTCACGCTCAACCCCTCGATCGGCAACCCGATCTCGCTGCCGATGGTGCTGGCCTGGATCGCTGTCATTCCCCCGGGCGGCGCGGTCGAGCCCCCGTTCAAGCGCTTCCTGCGGCTCTTCCTGCCGGCGCTGGCGATCCTCGACGCCCTCCAGGTCTATCCCGTCGCCGGCAGCCAGATGAGCAATGCCGCGCTCCTCTTCGTGCCGGTCGGCGCCCTCTGCCTCGCCGACGGGCTGACGGTGCTGCGGGCCTGGAGCGCGGAGCGGGGCCGCGAGGGCCTGGAGCGCTTCGGGGTGGTTGCGATGGTCCTGCTGGCGGCGCTCGCCGTGGATATGGGGCTGAAAACCATCGTGCGGCCGGCGGTCAACGCCCACACCGCCTACGGCGAAGAGCCGGCGCTGCCGTTCCCCGGGGCGACGCAGATGCACCTCCCCGCCGACCAGGTGCAGGCCTACACGAGCATGGTCGACGCCCTGCGCGAACACGGCTGCACGACCTTCATCGGCTACCCCAACGTCAACAGCCTCTATCTCTGGTCGGGAATCGAACCGCCGCCGCCCTACGCGCCGGGGGTCTGGCTGGAGGCGCTCGACAGCGAACGCCAGCAGCGGATCGTCAACGAGCTGCGCGCCTCGCGGCGGCCCTGCGTGATCCGCAGCGAAAATCGGGCCGAACTCTGGCTCGGCGGCAGGCCGGTCCCGCAGCGCCCGCTCGTCCGCTACATCTTCAGCGACTTCCGGCCGGTCGAGACGGTCGGCGAATTCGAATTCATGCTGCCGAAGCCGGGTGCGACCAGCAGCGCAGGGTCCTAAGCTCACCAGTAACTGCGACCGCCCCCGCGTAGCCGGGGGGAACCTCGAGGTCAACGACCGCCACCGGCTCGCCTTGGTCCCGATCGTTTCCACCTTTGTCCTCGCTATCAGGAGGAGAAGGGTGGAAACGATCGAAGGCGAGGCCGATGCCGAGGCACTTGAGGCGGGCCTCGTGGCGCGCCCAGGCCTGGTGGAAGACAAGGGCGCGATCGGCGGGGGCGGCGGCGGCGACCGAGGCGGCGGCGTCCGGAGGCAGTGCCCGCTCGGCCAGGGCGAGGAGGTCGTGCGCCGGTTCGATCTCCTCGACGTCGACGCCGACCTCCCGCCCCTCGCAGACGGCGAGGAGCGCGAGGGCGCCGGAGTGGCTGACGTTGAACCGCAGCTTGGACGAGGAATCCGCCAGCCGTGGCTTGCCGTGCTCCTCGGTGACGAGCGCGATCGCCTCCGGGGCTTCGTCGAGATAGCGCGCCAGCACCTTGCGCAGGACCCAGCGGGACGCCACCCAGCGGCGGCCCGCCTCCAGACGCAGGAAGCGGGCGGCGCGCTCGCGCTCGGCCAGGGGGAGGCCGGCGGGTCCCGGCCAGACCGAGGAGTCGAGGTGGGCGAGCCAGACGTGCACCTCGTCCCCCGCCAGGGCCGGGTGCCGTGGGCCTGGCGGCCAGTCCTCGTTCAAGGGCGCAGCGCCTCGGCGATGCGTTCGTCGAGGCAGCGGGCGAGCTGCGCCGCGCCGGGCTCGCGCAGCATCTGCAGGTGGTCGAGCGGGAGGAGGTGCTGCTCGACTCCGCCGAGCGCGCGCTCGGGCCAGGCGATGTAGGCGGGTTTGTGCTCGTACTCGATGGAGGTGATGAGGAGGACTTTGTCAGGCCAGGGCTCGGCGCGGTAGGTGTCGCGCGCCTCGCGGGCGGCGGCTTCGATCAGGGTCTCGCTCCGGCGCCGGGCGCGCGGCAGGCGGCGGCCCAGGGTGCGTTCGCTCGCCGCGACCAGGCGGTCGCGATGCAGCGCCAGCCGCTTGCGCGCCTCCGGGCTCGTCGCTTCTTCCGCGCGTGCGGCCAGTCGGTGCGCCGGCCGCAGAGCCAGCGACAGCCGCAGGCGACGGGGCAGCGGGCCGGGGGGTGGGGGCAGCAGCTCGGGCGCCAACCCCTGCTCGACCCCCTCGACCCAGGCCCAACTGCGCAGCGCTTCGAGGTCGGCCCCGAGCGGGTCGGGGAAGACCGCGGCCAGGTCCGGGCGGCCGGCGGCGGCGAGCAGGTAGCGGTTGGCGCGACCCTCGGCGAGCGGCTCCAATAGCCGCGCCCGCAGCTGCTTCCACCCCCGCGGGGTGAGCGGGTCGCCCGGCTCGCGCCCGAGCTCCTGCCAGGCCCGCTCCAGCGCCCAGTCCCAGCGATGGCCGCCGGGAAGGCGGCAGGCGCCGAACGGCGCCGGCACCAGCAGCCGCGGCTCCAGCTTCTGCTCGGGGACGCCGCTCTGCCACAGCCATTTACGGAAGGCTGGCGCGTCGGTGCCGAGCGGCTCTGGCCAGCGCTGCTGCAGGTCCTCGCGCCAGTGCCAGATCTCCAGCGCGTAGCGCGAGATCCCCGGCGCCGCCTCGCCCCGCAGCCAGCCGGCCCAGGCCCGCACACCGCCCGGCCCCCCGCGGTCGGGGACCTCCTTGCCGTCGTTGCGCGCCCGCAGCCAGGCGGCTTCCATCAGCGGGTCGGTCCGCACCCCGGGTTCGATCTCTAGCGGTCCCGCGTTGGGCGGGTCCGAGTCGAGCGAGGCCAGCAGCGCCACCTCCTCGCCCGCTGCCCGCAACTGCTGGGCGATCTCGTAGGCGACGGTGGCGCCATTGCAGCGGCCCGCCAGCAGGTAGGGGCCATGCCGTTGCACCGTGCGCAGCTCCTCGATGCAACTCGCCGCCATCGCGGCGATGCCGCGGTCGATTGCCGCCTGGCCGTCGAGCCCGCTCGGTTGCAGCGCGTAGAGGGGCTGGTCGGCGGAGAGGTGATGGGCGAGCGGGGCGAAGCCGACGACGTTGCCGTCGCCGGCGGTGAGCGCGAACAGAGGCGGCCGCGTCCCCGTGGGCTTGATCGGGACCAGGTTGCTCCAGCGCCGCGGCGCCCCGGCGGAGCCGAGCAGCGCCGCCAGCGCCCGCGGCGTCGAGGCTTCGAAGATCAGGGCCAGTGGCAATCGCCCACCGAACGCCTCTTCCAGCTGGGCGA
Organism: Solirubrobacterales bacterium; assembly: GCA_051954855.1. Lineage (GTDB taxonomy): Bacteria > Actinomycetota > Thermoleophilia > Solirubrobacterales > 70-9 > VAYN01. The sequence continues at coordinate 1,808 of JBQCHH010000012.1, read as the reverse complement.
AGAGGGCGACCGCCAGCAGCGAGTGGCCGCCGAGGGCGAAGAAGTCCTCCTCGACGCCGACGTTCTCGACATTCAAAACCCGTTGGAAGGCGGCGGCCACCTGCCGCTCGGTGTCATTGGCGGGGGCGATGTCGCGCTCTTTGCCCCGGGCCAGGTGCCCTCGGTTCGGCGCCGGCAGCCGCTCGCGATCGACCTTGCCGTTGGCGTTCAGCGGCAGGCTCTCCAGCTCGATCCAGGCCGCCGGCACCATCGCCGCCGGCAGACGGGAGGTGGCGTGCCGGCGCAGCTCGGCGGGCTCGACCGCCCCGTTGAGGGAGACGACGTAGGCAGCCAGCGCCTTGTCGCCCTCGACCCGCTCATAAGGAGCGACGGCGACGTCGCCGACCGCCGGGTGCTCGCGCAGCGCCGCCTCGATCTCGGCCGGCTCGACCCGGAAGCCGCGCACCTTGAGCTGGCGGTCAAGGCGGCCGAGGAACTCGATCACCCCGTCGTTCCGCCGCCGCACCCGGTCGCCGGTGCGGTAGCGGCGCTCGCCGCTGCGCGGGTCGGTGACGAAGCGCGCGGCGGTCAGCTCGGGGTCTCCCCGGTAGCCGCGGGAGACGCCGTCGCCGCCGATCCAGAGCTCGCCCGGCACGCCGACCGGCGTCGGCTGCCCGGCCGCGTCGAGGACTTCGCAGACGGTCGCCTGGATCGGCCGGCCGAGCGGCACCGTGGCGCCGACCCGGTCGCCGGGTCGGAGGTCGTGGGTGAGGGCGAAGGTGGTCGTCTCGGTCGGGCCGTAGCCGTTGCTGAGCCTGCCGTCGGGCGACAGCGCCGCCAGCGCCCGGGCGACGTGGCTGGGCGAGAGCACGTCGCCGCCGGCGAGCACGTGGCGCACCCAGCCGAAGCACTCGGGCCGGCGGTCGACCAGCTCGTGGAAGAGGCCGGCGGTCAGCCACATCGTCGTCACCCCGTGCCGGGTCACCGCTTCGACCACCGCGTCGGGCGAGGGCTGCCCGGCGAGGACGGCGACGGTGCCGCCGTTGGCCAGCGGCCCCCACAGCTCCAGCGTGGTCGCGTCGAAGGCGGGCGAGGCGGCATGCAGCATCGTCGTCCCCGACCCCAGCTCGGCGAAGTCGGGGTTATCGACGAGGCGGGCGATGTTGCGGTGCGTCACCTCGACCCCCTTCGGCCGCCCGGTCGAGCCCGAGGTGTACATCACATAAGCGAGGTCCTCCGGCCCAGCGCTCGGCTCGACCGCCTCGCCGCTTTCCGCGTCGTCAAGGCTCACGGTGTCGAGCCCGGCCGGCAGTCTCTCGACCAGCTCCGGATCCACGATCGCAACCCGCGCCCCCGCATCCAAAACGGCCCGCGCAATCCGCGCCGCCGGGTGACCCGAATCCAGCGGCACATAAGCCGCCCCCGCATCAAGAACACCGAGATAAGCCACAGCACTCCGAGCCGACCGCGGCAACAGCACAGCCACGCAATCCCCCCGCTCCACTCCCCGCGCCCGCAAGAACCCAGCAACGCACCGAGCCCGCTCCGTCAGCTCCTGGTAACTGAGCGCCTCCAGCTGATCGACCAGCGCCACAGCTTCAGGCGCCCGCCGAGCCTGCCGCTCGACCAGCTCAGGCACGCTTGCGGAGCGGTCGAACTCCGGAGCTGGTTGGGGGTCGGGGGGGTTTGGGGCGGCCCCACACCCCCCCGCCCCCCAACCAGCTCCGGAGTTCGACCGCTCCGCAAGCGTGCCTGAGCTGGTCGAGCGGCAGGCTCGGCGGGCGCCTGAAGCTGTGGCGCTGGTCGATCAGCTGGAGGCGCTCAGTTAC
>JBQCHH010000011.1:0-17876 GCA_051954855.1 Solirubrobacterales bacterium | reverse complement strand
CGACAAGGTCGCCGGCACCTCCGACGAAATGGTGGCGCTGATGCGCACCGGCCAGTACGACGGGGTCTCCGCCTCCGGCAACGCCACCGCCCGCCTGGTCGAAGGCGGCGACGTGGCGCCGGTCAACGTCAGCCTCGTCCCCAACTACAAGACCGTCTTCTCCGACCTCAAGAACCAGCCCTACAACACCTTCAACGGCGTCCACTACGGCATTCCGCACGGCCGCGGCGCCAACCTGCTGATGTGGAACTCCGAGAAGGTAAAGCCGGCGCCCGACTCCTGGGAAGTGACGCTGAACCCGAAGGTCGCCGCCAAATACAAGGGCAAGATCAGCCAGTACGACGACCCGATGTCGATCGCCGAAGGCGCGGTTTACCTCAAGTACCACGAACCGAGCCTGGGGATCGAAAACCCCTACGAGCTGAACGAAGAACAGTTCAACGCCGCGGTCGAACTGATGAAGGAACAGCATCCCTACGTCGGCGAATACTGGGGCGAAGCCGCGAAGCAGATCCAGGCCTTCGCTGCCGGCGACAACCTGGTCGGCACCACCTGGCAGTACCAGTACTTCGCGCTGAAAGGCGAAGGCGAACCGATGGCTGCCAGCCCCGCCAGCCAGGGCTTTCTGCCGAAGGAGGGGGCGACCGGCTGGTCGGACACCTGGATGATCAGCAACGAAGCCAAGCATCCCAACTGCATGTACGAGTGGATGAACTGGATCATCGAACCGAAAGTCAACGCCGAAGTGGCCGAATTCTTCGGCGAGGCCCCGGCCCAGAGCCTGGCCTGCAAAGAAACCAAGGAGGCCGAATTCTGCGCCAAATACCACGCGGAAAACCCGGCCTTCTGGAAGCGGGTCTACTACTGGGAGACCCCGGTGTCCAACTGCGGCAACGGGGAAAACGACTGTAAGAACTACAACGACTGGGTCCGCGCCTGGACCGAAATCAAAGGCTAGGCGCCAAGCCTCGGGGGATGGCGACCGAAGCAGTCGCACTGAGGAGGTCGGCGGGCCGCAGGCTCGCCGACCTCTTTCACGGCCGCCGCCGGCTGCAGGTCGGCTCGCTGCTGGCAGCGCCGGGAGCCTGGCTCGTCATCCTCTACATCGGCTCGCTGGCGGTCCTGCTCGTCACTGCCTTCTGGACCGTCAACCCGGTCAGCGGCGAACTCGTCAAGGGCTTCAGCTTCGAAAACTTCGAACGGCTGTGGAACGAACCCGTCTACCGGGAAATCATCTGGCGGACGGTGCGCACGGCGGCGCTGGTAACCATCACCGACGCCGTCATCGCCTTCCCGATCGCGTTCTACATGGCCAAGGTGGCGAGCCGGCGCGGCAAGGCGCTGCTGGTGGTCGCGGTGCTGATGCCGCTCTGGTCGAGTTACCTGGTCAAGGTGCTCTCCTGGCGGACGATGCTCTCCGAAGACGGCGTCGTCAACTGGGCGCTGAAGCCGCTCGGACTGCACGGGCCCGGCTACGGCCTCACCGCGGTCTGGCTCGTCCTCAGCTACCTCTGGCTGCCGTACATGATCCTGCCGATCTGGGCCGGGCTCGAGCGCATCCCCAACTCGCTGATCAGCGCCTCCGAGGACCTCGGCGCCGCCCCCTTCACCACTTTCCGGCGGGTGATCCTGCCGCTCGCCTTCCCGGCCGTGGTGGCGGGCTCGATCTTCACCTTCTCGCTCTCGCTCGGTGACTACATCACCCCGAAGCTGGTCTCCAACAGCCAGTTCATCGGCACCACGATCTTCAACTTCATCACCACCGAACAGCCCTTCGCCGCGGCGCTGGCGCTGGTCCCGATCGTGGTCATGATCGCCTACCTCTCCGTCGCCCGCAAGCTGGGCGCCTTCGAGCACGTCTAGAGATGAGGCTCTCGAAGCGCGCACAGATCCTGCTCCGGGCCGCCGTCGGCCTCGGCCTCGCCTTCATCTACATCCCACTGGCCGTGATCGGGATCTACGCCTTCAACTCGAGCAAGATCCTCAAGTGGCCGCCGCCGAGCCTGACCACCGAATGGTTCACCAAGGCCTTCGAAAGCGAAACGGTGCGCGAAGCGCTGCTGACCTCGGTCGAGGCGGGGCTGGTGGCGATGACGATCGCGATCGTGCTGGGGACCCTGGCGGCGCTGGCGGTCGGCCGCTTCAGCTTCTTCGGCCGTGAGACCGTCTCCTTCCTGGTGATCCTGCCGATCGCCCTGCCCGGGATCGTCACCGGCGTCGCCCTCAGCAACACCTTCACCCAGGTGCTCGGCATCAGCCTCAGCCTGATGACGGTGATCGTCGGCCATGCCACCTTCTGCATCGTCGTCGTCTACAACAACGTGATCGCGCGGCTGCGGCGGATGTCGGGCTCCTTCGAGGAAGCCTCGGCCGACCTCGGCGCCGACCCTTGGCAGACCTTCCGCTTCGTCACCTTCCCCACCATGCGCAGCGCCCTCGGCGCCGGCGCCCTGCTCGCCTTCGCCCTTTCCTTCGACGAGATCATCGTCACCACGTTCACGATCGGCGCCGGCGAAGAAACCTTGCCGATCTGGATCTTCCGCAACCTCTTCCGCCCCAACCAGCTGCCGATCGTCGACGCCGTCGCCGTGATCGTGATCCTGATCTCGATCATCCCCGTCTACCTCGCCCACCGCCTCTCCAGCGAGGAGGGCGGCGCCACCGGCGGCCGCGGCGGTGGCGCCGCAGTGGGCGGCGGCGTCGAGACCGAGGCGACGGCCGTTCCGTAGTTGAGAAAGTGCCGCGCCTGCCGATAGTCGAGGCGTGGGGTCTGAGATCTTCCTCCTCGTCATTGCGTTCCTGATCGCATTACCGGTCATCTACCGGCAGCTGCGACCCGGACGGAGTCGTGGATGGGCGGCCTTCTTCTCGCGGTCGCGCATCCTCCACCTCATCCTCGCCGGCGCCGTGGTGTTCCTGGCGGTGGTGAAGAGCCCGCTCGTCGCGCTCGTCTTCGTGCTGCTCCTGCTCGCCTTCCTCATCTGGCTGGCCTACCGGGAGCGAGTGGCTCAACGGGCCCGCGTGCCCAGGCGTTAAAGCGGAGTGCGTGCCTGCGCTTTGGCGGCGTTCGTCCTTAATCGCCCGGAGGGCCAAGAAGGACGAACGCCGAGGTCAGCTAACGCATCGAGACGTGGAAGCAGGCCACGTCGTACTGCGAGCCTTCGTTGTAGTGCTGACCTCCGGTTCCCCCTTCTTCGCTGTTGAGTTCCGGCTCGTTGAAGGGGGAGCCGGGGGAGGAGGATGAGTGACCGGGGACGGTCCCCCCTTCCGCCTCGATTTCCTGACACGACTGGTTGGGTGGGCCCATGCCCGATGGATTTCCCTTTCCAGCGAGCGCGACCGGGGACAAGACACCGAGGACGAGCACGGCGATGATGGCTGCCAAGAGCAACCGTCTCATAGCGGTCTCCTTTCGTGGTGTCCGGCGATAGCCGGTTATTGGACCTACGTGACCCCGCCGCCAGGGGTTCAAACCTAAAGAGGCTGTCTCTAAAGCGGGATGTTGCCGTGCTTGCGCTTCGGCTGGTCGACCCGCTTGGTCTGCAGCATGCGCAGGGCGCGGATCAGCTTCGGCCGGGTCTGGCGGGGCTCGATCACGTCGTCGATGTAGCCACGCTCCGCCGCCGAATAGGGATTGGCGAAGTGGGCTTTGTAGTCGTCGATCAGTTTCTGGCGGCGCTCGTCGGGGGTCGGCGAGCTGGCGATGTCTTTGCGGTAGATGATGTTGACCGCGCCCTCCGGGCCCATCACCGCGACCTCCGCCGTCGGCCAGGCGACGTTGTAGTCGGCCAGCATGTGCTTCGAGTTCATCACGTCGTAGGCGCCGCCGTAGGCCTTGCGGGTGACGACGGTGAGCTTCGGCACGGTCGCCTCGGTGAAGGCGTAGAGCAGCTTGGCGCCATGGCGGATGATCCCGTTCCACTCCTGGTCGGTGCCGGGGAGGAAGCCAGGGACGTCGGTGAAGGTGAGGATCGGGATGTTGTAGCAATCGCAGGTGCGCACGAAGCGGGCCGCCTTCTCGGAGGCCTCGATGTCGAGCACCCCGGCGAGGAAGGCGGGCTGGTTGCCGACGATCCCGATCGGATAGCCGTCGAGGCGCGAGAAACCGCAGACGATGTTTTTCGCGAAGTGCTCGTGGACCTCGAAGAACTCTTCGTCGTCGACGACGCGGGCGATCACGTCGCGCATGTCGTAGGGCTTCTGCGGATCGTCGGGGACGAGCGTGTCGAGCTCGGTGTCTTCGCGCTCGGGGTCGTCCGCCGGCTCGAACCGCGGCGGCGCCTCGAGGTTGTTCGAGGGCAAGAAGCTCATCAGGTAGCGCACGTCTTCGAGGCAGCTCTCCTCGTCCTCGGCGGCGAAGTGGGCGACGCCGGACTTGGAGTTGTGGCTCATCGCCCCGCCGAGCTCCTCGAACTCGACTTCCTCCCCGGTCACGGTCTTGATCACTTCCGGGCCGGTGATGAACATGTGCGAGGTCTCTTTGACCATGAAGATGAAGTCGGTCATCGCCGGCGAGTAGACGGCGCCGCCCGCGCACGGGCCCATGATCAGGCTGATCTGCGGGATCACGCCCGAGCACTGGACGTTGCGGACGAAAACGTCGCCGTAGGCTCCAAGCGAGACGACGCCCTCCTGGATCCGGGCGCCGCCGGAGTCGTTGATGCCGATCACCGGCGCTCCGACCTGGGCGGCCAGGTCCATCACCTTGCACATCTTCTCCGACATCACCTCGCCGAGGCTGCCGCCGAAGACGGTGAAGTCCTGCGAGAAGACGAAGACGGTGCGGCCGTCGATCGTCCCGTGCCCGGTGACGACGGCATCGCCCCAGGGCCGGTTTTTCTGCATCTCGAAGTCGTAGGTACGGTGCCGGACGAAGGTGTCGAGCTCCTCGAAGGAGCCGGGGTCGAGCAGCTTCTCGATCCGCTCGCGCGCAGTCAGCTTGCCCTTCGCGTGCTGCTTCTCGACCGCCGCCTCGGAGGCCGAGTGGATCGCCGCCTCGCGCAGCTCGCGCAGGTAGGCGAGCTTTTCCTCGTGGGTTTCGGGGTTTCTCTCACGCATCGCTGATCAGCGCCCGCCCAGGTGGCTTGCGGACGGGCCGCGGCATTCTATTTGCGCCGGGCCCGCAGCGTCCCCCCGGCACCCCGCGGGCGTCCCGGACATGCGAAGGGGCCGCCAGAGCAACCCCAAAACGTGGAGGGCCGCTCTCGGCGGCCCGCCACATCCACGATGCCGATTAATACTAGAGTTCTGCGTAAATACCGGCGTGTTCAGCTGAATGGGCGCCGCTGCGGCTCCGCCAGCCGGTCGAGCACAGCTTCAAGATCGGCCACGACGAGACCGGACTCCGCGTCGGCCCGGAGCTGTACCCGCGTGCCGAAACCCTTCTCGGCCATCGTCACCTCAACGCCTTCCACGCTCGCCACCAGCTCGGCAAGCTCCGGCTCGGACTTCATCAACGTCCGCGAGACCTCGATCATGCCCCCCGCTTCCACCGCAACGAGCGCGTTCCTCCCTCGACATGCTGCCTGGGAAGGACGGTTCAGGGGGAGAGTTCCTCGCTCCCGATTCTTGACACAGCATGGTGGGGCAAGAATCGGATACGCGAAGTGCGCAGGCCTGGGGGCTTGCCGCACGGCAGCATGGGATTGTCACGCGCCGGCAGCTGCTGGCGCTTGGGTACGGCCCCAGGTCAATCGAACATCGGGTAGCACGCGGACGCCTCTTCCCCGTGAGCCTTGGTGTGTATGCCGTCGGCTGGCCCACTCTGAGCCAGAAGAGGCGATGGATGGCCGCCGTTCTGACTGGCGGCGAGGGAGCTGCGCTGAGCCACAGAAGCGCTGCGGCGCTTTGGGAAGTCGGCAGTGAGAGAGAGAGAGAGAGAGAGAGAGAGAGAGAGAGAGAAGGATCGACATCAGCGTCAGGAGGCGTTGCGAACTGCGGCGCCCCGGGATCCGGTTCCACGGTCGGCCAAGTCTTCGAGCGGGGGACATCCTGCGCCGCGACGACATCCCCGCCACCTCGCCAGTGCAGACGCTGGTCGACTTGGCGACTGAACTTGGCTCCGTAGTGCTGGAGCGGGCGGTCAACAACGCGGACAAGCGCGGCCTGGTCGATCCGGAAGCGCTGCGCGAGGAACTCGATCGTTTCAGCGGCGAGCCGGGAGTACGTCCGCTGCGCCACCTGCTGGACAAGCTCTTCTTCCGCCTCTCGGACTCGGATCTTGAGGTCTACTTCCGGCGCATCGTCAGAGCCGCCAAGCTGCCGATCCCGCTCAGCAAACAGCGCGTCAATAACTTCGAGGTCGACTTCTTCTGGCCCGATTTGGGGCTGGTGGTGGAGACGGACGGTCTCCGCTATCACCGCACGCCCTCGGCTCAGACGCGCGACGCGCGACGCGCCCGAGCTCATGTGATGGCCGGCATGACGCCCCTGCGCTTCGCCCACTACGAGGTTCGCTACGAACCCGCCCGCGTTCGCACCTCCCTCACAAAGACCATCGCGATGCTGCAGCGCCGCATCCGACTTTGACCCCACCCGGCTGGGGCAAAAATCCGATGCGCTTAGAAGAAGGCGCCGCCCTTGTATTCGCCGAAGACTTCGCGCATGGCGCCGCAGACCTCGCCGATCGAGGCGTTGGCTTTGAGGGCGGCGCGGATCGGGTGGAGGAGGTTGCCGTCGCCGCGGGCGACGTCCCGCAGGGACTCCAGTTTCGCCTCGACCTCGGCTTGGTCGCGGTTCTCCTTGAAGGCCCGCAGGCGAGCCAGCTGGCGCTGCTCGGACTCGGGGTCGACCTTGAGGATGTCGACGTCGTCGACCTGGTCGGTGACGAACTTGTTGACGCCGACGATGATGTCCTGGCCGGTCTTGTAGCGCTCGTGGTAGCTGAGCGCCGACTCCTCGATCTCGCGCTGCATGAACTCCAGCGCCTCGACCGAGCCGCCCAGCTCCGCGACCTTGTCCATCAGCTCCCAGGCCCGCGCTTCGACCTCGTCGGTCAGCGACTCGACGAAGTAGGAGCCGGCGAAGGGGTCGACGGTGTCGGCGGCTCCGGACTCATACGCGAGCACCTGCTGGGTGCGCAGCGCGATCCGGGCCGAGCGCTCGGTCGGCAGCGCCAGCGCCTCGTCGAAGCCGTTGGTGTGCAGCGACTGGGTGCCGCCGCAAACGGCGGCGAAGCCCTGCAGGGCGACGCGGATGATGTTGACCTCGGGCTGCTGGGCCTGCAGCGTCACCCCACCCGTCTGGGTGTGGAAGCGGATTTTCATCGAGCTCTCGTTTTCGGCCCCGAAGCGCTCGGCGACGATTTTCGCCCACATCCGCCGCACCGCGCGGAACTTGGCGATCTCCTGGAAGACGTTGTTGTGGCCGTTGAAGAAGAAGGCCAGCCGCGGCGCGAACTCGTCAATCTTCAGCCCCCGCTCCAGCGCCGCTTCGACGTAGGCGATCGCGTTGGAGAGCGTGAAGGCCACCTCCTGCACCGCCGAGCAGCCCTTCTCGCGGATGTGGTAGCCGGAGATCGAGATCGTGTTCCATTTCGGCACGTTCTCGCGGCAGTACTCGAAGATGTCGGTGGTCAGCCGCATCGTCGGCTCCGGCGGGTAGATGTAGTTGCCGCGGGCCATGTACTCCTTCAGCACGTCGTTCTGGACCGTGCCGCGCAGCTTCTCCGAAGGGACCCCCTGCTCCTCGCCGACCAGCTCGTAGAGCAGCAGCAGGATCGCCGCCGGGGCGTTGATCGTCATCGAGGTCGAGACCTGGTCGAGCGGGATCGCCTCGAAGCAGATCCGCATGTCCTCGATCGTGTCGATCGGCACGCCGGTGCGGCCGACCTCGCCCTCGCAGAGCGGATCGTCGGAGTCGCGGCCGAGTTGGGTCGGCAGGTCGAAGGCCATCGAGAGGCCGGTCGAGCCGTGCTCGATCAGGTAGCGGTAGCGCTCGTTGGTGTCTTCCGGCGTCGCGAAGCCGGCGTACTGGCGCATCGTCCAGAGCCGGTCCCGGTACATCCCCTCGTGGATGCCGCGGGTGAAGGGCGGCTGCCCGGGCTCGCCGAGCCGCTCCTCGAGGCCGGCGGCGACGTCGCCCTCGTCGTAGAGGGGCTTGATCTCGATCCCGGAGTCGGTGAAGACGCGCTCGTCGTCGGGTCCGACTACGGGCGCGATCGTGCGGTGGGCCTCCTGGGCCCCGGAGCCGTCGGTAATCGCCATCCAGAGCAGGATATTGGGGCGGCGGCCCCGGATGCGTGCCGGCGAGATCGCGAAGGGCACCGGAACCTTGGCCGCCCAGCCGGGTTGTAAACAAGGAATCTCAGGAATATCCTGTCTACAAATCGACTTGCCGTACGTCGTCCGAAACGGGACAAGCAGGGGACGGCAACAACGGAGGTATATCTACATATGACTGAAGCAACCCAGCCACGGATGGCTCGGGGAGTAAAGCTGTCCGCCGCGCTTTTGGCGGCTGCGCTTTTCGCGCTGCTGGCGTTCGCTCCCTTCGCCTCTGCCGCGCCCGACCCGGTCGCGAGTGGCTCTGCCACCATCACCCTCAAGAGCGGCTTCGTGAAGTCGCTGAAGAAGGCCGGAGTGAAGATCAGCAAGGTCGGCTCTGCCAAGGTCAAGGGCAGCAAGCTGACCTTCAAGGTCACCGGCGGCGAACTGGACCCGACCAATGGTCAGGGAACGCTCAACCTCGGCGGCGGCCTCAAGTTCAAGCACGGCAAGAAGAGCACCCAGGTCAAGGGCCTCTCGCTCAACACGATCAAAAAGGGCCTCTTCGGCAAGGTCGCCGGCAAGAAGGTGAAAATCACCACCGTCGGTGGCTACACCTTCACCCGCGCCGGCTTCGGCGTCTCGCTCGTGGTCAAAAAGATGAAGCTGACCAACACGGCGGCCAAGAAGCTGAACAAGGCGCTTGGCACCAAGGCGCTCAAGGGCAACAAGCTGATCGCCTCCTCGGTGGCTGAAGAGCAGCCGGCGACGGTGACGATCGTGCCGGGTGGCAACGTCAGCTTCAACGCCAACCTGGAACTGCTGAAAAAGCTGAAAGACGTCGAAACCGAAGCGAAAACCATTGCCCCGACCACCGAAAAAGGTCTCGGCAACTACGAACTCCCGATCAGCGGCGGCAGCATCGCTCCGACCGCTACGGCCGGCCAGGTCCAGACCATCGGCGGCCTCCTGCTGGCGCAGAAACTGCCGACCGGACCGAGCAGTGCGCTGGAAACGGAAATCACGCTCGGCAACTTCTACGTCGACCTCTCGGCTCACACCGTCTCGGTCGAAGTAGTCGCCAAATCGAACGCCAGTGAAAAACTCAACCTCGGCAACCTCGGGCGCAGCTCGATCGCCGATCTGACTCTCACCGGCGCCACGATCAGCACCGACGTGACCAACCGCAAGGTCACCGTGACGAACGCCCAGGCAACGCTGCAGCCGATCTCGGCTGAAGTGCTGGAGGGCTTCGTCAAGGTCTACCAGGCCTACTACGAAGCGGGCGCTTTCAAAGCTACGTGCGAAGCCCTGCCGGAAGAATGCAAAGAACCGGCCGAACAGGAATTCGCCAAAGCGAAAGCCAAAGAAGCAGCCGAAAAACGAGTGGAAAAAGACCACATCACCGCTGGCAACCCGCTGGGCACGTTCTCCTTCACCGCCCAGGCGCAGTAGTCATAGTCACAAGAAGCCCGTTGTGCGAAAGGGCGGCCTCCGGGCCGCCCTTTTCGTTGCCGAAAACGAGGCTGAGCCTCAGTCGGAGGCGCCGACCAGGCGCTCGACGCCGGCCCGGTCGATCGTCCGACGCAGGCCCTCGCTCAAATCGATCGTCGGTTCCCAGCCGAGCACGTCGCGGGCGCGGGTGATGTCGGGGCGGCGCTGCTTGGGATCGTCGGTCGGCAGCGCCTCGTAGACGATCTCCGAGCGCGAGTCGGTCACCTCGATCACCGTCTTCGCCAGCTCCAGCAGGGTGAACTCGTCCGGGTTGCCGATGTTGACCGGCAGGTGGACGTCCGACTCGGCGAGGCGGACGATGCCGTCGATCAGGTCGTCGACGTAGCAGAAGCTGCGGGTCTGGCTGCCGTCGCCGAAGACGGTCAGCGGCCGATCCTGCAGCGCCTGGCGCAGGAAGGTCGGGATCGCGCGACCGTCGTGGGCGCGCATCCGCGGGCCGTAGGTGTTGAAGATGCGGACGATCGCCGTGTCGAGGCCCTGCTGGCGGTGGTAGGCCATCGTCAGCGCCTCGGCGTAGCGCTTGGCCTCGTCGTAGACGCCGCGCGGGCCGATCGGGTTGACGTGCCCCCAGTAGTCCTCCGTCTGCGGGTGGACCTCCGGGTCGCCGTAGACCTCGCTGGTAGAAGCGATCAGGAAGCGGGCGCGCTTGAACTTGGCCACCCCCAGCATGTGATGGGTCCCGTGCGAGCCGACCTTGAGCGTGTGCAGCGGCAGCCGCAGGTAGTCGATCGGGCTGGCCGGCGAGGCGAGGTGGTAGACGAAGTCGACCGCCTCGGGAATCTCGACCTTCTCCGTGATGTCGATGTTGCGGAACTCGAACGCATCGTCACGGATGTGCGCGATGTTCTCCAACGACCCCGTCTCGAGGTTGTCGATGCAGATCACCCGGTGCCCGTCCCCGAGCAGTCGCTCGCAGAGGTGGGAACCGAGGAAGCCGGCGCCGCCGGTGACTACGCAAGTGCTCACCGGGCGATCCTAGCGGGCTCTCTTGCCTGGACGTTCTTCCGGTTCCGGCTGCAATTTCCGGACTTTCCCTGTGGGGAATCCGTCCAAGAGGGGGGAGAGAGCGCCTCTGTCGATACCTGACGCTGCAAATGTCCCGGTACAGAAACTTAAAGCGGCAGGGGGGAGAGAAGCGGTGAAAACTGGCGCGCGCAAGCGAGCGGCTGTGGAGACTTTCGCTCGAAACGAGGCGACTTTGCGACGAATTGCGCGCCGTTACTCGCTCTGCGCCGACGACGTCGAGGACACGCTCCAGCACACGCTGGAGATCCTGCTCCGCGATGCCCCCAGCGAGGATCCCCGCGAGCTGATCAAGTGGACGCAGACCGTCGTCAAGCACAAAGCGCTGGCGATCCGGCAAGACCGCGAACGCACCCTCGCCGGTCCCGCCGCGGTGATCGCCGAGCGCGATCGAGGCGATTGGGTCTCTCTCCTTCCTGCCGAGGGGGACGGGCCGCCGGAACAGGTCGAGCGGCGGGAGGCGATCGCCCGCAGCCGCGAGGCGCTGCAAGCGCTGAAGCCGCAGGAGCTGCGGGCCTTGACCCTGCTCGCGGAGGGCTACTCGTACCTCGAGATCGAGCAGATCACCGGGTTCAGCCAGACGAAAATCAACCGCTGCCTGGCGGAGGGGCGGGAGCGGTTCCGCAAGCTGATCTTGCGCAGCGAAGCGGGGCAGCGGTGCGCCGAGCTGCAGCCGCTGCTCTCGGCCTTCTGCGACGGGAAGGCGCGGGCCGAAGAGGTCGCAGAGCTGCGCGAGCATCTGCGCGCCTGCGCCCATTGCCGGGCGACGCTACGCGCCTACCGGGCCGCGCCGGCCGCCGCCGCGGCGCTGGCACCGACGCTGCCGGTCGGCCGCTCGCTGTGGGAACGGGCGCACGACTCCCTTGCTGAATTCGCCGCTCGTTTCGGTGGCGGGGGTGGCGACGCCGTCTCCCAGGTCGCCACGGGCGGCGGCTCCAGCGGGATCGGGATCGCCGCCGCCGCCAAGGTGGCCGCCGTCTGCATCGCCACTGCCGGCGGCGCGGCAGTCTGCGTCACCACCGGTCTCGTGCCGGCGCCGCTGGGGCTGGACCCACATGACCAGGCGCCGCGGGTGGAGCGCCATCAGGCCGCTACCCCGGCTCACGAGGTGGCCGCACCGGTCGAACCCGAATCGGCGCCGGAATCAGTCGCCGCAGAACCCCAGCCACAGCCGCGGCACCAGGAAACCCAGGAAGAAACCGAGCCGGTCGCGACTGAAACCACCGCCACCGACTCCGGCGCCGTCGAATACGCCCCTCCTCCGCCTCCCGAACCGGCGCCCGCGCCGGAACCGGCCACCGGCGAAGCCGGCACCCCGGCAGGGGAGTTCGGCCCATGAGGCGCGGCGCTCTGAATCTGGCCGGCCTGCTCGTGGCGGTTCTCGCCCCGCTCTGCGCGCTTGCCCCGGATGTCGCCCGCGCCGGCGAACCCCTGCTGCGGATGACCGACGTGCGCGTCTCCGGCGGCGAAGCCGCCTGGCACGCTTCGCCGTCCTTCCGCGTCGATTGGACCCAGGAACCAAGCCGGGCGACGGCAAAACCCAGGGCCGTCGTCTACCAGCTCTACTACCCACCGGGTCACCCCCTCGGCAGCCCGGTCCGGGACACCGAAGAAGGGTACGCGCTCGAAAGCATCCAGGTGCCCTCTGTTCCCGGCATCTATACGGCGGAAATATGGCTTGAAAACCGCGAAGGCCAACCGGGTCCTCCCGCAACCGTAACCCTGCGCTTCGACGATGTCGCGCCTGCGCCGGCGACGCCACAAGCTCCGGCCGGCTGGGTTAGCGGCGGCAAGCCGGTGAGGGTCAAGGTCGGCCACCCCGCCGCACCGCTCCCGCTCTCGGGCATCCGCGGCTACGCGGTCGCGGTCGACCGCGGGGATCTCGTTCCCCCCTGCGCGGCGATCGTCCGGTGCAGCTCCGAAGAGACCGACTTCGCGGGCGGTATCGCGGACGACTCGCTCTCGCTGGGAGTGCTGCCGGAGGGGATCAACTTCGTCCGCGTCGTCGCGGTCTCCGGCTCGGGTGTCTCCTCGCCGATCGAAAGCGCCGAGGTGCGGGTCGACGCGACTCCCCCTCTCACCACCCTCGAAGACCCACCGCTGGGCTGGTCGAACAAACCGCTGCGGATTACCGCCGTCGCCGCGGACGCGCTCTCGGGGATGGACCCGTCGCAGGGAGGCGACCCGTTCACGGCGATCGCGGTCGACGGCAACATCCCCACCCGCGCCGGCGGCGACCGGGCATCTGCCCGGGTCAGCGGCAGCGGCATCCACCAGCTCTCCCTCTACGGGCGCGACGTGGCCGGCAACATCGCCGACGGGCAGGCCGGCGCACCGGCGCCGAAGCAGGCGACGGTGAAGATCGACGAAGAGCCGCCCGCGGTCGCCTTCGCGGCGCGGCAGGACCCGTCCGAACCGGAGCGGATCGAAGCGAAGGTCACCGACGCGCTCTCCGGACCGAGCGGGCAGCACGGCTCGATCGCGGTGCGGCCGCTCGGTTCCGGCGCTCGCTTCGAGGAGCTGCCGACCAGCGTCGAGCCCGGGCGACTGGTCGCCCGCTGGGGCTCTGACTCCTACCCGCCGGGGAATTACGAGTTCCGCGCCATCGGCTACGACCTCGCCGGCAACGCTGCCTCAGGGACCCTGCGCAGCGACGGCGCGAAGATGGTCCTGCCCAGCCCGCTGAAGACGCCGGCTACGCTCAGCGCCGGCTTCGGCGACAAGCCGCGTGCTTGGCAGGCGAAGAAGCGGGTCCCTTACGGGCGGGGCGTCCGCTACAGCGGTCGATTGCAAACGGCGGCGGGTGCTCCGATCGGCGGTGCCGAGGTGACCGTGACCGAGACCTTCGCCGCCGGCTCGGTGCTGAGGAGCCGGGCGACGACCGTGCGCACCGAGACCGACGGTGCCTTCTCCCTGCGCCTCGCGCCGGGACCAAGTCGGCAGGTCGCCACCAGCTTCGGCGGCAGCCGCACCTTGGCCCGCACCGCCGGTGCCGGCGCGCTTCTGACCGTTGGCAGCGCGGTGCGCCTACACGCCTCGACCGCGCTGGCCCGGGTCGGCGGCGCCCCTGTCGTCTTCAGCGGCCGCCTCGCCCACCTCGGCGCCAAGGCGCCGGCGGGCAAGTCGGTGGAACTGCAGTTCCGCTACCCCGGCGCCGACTGGAGCGAGTTCCGTACCGTCAAGGCCGGCGCCGGCGGCCGCTTCCGCTACCCCTACCGCTTCAGCGACGACGACAGCCGCGGCGTCCGCTTCCAGTTCCGCGCCGTCGTCCCCGCCCAGGAGAGCTGGCCCTACGACACCGGCGCGTCGCGGCCGGTGATTGTCACCGGCCGGTAGGGCGACGGGGTGACCCCTTCGTCGCAATTTGGGGAGGCTCCTACGGGGTCACCCCCGTCGCCCCATCACAGCCGACCGCCCCGGAGGGCCGGGGCGGTCGGTACTGCTGCGCTCTTGTCGGCTCTTACCTGAGAGCGCTCAGCTGATCGGAGACCGTCCCAACGAAGTCCTGGGCGCGGTTGGTCGGAACCTCGATCGCGCGGCGGACCCGCTGCTCGACCTCGGAGCGGTTGCGCTTCAGGGTCGTCTCGACCGTGCGCTGGCGACGGCGCGCCTCGCGCTCGACCCGGTTGCGGGTCTTGCGGGCCTCGGTGGCGGCCCGGCGGCGGGCGGTGGTGCCGCGGCGCTCGGTCCGTTTCAGCGATTTCCGCAACTGGGTGCGGTAGCCCTTGATCTGCTTCTCGGCTTTGCTGCGGTCGGTCCAGGGATCGACCAGCTCGGCGACGCGGTCGCTGACGGTGAGGACGGCGCCGACGGGGAAGTCGACAACGGTCTCGACCACGGCCTGGACCTGGTTCTTCTCGGCCGCCGCGGTCTTGGCGGCGGCGCGCTTAGAAGCGCTCGCGGTCTTGGCCGCAGATTTTTTCGCTTCGGTGGTGGCGCGTTTCGCCTGAGTTTTGGATTTCGTGCCGTTGCTGTTGCTCTGCGTTGGCATGGAGTTGAAACACCTCTTCAGTCTCGATTGGGGAGCTCGGACAAGCCCCGAGTCTAACGAACATATGTTCCAGCGAACACACGTTTGTAAACCTCCTGCAAACGATGGTTACGCAGTTTTCGCGAGCTGGGCCGAGCGCGCGGTGGCGAGGCCCTCCTCGCTGCTGGCGGCGGCGATCGGGTAGCGCGCGTCGAGGTCGAGCAGCGCCTCGCTGAGCTCGCCCTCGCCGAAGGCGGCGGCGCCGCCGGCCTCGCGGACGATCAACTGCGCCGCGGCGGCGTCGACCGAGCGGCAGTTGCGCAGGCTCAGCATCGCGTCGAAGCGGCCGACGGCGACGTAGGCGACCGAGATCGCGATCGCCCCCACCACCCGCAGGCGGAAGACCTTGCCGCTCAGCGCCTCCAGCACCGGCAGCGACCACTCCGGCTCGGCCGACTCGAGGCCGACCACCTCCAGTCGCTCCGCCGCGGGGGCCACTCGCGCCGGGGTGCCATTCAGCAGCGCGCCCTCGCCACGCCGGGCGACGAACTCCTCGTCGGCGCCGAAGTCGTGGACGAAGCCGAACTCGACGTCGGCCATCGAGGGGCCGGAGGCGACGGCGATCGAGACCGCGAAGGAGGGAATCGTGCGGCGCGCGTTGAGCGAGTCGTCGATCGGGTCGATCACGACGCGGTGCTCGCCCCCGCCGCCGAACTCGACTTCGCCCCTCTCCTCGGAGACAGCCACGAAGGAGGCGCCTTCCGCGGCAAGCTTCTCCAACTCGGCGAAGACCGCGTCCTCGGCGCGGCGGTCGATCACCAGGGTGCGGTCGCCGCCCTCGCCGATGCCTTCGTAGACGGTGCGCTCCTCGCTCGTCTTCGCGGCGGCGAAGATCGGCCGCTGGGCGGCGACGATGCGCCGGCAGATCCCCGGCCAGTCCGCTGAGAGGACGTCCATCGGGGGGATGCTAGATAAAGGCACTCGGCGAGCGACCTCGGCGCGCTAGCGTTGGGCGATGCCTGAGGAGCACATCGCCGAGGCCGTCGGCTCTCCGCGCGAGCGCGCGATCGAGCACGGGGACGGCCCGCTGCTCGTGCTGGGACCACCCGGCACCGGCAAGACCGAGCTGCTGGCCCAGCGCCTCGCCCACCTCGTCGCCGCCGGCACCCGCCCCGAGCAGGTGTTGCTGATCGCCTCCGGCCAGGCCACGGCGGCCCGGCTGCGCGAACGCTGCGAGGCGCTTGTTCCGGGGCCTTTCGAGGAGCTCTGGATCGGCGGCTGGGATGCGGTCGGCGAGCGCCTCCTCCGCGAGCACCCCGAGGAGGCGGGGCTCGACCCGTTCTTCGACGTGCTCGGACGGGCCGAACGGCTGGCGATGCTGCTCGACCGCCTCGACGAGCTGCCGTTGCGCCGGCACGAGATCCGCGGCAACCCGGCCGGCCTGCTGGCGCGGCTGCTGGCGCGGATCGACCGCCTGAAGGCCGAACGGGTCGGGCCGACGACGCTCTCCGAACGGGCGCGGGAGGCAGGGGCCGAGGACGAGGCGAGGCGCGAGGCGCTGCAGCGCGAGCTCGAGTTCGCCGACCTCTATACCGCCCACGACCGCATCCTCGCCGAGACCGGAAGCCTCGACCGCGGCGACGTCTTCCTCGCCCTCGACTGCCTGCTGGTCGAGCGGCCGGACGTGCGGCGGCAGCTGGCCGAGCGCTTCCGCCACCTGATGGTGGACGAGCTGGAGGAGGCGAGCCCGGCGCACCTGGCGCTGGTCGAGTCGCTGGCGCTCGACAACCCGAACCAGCTCTTCGCGCTGGAGGCTGAGGAGGCCGGCGGGACCGAGGCGTGGTTTCGCGGCCTACATCCCGAGGGCGAGACGGTGGTGCTGGAGGAGCGCTTCCGCGACCCCGATGTCTCCTTCTGGCGCTGCAGCAATGAGCGGGCGCAGGCGCAGGCGACCGCGCGCGCGGTCGAGCAGCTGGTCGCGGCCGGGACGGCGGCGGACGAGATCTGCGTCCTCGTCGCCGACCCGGCCGCCCGGGGCGGCGCGGTCGCGGCGGCGATGGAGGAGCGCGGCATCCCCTTCCACCTCGCCGGCCCGGCGGCGCTGTTCCAGCGCCCGGAGGTGCGCGACGCGATCGCCTGGCTGCGGGTGCTGGCCGACCCCGACGACTCGGCCGCGGCGGCGCGTGCGCTGACCCGGCCGCCGGTGGAGCTGCGTTCGGGCGACCTGGCGCGGCTGACGACGATCGCGCGGCGGCGCAAGCTCGACCTCGTCGCCGCCTGCGAAGCGGCCCTCGACAGTCCCCAGTTCCAGCCCGAGGCGCGGGAGCGGATCGGCGCCTTCCTCAAGCTCTACAACGGCGCCGCGGCGGTAATGGAGGAACAGCGCGCCGACGTCTTCGTGCGGCGGCTGATCGAGCAGGTCGGATTGCGGCGCCAGCGTCTCTTCGCCGCCCAGCCGGAGGTGGCCGAGCGGCTGCTCGGGCTCTCGCGCCTGGCCGAGCTGGCGACCGCCTGGACGCGACGCGAACCGCATGGCTCCAACCGCGGTTTCGTCGCCTACCTCAGTGCCGTCGCCGAGGCGGGGGTCGAAGCGGACGAAGCCGAGGAGCCGCTCTCGCCGGGGGCGGTGCGGGGGATGGCCGCCGACGCGGTCAAGGGGCTCGGCTTCGACCGCGTCTTCGTCCTCGGGATGGAGGAGGAGCACGACTGGGCGCGGATGGGCTGGCCGGCGCGCAGCGGCCTGGTGCTCTCGCGGCTGGAGCGGAACGCAGGCGGCGAGAGCCCGCGTCCCTCGCGCTATTACGAGGAGGCGCTGGCGGCGGCTGCTGCCGAAGGCGAGTTGGGCGAGCCGGACGGCGAGGTCGGAAGCGCCTTGGAGGAGGCGCACGAGGAGGAGCTGTTCGGCCCGGCCGAGGGCCTGCACGCGACCTACCGGGCGCTGCGGGAGCAGGTGCTGGAGGATTCCTGGCAGGCCGGGCGCGAGCTCTCCGAGCCGCGGCTCGACACTGCGCTCGACGTCAACCGGGCGATCGCCCGCTACCTGGAGCTGCTGAAGCTGGCGGCGCTGGCGCAGCGGCCGGGGGACGAGCCGACGGCGGAGGCGATCGCGGCGGTCAACGGGCTGCTGCGGCAGGTCGCGACCCCCGAGCAGCAGGCCGAGCTCG
>JBQCHH010000010.1:0-16982 GCA_051954855.1 Solirubrobacterales bacterium | reverse complement strand
AAGGTGACGCGGGGGCCGTTCGAGCTCGAGCTCGTCCACCTCGCCCACACGATCCCCCACATGCGTGGCGTCCTGATCGGGACCGGCGCCGGCAACGTGCTGATGACCGGCGACTACAAGTTCGACCAGACCCCGGTCGACGGCAAGCCGGCCGACGTCTCGCGGCTGGCCGAGCTGGGGCGGGAAGGGCTGACGCTTCTCTGCGGCGACTCGACCAACGCCGACCGGCCCGGGGTGGCGCCCTCGGAGTCGGCGGTCGGGCCGGCGCTGCTGCAGCAGTTCTCCCGTTGCAAGGGCCGGATCGTCGTCACCTCGTTCGCCTCCAACATCCACCGCGTGCAGCAGGTGATCGACGCGGCGGCGCGGCTCGACCGCAAGGTGGCGCTGGTCGGGCGCTCGATGCGCAAGAACTTCAACATCGCCTCCAACCTGGGGCTGGCGAAGGCGCCCGACGGCATCTTCATCCAGCCGCGCGAGATCGAGGACTTCCCCGACGAGAAGGTGGTGGTGATCTCCACCGGCAGCCAGGGCGAGCCGCTCTCGGCGCTGCGGCGGATGGCCAACAACGACCATCGCGACGTCCAGCTGCACTCCGGCGACACCGTCGTCTTCTCGGCGACGCCGGTGCCGGGCAACGAGCGCGCCGTCAACGAGACGATCGATCGCATCTACGAGATCGGGGCGACCGTGATCACCGCCCAGGACGCGCCGATCCACGCCTCAGGCCACGGCTGGCAGGAGGAGCTGAAGCTGATGCTGAACCTGACCAAACCGCGCTACGTGATGCCGGTCCACGGCGACCACAAGCGGCTGCGGCTGCACGCCGAACTGGCCGAGGCGGTCGGAGTCGACACCGCTTGCATCTTCCAGGGCCGCAACGGCCTGCCGCTGGAGATCGACGCCGACGGCGCCCGCTTCGGCGAGGACATCCACGCCGGCGTCATCTACGTCGACGGCGTCAACATCGGCGAACCCGACGACGCCGCCCTGCGCGACCGCCGCGAGATCTCCGCCGACGGCATCTTCATCGTCGTCGCCACCATCTCCAGCGACGACGGCAGCGTCGTCGCCGACCCCGAGGTGATTTTCCGCGGCGTCGCCTTCCTCGAGGAAGCAGACGCCCTCGTCGAGGACCCCAAGGACCTGGTCGAAGACGAGCTCGAAGACGCCGCCGGCCACGGCAACCGCGAGACCCACCTGATCGAGGAGGATCTCCACGACTCGATCGGCAAGTTCGTCTGGCAACGCCTCCGCCGCCGCCCGATGATCCTGCCAGTCATCATCGAGGTCTAGCTCCGGCGCTTGCCGGTAAGGCATCAGCTGGACTGCTCAAGTCCCACAGCTTTTGCGCAAGCTGCCGCGGGCTCGGCGTTTGCCGGAGCTCTGTCGCTAAGGGGACGGGTATCCCCCGGCCGACCGGCGTCCTGTTACTCGCCCCACCCACTTACGCGGTCAGCCAGAAGCGATGAGGCGAGTAACCCAGGGAGGTCGGGGGATACCCGTCCCCTCACCGAGTGAGTTCCGTCCAAAGAAAAAGCCCGCCGAGGCAGTGTCTGGGGAGAACCTCGGCGGGCCAGTGTGTCTCGTCCAGGGGGAAATCTAGGACTGTGCCCTAAAGCGCCTCTAAAGGTTTTGCAGCCTTTTTCGCAGCTTCGGCGAGGGGGATGCGGGCGATGAAAAGGGCGCCCCCGGATTTGGATTCGGTGGCCTCGACGGTGCCGCCGTGGGACTCGGCGACGGCGCTGACGATGGACAGGCCGAGGCCGGTGCCGGTGCCGCGGGCGGTGTCGGCCGGCCCCTGGCCGCGGACGAAACGGTCGAAGATCTGAGCCCGCATCTGCTCGGGGATGCCGGGGCCGTTGTCGCCGACTTCGACCACGGCGTAGCTGCCGTCCTCGCGCAGCGTCAGTTCGATGCAGGCGTCGCGCTGGGTGTGGCGGATCGCGTTGTCAAGCAGGTTGAGGACCATCCGATGCAGCTCGTCGCGGCTGCCTTCGACCCGCAGCGGCCGGTCGTTCTCGATCGCGAACTCGCGCTCGCCCATCAGCGGCGCCGCCTCGACGGCCGCATCGCCGGCGACCTCGGCGAGGTCGACTCGCCGGTGCGCCTCCAGGCGCCCGGCGTCGGCCCGGGCCAGCAGCAGCAGATCGCTGACCAAACGACCCATCCGGCGCGAGGAGCGCAGGGCCGAGTCGACGATCTCCCGGTCCTCGGGCTGTTCGCTGCCAAGCGAAGCCTGGAGCAGCTCGAGGTTGGCCAGGACGCTGGTCAGCGGCGTCCGCAGCTCGTGCGAGGCGTCGGCGACGAACTCGCGCTGCTTCTGCATCACGCCCTCGCGTTCGGCTCTGGCCGCGTCAAGCGAGCGGAGCATGTTCTCCAGCGTTCGCGCCAGTTCGCCGACCTCGTCGTGGGCAGCCGGCGCCGGCATCTGCAGGGAGGGATCGCGGGTGGTGGCGATCTGCCGCGCCGTCGCCGTCAGCGAGGCGATCGGCCGCATCGCCCGGCCGGCGATTGCCACCCCGGCGAAGGCGGCGAGCAGGGTGCCGCCGAGGATTCCGGCCCCGACCAGCAGCCAGACCCGGTCGATGGTCGAATCGACATGCGCCAGGCTGCGGCCGTACTGAACGTAGCCGGTGATCTGCCGCGAGTTGGAGAGAATCGGCTCGGTGGCGACCCGCATGCCGTTGTAGTCGGAGAGGCCTTCCTTCAGGGGGCCGAGGTAGGCCGCCCCCGCGTTCGAGATGATGAATTCCTGGTTGGCGCCATAGACCCTGGCGGAGGCGTCGTCGGGGAGGGTGAACGCGTCGAGCTGCGGGCCTTCCTGCACTTCGGGTTCGCCGAACGGCGGATAGACGACTTCGAATTCGCTGGCCAGGATCTGGACGGCGCTGGTCACCTCGCCGTTGAAGTCGTCGCGGATTCGCTGGGTCGCGATCTGACCGATGGCGCCGCCGAAGAGCATCAGGATCGCCAGGGTCAGGCCGGAGGAGACGAGCGCCAAACGCCAGCGCAGCGGCCAGGACTTGGGACGGGCCAGGCGACGCGGGAACTTCACGTCAGGCCTTGAGGACGTACCCGGCGCCGCGTTTGGTGTGCAGCAGGCGCGACTCGCCGCCTGCCTCGAGCTTGCGCCGCAAGTTGGAGATGAAGACATCGATCGTGTTCGTCGCCGCCATCGGGTCGTAGCCCCAGACCTCGTCGAGCAGGCGCTCGCGCGAGACGACCAGGCGCTCATTGCGCATCAGGAACTCGAGCAGCTCGAACTCGCGATTGGTCAGCTCGATCTCGCGCTCGCCGCGCTTGACCTCACGGGTGTCGGGGTTGAGCGTCAGGTCGCCGACTTCCAGGGAGGCGGCGCCCCGCGGCGGACGCCGCCGCAGCAGCGCCCGGATCCGCGCCAGCAGCTCCTTGCGCTCGAACGGCTTCACCAGGTAGTCGTCGGCGCCGCTGTCGAGGCCGGTGACCCGGTCCTCGGTCTCGGCGCGGGCGGTCAGCATCAGAATCGGCACGTCGCCATCGCTGCGCAGGCGTCTGCAGACCTCGACCCCGTCCAGCCCCGGCAGCCCCAGGTCGAGCACGACCAGATCCGGCACGAAGCCGGCGGCGACGTCCAGCGCCTCGATTCCGTCGGCCGAGGTGCGGACTTCATAGCCCTCGTTGCGAAGCGAGCGACGGAGGACGTCGGCGATGTCGACGTCGTCCTCGACGATCAGCACGCGACCGCCGATCTGATCTATCTCAGAAAGCACATAAAGATGTTAGCCCGGCAAATCGCCGCTCCATCCGGGTTTTAGCGCGAATTTAGTTCGGGGAGGGCTGAAGCTCCCGGCGTCGAACGGGAGACCATGTTCGTGCGTAAGAAACGCGCCGCCCCGGCGCGGCGGGGTAAAGCTGCGTCCAAGCGCAAGCCGAAGGCGAAAGCCGGCCTGCGACTCCCCGCCGGGCTCGAGCAGCGCCACATCGACCTGATCGCCCTCTTCCTCGTCGCCTTCGGCGTCTACCTCGTCTTCGTCCTCTTCTTCGGTTGGGAAGGCGGCAAGGTCGGCTATGGGATCGAAACCGCGCTCGTGTACCTGTTCGGCGAGATCGGCGCCCGGATCTTCACCGTCCTGCTGCTGCTGGTCGGCGGCATGCTGCTCACCGGCACCTCGGTCTCGGCGCTGGCGCGGGGGATCGGCAGGGGCCTGCGGGCGATCTTCCGCGGCGTCTTCGCCGGTGGCGACGCCGCCGCCCGCACCGTCGCCAAGACCCACGCCGACTGGCGCGAGCACCGCGACGCACGGGCCGATGCCGCGACGCTCGCCGGCCCGACCGACGTGATGAGCAGCTACCCGGAGGAGGACGAGGACTTCGAACCGACGGTCGCCCTCGCCGAGGAGGACAGCTTCGACGCCCAGATCTTCGACGCGGAGGTCGAGACCGAGACCCATGTCCTCTCGGCTGAGGATGCCGAGGAGGAGCCCGCTTCGCAGCTGGAGCTTCAGAATTACGACTCCGAGGACGCGGTCGCGGTGGTCGACGAGGGCGACCGCGCCCAGGCCGGGTTGACCCCGCTGGGCAACAAACGCGGGGTGACGATGTCGGAAGAGATCGACTACCGCCCGCCTTCGGCCAAGCTGCTCGAGCGCGGCAAGGGCGACAAAGGCCCGGACCCGCGCGACCACGAGGCGGTCGGCCGCAAGCTGGTCGAGACGCTCGGCCACTTCGGGGTCGAGGCGAAGATCGTCGGCATCGTCAGCGGCCCCCACGTCTCCCGCTTCGAGCTGCGCCTCGCTCCCGGCACCAAAGTCAAGAAAGTGACCGAGCTCGCCAACGACATCGCCTACGCGCTCGCCTCGACCGACATCCGCATCCTGGCGCCGATCCCCGGCAAGCAGGCGGTCGGGGTCGAGGTGCCGAACCGCAGCCGCAAAATGGTCCGCCTCGGCGACATCTACGCCGGCCGGCCGGAGAAGACCTCGCCGCTGGTCGCCTGGCTCGGCAAGGGGATCGACGGCAATCCGGTCTGGACCGACATCGCGAAGATGCCGCACGTCCTCGTCGCCGGCACCACCGGCTCGGGCAAGAGCGGCTGCGTCAACGCCATCCTCTCCTCGATCCTGATGCAGGCCTCGCCGAACGAAGTCCGGTTGGTCCTGGTCGACCCGAAGCAGGTCGAGCTCAACCACTACGAGCACGTGCCGCACCTGCTGACGCCGGTGGTGACCTCGCCGCGGCTGGCCGCCAACGTCCTCTCCAACCTGATCGGCGAGATGGAGAGTCGCTACGGGATCATGAGCGAGGCCCGGGCACGCAACCTCGTGGAGTTGAACCGCGTCCGGGTGAAGAAAGGCGAAGCGCCGCTGCCGCACATCCTCTGCGTTATCGACGAGCTCGCGGACCTGATGATGGTCGCCCCGGCCGAAGTCGAGGACTCGATCATCCGCCTGGCGCAGAAGTCGCGCGCCACCGGCATCCACCTGGTGCTGGCGACGCAGCGGCCCTCGACCGACATCATCACCGGCACGATCAAGGTCAACATCCCCTCGCGGATCGCCTTCGCGGTCTCCTCGCAGACCGACTCGCGGGTGATCCTCGACCAGGGCGGGGCGGAGGCGCTGCTCGGCCAGGGCGACATGCTCTTCCGCGGCGCCGGGACCTCGAAGCTGCAGCGCGTCCAGGGCGCCTTCATCACCGAGGACGAGATCGCCCGCATCACCTCGCACTGGGCCAAGCAGGGCGAACCGGAGTTCGAGGACGAGCTGCTGGAGACCCCGCAGGAGGCGGGGGACGAGGGCCGCGACGACGACTTCGACCCCGACAGCGACGATCTGCTCGACGAGGCTATCCGCCTGGTCGTGCAGACCGAGACCGCCTCGGTCTCGATGATCCAGCGCCGGCTGCGGGTCGGCTACACCCGCGCCGGGCGCCTGATCGACATGCTCGAGCGGCGCGGGGTCATCTCCGGCTACGAGGGCTCGAAACCGCGCCAGGTGCTGATCACCCCGGCCGACCTGCCGCGGGTGCTGAGCAGCGGCGACCCGGCCCCCGAGCCGGTCGCCGTCGACGCCGACCCCGACGCATAGCCCCTTCGCGTGGTTCCTTTCGCACCTATACCGTGCGAAAGGAACCACAACCCTTTGCGTACGGGGCGCTTTCCCCCCAAAATGGGAGGAGATGGATGGTGTAGGGAACAAGCTGCGCGAAGCCCGCACCCGCCGGCAGCTCAGCCTGCAGGACGTCGAAAGCGCGACCAAGATCCGCTGCCGCTGCATCCAGGCGATCGAGGACGAAGACTGGGACCAGCTTCCCGGCGACACCTACGCCCGCGCCTTCATCCGCACCTACGGCGGCTTCCTCGGCCTCGACGGGGAGCGTTTGGCCGAGGAACAGCGGCAGGCGCGAGGGGTGGCGCGGCCGGGAGAGAGGCTGCCGCGGGTCGAACCGCGTCCGCGCCGCGCCGTACGGGGGAGGGGATCTCCAGCGATCTCACCGCGTCTTGTCGCTTTCGCGGTCTCGGCGCTGTTGGTCATGGCGCTGGTCGTGATCGGCCTCTCCAGCGGCGGCAGTTCGAACAACGCCCAAACGGGCAAGACGCACCCGCGCCAGGCGGTCAGCAACGCGAAGGTGGCCGACAGCGTCAAGGCGAACCCTGCGCCCGGGCACGCGCTGACCCTCACCGCCAACGGCGAAGTCTGGGTCTGCCTGCTCAACGGCAAGGGAAACCCACTGGTCAAGGGGCGCATCCTTTACCCGGGCGAAACCGAAGGGCCGTTCCGGTCCGGTAGCTTCACCCTCGCGCTGGGCAACGGCGCGGTGACGATGACCGTAGACGGACAGCGACAGAGCCTCCCGGAACCCTCGAGCCCGATCGGGTTCGCGGTCGACCCGCAGGGGTCGGTGCGGGAACTGCCCGAAGGCGAACGGCCGACCTGCTCGTGATCCGCGCCGGCATCGTCGTCACCGGGACCGAGGTGATCACCGGGCGGATCGCCGATGCCAACGGGCCCTGGGTCTCCGAACGCCTGGCCGAGCTGGGGGTCGAGGTGGCGCACATCCAGGTGGTCGCCGACCGCCCCCGCGACCTCGAGGCGGCGCTGCGGTTCATGGCGGGCGAGGGGATGGACCTGATCGTCACCACCGGCGGCCTCGGTCCCACCGCCGACGACCTCACGGCCGAGACGGTCGGCCGCTTCGCCGGCCGCGAGATGGTCCTCGACCAGGAGATGGAGGCGAAGATCGCGGAGATTCTCGAGGGCTTTGCCAAACGCTTCCGGCTCGACCGGGAGGCCCTGCTGGAGGCGAACCGCAAGCAGGCGATGGTCCCGGAGGGAGCGGTGCCGCTCGACCCGGTGGGGACGGCGCCGGGGCTGGTGGTACCGGCCGACGGGCCCGTCGTCGTCGTCCTGCCGGGCCCGCCGCGCGAGCTGCAACCGATGTGGTCGGTGGCGCTGGAAACCCGGCCGGTGCAGGAGGTTTTGGCCCGGGCGACGCCGCTGCACGGCTACACGATGCGGATGTTCGGGGTGCCCGAGTCCGAAATCGCCAAGAGCCTGCGGGAGATGGAGGGCGACGGAGTTGACCTCGGGGCGGTCGAGATCACGACTTGCCTGCGCCGAGGCGAGATCGAGATCGACGTGCGCTACCGCGACGAGGCGGTCGACGTGGCCGAGGCGGTCCGGGAGGGGCTGGCGCGGCGGCACCCGCGGGAGACCTTCAGCCTCGACGGGGAGACGATCGACCAGCAGGTGGCGGCGCTGCTGCGCGGACGCCGGCTGGGGCTGGCGGAGTCCTGCAGCGGCGGGCTGCTGGCGGCGCGGATCACCGACCTGCCGGGAGCCTCCGACTACATGGCGGGAAGCGTCGTCGCCTACTCGAACGAGGCGAAGGCGGAGCTGCTGGGGGTCGATCCCGACCTGATCGAGGCGAAAGGGGCGGTCTCGCCGGAGGTGGCTGAGGCGATGGCGATCGGGGCGCTGGAGCGCTTCGGCGCTGACGTCGCGGTCTCGATCACCGGCATCGCCGGGCCGGGTGGCGGCAGCGAGGAGAAGCCGGTCGGCTACGTCTGCTTCAACGCCCGCCTCGCCGACGGCACGAACATCGCCCGCGACCCCGTCATCCCCGGTGGTCGCGCCGACATCCGCGAACGCTCCGCCCTCGTCGGCATGCACCTCTTGCGCCAGCTGCTTGGCGGGGGCGAGGGGAGTTTGTAAACTCGCGGAGTTCTTAGTGCGGGTTCGCATGGGAGACGGTGCGTGAGGGGATCGAGTCGAGGAGCAGCGGTTCTGGCGGCGATGCTGGCGCCGGCGGGCGCGTCGGCGTCCAGCGGGGCGATTCTCAAGGCTCTGGCAAACCCGGCTTGGAACTCCGCGACGGTGGCGGGATCGGCGACCTGGACCGGGTGCGAGCTCGAACCGCCGGAAGAAAAACGAGAACCAGAACCTCCCGAAGGAGAAGTGGAAGAAGAACCGCCGCAGGTGGGTCCGGTGATAACCGGCTGCGCCTGGATCCCCTTCGTCACCATCGGCCCCGGCGCCGAAGCCTCCGAATGCTCTGCTCCGGAACGGCAGCGGCCGGAGGCCCTCGGCCCCGGAGTCGTGCTTGCCTGGAAAGGGCCCACGAACAGCGACCCGGGAACGGTGGACTTTGAAATCTCCGGGGTCCCGCTCGACGGAAGCGGGAATCGGCTCGTCTGCCTCTCGATGGTCGAACAATTCGAAGCGGTTATGGCCGCGAAACCGCTCAGCCCATATGGTCCGGCAGCGTTTCGCTCCCTCGCCTCGGCTCTGCTGACGGCGGAACCGTCGCCCATGCCCTGCACCTGTCCTCCCCCTGGACGCCATCCGCACCGGCGCCATCGCCGCGTGAGGCATCGGCATCACCGGATTTGGCTCTCTCAACACCAAAAAGTTCCAGAGGCTTGACATTTGGGTGTTGTTCCGTGCGTCGTCGCCCCTTAGCGTGGCGGCCATGGTCAAGGAGCGACTGAAAAGCCCGCGGGCGCGCCTGTTCGTCGCGCTCGATTTGCCGGACGCGGTCCGGGAGGGACTTGTGAGGTGGGGGAGGGAGGCGCTGGCCGACCCGGCGCTGCGGCCGGTGCCGGTCGAATCGCTTCACGTCACCCTCGCCTTCCTCGGCTACCGGGCCGAGAAGGAGGTCGGGGAGATCGCCGAGGCGGTGCGGGAGAGCGTGGGGGCGGCGCCGTGGGTCGAGCTGAAAGACCCGGTGCCGATGCCGCCGCGGCGGCGGGCGCGGCTGTTCGCCCTGCCGGCGCTCTCGCCGGGCACCGAGGTCCTGCAGGAGGGCCTCGAGCAGAGACTTGTCGCAGGGGGCTTCTACAAGCCCGAGAAGCGGCCGTTCTGGCCGCATGTGACCGTGGCCCGTGTCCGTCCCGAGGCGCGGGGATCGAAGCGGCCGGCGGTCGTTTCGGATCCACCGGCGAAGCTGCCGGAGGGGCTGTCGGAGCCGTTTCTTGGCGTCCGGCTCACCCTTTACCGTTCTGAACTCAAGCCCACGGGTGCGCGATATGCGCCCCTGGCCCAAGTCGAGCTGCCCGGGCAGGGCGGCAGTGAGGTGATTTGAGATGGCAAAAGTGAACTTGAAAGACGCTTCCGCGAAGGAGGCAAAAGCGAAGGACGCGGCCCTCGAGGCGGCGGTGACCCAGATCGAGCGCGACTTCGGGCAGGGCTCCCTGATGCGCCTGGGGGACAAGGGGACGATCAAGGTCGACGCGATCCCGACCGGGTCGCTGGCGCTGGACCTGGCGCTGGGGATCGGCGGGGTGCCGCGCGGCCGCATCGTCGAGATCTTCGGCCCGGAGTCCTCGGGCAAGACGACGGTCGTCAGCCACATCATCGCCCAGGCCCAGGCCCAGGGCGGCGTATGCGCCTTCATCGACACCGAGCACGCGATCGACCCCGTCTACGCGCGGGCGATCGGCGTCGACACCGACGAGCTGCTGGTCTCCCAGCCCGACTACGGCGAGCAGGCGCTGCAGATCGCCGACCGGCTGATCGCCTCGGCGGCGGTCGACGTGATCGCTATCGACTCGGTCGCGGCGCTGACGCCGAAAGCCGAGCTCGAGGGCCAGATCGGCGACACCACCGTCGGCCTGCAGGCGCGGCTGATGTCGCAGGCGCTGCGGAAACTGGCCGGCAGCCTCAACCGGACCAAGACGGTCTGCATCTTCACCAACCAGATCCGGGAAAAGATCGGCGTCCAGTTCGGCTCGCCGGAGACCCAGCCGGGCGGCCGGGCGCTGAAGTTCTACTCCTCGCAGCGGCTCGACATCCGCCGCATCGAGACCCTCAAGGAAGGGACCGAGGCAGTCGGCAACCGGGTCCGGGTCAAAGTCGTCAAGAACAAGGTCGCGGCGCCGTTCCGCCAGGCCGAGTTCGACATCGAGTACGGAGTCGGTATCTCCCGCGAGGGCGGCCTGCTCGACTTCGGGATGGAACAGGACCTGGTCCAGAAATCCGGCTCGTTCTTCTCCTATGGCGAGACCCGGCTCGGTCAGGGCCGCAACAACGCCAAACAGTTCCTCGTCGACAACCCCGAGTTGGCGCTGGAGATCGAAACCAAGGTGCGCGCCGCACTCGGCATCGACGGTGGGCAGGGCAATGAGCCCAGCCAGCCCGAGACTGCCGCGCCGGAGGCGCAGGCCGCTTAAGCGGTCGGGCGGCCGGTTTTCTGTTCTGATCGATAGGGTTCCGGCCGCCTGATGAGCAACGAAACTCTCTTCTACATCTGCGGGGGCATCCTCGCCGCCTCGGCGGTCACGGTCAGCCTCGTCGGACTGAAACTGAAGGACTTCCCCGGCAAAGCTCTGCCGCTGGTGATCCTCTGGTTCGCGATCTTCGTCGGCGGCGCGACCACGTTCGCCGTGCTCCATGCCCAGGACGAGGAAAAGGCAAAAGCCTCCGAGAAGACCGAACAGGCCAGCGAAAGGGGTGGCGAAGAAACCGGCACCACGCTCCACGTTGAAGCCAGCGCGACCGCGCTCGAATTCAACACCACCAAGCTGGAAGCGGAAGCGGGCCAGGTGACGATCGACTTCAAAAACCCGTCGGCGATCGCCCACAACGTCGTCATCGAACAGAACGGCAAGGAACTGGCCGGCTTCGAACCGATCGCCGAAGGCGAAGAATCGGAGACTGCCAACCTGAAGCCGGGCACCTACACGTTCTTCTGCTCCGTCCCAGGGCATCGCCAAGCCGGGATGGAAGGCACGCTCGTAGTCAAGTAGCTGCCGCTACCCTGCCGGTAATGGCGAAGCGGTTCCACGTCACCACCTTCGGGTGTCAGATGAACGTGCACGACTCCGAGCGGATGCGGGGGATGTTGGCCTCACTCGGCTACGAGGAGGCGGCGGAGCGCGAGGAGGCGGACCTGATCCTCTTCAATACCTGCTCGATCCGCGAGTCGGCCGACAGCCGCTTCATCGCCCATCTCGGCCAGGCGAAAAAGCTCAAGTCCGAAGATCCCGAGCGGGTCGTCGGCGTCGGCGGCTGCTGGGCCCAGTCGGTCAAGGAGGAGGTCTTCGAGCGCTTCCCCTTCGTCGACGTCGCCTTCGGCCCCGGCCAGATCCACAAGCTGGCCGAGTTCCTCAACTCCGACTCGCTGACCGCCCAGGGCTACTTCGAGTTCGAGGACTTCTCCGGCCACCTGCCGGCGCGCCGCGAGCGCGAGTTCCAGGGCTGGCTGCAGATCTCCCAGGGCTGCAACTGCGTCTGCTCCTACTGCATCGTGCCCTCAACTCGCGGGCGCGAGGTCAGCCGCGACCCGGGCGAGCTGATCGCCGAGGCCGAGGCGCTTGCCGCCGACGGGGTCGTCGAGGTGACGCTGCTGGGCCAGAACGTCAACAGCTACGGGCGCGACCTGCCGAAGGACCGGCGCATCGGCTTCTCCGAGCTGCTGCGCCGCGTCGACGCGATCGAGGGGGTCGAGCGCATCCGCTACACCAGCCCGCACCCGAAGGACATGAAGGAGGACGTGATCCTCGCCCACGCCGAGCTGCCGGCGCTCTGCGAGCAGATCCACCTGCCGCTGCAGTCGGGCTCGAGCGCGGTGCTGAAACGGATGCGCCGCACCTACGACCGCCGGCGCTACATGGACCGGGTGGCGCTGATCCGCGAGCACGTCCCCGACTGCGCGATCACCACCGACATCATCGTCGGCTTCCCAGGGGAGACCGAGGCCGACTTCGCCGAGACGCTGGAAGTGGCCGAGGAGGTCGGCTACGACGGCGCCTTCACCTTCATCTTCTCGCCGCGCCGCGGAACCGAGGCGGCGACGATGGACGGGCAGCTGCCGCATCCGGTCAAGGTCGAGCGGATGGAACGGCTGGTCGAGGTGGTGCAGCGGCGGGCGGCAGAGCGGGCCCAGCGCTTCGTCGGGCGCACGCTGGACGTCCTGGTCGAAGGCACCAGCCGGACCGACGAGACCAAACTGCGGGGCCGCACCCGGCACGGCAAGGCGGTCAACTTCGACGGCGTCGCCAGCCCCGGCGAATTCGTGCCCGTGGAGATCGAATCGGCGACTTCCCAATCGCTGAGTGGGGTGTCGGTAAAACCCCTCACTCAACTTTTTCGGTGAAGCGTCGTCAGCTATCCGCAATCCCCGCACCGAAAAAGTACAAGCCGTTCGGGGTATTACCGACACCCTCATGAATGTAGTTGCGATCTTCGGGCCGACCGGCGTGGGGAAGACCGGAGTGGCTATCGCGCTTGCTGAATTGCTTCGTGACCGCGGGGAGGACCCGGTGGCGATCAACTGCGACGCGCTGCAGGTCTACGAGGGCCTGGAGGTGCTGACGGGGGCGGCTACCGCCGAAGAGCAGGAGCGGCTTGAGCACAAGCTGCTCGGGTTCGTGCCGATCACCTCCGACTTCTCGATCGGGGACTACATGCCGCTCGCCCACAGGGAAATCGACCAGACGCTGGCGGCGGGGCGGCGACCGATCGTGGTGGGGGGGACCGGCCTCTACCTGCGGGCGGCCTTGGCGGAGCTGTCGCTGGAGAAAGCGCCGCCCGAATCGGAGGAGTCCGAGCTGTGGTCGCCGGACACGCGCCACCCGACTACGATCTTCGGCCTCGACATGGACCGGGCGCAGCTCTACGGGCGGATCGACGCCCGCGTCGAGGCCATCGTCGCTGCCGGCGCGGTCGAGGAGGCCCGCCGCGCCGACGCCCTCGGCCCCGGCCGCACCGCCCGCAAAGCCCTCGGCTTCGACGAGCTCCTCGCCGGCGACCTCGACACCATGAAGAAGCGCTCCCGCAACTACGCCCGCCGCCAGCTGACCTGGATGCGCAAGATCCCCGCCCTCCACTGGATCGACCGCACCGACCTCACCGACACCGAGGTCGCCAAACAAATCCTCCGACGGGACGAATAGTCGCCCTCTCTCCGCCGACGGGCCGAAATGTCCAGCCGATGCAGTCATTTCGGCCCGTCGGCAGCGGGGGTTGGACATTTCGGCCCGTCGAATAGGCTGCCGGCCGTGAAATTCGAGAAGTGGCAGGCGCTGGGGAACGACTATTTGATCCTGGAGCAGGATCGGCTCCCTTGGGAGCTGACGGAAACGCGGATCGAGTGGCTCTGCGACCAGCACTTCGGGGTCGGGGCGGACGGGATCCTGCTGCTCTCGCGTAGCAAGGACCCCAAGTTCGTCGCCGAGCTGCGGATCTTCAACCCCGACGGCTCCGAGGCCGAGCTCTCCGGCAACGGCGCCCGCGAGGCGATCCTCTACCTGCGCCGCAACGGCTGGACCGACGAGGACGAGTTCGCGATCGGCACCGTCGCCGGGCCGATCCGGCCGACGATCACCGGCGAGCTGACCTGCTCGGTCGACATGGGCCGGGCCTCCACGACCTCCAAGGACTACCCCTCCGGCGGCGAGGACGGCTGCGGCACGCTCGAAGCCGGCGGCCGCAGCTGGAAGTTCCAACACGTCTCGATCGGCAACCCGCAGTGCGCGATCGTCGTCGGCGAGGAGCTCGACGAGCTCGACCTCGGCGCCATCGGCCCCGGGATCGAAGGGCACGAGCTGTTTCCCAACCGGACCAACGTCTCGTTCCTGCAGATCGACGGCAGCCGGGTGCGGGCGCGGATCTTCGAGCGCGGCGTGGGGGAGACGCTCTCCTCCGGCACCGGCGCCAGCGGCGCCGCCGTCACCGCTTTCCTGGGCGGCTCGGCAAGCCCGATCACGGTCGAGCTCGAAGGCGGCGAGCTGGAGGTCGAGATCGCCGACGACCTGGCGGTGCGGCTGAACGGCTGGGCCGAGCCGGTCTTCCGCGGCGAGCTGTCGCCGGAGCTGATCCAGGCGCTGGCCGAGCTGGACGGCGAGTGACGTCGCCGGCGACCCGGATCGCATAGATTCACGCGCCCATGAGCATCGCCCAGCCATCAAAGCGCCTGGAGGCCATCCCGCCATACAAGTTCCAGGAACTCGAGCAGCAGATCGCCGACAAGCGCGCTGCCGGGATCGACGTGATCAGCCTCGGGATCGGCGACCCGGACCAGCCGACCTACCCGCACATCGTCGAGGCGATGCAGGCGGCGGTCGCCAATCCCGCCTATCACCAGTACCCGAGCAACCGTGGCCGCGACGAGTTCCGCCAGGCGTTCGCCGAGTTCTATGACCGGCGCTTCGGGGTCGAGATCGACCCGAAGACCGAGGTGATCCCGGCGATCGGCGCCAAGGAGTGCATCTACAACCTCTGCTTCGCCTTCCTCGACCCGGGCGAGGTGGCGCTCGCCTCCGACCCCGGCTACCCGGTCTACACCGGCGGCCCGACTCTCGCCGGCGCCAGGGCGGAGCTGCTTCCGCTGGTACCCGAGCTGGGCTTCGCGCCGGATCTCGGCGCCGTGCCCGCCGACGTCGCCGCCAGGGCGCGGCTGATGTTCGTCAACTACCCGAACAACCCGACCGGCGCCGTCGTCCCCGACGGCTTCTTCGAGGGGGTCATCGAGTTCGCCCGCGAGCACGAGATCCTCGTCGTCCACGACAACGCCTACTCGGAGACGACCTACGACAGCTACGTCGCTCCCAGCTTCCTCGCCACGCCCGGCGCCAAGGAGGTCGGCGTCGAGGTTTTCTCGCTCTCCAAGGGCTACAACATGACCGGCTGGCGCTGCGCCGCGATCCTCGGCAACGCCGAAGCGATCCAGACCTACTGGCGCCTGAAGACCAACGTCGACTCCGGCCTCTTCGAGGCGATCCAGATGGCCGGTGTCGCCGCCCTCAACGGCCCAGGCGAGCCGCTGGAGCGGATGAACGAGACCTATGCCCGCCGTCGCGACCTCGTCGTCTCCGCCCTGCGCGAGATCGGCGTCGAGGTCAACCCTCCCAAAGGCACGATCTACGTCTGGGCACCCGTCCCCGAGAGCCACACGTCGACCTCCTTCTGCGAGTTGGTACTTGAGGAGGCCGCAGTCGTCGTCTCGCCAGGCTCGATGTACGGACCCAGCGGCGAGGGCTTCTTCCGCATCGCCCTCACCACCCCCGACGAGCGCATCGAAGAGGCCGTCGAGCGGATGCGCAAGCACCTGGCCTAGGCCGCTTCGCGCTCGGCCTTCTTGCGCCAGTAGCGGTCGAGGCCGCCCCATTGGTAGGCGGTGGGGACGGCTTGGAGGAGCTCGTCGAGGGTCTCGCCGCCGATGCCTTCCGCGGCGAGGGCCTGGCGGATGCGGGCCTCGTTGTCGGCGTCGTACTCCTCCTTCGGCATCCGACGCGCCAGCTCAGCCTCTTCGCGCAGTTTCGCCCGCACCTTTTCGATGTGGCCGGGAACGTCATGCTCGACGGCGCCGAAGTGGGTGAGGGCGAGGCGCTGCGGCTGCCAGGCGGCAACCGTCTCCAACGACTCTTCCCAGACCTCGATGTCGATGTCCGGTGGGGGAGTGGGGGGCACGATCAGGTTCGAGGGCGGGATGCGGCACGCGACGACGTCGCCGCAGAAGGCGGTGCCGCTGTCCTCATGGAAGTAACAGACGTGGTGAGAGGCGTGGCCGGGGGCGTAGGCGACCTGCATCCCGAACACACTCTCGCCGCCACTGAGGACGTGGACATTGCCCTCGGGGACCGGCAGGATCTTCCCCCAGAGGTACTCCATCTTGTCCCCATAAAGCCGCTCAGCACTAGCCAGCAGCTTCGAAGGATCAATCAAATGCGGCGCCCCGCGCTCGTGGACGTAGACCTCCAGCTCAGGCCACCGCTCCACCATCGCCCCGGTGGCAGCCGCATGGTCGAGATGAATATGAGTGAGCAACACCGCCCGCGGCTGCTCATCCCCGATCGCCTCCAGCACGGTGGAGAGCGACGACTCCGGCCCCGGATCGACGAGTACGCCGTCAGCTTCCCAGCAGCCGATCACGTGCGGCCGCCCGAGGTGCATTACGTCGATTACTCGCACGGCCGGAGCCTATGGGAGGCGGGGTAATACCCGACGGACCCTCCCCGCTGTTGTCCGGCGGGTATTACCCCGCCTCCCTAAACGCCCGCAGTCGAAAGCCGCCCTTCGGCCTCCAACATGTCCCGCAGCCCCTGCTCGAGCCCGCGCGGTTCGTACCCCAGCTCGCGCTGGGCCTTGTCATAGGAAGCCCAGAAGGTGACCCCGTCGGCCGAGGAGATCAGCTCGCGCAGGTTCGGCGGCTGCCCCATCACCTTGCCGACCAGCGGCCCGATCGGGATCATCGCCTTCATCAGCGGCGTCGGGATCGCGCCGCGCGGCGCCTTGCGGCCGGTCACGCCGGCGACGACGCCGATCGCCTCGCGCATCGTCGTCGCCGGCCCGCTGATCACGTAGGTCTCGCCCGCCTTCCCCTTGTCGAGCCCGAGGAGGATGCCGCCGGCGATGTCCTCGACGTGGGAGAGGCAGATCCCCAGCTCGGGGAACGGCATCAGTGGCATTTTCCCGGAGAGGAATTGATTCAGCAGTTGCCCGACCGAGGAGGTGTCGCCGGGGCCGTAGACGCCGCCGGGCTGGACGATCACGCACGCCAGCCCT
>JBQCHH010000009.1:0-11243 GCA_051954855.1 Solirubrobacterales bacterium | reverse complement strand
GATATCTGCGCATTTCACCGCTACACCAGGAATTCCACTCGCCTCTTCCGTACTCAAGCCCGACAGTATCCACCGGCATCCGAGGGTTGAGCCCCCGACTTTCACAGCGGACTTACCGGACCGCCTACACGCGCTTTACGCCCAATGATTCCGGACAACGCTAGCCCCCTACGTATTACCGCGGCTGCTGGCACGTAGTTAGCCGGGGCTTCTTCTGAAGGTACCGTCACTCCGGCCGGCTATTAACCGACGAAGCTTCGTCCCAACTGAAAGGGGTTTACAACCCGAAGGCCTTCTTCCCCCACGCGGCGTTGCTGCGTCAGGCTTTCGCCCATTGCGCAAGATTCCCCACTGCTGCCTCCCGTAGGAGTCTGGGCCGTGTCTCAGTCCCAGTGTGGCTGATCGTCCTCTCAGACCAGCTACCCATCGTCGCCTTGGTAGGCCGTTACCCCACCAACAAGCTAATGGGCCGCGAGCCCCTCCCAATGCGGAGGCCGAAGCTTCCTTTAGCGAACAGGCTTACGCCTGTTCGCCACATCCGGTATTAGCCCGAGTTTCCTCGGGTTGTCCCGGTCATCGGGGCAGGTTACTCACGTGTTACTCACCCGTTCGCGGCTTTGCCCCAGGGCAAGCCCTGGTTCGTCGCACCACTTGCATGTGTTAAGCACGCCGCCAGCGTTCGTCCTGAGCCAGGATCAAACTCTCCGTGAAAGGTACTTCTACAGAGAGCCTGTCATATCTCAGTTGGCCGCCGAGTACACAAATACGACGGCCGACATGACGAGGTAAATCAAGACCATCCGGCGCGCTGGCGCACCAGATGGGTCGGGCTTCAAACATTCCGCAGACCAGTTGCTCGGGTCCGCGGAGTGCACGCTGCTCAGTTTTCAAAGACCGCTGCGCCTCCGCGACGGGTCTCGCCGCTCTCAGCGCTTGGGGCCACGGAGGCGGCCCCAAGAGGGCAAAAAAATATAGCACTGCCGAGGCCGCTTGCCTAGGGGGTGGTCCTCAGGCGGCAGAAGCGTCGCTTCCCCACCTGCAGCACGTGCCCGTCAAGACTATCGACATCGAGGTCGAGAGGCTCTGCGGCCAGGGGCTCGCCGTCGAGCTTGACCCCGCCCTGCTGCAGCAGGCGTCGCCCCTCGCTGCTGCTGACGCCGAAAGCGGCGGCGATCAGCCGCGGCAGGTGGACGAGGCCGTTGCCGTCGGCGCGGTACTCGCCGAGGTCCACCTCGGGCATCTCCGCCGGCGCCGCGTGCTCGACGAAGACGCGGTTGAAGTGCCCCTCGGCCGCCGCCCCGACCCCCTCGCCGTGAAAGCGGTCGACCAGCCGCCGCCCCAGCTCGCGCTTCGCCTCGTTCGGCGGCGACGCCGGCGGCTCGGCTCCGAGCAGCAGCCGGTAATAGTCGCCCATCGCCTCGTCGGGGATGCTCATCAGCTTGCCGAACATCTCCTCCGGCGCATCGGTGACGCCGACGTAGTTCCCGAGCGACTTGCTCATCTTCCGCTCGCCGTCGGTGCCGACCAGGATCGGCAGGGTCATGATCGACTGCGGCGCCTGGCCGTAGGCGGTCTGGACGTCGCGCCCGAAGAGCAGGTTGAACTTCTGGTCGGTACCGCCGATCTCGACGTCGGCCTCGACCGCGACCGAGTCGTAGCCCTGCAGCAGCGGGTAGAGCAGCTCCAGCGCCGCGATCGGCTGCGCCGCCGCCATCCGCTTCTGGAAGTCGTCGCGCTCCAGCAGCCGCGCCACCGTCGTCTGCGCCAGCAGCCCCAGCAGCGCCTCCGGCGCCATCCGCAGCCACTCGCTGTTGTAGCGGACCTCGGTCTGCTCGCGGTCGAGCAGCTTGAAGGCCTGCTCCTGGTAAGTGGCTGCGTTGGCCTCGATCTCCTCGGCCGTGGGGACGGGACGGGTGGCGGAGCGGCCGCTGGGGTCGCCGACCCGGGCGGTGAAGTCGCCGATGATGAGGACGACGGTGTGACCGGCCCGCTGGAACTCGGCCAGCTTCTCCAGCACGACCGTGTGACCGAGGTGGATGTCGGCGGTGGTGGGGTCGATCCCGAGCTTCACGCGCAGCGGTTTTCCGCCCGCCAACTGCTCTGCCAGGCGCCCCTCGGGCAGCACCTCGACGGCGTTTCTCGCCAGGTCCGACATCGGGGCAATGCTAGACTGCCGCCTTCGCTCGGCGGTCCGCGACAGACCTCGAGCGCTCTTTCTTGCCCTCCTCAATGGCCGTCTTAGGACTAAAGCGCCGGCGAAGCGACGGCGGTGAGATTCCGCCCCCGCCCCCGGTCTCGGCAACTGCGCCGGGGCCACCGCCGCCCCCGAAAAAAACGAAACCGCGCCTGAAGAAGCTGCGGGTGCTCTTCGTCCTGCTCGGGCTCGGCGTCCTCGCCGTCGTCTCGATGATCTTCGGGATGATGGCCGCGATCTCCCAGGATCTGCCGGCGATCTACAACTTCGCCGAGTACAAGGCCTCGAAAAACAGCGAGGTCTACGGCGACAACGGGGAACCGCTGGGGACGCTGACCAGCGAACAGAACAAAATCCTCCTCAACTCGAGCCAGATCTCCCCCAACATCAAGAACGCGGTGGTCTCGATCGAGGACGCCCGCTTCTACGAACACGAAGGCGTCGACTTCCACGGGATCGCCCGCGCCCTGGTCAGCGACATTCTCAGCCAGAGCGCTCAGCAGGGCGCCTCGACGATCACCGAGCAGTTCGTCAAGAACGCGCTCGAAGCCGAAGGCAGCCGCACGATCCTGGAGAAGTTCCGGGAGGCGGCGCTGGCCTACCGGCTCGAGCACCACTGGAGCAAGGACAAAATTCTCACCGAGTACCTGAACACGATCTACTTCGGCGAGGGCGCCTACGGGATCGAGGCGGCCGCCCGCACCTACTTCGGCGCCGCCCATCCCGGCTGCGGCACCCCGCAGGAGCCCTGCGCCAGCGTCCTGGAGCCCTGGGAGGCCGCGACGCTGGCCGGGATCATCGCCTCTCCCTCGGCCTTCGACCCCAAGGTCTACCCCGAAAACGCGCTCGGCCGCCGCAACCTGGTGCTGGAAAAGATGTACGAACACGACTACATCTCCGAAGCGCAGATGCGGGAAGGGATGCAGCAGGCGCTGCCCGCCCCAAGCAGCATCCAGCCCCCCCGCATCGACTCCAAAGCCCCCTACTTCACCGCCTACCTGCGCCAGCAGCTGCTCGAACGCTACGGCGCCTCGAAGGCCTTCTACGGCGGGCTCAAAGTCAAGTCGACTCTCGACCTGAAGCTGCAGGAAGCGGCCGAAGAAGCGGTCAGCTCCTACATGGGCGCCCTGCCGGCGACCGCCTCGGTGGTCATGATCGACGACCGCAACGGGGGGATCAAGGCGATGGTCGGCGGCCCCGACTTCGAAACCAAGCCGTTCAACCTGGCGACGCAGGGTCGCCGCCAGCCGGGCTCCTCGATCAAGCCCTTCACCCTGATCACCGCCCTCGAAGAGGGGATCTCGCCGGAAACCGTCTACGAATCGGCGCCGCAGATCTTCCACTTCGGCAAACACGGCGAAGAAACGTTCGTCGTC
Source organism: Solirubrobacterales bacterium (assembly GCA_051954855.1). Classification (GTDB taxonomy): domain Bacteria; phylum Actinomycetota; class Thermoleophilia; order Solirubrobacterales; family 70-9; genus VAYN01. Next base: position 7,673 of record JBQCHH010000009.1, on the reverse strand, counting down.
CACAACGACGAAAACTCCTACCTCGGCTCCTGCTCGATCATCTGCGCGACGACCTACTCGGACAACTCGATCTACGCGCAGCTCGGGCTGGAAGGGCTGAAGGGCAAGACCATCCACGACCGCACCAGCTCGATCGCCGCCACCGTGCACAAGGCGGGCTACCGCGACCCGATCTCGACCAACCCCGCGATGGTGCTCGGCGGCCTGCACGAAGGCGTCTCCCCGCTCGGCTGGGCCTACGCCTACAGCACGATCGGCAACAACGGCGACCGCGTCAGCGGCAGCCTCGCGCCGATCCCGGGCGACACCCCGGTCTCCTTCACCGAAGTCACCGACAAGAACGGCCACGTGATCAAGGGCGGCGACAACGAAGTCATCCACCACCAGGTCTTCAACCGGGAAAAGATCGAAGAGACGAAGAGCATCCTCGAAACCGTCGTCGCCGGGGGCACCGGCACCAACGCCCAGACCGGGGCCGAAGGCGAGTGGGGCAAGACGGGGACGACCGAGGAAAACGGCGACGCATGGTTCTGCGGCGGCGTCCAGAGCGAAGTCACCGCCTGTGTCTGGGTCGGCTACCCGGACACGACGACGCCGATGACCACCCTCTACAACGGCGGCCCGGTGATGGGTGGCACCTTCCCGGCCCTGATCTGGTCCCGCGTGATCTCCGCCTGGGAAGAAATCAAAGCCCAGCGCGAAGCCGAAAAGGCGGCGAAGAAGGCGGCCAAGGCAGCCGGCGAAAAGTACAAACCGGGCGAAACCGAAGGCTACGAAGCGCCGGAAAGCACCGAATACGAAGCGGCGCCGGAACCCGAACCCGAAAGCGAACCAGAAGCGCCCGAAGGCGAAGCCGAACCGGCGCCGGAACAGGAACAGGCGCCCGAAGCCGCGCCGGAAGCCCCGGCCGAACCGGCGCCCGAAGCCGCGCCGGAACCAAGCGGCGGCGGAGGCGGCGTCACCGCCGGTTAGCCGCGCAGCGGCGGTTTGGGCCGGGAGACGAAGCGGCTGCCGGCGGCGCAGAAGCGCCAGGGGCGCTCGACGGCTTTGGTGATCCCGATCCGGGGGCCGGTGACGACCTCCGGCGGGGCGCCTTCCGGCGGCGCTAGCAGGAAGGGGTCCTGGGTGAGGTCGGCTTCGTTGTCGCCGAGGTCGATCCCGAGCGCCTCGGTCAGCTTGCCAGGGCCCGAGCAGAGCTCGTGGTCGGACTTGCCGCCGCGCCGCTTCCGCATCACCTCGACGCCGTGGGTCGGCTCCAGCGCGCGGATCAGCACCGCCGCCGCCTCCCCCTCCGGTTCGGCGACCGCGTTGAGCAGGCTGTGGATCCCGTAGGAGAGGTAGACGTAGGCGTAGCCGGGTGGGCCGAAGAGGACCTTGGTCCGCTCGGTGAGGCCGACGTAGGCGTGGCAGGCGGGGTCGCCGGCCTCATAGCTCTCGGTCTCGACGATGAGGCCGCCGCAGCCTTCGTAGAGGAGCGTGCAGCCGATCAGATCGCGGGCGACCGCGTGGACCGAGCGGTCGAAGAAATCAGCCCCCAACGGCCCTGCGAGCCGTTGGGCCCGGCCGGACCCTGGGGGCTTCCCCTCCGTCAGCCCCGCTCCTCCGCGACGCGCGCCTGCACGGCCGCCAGCGTCTCGTGCGCCTCCTCCAGCTGCCGGGCGAGCGGGACCGAGCCGGTGCCGCCGGCGATCCGCTTCGACTCCAGCCAGCTGCTGCGCTGCAGCACGTCGTAGTAGGAGTCGTCGAGGTGCTCGGAGCGCTGCCGCAGCTCCTCCGGGGTCAGCTCGGAGAGCGACTTGCCCTGCTCGACCGCGTCGCGGACTAACCCGCCGACGATGCCGTGCGCCTCGCGGAACGGCACCCCGCGCTGGACCAGCAGGTCGGCGACCTCGGTCGCCGCCAGCATCTCGTCGCCGGAGGCCTCCTCCATCCGCTCGCGGTGGAACTCGATCCCGTCGAGCATGCCGGCGGTGGCGTCGAGACAGGCCTCGATCGTGTCGATCGCGTCGAAGAGCGGCTCCTTGTCCTCCTGCATGTCCTTGCCGTAGGTGAGCGGCAGCGCGTGCATCACCCCGAGCAGCGTCTGGTGGGAGGCGGCGACGCGCGGGCTCTTCGCCCGCAAGAGCTCGGCCGAGTCGGGGTTCTTCTTCTGCGGCATGATCGAGGAGCCCGAGGAGAAGGACTCGTCGAGCTCACAGAAACCGAACTCGCTGCTCGACCAGATGACGATTTCCGAGCCCAGGCGCGAGAGGTGCATCGCGCAGGTCGACGCGGCGCTGAGGTAGTCGAGGACGAAGTCGCGGTTGGAGGAGCCGTCGATCGAGTTGTGGCTGACGTGGGCGAAGCCGAGGTCGGCGGCGACCGCCTCGCGGTCGATCTCCCAGTTGACACCGGCCAGCGCCCCGGAGCCGAGCGGCATCACGCCGGCGCTGTCGAGGGCGAACTGGAAGCGCAGCACGTCGCGGGCGAGCATCCAGAAGTAAGCGAGCAGGTGGTGGCCGAGATAGACCGGCTGGGCGCGCTGCAGGTGCGTGTAGCCGGGCATCGTCCAGTCGGCATGGCGCTCGGCGAGGCCGAGCAGCCGCTGCATCGCCGCGCCGCAGAGCTTGATCGCCCGCAGCGAGTGCGCCTGCACGACCATCGCCACGTCGGTCGCGACCTGGTCGTTGCGGGAGCGGCCGGTGTGGAGCTTGCCCGCCAGCGGGCCGATCTCCTCGCCTAGCAGGCGCTCGATCGCCATGTGGATGTCCTCGTCGGCGGGCTCGAACTCGAAGCCGTGCTCGGCCATGCGGGTGCGGACGCGGTCGAGCCCCGCCTCGATCTGCGCCAGCTCGTCCTCCGTGAGGACGCCGATCCCGCAGAGGCCGCGGGCGTGCGCCTTCGACTGGTCGATGTCGTAGGGCGCCAGCCAGGAATCGAAGGCCAGCGAGCGGTTGAGGCGCCAGAAACGAGGGTCCGGCTCTTTGCGGAAGCGTCCCATGGGCGGGCGATTATGCCGTTCGCGGCGCTTGACCGAGGGCGGCGGCGAGCTCCTGGCAGACGCGATCCACCTGCGCCCCGCTCAGCGCCGGGAAGAAGGGCAGCGCCAGCGACTCGGCCGAAGCCGCTTCGGCGACCGGGAACTGGCCCTCGCGGTAGCCGAGCTCGCGCAGGTGCGGGAAGAGGTGGATGCAGGGCAGGTAGGCCTTGGAGGCGACGCCGCGCTCGGCGAGGCGGCGGACGACCTCGTCGCGATCGGTCCCCTGCGGCAGGCGCACGGTGTAGACGAACCAGCTGCGCAGCTCGGCGCCGCGGCCGGCGATCGGCGTCCGCACACCCTCCAGCCCGGCCAGGCGCTCCTCATAGAGGCGGGCGACGGCAGCGCGGCGCTCCAAGAGCGAGCCGAGCTTCTCGACCTGGGCGACGCCGAGGGCGGCGGCGAGGTCGGAGAGGCGGTAGTTGAAGCCGAGGCGGTCGTGGTCGAGCCAGCCCATGTCGACGGCGCGGCCCTGGTTGCGCTCGGAGCGCAGGCGCGCGGCCTCGTCGGCGTCGCGGGGGACGATCATCCCCCCCTCCCCCGTCGTCATCTGCTTGTTGGCGTAGAAGGCGAAGGTGGCGAGGTTGCCGCGGGCGCCGACCTTGCGTCCCTCGGAATCGACCGCGCCGAGCCCCTCGCAGGCGTCCTCGAGGACGCCGAGGCCGTGGCGCTCTGCCAACGCCTCCAGCTCCGGCATCGCTGCCGGGTAGCCGAAGATGTGGACCGGCAGCAGGCCGGCGGTGCGCTCGCCGACCGCGGCGGCCGCGGCGGCCGGGTCGAGGTCGAGCGTCTCCTCATCGACGTCGACAAACACCGGCCGTGCGCCCTCGTAGAGCAGGCAGTTGGCGGAGGCGACGAAGCTGAAGGGGCTGGTCACCACCTCGTCCCCGGGTCCCCAGCCCAGCATCCGGACCCCGAGGTGAAGCGCGGCGGTGCCGCTGGAGGTCATCACCGCGTCCTCGACCCCGAGCCAGGCGGCGAGCTCGCGCTCGAAGCGCTCCCCCATCGGGCCTAGGGAAAGCCGGCCGGAACGCAACACCTCCAGCACCAGCTCCTCCTCGCGGGCGCCGATATCCGGCTGGGCTAGCGGAATCTGCTCGGTGCTCACTGGAAGGCGTACTCCAGCGAGTCGACCAGCGCCTCCCATGAGGCCTCGATGATGTTCTCGGAGACACCGGTGGTCCCCCACTCCCGCTCGCCGTCGGCCGAGTCGAGGAGGACGCGGGTGACAGCGCCGGTGCCGTGGGCTTCGTCGAGGATCCGCACCTTGTAGTTGGTCAGCTCGACCTCGGCGAGGTGCGGGTACTTGCCGGCGATCGCCGCCCGCAGCGCCTTGTCGAGGGCGTTGACCGGGCCGTTGCCCTCGGCCGCCTCGAAGTAGCGCTCGCCGTCGACCTCGACTTTGACCGTCGCCTCGGTGGTGACCTCACCGTCGGCGTGTTTTTCGACCACGACGCGGAAGCTCTCGAGGCGGAACAGCGACTTGTAGGTGCCGGCCTCGCGCCGCAGCAGCAGCTCGAAGGAGGCCGGCGCCGCCTCGTAGTGGTAGCCGCGGTGCTCCCGCTCCTTCAGCCGTTGCACGGCCCGGGTCGCCCCGTCGTCGTCAAGCTCGATGCCGGCGTGCTCCGCCTGGCTGCGCACGGTCGCCTTGCCCGCCAGCTCGGAGGCGACGATGTCGCGCTCGTTGCCGACGGCGGCCGGGTCGAGGTGCTCGAAGGTGCTCGCGTCGGCGGCGACGCCGGCGGCGTGCATCCCCGCCTTGTGGGCGAAGGCGTTGCGCCCGACGTAGGGACGATCCGGGTCGGAGGCCAGGTTGCAGAGCTCGTCGAGGTAATGCGCGGTCGGCGTCAGGGTCGCCAGCTGCTCGGGCGTGACCACGTCGAAGCCCATCTTCAGCTGCAGCGCCGGCAGGATCGAAGCCAGGTTGGCGTTGCCGCAGCGCTCGCCGTAGCCGTTGACGCAGCCCTGGACCAGGCGGGCGCCGGCTTCGACCGCGGCAAGCGAGTTGGCCACCCCGCAGCCGGAATCGTCGTGGGTGTGGATCCCGATTTCGACCTTCCCGCCGACCGCCTCGACGACGACCGCCGTCGCCTCGGCGACGAAGCTCGGCAGGCTGCCGCCGTTGGTGTCGCAGAGGGTGACGTTCTCGGCCCCCGCCTCGGCCGCCGCCATCACACATTCGAGCGCGTAGGCGCTGTCTTCCCGGTAGCCGTCGAAGAAGTGCTCGGCGTCGAAGAACGGGCGCTTGCCCTGCTCGCGGCAGTAGCCGATCGAGTCGGCGATCATCGCCAGGTTCTCCTCGCGGGTGACCCGGATCACCTTGTCGACGTGCAGGGGCGAGCTCTTGCCGACAAGGCAGATCGCGGGCGCGAAGGATGAGGTCAGGACGGTCAGCGCCTCGTCGTCGGCGGCAGCGCGGTCACGCCGGCGGGTCATGCCGAACGCGACGATCGTCGCGTTCTCGAACTCGACTTCCGCCAGCCGCTCGAAGAGCTCGGCTTCCTTCGGGTTGCTGCTCGGGAAGCCGGCCTCGACGAAATGCGCCCCGAGCGCGTCCAGTGCCTGGGCGACCTTGATCTTCTCGCCGACGGAGAGAGACATCCCCCGGCCGCCCATGCCGTCGCGCAAGGTGGTGTCGTAGAGCTTTACCTGTTCCATCTGATTACTGCCTTTCGAGTCGAAGATCGGGATGGGTCGCTGGGACCCAGGTGCGCGGCGTAGCCGCGCCGGCCGCTAGGCGGCAGGGGTAATTCGCCCGATCGACTCAGAACCAGACTCTGACTCAGGGGAACCGGAGGCGTCGGATGCCTCGACGAAGTCGAGCCACTCCAGGTACTCCTCGGCCTTGCCGCAGAGCGCGTCCTCGAACTTGGCCTGCACGTGGCGGGTGATCTCGCCCGGTTCGCCGAGGGGGTGGTCATCGATCTCGCGGACCGGGACCAGCTCGGCCGCGGTGCCGGTGAGGAAAACCTCCTCGGCCAGGTAGAGCTCGGCGCGGGCGAGGTCGCGCTCGACCACCGTGTAGCCGAGGTCGCGGGCGATCTGGATCACCGACTTGCGGTTGATCCCGTCGAGGATCGAGGCGACCTGCGGTGGGGTGACGATCTGCCCGTCGCGGACGACGAAGATGTTCTCGCCCGACCCCTCGCAGACGAAGCCGCGTTCGTCGAGCAGGATCGCCTCGTCGTAGCCGGCGTTGGTCGACTCGGTCTTGGCGAGGATCGAGTTGAGGTAGGAGCCCGAGGCCTTGGCGTGCGGGATCGAGCCGCCGGGGCTGATCCGGCGCCAGCTGGAGACCTTGGCGCGGATGCCGCCGTTCTTGCTCTCCTCCCCGAGATAGGCCCCCCAGGGGAAGGCGGCGATGATCACGTCGACCGGGGCGTCTTTGGCGTAGAGGCCGAGGCTGCCGTAGCCGCGGTAGGCGAGCGGCCGGATGTAGGCGCTGTTGAGGCCGTTGCGGCGCAGCAGCTCGTGCGTCGCCTGCCGGATTTCCTCGACCGAGTACGGCAGCTCCAGGTAGTAGAGCTCGGCGGATTTCTCCAGCCGGTCGAGATGGTCGGCGTGGCGGAACACCGCCGGCCCACGCGAGGTCTCGTAGCAGCGGATGCCCTCGAAGACGCCGGTCCCGTAGTGCAGCCCGTGGCTCAGCACGTGGGTTTGAGCGTCCTCCCAAGGGACGAGCTCGCCATTCCTCCAAATCAAATCGACCGGATCCATGTTGGGGAAGTATGCCCGATCAAACGCAGGGCTTCAGCAGGAAGGCCGCGAATGGTGGTCCAGTCACCCAAGAGAGGAGCCAATTTTGATGCGAATTCCCCATCCCAAGCTCAACTACGCGAACGTCGTAGCGACGATCGCGCTCTTCATCGCCCTCGGCGGCGCCGCGATCGCCGCCGGGCTGCCGAAGCACAGCGTCGGCGCGGCGCAGCTGAAGAAGGGCGCTGTCACGCCCGCCGCCCTGCGCAAGGGCGCCGTGACCGCGGGCAAGATCGCCCCGAAGGCCGTTACCGCCGGCAAGCTCGGCGCCAACGCGGTGCTGCCGGGCAACCTCGGCAACGGCATCATCAGCAGCGAAAAGCTCGGCGAAGGTGCCGTGATCGCGAGCAAGATCAAGAACGGCGTCGTCACCACCAACAAGCTGGCCAACGAAGCGGTGACGACGGCGAAGCTGGGCAAAGAATCGGTGACCCTCGGCAAGCTCGGCCCCGAAGTGGCGCCGCTGCTGGGGACGCTGAAATCGGGCCAGACGCTGCGCGGCGTCTTCGACCTCGGTTCGACCGCCGCTGCTGGAGGCGACACCACCCGCGGTGCCGCCAGCTTCCAGTTCCCGCTGCTGAACGCGGCGACGGTGACGGTGCTGAAAGCGGGCGAAACGACCGCCAACTGCGGCGGCCTCGGCGGCGGCAACTCGCAGACCCCGCAGGCCACCGGCGGCAACCTCTGCATCTACATCACCACGAGCGAAAACCTCGACGAAAAAGAACCGCTGACGGCGGAGAGCAACACCCGCCTCGGCTTCGGCCTGGTTGCCAAAGCCAAAGAATCCGGCGCCTACTACGCCTACGGCCAGTGGGCGGTGACGGCGCCGTAGGTGCGTCGATAGAGGGGGTGCCGGTGATGGTCCCTCGGCACATCTCGCCTATGGCTCGATGTTGAG
>JBQCHH010000008.1:0-83146 GCA_051954855.1 Solirubrobacterales bacterium | reverse complement strand
GTCCCGCGGCGCCCCCGGGCCCCCGGGGGGGTGGCGCCCGGGTCGCCGGTGGGGTGGGGCGGGGCCCCCACCCCGTGCTCACCGTAAACCACGGCCCCGCAAAACCCCCACGCGACCGGGGGTGACGCTCGGGGCCTGCCTCGCGCGTAGCCTTCGCGCTTAGAAGCTCGTGGCGTCACCTTCGAGACCCTTTCCCGCTGGGCTTCCGCGGGAACCGGTCTCTCCCGGTCACAGGATCAATGTAGCTCTCTCCCCTCCGCCGCGCTAGGGGTGGCCGCACGACGTTCCCGCAAACAGCGCTGAAAGCAGCGTCGGCGCGGTTCTTCTTCAGGATGAATCAGGGATCGGAGGCCTCGCCCATCTCGTCCACAGCGTCGCGTGCAGCCGCAAGAGGCAAGTGCGGATAAGGTGGCCGTCGCCGTCGGTGCTCAGCTTCTCTGGAGGACCGTCGAGGAGCGTGTCGATCCACATCTTCACTCCTCCCCGGGCGTGGCCGTCAAGGTGCGGTGGCGGGGAGGCGGAGCAACGGATGTTGCCGTCCAGCCCGACGCTCGCCCACACCTCCTCTTCGGCGACGCCGATCCCGAAGCTCTTCCCTCCATGCTCCGGAAGGACGGCCAGCGGCAGCACCGCCCGCAGCGCCGTTGCTGCTTCAGGGGCATCCAACCCCGTTTTGCCCTTTGGGACGGCGTGCCGGCGCCAGCGCCCGATGCCGACGATAAGGGCCATCGCCCGCCGGGCCTTGTCAGTCAGCGCATAGGGCCGCCGCGCGCCCGAACTCGGCCACTCCTGGATGAAGCCGCCGATCGCAAGCAGGTTGGCACGGCGGCTGACCTGGTGATAGCTGAGACCATGGGGGCCGCGGGAGAGTTCCGTCAGCGAGCGCGGTTCGATGTTCAGTTCGTCGACCATCCCCGATTCCCAAAGATGGGCGAGGAGAGCAACGAGCCCCAGGCGTAAGCGCAGATCTCCCCACTGGGCAGCCGCCTCAACGAAGCCTCCGCATAGGCCTCCAGCAGATCGTGAAGCTCCTGACCGCTGGGCCGAGTGAGGCTATGGGTCACTTTCGAGGGCACGCCCGGCTCCTCGTGTCGTTCGACCAGCCCCGCCCCGACCAGCTTGCCGGTGTAGCGGTAGACGGTCCGTGGGGCGTAGCCGCGCACCCGCTCGGTGAGCTCCCTCGTTCGCAGGGGGCCGTCCCCCAGAGCCATCAGGATCGCACCGTTGGCCCCGCTGCTGAGCAGCCGCAGGACCTCGAGGGTCGCCAACCCGGTGGCTGGAGCCCCGTCGTTCTCTGAAAATCGTCCCTTTGCGGCGGATTGCTTGATCACCCGCGTCCCTCCTAAACCAGCCAACTGCACGTGCCCCCGCCGCGCTGAGTAACGAAACAGCAGGTGATTCATGTCACTCGCTGTTTCTTTTTTGATCTGGCCATCAGCTTCCCACGGTGGCAATCGATGTAAAGCACTTGCCTTCGAAGGTTTCTAACTAGGCACGAGTGCGTTTCTCGCAGCCGCCGGCTGACGCCTGGACGAGCGGGACGGCTACCCTCATCCCGTGCGCATTGACGAAATCATCGCTGAGCGGAGGCCGACCTTCTCGGTCGAGTTCTTCCCGCCGAAGACGGCGGCGGCGACCGAGCAGCTCTACGAGACGGCGCGCGAGCTGCGGGCGCTGGAGCCGGACTTCGTCTCGGTCACCTACGGTGCCGGCGGCTCGACCCGCGACGGCACGGTCGAGATCACGGCGGCGCTGAAGGACGAGCTCGGCTTCGAGACGATGGCCCACCTCAGCTGCGTCGGCGAGACGACCGAGGGTCTGGGCGCGACGCTGGACCGGATCGAGGCGGCCGGGATCGAGAACGTCTTCGCGCTGCGCGGCGACCCGCCGCGGGGGCAGGAGGACTTCGTCCAGCCCGAGGGAGGGCTGGGGAGCGCGGCTGAGCTGGCGGCCTTCATCACCTCCGGCTGGAGCTTCGGGATCGGCGGCGCCTGCTTCCCCGAGGTGCACCCGGATGCGCCTGACCCGGAGACCGACTTGCGCTACCTGAAGACGAAGGTCGACGCCGGCGCCGGCTTCCTGATCACCCAGCTCTTCTTCGACAACCAGGTCTACTTCGACTTCGTGCGGGCGGCGCGGGCGCGGGGAATCGAGGTCCCGATCCTCGCCGGCGTGATTCCCGTCGCCAGCTTCGCCCAGACGAAGCGAATCTGCGAGCTCTGCGACGCGACGATCCCACCACCGCTGGAGGCCGCCTTCGAGGCGGCCGGCGGCGACCCCGAGCGGGAGTTCGAGCTCGGCATCGCTTACGCCGCGCAACAGTGCGCCGAGCTGCTGATCGCCGGGGCGCCGGGCATCCACTTCTACGCGCTGAACCGGGCGCCGGCGACGCGGGCGGTCCTGGGTGCTCTGAGGGCCTCGCGTCCCTGGGAGCGGGTGCGCGGCGACGCCGCCGAAATGGAGCGAGCCGATTAGGCTTTCAGTCCGATGGCCGAGGGTGGGAAAGACAGGGAGCAGCTCCGGCAGGAGCGAATCGATGCCGAACAAGGCGGGGAGAAACCGAACCGCAACCGGCTGATCATCGGCTACGCGGTCGTCGCGGCGTTGATCCTCGCGGTCGCGGTGGTGATCTTCATCGTCGCCAGCGGCGGCAGCAGCGAAAGCAGCGGGGGTACGCGTCCCGGCGAAGCCGATGCCGGCGGCGCCCACATCAACCTCAACACCGAAATCGGCTCGACCAACGGGGTCCAGCCCGACGAACGGACCGGCATCATCCCACCGCCGCCGAAGATCACGAACCTGAAAAAGGCGGCGGAAAAAGCCGGTTGCTACCTGGAACTGCACCTCAAGGACGAGGGACACGAGCATATTCCGCCCGGCTCGCCCGAACCTCACTACGAAACCAACCCGCCAACCTCCGGCCCCCACGTCGAACCGCCCTACCAGCAGGCCGACGGTGCCTACTTCGAAATGCCGGAACCGATCGACTTCGTCCACTCGCTGGAGCACGGGCGGATGGAGATCCAGTACTTCCCTGACATCTCAGAAAAAGACCAGCGGGAACTGAAGGGCCTCTACGACGAGATGTACGGGGCGACGCTGTTCTTCCCGAACACCAAAATGAACTACGCCGTCGCCGCGACGACCTGGACCAACCTGCTGGGCTGCCCGGGCTATGAGGGGGCGGCGACGCTCGATGCGATCCGCGCCTTCGGCAAGGCGACGTGGGGCAAATACGGCGGTGAGCCGGTCCAGTACTTCCCCTTCACCGGCCCGACGCCGGCGGAACCGGAAGAACCGGAACCGGCGAAGAAGTCCGAATAGCAACTCAGGCGCGATAGGCGGGGAAGAAGCCGCCCGCCTCGCGACCGCTGCTCAGTTGCGCGTACCTCTCGGCGTCGCAGATCAGCTCTGAGGTGAGCCATGGCCGACGGCGGTTGGCGAAGCCGCGCTTGAACTCCTCGAGCGCGTCGCCGGGCTGGATGCCGCCGCCGAGGTTGAGGGGCAGGCCGAGCTCCGCGGCATGTTCGACGAGACGGCTGACGACGTTCTTCATCGGCGCCTCGCGCAGGTGCGAATCGGCGCTGCCGCTGAGGTAGTAGTGGAGGTAGCCGTCGCTGACGGCTGCGATCGAGGCAGCGGCGATCGAGCCTTCGGGGTCGTAGGCGAGAGCGAGCCAGGTGCGGAGCGCTTCGAGGACGCGCTCGAAGTAGGCCGCGCCGAAGAGGTAATGGTCAGCAGCCCCGGTACGGCGCATCGTCTGCTCGTAGACATCGAGGAAACCCGCACGCTGCTCGGCACTGGTCTCGGGTCCGGGGACCAGCTCCAGCTTGTAGCCGGCTTCGAGATTGCGCCGCACCTGACGGCGATCGCTCGGCCGGCTCTTCGGCGGCAAGCTCGGGTCGGCGATCTGAACAACGTTCCGCTCGGTGGTACCAGCCAACAGCGCAGGCTCGAGCGTGTGACGAACGAAGATGCTGACCAGGCCCGTGCCCTCCCAGTCGATCGCCGCCGGATCGAGGTTGGAAGGAGCCGGGGGTATATCCGACGGAGCCTCCCCGCTGTTGCTCCGGCGGGTATACCCCCGGCTCCCCCCGGCCACGATTCCCGGATATCCATAGGGAGAGATCGCGTCGCGCTCATCGGTTCCCTCGATCTCGCGAACGATCAGAGGAGCCAGCAGTTCGCTCTCGTCGCTCTCGATGCGGAGCGTGTGGGTAACTCCCTCGGCATCGAGAAAAGGGCGCGAGCGGAAGAACTCGTCGCCCGCCGCAGCCTCACCGCGGTCCTCGATCAGCTCGGCCTTGGCGGCGAAGCTCACCGCAGCAGGTCCGCGGCTGCGGTGCGGAACTCGTCGGGGAGCACGCCCCAGACCTCGCAGTCGTCCGGCGGGCCGTCCCTGCGCGCGAGGTGGGCACGCATCGTCCCCTCGTGCTTCCAGCCGAGCCCGGCGACCGTCTTCTTCGCCACCTCGTTGCGGGCGGGGATGCGGCCGTAGACGCGGTGGGCGCCGTACTCGTCGAAGGCCTTGGCGATCGTCAGCGCCTCGGCGCGGCGGCCGACCCCCTTGCCGCGCACGTCGTCGCCGATCAGCGCACCGAGCTCGGGCGCGGTCTGGCGGAAGAGCCCGTAAAGGGCAGTGAAGCCGACCGGCTCGTCGTAGCCCTCGACCTCGATCGCGAACTTGCGGTCCTCGCCGGAGTCGTCCATCGCCCGCCGCGTCCAGGCCTCGGCCTGCTCCCGCGTGAACTCGTCCCGCTGCTCCATCAGCGTCTTCGTCGCCTCCGGGTTGTTGAACCAGCGGTGCACAGCTGGCACGTCCTCAAGCCGGAACGGGCGCAGCGAGACCTTTGGGCGATCGGTCATGTCGCAAACCCTATGTGGTCTCCCCACTCTCGAACTGCATCAACTTCTACACCCAGCAGAAGTAGAAGTTGATGCAGTTCAGTCGGGGGCTAGACCTTGGCCGGTTAGGACCAGGTACACGGTCCGGAGGAGGATGCGGAGGTCCAGGGCGGGGGTGCGGTGGTCGACGTACCAGACGTCGAGCTCGATCCGCTCCTCCCAGGGAATGCCGGCGCGGCCCTGGACCTGGGCCCAGCCGGTGATCCCGGGCAGCACCTCGTGGCGGCGTTTCTGGTGGGGGGTGTAGGACTCGACCTGGGTCGGGATCGTCGGGCGGGGGCCGACTATCGCCATCTCGCCGCGGAGGACGTTGACCAGGTTCGGGATCTCGTCGAGCGAAGTGCGGCGGAGGAAGCGGCCGGGGCCGGTGACGCGGGGGTCGTCGCGGTAGACGACCTTGCCGACCCCCACCGGGTCGGAGCCCCTGACCATCGTCCGCAGCTTCCACATCTCGAACTCGCGGCCACCGAGGCCGACGCGGCGCTGGCGGTATATCACCGGCCCGGAGCTGGTCAGCTTGATCGCGATCGCGGCGATCAGGAGAACCGGCGAGAGGATCGCGAGGGCGATCGCGGCAATGAGGATGTCGAAGGCGCGCGGCATCAGCGGGTTCCTGCTGCCTTCTCCCAGCGCCCTCCGGCACCGCCGCGAAAGCGGTCCCAGAGGCCGGCGGCGATCGAGGCGGTGGTCAGCGCGTAGTAGCGGGCAACGCGGAAGGGGATGATCGGGATGGCGCGGCCGAGCAGGGCGGCGGCGATCAGGGCGAGCTGGAGGACGAAGGCGAGTACGTAGAACCAGCCGGCGCCGAGCAGGAAGGCGTTGGCGATGAGGGCGATGAGGTGCAGCAGCGGGCTGAGGTACCGCAGCAGCCGGTGGGAGGCGATCTCGAAGGCGAACAGCGGCGGGTAGCGGCGCGGCGAGAGCATTCCTTCGCCGACGACGATGTCCCAGAGGCCGACCATCATCCGCCGTTTGCGCTCGAACTCGCCCTCGATCGTCGGCACCATCTTCTCCTCGGCGCGGGCGTTGGGCGCGTAGAGCGAGCGCAGGCGGCGTTTGGCGAGGAGGAAGGGGAAGCTGAGGTCGTGGCTGCCGGAGGGGGCGAGGGGGATGTAGGCGTCGCGGCGGACCGCGTAGATGGCGCCGTTGCCGGCGGTGACGCCGGCCAGCGCCGACTCCATTTCCCGCACCGCCATCTCGTAGCGCCAGTAGGCGCCCTCGAGGTTGTTGCCCTCGGGGTCGAGAAAGCGAACGCGACCGCAGACGTAGCCGACGGCGGGGTCGGCAAAGGGGACGACGAGCTGCTTCAGCGCATCGGGCTTCCAGACGCTGTTGGCGTCGGAGAAGGCCAGCACGTCGCCGGCGGCCTGCTCGGCGGCGGCGTTGAGTGCGGCGACCTTGCCGCCGGGGGGCAGCTCGAGGACGAGGCTGGCGCCGGCGGCGCGGGCGCGGGCGGCGGTGGCATCGGATGAACCGTCGGAGGCGACGATCACCTGCAGCCGGTCGCGCGGGTATTCGAGCGCGAGCGCGTTGGCGACTTTGGCGGCGATCACCTCCTCCTCGTCATAGGCGGGGATGATCAGCGAGACCGTTGGGAGATGCTCTGGGCCGGAACCCGTGCCGCGCAGCTTAAAAGGCCGCCGCTCTTTCTTCAGTCGCACCAGCCCCGACAGCACCAGCGGGTAGCCGAGGTGGGTGTAGACGAGCAGGCCGGCACTGAGCCAGAAGAGGATCGCGGCGAGGGTGGTCACGCCCGCGCCTCCAGCAAATCGCGGTAGAGGTCGAGCGTGCGGCGGGCGGCCTCGTCCCAGGAGAAGGGGCCGGCGGCGGCGCGGGTCGCGGCGGCGGAGAGCTCGGCGCGGGCGGCCGCGTCGCTCGTCAGTTCCTCCAGGGCCGAGGCGAGCGCCGCGGTGTCGCCGGGCGGGACCAGCCGGGCGGCGCCGGTCTCGGCCACTTCCGGAAACCCGCCGACCGCACTCAACAGCAGCGGCTTGCCGAAGGCGAGGCCGGTGTAAAGGACGCCCGACTGCTCGGCATCCAGGTACGGCAGCACGACAAGGTCGGCGCGGCGGAAGATCGCCGGGATCTCGGCGTCCTCGACGAAGCGGGTGACGAAGCGGACGCGGCCACCGGCCAGCTCGCGCAGGGGCCCGACGTCCACGCGCGGGTTGCCGACGATCCAGAGCTCGGCGTCGGGCACCCGGCGGAAGGCTTCGAGCAGGTTCTCGATCCCCTTGTAGGGGCGAAGCAGGCCGAAGGAGAGGACCACGGTCCCCTCGGCACCCTCCAGCTCGGCCGGCAGCGGCTTCTCCTCGGGCAGCCTGGTCAGGTAGTCGAACGCGCCGTGGGGGATGACGCGGACCTTGGACGGGTCGAGCCCGACCTCGCCGCGGAGGCGGGCGGCGCCGTGCTCGGAGTGGGCGACGACGGCGTCCATGCTGTCGAAGAGGCGGCGGGCGGAGCGGACCGCCCGGCGGCTCGGCCGCGGCGGCAGGATGTAGTGGGCGGTCATCACCCGCGGTCGCAGCGGCGACAGCAGGCGAACGTCGAGGCCCGGGATCGTCAGCCACTGGTAGTGGACGACGTCGGCGGCGGCGTCCCGGCGGAAGCGGAGCATGTCGCCGAGGTGCTCGGCCGTCTTAAACGGGAGGCGCCCCCGGGCGCTGAGCCCGCGGGCGGCGCTGCGGCGGTAGAAGCGCTCGTCGACCTCGTAGCCCTCCGCCGGGGGCACGGGCCCGTAGAGGAAGCGCGTGGTCAGCAGCTCGACCTCGGCGCCGGCGCGGGCAAGCGCGGCCGCGAGGGCGCGGTCGTAGGGCGGCGTGAACGCAGAGGGATCGACGAGTTGGACCTTCACAGAATTTCTGCAAATCGATTAGCGGTTATCCGGAGCGGCGGATTATCGTGACCGCCTTGGCCCCCGCGCTCTCCTACTGCGTCGTGAACACGAACGGCCGCGAGTACCTGCTCGCCTGCCTGGCCTCGATCGAGCGCACCCATCCCGAGGGCGTGGAGCGCGAGGTCCTCGTCCTCGACAACGCCTCCGACGACGGCTCGGCCGAGGCGGTGCAGGCGCTCGGCGGCGAGATCCGGCTGATCGCGCTGGAGCGGCAGGCGGGCAAGGCGGAGAACGACTCGACCCTGATGCGCGAGGCGCGAGGCAGGTACTGCCTGCTTCTGAACGAGGACTCCGAGCTGCGACCGGGGGCGGCGGAGGCGCTGGTTGCCGCCCTCGACGCCGACCCGAAAGCGGCCGCGGCGACGGCGCAGCTGCTCGACTCGGCTGGTCGTCCCGTCCCCTGCGCCTGGCGCTTCCCTGGAGTCGGGACGGCGGCGGCCGGGGCGCTGTTCCTGCATCGCTGGCTGACCGTGCAGAGCAAGGGCACCGAGACGCGGCGAGTCGACTGGGGCCAGTCGAGCGCGCTGCTGGTCCGCCGCGAGGCGGCGGAGGAAGTCGGCTACATGGACCCGGCGTTCTTCGTCTACTACGACGAGTGCGACTTCGCCAAGCGCCTGGCCGACGCCGGCTGGCACTCGCTCTTCGTCCCGGCTGCCGAGGCCGTCCACCACGACCAGCTCTCCACCGACCTCGCCAAGGGCCTCCCCCGCATCGTCGAATTCCATCGCAACCGCGATCTGTACATGCGCAAGCACCACGGGTGGGCGGCGGCGCTGGCGGTGCGGGCGCTCACCGCGTGGTCATACGCAATCCGAGCCCTGGTTGCAACTGTCCTCCCCAACCAGCCGGCGCAGATCTACTGTGCTCACGCGAGACAGGCGCTCTTCCCCGACCGCGGCGAATCGATCCGCGACCGCCCTCGGGTCTGATCCGTCAGAGGCGGGCGTCTTCGTCTAGCTGCTCGGCCTCGTAGGTCTCGGGGACGCGGCCGTCGACCATGGCGGGCTCGGCTCGCAAGGAGGCGAGGGCGGCGATGACTGCGCCCGGGTCGCGGAGGCGGGCCAGCCAGCGGCGTTCGCCTTCGCTGAAGAAGCCGGTGATGAAGAGGGCCAGGGGGTAGGCGGCGAAGAGAGCGGCGCGGATCAGCAGGCCGAGCGCACCGGAGGTGGGGACGAGCAGTTCGCCGGCGCCGACGAGGACGGCGACGGTGGCGATGACGCGGAGTAGGCGACCCCACTCGTAGGGCACCGGGAAGAGGCGCTGGGTGAACACGTACATCAGCCCCAGCACCACCAGGTAGGAGATGACGAGGGCGAGGCCGGCGCCGGCGATGCCGAGCGCCGGCACCAGCGCGAGGTTGAGCGCGACGTTGGCGAGGAGGCCGCCGATCGCCGCCGGGAAGTTGAACCCGGTGCGGCCGGTGCGGCCGAGGATCACGACCAGGACCAGGTAGAGGGCGTAGAGGGTGACGCCGGTCGAGATCAGGCCGATCGCCTCGTAGGAGGCGAAGAATTCCGGTGCGGCGAGGGCGCGGACGATCCAGCGCGAGAACAGCCACATCCCGGCGACGACCCAGGCGCAGCCGGCGGCAAAGAGGGTGACGACGACGGCGTAGGCGCGCCGGGCCTCGCCGTCGTCGCGGATCGAGTAGGCGAGCGGCGGCCAGGCGAGCTGGAAGCCGCGGACGAGGACGTTGACCGCCTGGGCGAACTTCACCGCCAAGGAGTAGAGGCCCGCCTCGGCGAGGCCGAGCGAGCGGACGATGATCAGCCGGTCGACGAAGTTGAGCAGGTAGAGGGAGGCCTCGGCGGGCATCGTCGGCAGGCCGAAGCGGAAGAGGCGGCGCAGCAGGGCGGGGTCGAAGCGCAGCGAGAGCCGGCGCCACTGGAGGACGATCAGGCCGAGGACGAAGACGCCGCCGCTCGCGTAGCTGCCGAGCAGCAGCCCGCGGGCGCCGTCTTCGAAGCCGACCACGAGGACGACGGTGAGGCC
Source organism: Solirubrobacterales bacterium (assembly GCA_051954855.1). Classification (GTDB taxonomy): domain Bacteria; phylum Actinomycetota; class Thermoleophilia; order Solirubrobacterales; family 70-9; genus VAYN01. The sequence goes on along the minus strand of JBQCHH010000008.1, from coordinate 73,353 downwards.
GATCGCGGCGAGCACGTTGAGGAGCGTCGTCACGAAGTAAGCCTGGGCGCGCTCCTCGAGCCGGAACAGGGTCAGCATGAACTCCCACATCGTCAGCACCCAGAGCCCGCCGATCGCGATTCGCATCAGGCCGGGGGCGGATTTCGTGAGCAGCGCTTCCGAGAGCGGCCCGGCGAAGGGCAGGAGGACGAGGGCGCCGATCGTCGCCAACCAGAAGAGCCCGGCGAAGGTGCTGCGCACAACCTCGCGCGGGTCCTCCTCATCGAGGTAGTAGAAGCGCAGGATCGCCTCGATCAGGCCGAGGCGGACGACGATGCTGGCGAAGACGACTGCCGCGAAGAGGACTTCGGCGGCGCCGTAGTCGGTCGTGGTCAGGTACCGCGTGTAGAGCGGCAGCAGGGCGACCGCGATGACTTTGGAGAAGATGCTGGCGGCGGTGTAGGCGGCGCCGGTCGTCGCCAGACGGCGCAGGTATCCCGACATGCCCTGCCGGGGAGCTTCGGGGCTCTCTGGCACGAGATGACCCTACGCGGGTTCGCGGACTGCGGATTCCCCCAAGGGGGTTGCAGTAGCGAGAGACGCCCCGACAGCTAGGAGGACCCAGGTGATCGGGTCCTCAAAGAACCCGGCGTAAGCCAGGGTGTGCACAAGCAACGCGGCAAAGGCCGCTAGGACTGCTGCCCTGGCGGCCTGTCCGGCGGGTGGCGCGGATTTGGGGGACCGCCCCGATAGGGGTGGTGGCACCAAATCGGCGACAGGACCCGCCGGCCGAGCGGCCCAGAGCCCTGATCCGAGAGTCCATAGCGCGACGATGATCAAGGCCGCGTAGGCGATCAGGCCGATGAGGCCCTGCTCGGCTGCGACGGTGACCGGCTCGGTGTGGGAGACCGTTACGGGGGTGTTCTGGTTCTTGCGGTGTTCGCGGTATGCCGCCTGGAAGGAGCCCGAGCCGTAGCCCTCGATCGGGCGTTCACCGAAGAGATCGACGCCGCCGGAGATGAGGCTGCCGCGGCCGCTGAGGTCCACGTTGAGACGGTCGGGGGTGAGCCTTCCTGAACCGCCGACCAGGAGGACGACGAGGACCGCTCCGATCGCACCGACGACGACCACGCCCAAAGTCCATCGCCAGCTCCAGCGAATCGCCGCCAGCATCGCGAGGCCCGCCAGCAACGCCAGGAAGCTCGACTGAGAGAAGGTCGGCACGAGGCCGAGCCAGAGGACGAGGATCAGGCCGCTGAGGAGCCAGAACGTGTTGCGCGTTCGCGCCCACAGCATCGCTGCGGCAGCGATGACCGTGACCAGCCCCAGGTAGCGCCCGTAGATGTTCGGGTCCCAGAACACCGAGTTGACCCGGAAGTAGGTGTGGAATTCATTCGACCTGATGATCTGGCTGTTCCAGAAGAGGCCACGCGTGACGTACTCCACGCTCCCGATCAGCACGAAGGCAGTCGCCTCCACCCCGACCACGATCAGCACCCACTTCAACAGCCGCCGGTCCCACTTGACGTCTTGAAGCAGCGCGAACGCCACCGTGAACGGCACCAAGAAGAAGCAAACGTTCTGCAGCCCCTTCGAGAAGTCAGCTGAGTACCACGTCTGAACCGCGTAAAGGACCACCACTACGGCGAGGACGGGGGGTAGCCAGCGGGCGGGTCCTGTCGCCGATTTGGCGCCACCACCCCTGTCGGGGCGGTCCCCCAAATCCGCGCCACCCGCCCGAGGAGCCACCCAGTCTCGCAGCAGGGCGGCGACTACGCCTCCGGCGATCACCAGATAGAGCGGCACCAGCAGGTTGGCCGATTCGCCCCCCGCGTGGAGCGGCACGCGGAAAGGCAGCGCGAAGATGACGGCGAGCGGCAGCAGCATCCGCCAACGGCGGAAGGCGTAGGCAAGGGCACCGACAATGATGGCTGCAATCGCAAGCGCGGCGATGAGGCGAGCGGAGTGGTGGCGCAGGTCGACGATCTGCGGGTTGTGCCACTGGTCGCCGACGATCAGGACCGGGAAGAGGGCCAGCGCCAGCAGCATCGCGGCCGAACGCTGCCGGCCCGGTGGCAGCAGGATCGCGGCGGCGCTGGCCGCGGCGGCGATGAGGACGCCGGCGCCGGCGAGGAAGCCGCTCACGGCTTCGACCCCTGCGGCCCTGCGCTGACTCCGCCGGCGCCGGCCTTCGTCGTGCAGTGGGACTTGGCGTGCCTCGGCGCGCGGTGCAGGCGGATCGCGCCTCCCGTCACCAGGGTGCGGCCGTCGAACTTGACCCGCAGCTTGTAGCGGCCCGGCGGTGCGATGCCGTCGTTGCGCTGATGCCCGTCCCAGTAGTAGGTGTGAAAGCTGTAGCGCTTGAGGAACTGGTTCCGGGCGAGGGTGAGGACGACGCGCCCGCCGGGCTTGACCACCTGCACCGTGCCCTGGCCCGAGACGGTGGTGCGGAAACGGATCCGGATCTTGTCGAAGCGGCAGTCGCTGTTGGGGGTGAAGCTGTGGACCGGCTTCGTCCCCTTCACGTGCGGGGCGCCGACGAAGGTGACGCGGTCGAGCACGAGCGGGTCGCGCTTGACCCGCTGGGCGTAGGCGAAGGCGGCTACCGTGGCGAGAACGAGGAGGGCGAAGACGAGCGCGGGACGCGGGGAGAGGAGCCCCCTGCCCTTATCCCGCCGCTTCGGCATTGTCCTCGCCGACGATCACAGCGACGGGGGCCCCAGCCGAGACGGATTCGATTTCCCCGGTCATCAATTGCAGCTTCGAGATCTGCAGCCGCTTGGCCACCATGCGCGCTTCCGGCTTGTGGCCGCGCTTGAACATGACGACGCTGGTGGCGAAGCTGGATTTGCTGTTGGTGACGGCGCCGCGCTCGAAGCCCTTGCCTTCGACCTTGTCGGCGAAGGTGGCGGCCAGTCCCGGCACCGCGGTCCCGTTCAGCACGGTGACCTTGATTTCGCTCGGCTTCAGCTTCGCCGCCGCCTGCTTGCCGCTCCCGTTGCCGCCACCAGAGCCGCCGATCGCCAGGAAGACGATGCCGCCGACGATCACCAGGACGACGACGAAGAGCGCCACCAGCGAGCTCGGCCGCGCCGCCCACTCGCCGAAGCCGGAGAACCTGCCCCGCAGGCGCTCGCCCACAGTCTGTTCGGGCAGGCCTTCCTCGCGCCGCCGCCGGCGCTCCTCGCGACTGCTGACCGCCTGCTGTTCGGCCGTCCGCGTCTCCTCCAGCGCCCGCAGCTCTTCCGCCCGCTGGGCGGCGATCGTCGAGGTCTGCTCCTTGCGCTCGGCGTCGCGCTCGGGCGCCGAGCCCGCCCAGTCGCGCAGGCGGCGGATGTCGCGCCCGTGGGTGAAGGAGAGCAGCGCCAACACGGCAAGGCCGAGGAACGCCGCCAGGCCGGCGAAGGCGCCGATTTGTTCGATCACATGGACCAAAGTGGCTGCGAGAGGCTATTCGTTGGGGACGACCGCCGCAGCGTCCCCACCCGGCGAGGCGATCATCTCCACCACTCGCTCCGCCAAATTAGCCTCGTCCCCGGCCAGAACCAGGTGTTCCAGCCCGTTCAGGGTCGACTCGACCCACTCCTGGTCGAGCGGCACCTGCCGCACCGCCCGGTTGATCCGCTTCGCCGCCGTCGGCCGGCACTCCTCGATGTCGCCGAACAGCACCTCGTGCAGCTTCTCCCCCGGCCGCGGCTGGGTGAACTCGACGGCGATGTCCCGCTCCGGCTCGTAGCCCGCCAGCCGGATCATGTTGTGGGCAAGGTCGACGATCTTCACCGGCTCGCCCATGTCGAGGACGAAGACGTCGCCTTTGCCGGCGCCTAGGTCGCCGGCGCGGATCACGAGCTGCACCGCCTCCGGGATCGTCATGAAGTAGCGGGTCATCTCCGGATGGGTGACGGTGACCGGGCCGCCGCGCTCGATCTGGCTGCGGAAGATCGGCACCACGCTGCCGGAGCTGGCGAGCACGTTGCCGAAGCGGACCGAGGCGAAGCGCGTCTCCGGGTACTTGTGCCCGGCCGCCTCGACGATCCACTCGGCCATCGCCTTCGAGGCGCCCATCACCGTCTGCGGGTTGACCGCCTTGTCGGTGGAGATGAGGACGAAGCGCTCGACTTTGGAGGCGGCGGCGGTCTCGGCGGTGACGCGGGTGGCGATCGCGTTGTTGCGGACCGCCTCGAGCGGGTTGGCCTCCATCAGCGGCACGTGCTTGTAGGCAGCGGCGTGGAAGACGACGTCGGGCTTGAAGCGCTGCATCACCTCCAGCATCCGGTGCGGCTCCTTGCAGTCGGCCAGCACCCCCTCGCAGCTGGCGAAGTGGCGCTCCTCGACCATCTCGCGGTCGATCTGGAAGAGGTTGTCCTCGGCGTGGTCGAGCATCACCAGCAGGCGCGGGCCGACGCGGGCGATCTGGCGGCAGAGCTCGGAGCCGATCGAGCCGCCGGCGCCGGTGACGAGGACGATGCGGTCGCGCAGGTAGGCGCCGACGCGATCGAGCTCGACCACGATCGGATCGCGGCCGAGCACGTCCTCGACCTGGACCTCGCGCAGCTGTTTGTTGAGCTGGACGCCGCCGCGCAGCAGCTCGAAGACGGTCGGCAGGGTGCGGACGCGGATTTCGCGCTCGCGGCAGGCGGCGACGATGCGGCCGCGCAGGGTGCCCGGCGCCGAGGGGATCGCGATCACGACTTCGTCGGGCTCGGTCTCGTCGAGGATCTTCTCGATCTGCTTGGTCGAGCCGAGCACCTTCAGCCCCAGCATCCGCATCCCGCGCTTGCGCGGGTCGTCGTCGAGGAAGCCGATCGCGGTGGCGCCGAGGTTGGGGTTGAGCTGCAGCTCGCGAACGACCATCTGGCCGCCGGAGCCGGCGCCGACCACCAGCACCTGGTGCTTGAGCAGGCGCGAGCCGCGGGTCGGGCGCTCGATGATCAGCCGCACGCCGAGGCGGGCGCCGGCGATCAGGATCAGGGTGAGGACGAAGTCGGTGACCTCGACCGAGCGCGGCAGCGTGTGCGGGAACGGCTTGGCGACGGCGAAGACGATCACCAGCAGGGCGCTGGCGACGGCGACGGCGCGGAGGATCAGCAGGAAGTCGCGGCCGGTGATGTAGCGCCACCACTTCTGGTAGAGGCCAAAGCCGGCGAAGACGACGAGCTTGCCGGCGACGACGAAGCCGACCGACTGGGCGAAGAGCACTTCGTAGCGGTGCGGCCAGCCGTGCGCCTGGTCGAGGAAGCGCAGCTGGAAGGCGAGGAAGTAGGCCAGCGCGACGAGCACGGCGTCCGCCGCGATCTGCAGAACCCGGTTGCGGTAGACGGGGTGGTTCAACCGGCGCATCTAGCCGCCAGTCTACGGGCTGTGTGCTCTAGGATCACGTGCTCTCCTGATGCTGCATCCATTCCTCTACGCGGACCTGACGGGCCCGGTCGTCAACTTCTGCGTCAACGTGATCGAAGAAGCCGGCCTGGCCGGCATCTTCCTGCTGATGGCCGCCGGCAGCGCCTGCATCCCGATCCCCAGCGAGGCGGTGATGCTGTTTGCCGGCTTCAGCGTCTCCAACCATGACCAGACCCTGCTCGGAGTTACCCTGGCGGGGCTGGCCGGGAACATGGTGGGGTCCTGGCTGACCTACGCGATCGGCTACTACGGGCGGATCGACCTGCTGGAGAAGAACCGGCTGATCCACCTCAGCCCCAGCCGGCTCGCCTGGGTCGACAACTGGTTCAAACGCCACGGCGATGCGACCGTCTTCTTCGCCCGTCTGCTGCCGCTGGTGCGGGCCTTCATCTCGCTGCCGGCGGGCGTCGCGGAGATGCCGTTCTGGCGCTTCACCTGGCTGACCGCGCTCGGCTCGCTGCCCTGGGTGCTGGTCTTCGCGCTGATCGGGCAGGCGGTCGGCAGCAACTGGGAAAAGTGGCGCCACCACCTGCAGATCCTCGACTACCTGGTCGTCGCCGCGATCGTCGGCCTGGCGATCTACTGGGTCGTCCAGCGCTGGCGCGGCGGTGGGTCCGGCGGTGGCGACGAGAGCGGGCGCGAGGACGAGCGGCCCGCGCCGCAGCCGGCCAACACGAGCGAGGTTTGAGCGCGGGGGGGATTCCCGCCCATCGCGCCGTCGCGCTGGGGCTGGTGCAGGGCCCGGCGGAGCTGCTCCCGGTCTCCAGCTCGGCCCACATCGTCCTCGTCCCCTGGCTGGCGGGATGGGACTGGGAGGAGGTCGACCCGGAGCTGCGCAAGAGCTTCGAGGTGGCGCTGCACACCGGCGCCGCGGCGGCGCTGCTGATCGGCCAGCGGCGGGTGATCGCCGAAGAGCTGCGCCAGTTCGACGGGCGGCGGGCGCTGCTGCTGGGGCTCTCCTTCCTGCCGGCGGCGGTGGTCGGCTACACCCTGGAGCGACCGATCGAGCGGCGGCTGGGCGGGCCGCGGGCGACCGCCTACGGGCTGCTGGCCGGGGCGGCGGCGATGCTCGTCGCCGACCGGCGGCCGCAACGGCGCGGGCGCGGCGACGCGACGCCGATGGACGGGCTGGCGCTGGGAATCGCCCAGGCGGCGGCGCTGGCGCCGGGCGTCTCCCGCAACGGCGTCACCCTGGCGGCCGCCCGCTGGCGCCGTTTCTCGCGTGACCAGGCAAACCTGCTCTCGCGCACGATCGCGCTGCCGATCATCGTCGGCGCCACCGGCCTCAAGGGCGCCCGCCTCGCCCGCCGCGGCACCACCCCCGAGCTGCGCCGCGCCCTCGCCGTCGGCGTCGCCGCCTCCTTCGCCTCGACCCTCGCGAGCCAGCGCCTGATCCAACTGGTCGAGCGCGACCGTGCGCTCTGGCCCTACGCCGCCTACCGGATCGGCCTGGCGGCCGTGGTTCTTGCAAAGCTAGGGCGCAAGTGACCGACGCCTACGCGAAAGCCGGGGTCGACCAGGGAGCGGCCGATGCGGCCGTGGCCGGGCTGGTGCGTGCCCTCGGCGCGATCAAGCTTGGGCGCCCCTCGGATCAGGTGCCGCTGCCAGGGCACTATGCGAGCGTGATCAAGATCGACGAGCGGACCGGGATCGCGCTCTCGACCGATGGCGTCGGGACCAAGCTGGTGGTCGCCGAGGAGCTCGGCCGCTACGACACGGTCGGAATCGACTGCGTGGCGATGAACGTCAACGACGTGATCTGCGTCGGCGCCGAGCCGCTGGCGATGCTCGACTACATCGCGATCGAGAAGGCCGACCCGACGGTCTGCGAGGAAATCGGCATTGGCCTGGCGCGGGGGGCGGAACTGGCCGGGATCGAGATCCCCGGCGGCGAGCTCGCCCAGCTCGGGCAGCTGGTGCGCGGCGTCGACGTCTCCGGCGCCTGCTTCGGGATCGTCCCCCTCGACGCGATCGTCGACGGCTCGACGGTCGAGCCCGGCGACGTCGTCATCGGCCTCCCCTCCAGCGGCATCCACTCCAACGGCTACACCCTCGCCCGCTCCGCCCTCGCCGGCATCGACCTCGGCGACGATCCCGAAGGCCGTCTCGGCCGCCCGCTCGGCGACGTCCTGCTCGAGCCGACCGAGATCTACGTCAAGCCGATCGTCGAGCTGCTGCGCTCCGAGGTCGAGGTCCGCGGCCTCGCCCACATCACCTCCGGCGGCACCGGCAACCTCCTCCGCCTCGCCGCCGAGGTCGGCTACGAGATCGACGACCCGCTCCCCATCCCCCCGATCTTCGACCTGATCCAAGAGCGCGGCGAAGTCTCCGACGAGGAGATGCGCGAGGTCTTCAACATGGGCTGCGGCTTCTGCGTCGTCGTCCCGGCCGCTGACGAAGCCGCGGCGCTGACGCTGCTCCGCACCCATTACCCCGCGGCGCAGCGGATCGGCCGAGTCACTGAACGTCCTCGCCAAGTTGTCGGCCCTTGATAATTGCGGCCACCCGCCGAGTGGCCGCAATACCGGTGTCAGTTATCTATTTAGACTCGACGTAGAGTGGAAGTGGTTCTGCGAATTTGTATTCAGCTGTCCAAAACACGAATCCGGGACACAGGTTGCCGCCTCCCGTCTTGGTGAGATCTGCGTTAATGTCAAGGGTTGCCGGGGCCCCGCCTTTGAGCGTACCGAGGTCTTCTCTCTCGACGCTATAGGTGCAGCTGATGTTCGTGAGGATATCGAATGTCACTTCGGTATTTCCGCCTGTCACTGTGCCGTTGTCGGTATTGACGATGCTATGAACTTCATAGAACCCTTCGGCCACCGTGGCAATCGCAGCGTTGCATTTACCCCACGTGAGGCTTTCGACGGTCCCGAGAACTGTTTCGGTTCCGGAGCCTTCGTGGGCGAGTTTGCCCTTCAGTGTCCCTTCCGTACACTGGACCAACGCTTCACCTAAGATATTCTCAATTATTGCTTTGTTACTCAGGTTTGCGTCGACTGCCGTCCCCACTTCGTACGGCTTCGACTGGCACGGTGTCGATGTAGTGGGGCAGAACACGGTCGCTCCGGCAGTTCCAGCTCCGGCGAGCGCCGTTAGGGCCGCAGCCACGATCGCTGCGAGCCCGAGAATCTTCAGGCAATTCATTTGATCTCTCCCTTAGCCGGCGCCCTGAGGACGCCGGATCGTTTGCCTCTATTAGTAGTCCCACAAGAAGAAGTAGTCAAAAACGAATGCGTACCTAAAACATCCTTCTGCATGGATGCATGCCCGAAGATGGCTGCAAATGGCGCTCATCCCGCCTGCGTCGTAACGTTGTCCCGCAAGTGACCGACCCGGCCTCCTCCCCCAGCTCGCAGATGATCGGGACCGTGCTCTCCGGGCGCTACAAGCTGGAGGCGAAGCTGGGCAGCGGCGGGATGTCGACCGTGTATCTGGCGCGGGATACGACGCTCGACCGCCCGGTGGCGGTGAAGGTGATGCACCGGGAGATGTCCGAGCAGGCCGACCAGCTGGAGCGCTTCCGGCAGGAGGCGCGGGCGGTGGCGAAGCTCTCGCACCCCAACGTCGTCGCCGTGATCGACGCCGGCGAGGACGGCGGCCACCCCTACATTGTCTTCGAATACGTCGAGGGAGAGACGCTGAAGCAGCGGATCAACCGGGTCGGCGCACTCGACGCCCAGGAGGCGCTCGCCTATGCGATCGAGATCGCCCGCGGGCTCACCGTCGCCCACGCCCGCAGGATGGTCCACCGCGACATCAAGCCGCAGAACGTGCTGATCGACTCCGAGGGGCGGGCGAAGCTGACCGACTTCGGCATCTCGCGCCAGCTCGAGCAGGACGGGATGACCGCGACCGGCCGCGTCCTCGGCACCACCGACTACGTCTCCCCCGAGCAGGCGATGGGCCACCCGGTCGACCAGCGCTCCGACATCTACTCGCTCGGCGTCGTCCTCTACGAGATGCTGATCGGCCAGGTCCCCTTCCACGCCGACAGTCAGGTCGGGGTGGCGATGAAACACGTCAACGAAGAGCTGCCCGACGTCCAGCAGCGCCGGCCGGAGCTCTCGGCCGCGGCGGCGATGACGGTCGAGCGGGCGACCGCCAAGGACCCGACCGAGCGCTACCAGGAGGTCGGCGAGCTGATCGCCGACCTGGCGACCGCGCTCGAAGTCGAGGCGGCGCGGGCGGGCTCGGCGACCGGCGAGGCGACGACCGTGCTGGAGGCGGTGCCGCCGGCCGAACGCAAGCTCAACGGCGGCCGCCGGCGCTCCCGGCTGGCGATCGCGCTGCTCGTCCTCGCCGCCGGCGCGGCCCTGCTGGCCGTGCAGCTGATCGGCAGCGGCGAGAGCGGGGGCGGGGGCGGTGCCCTCAAGGGCAAGGGCAGCCCGATCCCGCTCTCCGGCGTCTCCGACTACGACCCACAGGGGGACGGCGAAGAGGACCCGGAAGAGATCGGCTTGGCGATCGACGGCAATCCGACCGGCACCGCCTGGAGCAGCGAGCACTACGACAGTCCCACCTTCGCCGGGACCAAGACCGGCCCCGATCCTGGCGTCGGTCTTTACGTCATCACCAAGTCAGCCGTGAAGCCGGCGGAAATGATCATCCGCACCCCCTCCCCCGGCTGGGACGCGGAGATCTTCGTCGCCGCCTCCGGACCGCCGGAAGAACTGCAGGGCTGGGGCGAACCGGTCGCCACCGTCAGCGACGCCAAGGAGCTGAACGAAGTCGAGCTCCACCTGGAAGCGCCCGCCCGGTACTTCTTGATCTGGTTCAACAAAGCGGCCCCGGCGCAGGATCAGGAAGGCCGCTACCAGGTGGAAATCAGCGACGTCAAGCTGATCGACTGAGTCCCGCCCAGGCGGGTATAGGAGTGATCGCCTTCACAGAACGATTACACCGATCCGTGCAATCATGAGCCATGGCTGAGCAGGGCGCCAAACCCAACGTCTCCAAGACTCGCCGTCGCGCGCTGGGCGCGGTGCGCTCCCTGTTCACGCCGCTGCTGCCCGACGACTACCTCGAACTGATCAACCCACTCTGGTCGACGCAGGAGCTGCGCGGCCGGATCGAGCGGATCGAGCGCGAGACGCCGGATGCGGTCACCGTCCTGATCCGCCCCGGATACGAATGGATGGGCCACCGGCCCGGGCAGTACCTGCGGATCGGGGTGGTGGTCGACGGCGTCCACCACTGGCGCGCCTACTCGCTGACGACCGATCCCGGCCGGCCCGACGGGCTGATCGGGATCACCCCGAAGCTGGTCGAATCCGGCGTCGTCTCCCCCTACCTGGTGCGGCAGGCGCGGCCGGGGGACATCGTTCGCCTCGGCGGCGTCGAAGGAACTTTCGTCTTGCCCGACCCGCCGCCGCGGCGGCTCCTCTTCATCAGCGCCGGCAGCGGCATCACGCCGATCATGAGCATGCTGCGCAGCCTTGACCGCGATGAAGCGATGCACGACGTCGTCCACATCCACTCCTCGCGCACCGTCGAGGGCGTCATCTTCGGCGAGCAGCTACGTGATCTCGACCACCGTTGCGACGGCTACCGGCCGCACCTGCGCATCACCAGCGAGGCGGGGCGTGTCGCGCCGGCTCACCTCGACGAGCTCTGCCCCGACTGGCGAGCGCGCCACGCCTTCGCCTCCGGTCCGGGCGAGATGCTCGACGCGCTCGTCCAGCACTGGCGCGAGGAGGGGGACCCCGAGCTACTGGAGATGGAGCGCTTCCAGCCGGTGATCGGCGGCGGCGCGGTGGCCGGAGAGGGCGGCGCGATCCGCTTTCTCTCCAGCGGGGTCGAGGCGGAATGCGACGGCGGCACTCCGATCCTCGTGGCCGGCGAGGAAGCCGGCGCGGAGTTGCCGTTCGGCTGCCGGATGGGGATCTGCCACACCTGCATCGGCCGGCTCTGCGCCGGCGAAGTAAGGGACCTGCGGACCGGCGAGGTCTATGGGCAAGAGGGAGAAATGGTCCGAACTTGTGTCAACGCGCCGGAAGGCGACGTTGCGATCGCACTTTGAAAGGTGAACAGATGACTACGACGGCACTTCCCAGCACTCCCCCCCCCGACACTCATGAGGAGAGCCCGCTTGCGCACCTCAGCGAGGAGCAACTGGAGGAGTTGGGCCGCGAGTTCGACGCTATCCGCGACCGGGTCATGGCCGAGCTCGGCGACCGCGACCGCCGCTACATCGAGAGCATGATCGCGATGCAGCGGCGCCTCGCCGTGCTCGGCCGCGCGCTCCTGCTCGGCTCCCGCAACCGGGCCCTCTGGGCAGCCGGGACCTCGGCCCTCTCGGCGGCGAAGATCCTCGAGAACATGGAGATCGGCCACAACGTCATGCACGGCCAGTGGGACTGGATGAACGACCCGCGCATCCACTCCTCCACCTGGGACTGGGACACCGCCTCCACCGCCGAGGCCTGGAAGCACTCCCACAACTACGTCCACCACACCTACACCAACATCCGCGGCAAAGACAAGGACCTCGGCTACGAGATCATGCGGATCGACCCCGCCCAGCACTGGCACCCGGTCTACCTCCTGCAGCCCTTCTACAACCTGATCCTGATGGCGCTGTTCGAGTGGGGCGTGGCGCTGCACGACCTCGACTTCGAGGCGATCCGCAAAGGGGAGAAGTCGAAGTCGCAGCTGAAGCGGGAGCTGAAAGGGATCGCCGGCAAGGCCCGCAGCCAGGTCGTCAAGGATTACATCGCCTGGCCGCTGGTCAGCGCCCTGGCGGCAACGGCCGTCGACGCGGTGGTGGAGACGAGGCGGCAGCGCAAGCAGCCGCGCGGTCTCCTGGGACGGGCGAGGCGGAGACGACAGAGTCGCTGGGCGCCGGTGGTGGAAGCCGCCTTGGACAGTGGCAGCAGGACCTTCCGCGCCACCGCCAAGGCCAACGCCACCGCCAACATCGTCCGCAACGTCTGGGCCTACGCGATCATCTTCTGCGGCCACTTCCCCGACCAGACCTACACCTTCTCCGAGAAGGAGGTCGAGAACGAGAGTCGCGGCGGCTGGTACGTGCGCCAGCTCTCTGGCTCGGCCAACATCGAGGGCAGCCCTCTCTTCCACGTCGCCAGCGGCAATCTCGGCTACCAGGTCGAGCACCACCTCTTCCCGGACATGCCGAGCACCCGCTACGCGGAGATCGCCCCCCAGGTCAAAGACGTCTGTGAGCGCTACGGCCTCCCGTACAACAGCGGCCCCCTGATGCAGCAGCTGGGGATGGTGCAGCGGACGATCCTGCGGCTCGCCTTCCCCGGCGGCAAGCCCCGGCCGAAGCCGGGGCCATACCGCGGCGGGGAAAACGGCTCGCAGTAGGAAGTCTGCTCAGCCCCCTGACGTCGGCAGGATCGGGGTGCAGAGCGGGTGGCGCGGGTGCGCCGGGTCCAGCGCCGTCAGCACGTCGGCGTCGGCGATGTGGTCGTACGGCATCGAGAGGTGGTCGCCGAGGTCGAGCACGCACTGGTTCTGCAGCAGGACGTTGTCGGCGCCGCTGAGGAAGGCCGAGGTGTACGGGGTGACGACCTGGTCGTAGCGGGTCTGAATCACCGTGTATTCGACCCCTGGCACCGTGTCGCCGCCGGCGTTCAGTTCGTTGAGGAACGCCGAGCCGACGAGCTGCTCTTCGCAAGCCGGGCAGAGCGCGCCGGTGAACTGTTCGGCGCCCGGGAAGAAGCGGGCGAGGACGCCGATCCCGTCGAGGGTGGTGCCGTGGTTGGAGGGCGAGAGGCCGACGAGGGTGTGGACCTTTTCCGCCCCGCCGAGGAACTTGAGGTAGTAGCGCGGCATCATCCCGCCCTGCGAGTGACCGACCATGTCGACTTCGCCGGCACCGGTGGCGGTGAGGACTTTGTCGACGAAGGCGGAGAGTTCCTGCGCCGAGTTGCGGATCTCGCCGACGCCGTAGACGCCGAGCGCGCCGCTGCCGTCGTAGGAGCCGTAGTTGAGGGCGAAGACGCACCAGCCGTTGTTCTTCAGCAGCGGCGAGAGCGCCTGCCAGCTGTCGGACATGTCGGCGAAGGTGCCGTGGACGAGAACCACCGGCCGCGGGTGGGCGGCGCTCGGCTGGCAGGACCAGTCGTTGGCGCCGGGCGGGCTCGCGGTCGGGCTGACGTGGGCGTAGCCGTAGACGCCGTTGTAGATCACCGGCAGTTCGGCGTTGGCGCCGGCGGGAACGGCGGCTAAGACGGCAAGGAACGCAAGTAGGGCAATGAGGTTACGGCGCATGGTTCTCCTCCGGATCGAATGACTGGGTACCCAAAAGTTTGCAGGGTTGCGCTTCGACGCACCCCAAACTATCTTGACCATACCCGGGGAGCGGCAGGGCAATCAACCGGAAGGAGAGGTACATGAACCAGTCAATTCCCAGCCGCAGCCGGCAGGCGCTGTGGCTGCTTCTACTAGCACTGGCAGCGCTGACGCTCGCCGCCGCCACGGCGGTCGGAGCGCGGGCCGCCGACTACGTCGCGCTCGGCGACTCCTACGCGGCCGGGCCGCTGATCCCGAACCCGGTCCTGCCGCTCGGCTGCCTCAAGTCGGACCACAACTACCCCCATCTCGCGGCACCGGGGATCGGCTGACGCTGCGGGACGCGAGCTGCAGCGGCGCGACCACTGCTGACATGACCGAACCGCAGAGCGTCGAAATCGACGGGCCGAACCCGCCGCAGTTCAACTCGCTCAACGCCGAAACGACGGTCGTCTCGCTGACGATCGGCGGCAACGACATCGGCTTCTCCGAAGTCGCGGAGAGCTGCATCACCCTGAACCCGTTCAGCCACCCCTGCCTCGACAAGTACGACGCCGGCGGGGTCGACCAGCTCAAGGCACGAATCGAAGCGACGGCGCCAAAGGTCGCGGCGGTGCTGCAGGGCATCCACGCCCGCTCGCCCCTGGCGAAAATCTACGTCGTCAATTACCCGGCGATCTTCCCCGAGACCGGGTCCGGCTGCTGGCCGCAGATGCCGATCGGGTTCCAGGACGTGCCCTACCTGCGCTCGACCGAGCAGCGCCTCGACTCGATGCTCGCAACCCAGGCCGCGGCAAACGGAGCAACGCTGGTCAATTGGTACAACGCCAGCATTGGCCACGACGCCTGCAAGGGCAGCTCAACCCGCTGGGTCGAACCCCTGGCCCCAGGCGAACTAGCCGCCCCGCTCCACCCCAACAAGGCCGGCATGGAAGGCGGCGCAGCAGCGCTGCTGGCTGCCGGGGCATAAGCCTCAGTGTCAGCTCACCCTGTCCCGCGACCGCAGATGACGACGGGACAGGGTGAGGTCCTAATCACTGCTTATGAGGCAGTCACAAAGAGGGGGAGGGGGCTGGTTACCGTGTATCTAGCTCCCCATTCCATTTCGCTTGGACAGAGAATGCCGCCTTCTTCCTTAGGAATCTTCAGATTAACGTCGAGTGTTGCCGTCGATCCTGCTGTGAGCGTGCCAAGGTCACCACTCCCACCGTAGGTGCAAGTTATTCCGAAGAACTGCATTCGGAATATGGCTTTGCCTGTGAGTGTGCCATTGGAACTTCCGGGAATAGCATGGACTTCAATCGGCCCATTCGTTACAGTGTCCACTGTATTGGTGCAGTTTTTTATGGATATGCTACTGAAGATGCCGTGTACTGTTTCCGCGGCACTGCCAGGGTTTTCGAGTTTAATCACAAACATCCCTTCGGTGCATGTGGCGAATTCAGTCCCTTCCCGTTCCCAATGGGACGAGCCCTCAAGAGTGGCTCCAATTGTGTCGCCCGCTCCTAGCGTCCATCCAGCGCCGCACGGTGCGGTTCCTGTTTTGCAAAGGACGGTTGCCGGTGCCGTCGCAACTCCAACAAATGCCAACAGGATCAGCGCCGTCAATCCCGCAAGGCTGGCAATCTTCAGGTGTCTCATGATTCTCCCTTTCCTTCAGCGCCGCGTCGGCGCATGGACGAGCCTTCGTCGTAGCAGGAAGGCTCCCACTTATCAAGAATACTTGAGGTTTCAGGTAGTGCCGTGAGGATCGCCGGCCTTGTCCCCTCGGCGACGGAGATGCTGTTTGCGCTCGGCCTTGGCGAGAGCGTGGTCGGCGTCACCCACGAGTGCGACTGGCCGCCGGCCGCGGCGGAGCTGCCGCAGCTGACGGCGACGGTGCTGCCGGCTGGACTATCTGCCGGCGAGATCGACGCGGCGGTGAAGGAGATGGTCGGCGAAGGGCGCGCGCTCTACAGCCTCGACGAGGAGCGCTTGGCCGAGCTGGCGCCGGATCTGATCGTCACCCAGGCGGTCTGCGAGGTCTGCGCCGTCTCCTACGACGACGTCGTCGCGGTGGCTGCGCGGCTGCCGAGCCGGCCGCAGGTGCTGCAGCAGGACCCGAGCACCCTGGGAGAGGTGCTCGAGGACGTGACGCGCCTGGGCGAGGCGGCGGGCATCGAAGAGCGGGCGCGCGAGTTGCGGAGTGGTCTTGAACGGCGGCTGGACGCGGTCCGCGGCGCAGTCGATGGCGCCGATGGGCCGCGCGTCCTGGCCCTCGAGTGGCTCGATCCGCCGTTCCTCGGCGGACACTGGATCCCGGAGATGATCGAGATCGCCGGTGGCGTCGATGTCGCCGGCCGGGCTGGCGAGAAGTCGCCGCAGGTGGGGTGGGGAGACCTCCAAGGTCTCGCTCCCGACGTGATCGTGGCGATGCCCTGCGGCTGGTACCTCGACGACTCTCGCGCCCAGGCGCTGGAGCACTGGGAGCGGCTGGCTTCACTCGACGCGCAACGCATCTACGCCGTCGACGCCGCCTCGACCTTCTCCCGCCCCGGCCCCCGCCTCATCGACGGCGTCGAGCTGCTCGCCCACCTCTTCCACCCCGAGCGGGTGCAGCCGCCGGAGGGGATCGGCTTCACCGAGCTGACGGCTCAGAGCTCGCGCTCGTAGAAGAGCATCGACGGCCCTCCGGGGCCGCCTTCACGATTGGTGAAGCCCATGCTCTCGTAGAGGGCGCGGGCGGCGGTGTCGGTTTCGCCGGTGTTGAGGTCGAGGTTGGTGGCGCCGGCGGCGCGGGCGAACTCGATCGTCGCCTCCATTAGCGCCCGGCCGATGCCGCGGCCGCGCAGGTCGGGGACGACGTAGAGCTCCTGCAGGTGGGCTTCCGGCTCTCCGGTCCAGACCGAGAGGCGGAAGCGGAGCAGGGAGAGCCCGTCCGGCCCCTCGCCGGCCAGCAGCACCGCCATCTCGCCGTCCTCCAGCAGGCGCCGGGCGTGTTCGGTCAGGGCCTCAGCACCGGGCGTCGGTTCTGAGAACTCGGTGTTGAAGTCGTGCAGGAGCCGGGCGATCGCGGCGGCGTCCTCCGCCGTCGCCTGCCGAACCGGTATCTGTGGGATCTCCATGACCGCAGTCTCCCTTCCCGACGAAGCCCGCATCGCCTGCGCCTGGGTGATGGAGCGGGCACGCTGGGTGCGGGTGGATCAGGAGCAGATTGCCGATTACGCCGGCGGATTGGTGAAAAGCGTCGAAGCAGCGCCGGACGAGGCGCCATCGAGCCCTTCGGTCACCGAGCCGGAACACACCGCCGCCTTCGCGATCTGCATGAACGCGATCAACTTCGGCTCGGGCTGGTGGCCGACGATCCGCAAGCGGCCGGGCCTCAGCGGCTACGCAACGATGGCCGCCGGAGTGATCGACCGCTTCGCTGGGCACGGGCCCTGGAGTGCGGAGCAACTGGCGGCAATGGACGGAGCCACGATCGCCGCCGTGGTCGGTCAGGACTCCGAGCACCCGCTGATGGGCCAATTCGCCGACGCCCTCCGCGACGTCGGCGCCCGCCTGCAGGCCGAGCACGGCGGCCGCTTCCTCGGCCCGGTCGAAGCAGCCGAGTCCATCCCTGTCCTCGCGGAGATCTTCGCCGGCTGGGAGGCCTTCGCCGACGTCTCCACCTACGAGGGCCGCGAGGTCCCCTTCTACAAGCGCGCCCAGCTCGCCGCCGCTGACCTCCACCGCGCCGGCGTCGCCGACCTGCCCGGCGTGTTCCGCCTAACCGCCTTCGCCGACAACCTCGTCCCCCACGTCCTCCGCGTGGACGGCCTCCTCCAGCTCGACCCCGACCTCACTGCCCGCATCGAAGCCGAAGAGCTCCTCGCCCACGGCTCCCCCGAGGAGGTCGAGCTCCGCGCCGCCGCTGTCCACGCCATCGAGCTCCTCAGCACCGCCACCGCCGGCGTCCTCAGCCCCGCCGAGATCGATAGCGCCCTCTGGAATCGCGGCCGTGCCCAGCGCTACAAGTCCCTCCCCCGCCCCCGCTCGCGCAACACCGCTTACTGAAAATTCAGCGAGCGCTGAAAAATGGCCCCTATAGGGGTGAAAATTCAGCGAGCGCTGAATTTTCTCTAGAACTCGTAGGCGCGGGCTTCGCGGTGGCGTTCGACGGCCAGCTGGACGAGGCGGTCGCAGAGCTTGGGGTAATCGGTTCCCGTCGCCTCCCAGAGCTTGGCGTAGACGCTGGTGTCGGTGAAGCCGGGCATGGTGTTGATCTCGTTGACGAGGACCGAGCCGTCGGGCTCGACGAAGAAGTCGCAGCGGGCAAGGCCGGAGCAGCCGGCGAGCTGGAAGACCGAGACGGCGAGCTCGCGGACGCGCTCGACCGCGTCGTCGCCGATCGGGGCGGGGACGCGCAGCTCCATCCCGCCCTCGGTGTACTTGGCCTGGAAGTCGTACCAGACCCCTTGGGAGACGATCTCGCCCGGCAGCGAAGCCCGCGGCTCGCCGTTGCCGAGCACCGAGCACTCGACCTCGCGCCCGGCGGCCGAAGCCTCGACGATCACCCGCGGGTCGTGGCGCAGCGCCAGCTCCACCGCCGCGTCGAGCTCGGCCAGAGCCGCGACGCGGCTGATGCCGACGCTGGAGCCCATCCGCGAGGGCTTGACCCAGAGCGGCAGGCCCATCCGCTCGCAGCGGCCCCACCAGTCGCTGCCCTCGACCGCAGTGAACTCGACCTGCGGCACGCCGTGCGCCGCGAACAGCCGCTTCAGCGTCAGCTTGTCCATGCAGATCGCCGAGGCGAGCACGTCGGAGCCGACGTAGGGGACGTCGAGCTGCTCGAGCAGGCCCTGGACGCTGCCGTCCTCGCCGAAGGCGCCATGCAGGGCCGGGAAGACGGCGTCGGCCCCGAGCAGGCCGCCGCCCGGCGTCAGCCCGATCGTGCCGCCGGCGGCGGCCCAGCCACCGTCGCGGCCGATCGTCACCTCGACCGCCTCGTGGCCGGCCTCGCGCAGCCCGCGCGCCACGGCCGCGCCGGAGCGCAGCGAGACGTCGTGCTCGGAGGAGCGCCCTCCGGAGAGGACCGCGACCCTCACCCTTCGACCCCTTCTCCTTCGGCCGGTTCAACCGCCCGCTTGCCGACCACGATCGTCACCGTCGCGCCGGGTTCGGCTTCGGTTCCCGGCGGCGGGAACTGATCGGTTACGCGCCCGACCTGGCTCGGCACTTCGGTTTCTTCTTCTTCGACCACCGGTTTGAGGCCGGCAGCGCGGATCGCTTCCACCGCTGCGCGGCGTTCCTTGCCGATCACGCCCGGCACCTTCGCCTGCTGTTCTTCTTCGCCGCTGGAGACGACGATCGTCACCGTCGAACCCGGTTCGACCGACGTGCCGGCGCCGGGCGACTGGCGGATCACCCGGCCTTTCGGCGCCGCGTCTTCTTCTTCGCTGACGCTGGGCGTGAGCCCGCGCGAGCGGATCGCTTCAACCGCCTCGGACCGCTGATTGCCGACGATCACCGGCACCTTCACCAGCTTCGGCCCCTGTGAGACGAAGAGGGTGACGGTCGAGCCCTTGGTCGCGGTCGTGCCGCCGCCCGGCTCGGAGTGGGTTACCAATCCTTCTTCGACCTGGTCCGAGTTGACCCTCTGCACGGCGACCTTGAACCCGACTGCTTCCAGTTCCTTCGTCGCTTCCGCCTGCGTCTTGCCCGCCACCGAAGGAACTTTTTCCTGGCCGGGCCCAGCGCTGACGGTGAGGTCGACGGCGGGCTTCGAGCAGAAGAAGGTGAGGAAGGCGCAGTTCATGTCCGCCTGCGGCGGCGAGGCCGCCGGTTCCTGCTCGAGCACTTCGTTGGCCGGCGCCTGGCGTTCGACCCGGGTCACTTCACCGACCTGGAACCCGTCCTGCTGCAGCAGGTTGACGGCGACATTGAGCGGGATCCCGGTCACGTTCGGCACCTTCGTCGTCGTGTCGCGGGTCAGCGCCAGGCCGGCGAGGATGCCGATCGCGATCGCCGCGACAAGCAGCGCCCACAGCCACCAGTTGCGTCTGCGGTCTTCCTCCGGCGGCACCTCCTCCTCTACCGGCGCGGCGACCACCGGCGGCAGCGGCGCCATCGCGGCGGTGTCGCGGCTGACCCCCGGGTCTTTCATCGCCGCGTCGAGGGCGGCGATGAACGCGTCCGCGCTCTGGAAGCGGTTGCCGGGCTCCTTCTCCAGCGCCCGCATCACTACCGCGTCGAGCGCCGGCGAGACCTGCGGGTTGATCGAGCTCGGCCGCTGCGGCGTCTGCGAGACCTGTTTCATCGCCACCGCCACCGCGCTTTCGCCCTCGAACGGGACCCGCCCGGTCAGCGCCTCGTAGAGGATCACCCCGATCGAGTAGAGGTCGGAGACCGAGGTGACGTCGTGCCCCTGCGCCTGCTCGGGCGAGAGGTAGTGCGGCGTCCCCATCACCGAGCCGGTCTGGGTGATGTCGGAGACGCCGGCGCGGGCGATGCCGAAATCGGTGACGACGGCTTTGCCCTCCTCGTCGACGATCACGTTCTGCGGCTTCAGGTCGCGGTGGACGATCCCGTGGCGGTGGGCGAAGCGGGCCGCCTCCAGCACCTGCCGCACCAGCGCCACCGCCTGCGGCGGGGTCAGACCCCGGTCGATCAGCTCCTTCAGCGTCGGGCCCTCGACGTAGCGCATCGCGATGTAGTTGACCTCGCCGTCGGAGCCGCGGTCGAAGACGGCGACCACGTTCGGGTGCTGCAACCCGGCCGCCGACTCGGCCTCGCGCTGGAAGCGCTCGACGAATTGCGGATCCTGGAGGTAGCGGCGGTGCAGGACCTTCAGCGCCACCTGCCGCTGCAGGTGCGTGTCTTCGGCCAACCAGACGTCGGCCATCCCCCCCGATCCGATCCGGCGCAGGACCCGGTAGCGGTTGTCGACGACGCTGCCCTCGGCGATCTCAGCCACGCACGGCCTCCATGCCGCCGCCGACGGGCCGATTTCCGGACACATAAGGCGGTTTTCGTCCCATCGGCAGTCTCATTCCCCGTTGAGGATCGTTTCCGCGACCTGACGGAAGATCGGCGCGGCGATGTCGCCGCCGAACTGTTCGGTGCATTCGACCGTGGCGACGATCGCGATCTTCGGTTCGTTGGCCGGGGCGAAGCCCATGAACCAGGCCTGGTTCTCGTTTTCGCCGCCGCCGCAGGCTTTGTTGTTCGGCGTTTCCGCGGTGCCGGTCTTCCCGGCGACCGGGACGCCTTCGATGTTCGCGTTGGTCCCGGTGCCTTCCCGCACCACGCCTTCCATCGCCGTCGTCAGCTCTTCCGCGGTCTTGGCGCTGACCGGTTCGCTGTAGACGGAGGGTTCGAGGCGGGCGACGACGTGCCCGTCGGGTTCGATCACCCGGTTCCAGATCTGCGGCTTCATCAGCTTGCCCTTGTCGGCGACCGCGGCGACGACCATCGCCATCTGCAGCGGCGTCGCCAGCAGCCGCTCCTGGCCGATCGCGACGCGGGCGAGGTCGACCGGGTCGTTGCGGTGCAGGAGCTTCCCTTCGGAGAAGACCCCGCTGGGCTCGATCTGGGTCGAGGGCAGATCGATCGGCGGCTTGGCGTTGAAACCGAACTTTTCCATCTGTTCGAACAGCGCGTCCTGGCCGACTTTCTGGCCGAGCTGGCCGAAGAAGGTGTTGACCGAGTTGGTCAGGGCGGTGTCGAGCGAGATCGAACCCCAGTTCTGGGTGAAGTCGTTCTGCAGCGGTATTCCTTCGTCGGTGATTTCGCCCGGCGAGTCGATCGTCGTTTCCGGCGTGATCACGCCGTTTTCCAGACCCGCCGCCGCGGTTACGACCTTGAAGGTCGAGCCCGGCGGCCGCTGCCCCTGCGTCGCCCGGTTCAGCAGCGGCGTTTCGGCTTCGTTGCGATTCAGCTTTTCGATTTGGCTGGGGATCCGGTTCGGGTCATACGGCGCGTTGGAGGCCATCACCTTGACTTCACCGGTCTGGGGGACGATCGCCACCACGGCGCCGAAGCCCGCTGCTTCCAGCGCGCTCAGCGCCACCTGCTGCGCTTTGGTGTCGAGGTTGGTGACGATGTCGTTGCCTTCCTGCGTGTGACCGAGGATTTCTTCCAGGATCGAGCCGAATTCCGATTCTTCGCCGATCAGTTCGGCGTTATGGAACTGCTCGAACTGGGAGTCGCCGTATTCCATGAAGCTGTATCCGATCGGGTGGCCGAAGAGGGCACCTTGCGGATAACGCCGCACGTACCGCTTGGCGGAGCCCTGTCCCTTCGCCACCGACTTGGCGATCACGGTGCCGTCGGCGGCGAGGATGCGGCCGCGGTGGATCTGCTGCGCCTCGAACAGCGGCCGCTTGTTGACGTCCTTTTCCTTCAGCGCCTTGGCGTCGAAGACCGACCAGTAGGACGTGAAGCCGACCAGGATCGCGAAGAGGACGACGATGAAGGCGAACAATTTGACGATCTGCCGGTTCACAGCGCCGCCCCCAACGCCGCGCGGCCGGCCGGCGCGGCCGCTTCACGGCGGGCGCGGTCGGAGACCAGCAAGAGCAGCGCCAGCAGCACGAAGTTGGCGACGATCGAGCTGCCGCCGTAGCTGATGAAGGGCAGGGTGACGCCGGTCAGCGGGATCACCCTGGTTACGCCGCCGATGATCACGAAAGCCTGGATCGCGAAGACCGCGGTCAGGCCCGTCGCCAGCAGCTTCGAGAAGCCGTCGTTCGCCAGCAGCGCGACTTTGAAGCCGCGGGCGGTGATCAGCAGGTAAACGAGGATCAGCCCGCAGGCGCCGACCAGCCCGACCTCGTTGACGATCAGCGAGTAGATCGTGTCGGTTTCAGCGGCCGGCAGCAGCACGCTGTGCGTTCCCGGCGCCGTGATCAGCGCCTGTCCGAAGCCTTTGCCGAAGAGGCCGCCGTCGGCCTGGGCGAAGATCGACTGCAGGATCTGGTACCCGTTGCCCTGCGCTTCGGCGTAGGGGTGGAGCCAGACGTCGACCCGCTCTTGGACGTGCGGCACGGTGGTGGCGAAGAACCAGGCGCCGAGGAGGAACATCGCCATCCCGATCACGACGAAGGAGAAGCGCCCGGTCGCCACGTAGAGCAGGGCGAGGAAGGCGGCGAAGAACATCAGCGAGCTGCCGAGGTCGCGGATGAAGACGAGCATGAACATCGAAGCGCCCCAGACCACCAGCATCGGCCCGAAGTGCTTCAGCGGCGGCAGCGTCACCCCCAGCACCCGGCGGGCGCCGACGATCAGCACCTCGCGGTGCTCGCGCAGGTAGCTGGCGAGGAAGACGACGATCGCGAGCTTGGTGAACTCGGCCGGCTGGAAGGCGATCGGCCCCAGCTTCACCCCGAGGTAGGCGCCGTTGACCTGCTGGCCGATCCCCGGCAACCGCGGCGCCAGCAGCAACAGCAGGCCGGCGACCGCGATCGTGTAGCGGTAGCGCTCGAGCACTTCGTAGTCGCGCAGGAAGTAGATCGTCAGCGCGAAGAGGACCAGCCCGAGCAGGAACCAGTTGGCCTGGTTGCGGGCCAGGCTTTCGTCGATCCGGTAGATCATCACGAAGCCGAACGCCGTCAGCGTCGCCATCAGCGGGAACAGGTACGGGTCGGCGTTGGGGAGCCGGAAGCGCAGGAACACGTGGGTGGCGAGGCAGACGGCGAAGAAATAGGCCCCGTAGGTGAGGCTGAGGTTGCCGAGTTTGTCGCTCTCCTG
Source organism: Solirubrobacterales bacterium (assembly GCA_051954855.1). GTDB lineage: Bacteria > Actinomycetota > Thermoleophilia > Solirubrobacterales > 70-9 > VAYN01. The sequence continues at coordinate 50,007 of JBQCHH010000008.1, read as the reverse complement.
CGAGAAGACCGCGGCGAAGCCGGCGGTAAGCAGAAGGGCGACGGGAACCAGGGCGAGCAGCTCCCGGTTCCGGGCCGAGGTCACCGCAGCCCCGCCGTCTTCTCGATTTCTTCCAGCAGCGAGACCGCGTCGCCGCGCGAGCGGAAGCTGTGGCCGGTGACCGCGTCTTTGCGCCGCTGCGGCAGCGATTTGGTCTGAACCGGGATCGCGTAGCGCTCGCTGTAGAGCTTGATCCCGAACGGCAGTTCATAGGGGGCGCCCCGGTAGAGGGCGACGCGGCCGGCGTTGTCGGTGCCGAGGAACCAGATCTGGCGGTTGCCGTACCAGGCACCGAAGGCGAGCGCCGCGAGCACCAGGACGACGGCCGCCACCTTGGCCGCGGTGCGCAGGCGCTTGCGCCGCGGCTGCGCCGCCAGCTCCTCGCGCCGCTTGCGCGCGGCCTCGGCGGCGGCGCGGCGGCGCACCTCGGTCGCGGTCAGCCCTTCGCGTTCGGCGTCGGGCCCGATCAGCGTCGCCCCCTCGGCCATCTTCGCCGGCGCCGCCGCGTCCTCCAGGCGGAAGGCGACGACGGTGATGTTGTCGCGGCCGCCGGCGCGGTTCGCTTCGTCGACCAGCGCCCGCACCGCCGCCTGCAGCGAGGTGGCGCGGGTGAGGACGCGGGCGATCTGCTCGTCGCCCAGCATCGTCGTCAGCCCGTCGGAGCAGATCAGGAAGACGTCGCCGGCCTGGGCGGGCACCGTCTGCAGGTCGACCTGGACCTCTGGTTCGGGCCCGAGCGCGCGGGTGATGATCGAGCGCTGCGGGTGGTCCTCGGCCTGGGCGTCGGTGAGCTGACCTTTGCGCCGCATCTCCTCGACCAGCGAGTGGTCGCGGGTCAGCTGCTCGAAGCGGTCGCGCCGCAGGCGGTAGGCGCGGCTGTCGCCGACGTGGCCGATCGCCACCTCTTCGGCTTCGAGGTCGACGATCGCGGCGGTGGTCGTCGTCCCCATCCCGGCCAGGCTCGGGTCCTTGCGGGCGAGCTCGTGGATCGTCCGGTTGGCATCCTCGATCGTCTGCTCGAGCACTCGCTCCGGCGGGCCCTTGGGAAGCTCGCCGGCGAACGACTCGGCTGCCGCTTTCGAGGCGACCTCGCCGGCCTGGGCGCCGCCCATCCCATCGGCGACGACGAACAGCGGCGCCTTCGTGTACAGCGAGTCCTCGTTGGCGTTGCGCTGGCGGCCGGTGTCGGTGCGGACCGCTTCTTCCTCGATGCGCAGAGCCACCTAAATCACCCCACCTCGAGCCTGAAGACCGTGTCGCCGATCTGAACCGTGTCGCCGTCGATCAGCTCCGCCTCCCCCTGCAGGGTGGCGCCGTTCAGCAGGGTGCCGTTGGTCGAGTTCATGTCCTCCACGTAGAACCGTCCCTCGCGGGAGAAGACGCGGGCGTGGATGCTCGACGCGTAGCGGTCGTCGATCTGCACGTCGGCCTCCTTCGAGCGGCCGACGGAGAGTCCCCCGATCAGGTCGAAGCGCTGGTCGCGCTGCAGGCCACCGCCGCGTTCGGCGATCAGCCAGGCATCGGGCCCGCGCGGCGCCTCGGCGAAGGCGGGCACGGCGTGGAAGCCGGTCGCGTCGGGGGCGGGCGAGACGGTCCGGCGCAGGTCCTTGATCGCGCTGCGGGCGATCACCAGCACGAACAGGTAGAGGACCACAAGGAAGCCGAATTTCAGGGCTACTGATACGGGGTCGAATTCCACGCAGCAGGCACCTTAATGAGAGCGGCAGCCGCCGCTACTGCTCGATGTCGAAGCTGAAGGTGGTGGTGCCGAGGGTGACCTGGTCGCCGGGGCTGAGCCGGGTCGAGGCGACGCGGCGCCCGTTGACCTTGATTCCGTTGGTCGAGCCGAGATCGACGATCTGCCAGTCGCCGTTCTCGGCGCGCCGCAGCTCGGCGTGGCGGCGCGAGACGTTCGGGTCGGCGAGCACGCACTCGGCCGACTTCGAGCGGCCGATCGTCGCCCGCGGCCCGTCGAGGACGTAGCGGCGATCTTCGAGCGAGATGACAGCGCGGGTGGAGACCAGCGCCCCCACCGCCTGCTCCGGCCGTTTCGGGCGGCTGCGGTCGCGCTCGCGCACGGCCGAGTAGACCATCGTGTGCCCCTCTTCGCCCTGTTCGGGCGCCTGGCCCTCGTGCGCAGGCGGCTTCACCAGCCGCGCCTGGATCCCGAACTCGCCCAGCCGCAGGCGGTTGTCGGTGCTGAACTCGACCGCCGGCCGGGTCAGCAGGTCGTAGCCGCGCCGGCGGGCGTGCTCCAGCAGGTAGCCGGAGAGCTCCTGCTCGAGCGAGCGCTCGTAGCCTTCGAGCTTGCTGCGATCCTGGCGCGAGAGGAAGACCGTGTACTCGTTGGGGACGTAGACGCGCTGGACCGAGGCGGTCTTGTGGGCGTCCATTTCCTTCGCCAGTTTGCGCGCCAGTTCGACCGGCTGCACCTCCGAGCTGAAGGCACGGCTGAACACCCCCTCGACGAGGCCTTCGATCCGCGACTCGAGACTTCTTAGAACGCCGATGGCGAAATCCTAGGGATCCGGTCTGTGCGGGACCTAAGGGAGCGCCGCTCCGTGCAGCGCCAGGAAGCCGCCGATCGTCGCGGCGGCGGCGAGGGCGCCGATGCGGGTGGCGAAGTGGCCGTGGGAAGTTGGCAAGCGGTCGGCCAGTTCGTCGAGGCAGTCCTCGATCGTCGTCCCCAGCTCCTCCAGCGAGGGGCGATGGTTGGGCCGGGGCGAGAGGCAGGCGTCGATCGTCTCGCTCAGCTCGCGCGGCAGGTCGGGGCGGAGCCGGCGCAGGCGGCGGGCGCGGCCGCCGATCGCCCGCGCGGTCGCGGCCGGGGTGGCGCGCCGATGCGGGTTCTCGCCGCTCCAGCACTCGTACAGGGTCAGCGCCAGCGAGTAGACGTCGGCCTCGGGCCCGGCGGGGCGGCCTTCGGCCTGCTCGGGCGACATGTAGGCGAGGGTGCCGACGACGTCTCCGGCCGCAGTCAGCGGCGCGTCGTCGGCGAGGTGGGCGACGCCGAAGTCCATCAGCTTCGCCCGCGGCTCGGAGTCCTCGAGCACCTGCACGTTCTGCGGCTTGATGTCGCGGTGGACGACGCCGCGCGAGTGGGCGTGGTCGAGCGCCTCGCAGAGGTCGGCGCCGATCTCGCCGATCTCGCGGTCGGAGAGCTCGCCGTCGCGGGCGAGGCGGGCGAGGGTCGAGCCCTCGACCAGCTCGGTCACCAGCAGCGCGTTGCCGTCCTCTTCGCCAAGCTCGTACAAAGTGACGATGCCGGGGTGGTTGAGCCGCGCCGCCGCCTGCGCCTCGCGCAGCACCCGGCGGCCGGCCTCCCCCTGCTGCTCGATCGCCTTCACCGCAACCGGGCGCTCAAGCCGGCCGTCCCATGCCTCGTAGACGACGCCGAAGCCGCCGCTGCCGATGCGGCGCTCGATCAGGAACCGGTTGAGCACGAGCGAGCCAACCATGGCTCTCTCCACTTCGCCGGTAAGGGATCTCTTCCTGCTGGTGCCCCGATTGGGAAAAAGGTGGCGTTTGCGGCGGCTCCTGGCGCTGAAACGCCGCCAGAAGTCATACTCTCGCCTCCGTGGAGGACTTCGCCTCACGACGCCCGCCCCGGCGCGAGCGGCCCAAACGCAGACCGGAACGCCAGCAGATCATGCTGCGGCGCGCGCTTGCCCTCGGCGGTGGCCTGCTGCTCCTGATCCTGATCGTGCTCGGGATCAAGGGCTGCCTCGACGCCCGTGCCGAATCGGAACTGAGCGACTACGCCGACAAGGTCACCGAGATCGTCAACGAAACGGAACAGACGAGCAAAGACTTCTTCGGCAGCCTCGAAAGCCCCGGCAACCTCTCGGTCACCGAGTTCGTCGCCAAGGTCAGCGCCGACGCCAGCGCGATGGACAACTACGTCTCCCGGGTCGAAAGCCTGGGAGCGCCCGGCGACATGAAGGACGCCCAGAACAACCTCAAACTCGTCTACGAGCTGCGGGCCGGCGCGATGACTCAGATCGCCGAAAAGATGAGCACCGCGCTCGGCGAAGCGGGAGCGCAGAAGGCGATGGCCGGCATCGCCAGGCAGATGCAGAAGCTGCTCGCCTCCGACGTCGTCTACGAAACGGTGGTGCGGGGGGAAATCGACAACGTCCTCGCCTCGAACGGGATCTCCGGCCACGACGTGCCGGAAAGCTCTTTCCTGCCGGACGAAAAATGGCTGGAAGCCCGCACTGTCGAAAGCGCCCTCGGGGCGATCAGCGGCAACAGCGGCTCGGCGGGGCCGGGCATCCACGGGCTCGGCCTGGGCACGGTCAGCGTCAACGGCTCCGAACTGGTCGAAGGCGGCGCCACCCCCGTCGCGGCCGCGGAAGGGGTCGAAGTGGAAGTCACGGTTCAGAACCAGGGCGAATCGACCGAGAACGGCGTCACCGTCGTCGTCACCGTCGAAGGCAAGTCGATCAAGGGCGAAATCGAAGAAATCGGCGCCGGCGAAGAAGCGACGGCGACGATCCCACTCACCCCCGCGCCGAAAGGCGAAGTCACCCTCGAAATCGAAGCCGAACCGGTGCCAGGCGAGACCCTCACCGAAAACAACGAAGCCACTTACACGCTGCTGGTTGAATAGCCGGCGATGCGCATCGCCTATTTAGGACCCGCTGGAACCTTCACCGAGGACGCGCTCGGGGAGGCGCTGCCTGACGGCGGCTACGAGGCGCTGCGGACGGCGACGATTCATGACGCGATCCTCGCGGTCGAGCGCGGCGAGGCGGAGCGGGCGCTGGTGCCGATCGAGAACTCGGTCGAGGGCTCGATCCGCCCCACCCTCGACACCCTTGCCTTCGAGGCGAGGGCGGTGACGATCGTCGGCGAGCACGACTACCGAGTTCGGGTGCACCTGATCGCCCGCGACGGCGTTCGGGTCGAGGACGTCGAGGCGGTGCTCTCGCACCCCCAGCCGCTCGCCCAGTGCGCCCGCTTCCTGCGCGAGACCTTCCCCGAGGTGGAACGGCGCAGCGTCAGCAGCACCGCGGCGGCGGTGCGCATGGTGAGCGAGTCCTCGCGGCCGTGGGCGGCGCTGGGGGCGCGGGCGGCGGCGGCGCTGTATGGATGCGAGCTGCTTCTGGAAGGGGTCGAGGACTCCGCCGACAACGTCACCCGCTTCGTCTGGATCGCCCCCGCCGGGACCGAGTCGGCAGGTGAGGGGGCGTGGAAAACCTCGCTCGTATTTTCCGAGCTGGGGGCCGACCACCCCGGCGCCCTGGTCGAAGCGCTGAGCGAGTTCTCCAGCCGCGGAATCAACCTGACCCGGATCGAGTCGCGGCCGCTGCGCCAGGGCCTGGGGCGCTACATGTTCTTCTGCGACCTCGAGGGCCGGGACACCGACCCGGCCGTCTCCGAGGCGATCGCGCAGCTGCGGACGAAGGCCGAATCGGTGCGAATCCTGGGTTCCTACGCGGTGGGCCCTACAATTTCCGTCAACCATGGCCAGGGTGCTGGTACTCAACGCGACGTATGAGCCGATCAACGTCTGCACGTTGAGACGAGCCGCTGTCCTGCTCCTGAAGGAAAAAGCAGAACTACTCGAGCAGCGGGACGGCGCCGCGCTGCACTCCGAGCGGATGACGATGGAGCGGCCCGACGTGATCCGGCTCGTCAACTACGTGCGGATCCCACGCGAGGCGCACCGCCGCAAGATCACCCGTCGCGCCGTCCTCGCCCGCGATTCCTGGACCTGCCAGTACTGCGGCTGCACCAAATCCGGGCTCACCGTCGACCACGTCATCCCCCGCTCCCGCGGCGGTCAATCGGTTTGGGAGAACATCGTCGCCGCCTGCGCGTCCTGCAACCGCCGCAAGGGCAACCGCCTCCCGCGCGAGATCCACATGCACCCGGCGAAGACCCCGAAGGCGCCGCCGCCGACGGTCTTCATCCAGGTCGCCAGCCCGAAGATCCCGCCCGCCTGGCAGCAGTACTTACCGCAGGCCGCGTAGGCGCCAGCGCGAGTTGTCACAGCTTCATCTCGGTCGGTGAGCAGGTACCTCTGAGTACGTGAGTAGACTTGCGCCGATGATTGCGCGGGCCGGGGGACCGAAACGGGCGCTCGCGGGCGCGATGCTGGCGGGGCTCCTTCTCCTCATGACGATCGTTGCCGTCGCTGCCGCCCCCGCTCGTGCCGGCGTCTGGGTGCCGCAGCTGTCCGCCCGTGAAGCCGGCGCCTTCTGGACGCCGCAGCGGATGCGGGAAGCGAAGCCGCTCGAGATCAAGCGCTCGCGCCTCGACGCTGCTGCCGCCTCCCGGGCCGGCGTGCGCGGTCGCCCGCACCGCGTCTCGGGCGAGCTGCCGCGGCTCACGATCGAAGCATCCGGCTTCGAACAGGTGGCCGACCCCACGGCGCCCGAATACCGGATCAACGGCGCGATCTTCATCTCCTTCGGGATTTTCGGCTACGCCCGCTGCTCGGGGACGGCAGTCCATTCCGGAAACCAGAGCGTGGTCTTCACCGCCGCCCACTGCATCAACAGTGGCGGTCCGCGCGGGCGCTGGTTCAAGGAGCGCTGGGTCTTCGTCCCCGCCTACCGCTACGGGCAGCGGCCCTTCGGCGTCTTCCCGGCGCGCTGGATCGACACGACCAAGCAGTGGCGCCGCAGCGGCAGCGAGAACTACGACGTCGGCGCTGCCGTGGTCGGCCCCAACCAGCGCGGCGAAACGCTCGGCGAAGCAGTCGGCGGGGCCGGGATCGCCTGGAACCTGAAGCCGCGCCAGACCTTCGACGTCCACGGCTACCCGGCGGAAGAACCGTTCGACGGGGAAACCCAGCGGATCTGCCGCGACGAACCGTTCATCGGCCACGACCCTGACTCCTTCCTCTTCCCCGGGCCGCTCAACCTCGCGGTCGCCTGCGGAGTCACCGGCGGCGCCTCAGGGGGCGGCTGGACGATCGACAGAGACACGCTCAACAGCGTCACCAACTACGGCTATTTCGACGACACCAGCCCCGACTTCGGCGCTTACTTCGGTAAGGAAGTCGCACGACTCTACGGACGAGCGGCAAAGGTGAGATGAGTCTCCGGCTCACCATCCTCATTCCTTTCGCGCTGGCAGTGGCGCTGCTGGCGGCACCCGCCGCTCACGCCGCAGAAGAAGAACGGCTCTTGCCGCCGCTGCCGCCGCGCAAGCTGATGACCAAGGTCGGAGCGCCCGTTCCCCCTCTCCACGTTTTTCGCTCCGGCTTCCAGGTGGAACCTTCGTCTGGCGGCTACAAAGTAGGGGTTTCGACCTTCGGCAGCGCGGTGACCCTCGTGGTCTCCAACCAGCATCGGGAGGCTGTTGCCGAGACCATCTACCTCGCCAAGGGGGTAGCGACCCCGGAGCGGCTGCAGGCAACCTTCGGCAACTTCGGCAAGGTCCTGATGCGCTTCCACGAAACGAGCAAGCGCGCTGTTTGCCTAGGCACCTTCCGGCTCGTTCGACGCAAGGGCATCTTCGTCGGCAGCCTCCGCTTCCGTGGAGAAAACGGCTACGTCTCGGTTCACGTCCATCGAGCTGCCGGAGGGATTCTGGAACCGGGGGGACGGTGTCCGCGGCGTCCCCACCCTCATCCCCATCGCCATTCCAACGGCGGCGGCAACATTTTCTTCGTGACTCCCTCCGCCTTCCTGGCCGAGTCGCGCCACGGGGTCGACTTCACCCGCCTCCTCGCGCTCGAATTCGGCCCGATATCAGAGCTTTTGGCGACGCACGAAGAAAGCCGAGGCAAGCTGGCGATCATCAGGGCCGCCTTCGCCGACCCTCATAAAGCGTTCCACGTCAACGAAGCCGCCACCGCCGCCGATCTCTCACCTCCGGCTCCGTTCCACGGCGCCGGCCATTACCGCGCCGCCCCCGACGGCAGCACCACCTGGACCGGCGACCTCAGCGTCAACTTCCCCGGCGACCCCCGCTACCCCCTCACGGGCCCGGACTTCAAGACCTTCCTCGAAGCGCCGTTCTAGGCGAGTACGCGGATAGACTCTGGTCCATGATGCGGCCAGGCGGGGCTCCCGGCGTCCCCTGGAAAGTCGGTGTGCTCGTTTTCGGTGCGCTGCTCGTCGCCCTCTTCGGCGGGGGATCGTCGGCGCGGGCAAGCGTCCGGATCGACCCCTCCTTGACCCAGCAGGCTCTGCGCTACTGGACCCCCGCGCGGATGCGCGCGGCGAAACCGATGGAAGGCTCGCCCCCCAGCCTCCATCTCAGCCGGGGGGCCGAACCGGACGGACGGCCAGGGGCGGTCATGGCGACGGCTGCCACTGCTTCTGGCGTGACTTTTGACGAAGTAGCGTACCCGACGAGCGAAGAGCTTCGCCGCAACGGCGTGGTCTTCTTTCTCGTAGACGGAATCCCCGCGCGCTGCTCGGGCACTTCGGTGAACGCTCCCAACCGCAGTGTCGTCTTCACCGCCGGACACTGCGTCTTCAACCGCTTCTCCAACCACCACTGGTACGACAGGCTCTGGGTCTTCGTTCCGGGCTTCCGCTTCGGACAACGGCCGTTCGGGGTTTTCCCCGCCACCCATCTCGACGCGACGAAGCTGTGGATGTCGGAGGAGAGCGAGGACGCCGACGTCGGCGCCGCTGTGGTCGGGCGCAACGAACGCGGGCAGTCGCTGGAGGCAGCGGTTGGCGGGGACGGGATCGCCTGGAACCAGCCAGCCCGCCAGGTGTTCGACGTTCACGGTTATCCAGCCGGACCGCCCTTCGACGGCGAAACCCAGCGACTTTGCTCGCAGACGCCGTTTCTCGCCCATGACGCGCTGAGCTATCTGATGAAAGGCCCGCTGAACCTGGCCGTGTCCTGCAACGTGACCGGTGGCGCCTCCGGCGGCGGTTGGACGATCGGAGGCGACACGCTGAACAGCGTTACCGACTACGCCTATCCCCGTGACCCCGCGACCGACTACGGGTCCTACTTCGGCCAGGAAGTGGCGCGGCTCTACGGACGGGTGGCGAGGCTGAGATGAGGCGCGGGCTTCCGGTCCTCTTGCTTTTGCCGGCGCTGCTCGTCTTGGTCGCCTCGAGCGCGTCCGTGGCTCAGGCGCAAGTCCCGCTCGAGCGACTGGGGCCCGCCGCAACCGCCTGGGGGCAGATCGTCCCGCTGGTGCGAAAGGAGACTTCCACGAGGAAGCAAGGCTTCGATTTCCGGCCCACCCTCCGGATCAAGACCGCGAGCGGCTACAGGGTCGAGGCCACCGAGATCGGGGGTGCGATCGTCGTCATCATCGGCCGCCGGAAAGGCACCGTCACCGCTTACTTGGGTCGCGGCGTCGCGACCTCCCGGAGGTTGGCGGCCGATTTCGGGCGCTTCGGGAAGCTGGACATGCGCTTCCGGCCCTCTCCTCACCTGGCGCCGCTGCCGCCTCGTCATCACTGTCACGGGAGCATCCGGCACCCCAAACGGCGCGGTGTCTGGGTCGGCGGCTTCCGCTTCTCCGGCGAAGGCGACTACGTCTCGGTCCGGGTTCACCGCGCCGGCGGCAGCATTCGCCGGGAGACCGCTGTCTGCGCCCACGCGCACTTCTTCGTGCGCCGATCGGCAACTGCCTCGTCGGGCCCCTTCTCCTCGTTCGTGCCGCGTGAAGAGCTGACGGCGGGGTGGCGGCGCGGCACCGAATCCGCTGATTTTTCCGCGACGACTCTTCTGTTCCATCCGATTTTCTTCGCCAGGTCCGAACAGGCCCTCGGCTCGGTCGCGATCATCCGCCTCGCCGTCGCCATTCAGCATTCAGGCAGCCTCGCCGTCACCGCTCAGCACTCCGGCAGCCTCGTCGTCAATGACGCTCTGACCCACGCCGAAGCTGCGCCGCCACCTCCGTTCCACGGCGTCGGCGTCTACACGGCGAGTCCCGACGGGACCAAGACCTGGACCGGCGACCTCACCGTCAACTTCCCCGGAGCCCCCTCGTTCCCGCTGACGGGAGAGGCTTTCGAAGCCGAAGCGCAGCGCCCCCTCTCAGGCGCTGTTGGTGTTGGGGGCTAGCCCGCTCCGTCCGCGGACGCCCCGTCGGCGCCAGGCAGTTCCTCGGCCTGGGGCTCGATCTCGGTAGGAGAGTCCGATTCTTCGGACTCGACCACGAGGGCGACGGCGCTGACGCGGTCGTCGTCCTTGATGTTCATCACCTTGACACCCTGGGTGGCACGGCCCATCTGCGAGATGCCGCCAACGGAGGTGCGCTGGACCATCCCGTTCTGCGAGATGAAGAGGAGGTCCTGGTGCTCGGCGACGATCAGGGCGCCGGCGAGGCCGCCCTTCTTCTCGGTCAGCTTCGCGGTCAGCACGCCTTTCGTGCCGCGGCCCTTGACCGGATACTCGGCGACCGGCGTGCGCTTTCCGTAGCCGTTCTCGGTGACGACGAAGAGTTCGGTGTCGTTGCGGGCGACGTCCATCGCCAGCACCCGGTTGTCCTTGCCGGCGACGTTCATCCCTTTGACGCCGCTGGTGTCGCGGCCCATCTCGCGCACGAGCTTCTCCGAGAAGCGGGAGGCGTGGCCGGAGTGGGAGACCATCAGGATGTCGTCTTCGCCCGAGGTGAGGCGGACTTGCACCAACTCGTCGCCGTCGCGGACCTTGATCGCGATGATCCCGTCGGCGCGGATCGGCGTGTTGTAGGCGAGGAATTTCGTTTTCTTGATCAGCCCCTGGGCGGTGGCGAAGGCCAGGTACTTGTTCTCTTTGAAGTCGCGGGTCGGGATCACCGCCATCACCCGCTCGCCCTCGCGGAGCGGCAGCAGGTTGTTGAGCGAGCTGCCTTTCGAGGTGCGCGAGCCCTCCGGCAGCTCGTACACCTTGAGCCGGTAGACCTTGCCGCGGTTGGTGAAGAAGAGCAGGAAGTCGTGGGTCGAGCAGATGTGAAGATGGGCGATGTAGTCGTTCTCTTTGAGGTTCATCCCCATCACCCCGACCCCGCCCCGGCGTTGTTGGCGGTAGGTCGCCAGCGGCAGCCGCTTGACGTAGCCGGAGGCGGTCAGCGAGATCACCATCTGCTGGTCGGCGATCATGTCCTCGATCCCGACGTCGCCCTCGAAGTGGGCGAGCTCGGTGCGGCGCTCGTCGCCGTAGGACTCGACGACTTCGGCCAGCTCGTCCTTGACCAAGCCCATCACTTTGGCTTCGTCGCCGAGGATCGCCCGCAGTTCGCCGATCCGCTCGACCAAATCGGCGTGCTCCGCGCGGACCTTGTCGGCCTCCAGCGCGGTCAGCCGCTGCAGGCGCATGTCGAGGATCGCCTGCGCCTGCTCGCGCGAGAGCTCGAACTGCGAGATCAGCCCGTCGCGGGCGGCGTCCGGGTCTTTCGAGCCGCGGATCAGTTTGATCACCGCGTCGAGGTTGTCGAGCGCGACCAGCAGCCCCTCGAGGATGTGCGCCCGCGCCTCGGCCCGCCGCAGTTCGTACTGGGTGCGGCGGGTGATGACCTCGCGCTGGTGCTCCACGTAGTAGTGGACGAGCTCGCGCAGGCTCAGCGTCCGCGGCACCCCGTCGACCAGCGCCACCATGTTGGCGCCGAAGGTCGTCTGCATGGCGGTTTTCTTGTAGAGGTTGTTGAGAACGACTTTCGCCGGCGGGCCGCCGCGCTTCAGCTCGATCACCAGCCGCATGCCGGAGCGGTCGGACTCGTCGCGCAGGTCGGAGATGCCCTCCAGCTTCTTGTCGCGGACGAGATCGGCGATCTTGGTGATCAGGCCGCCTTCGCCGCCCTTTTTGACCATGAAGGGAAGCTCGGTGACGACGATCGCCTCCTTGCCGCCTTTGAGCGGCTCGACGTGGGCGCGCGCCCGCACCCGGATGCTGCCGCGGCCGGAGGCGTAGGCGTCGCGGATCCCCTCGCGGCTCATGATCCCGCCGCCGGGGAAGTCCGGCCCTTTGACGTGCTCCATCAGGCCCTCGAGATCGATCCCGGGATCGTCGATGTAGGCGGTGACCGCGGCGGCGACCTCGCGCAGGTTGTGCGGCGGGATGTTGGTCGCCATCCCCACGGCGATCCCGGAGGTGCCATTGACCAGCAGGTTCGGGAAGCGCGCCGGCAGCACCAGCGGTTCCTGCGCCTTCTCGTCGTAGTTGGGGCCGAAGTCGACGGTGTCCGCGTCGATGTCCCGCAGCATCTCGGTCGCGAGCCGCCCGAGCCGCGCCTCGGTGTACCTCATCGCGGCCGCCGGGTCGTCGTCGATCGAGCCGAAGTTGCCCTGCCCGTCGACGAGGACGTACCGCAGGGAGAAGTCCTGCGCCATACGTACCAACGTGTCGTAGATCGCCGAGTCGCCGTGCGGGTGGTACTTGCCCATCACCTCACCGACGATGTAGGCGCACTTGCGGTAGGACCGGGTCGGTTGCAGGCCGATGTCGTGCATCGCGAACAACACCCGCCGATGCACCGGCTTCAACCCGTCCCGCACGTCCGGCAGCGCCCGCCCGACGATCACGCTCATCGCGTAATCGAGGTACGACGAGCGCATCTCCTTCTCGAGCTCGCGCTCTTCGATACGGCCGGTAAGTGCTTCCAGCGCCATTAAGCCATTACTCCTTTAAGCGGTTTGGGTGCGAGATCAGACGTCAAGGAATTTCACATCCTTCGCGTGTTCCTCGATGAACTCTCTCCGCGGACCGACCTGATCGCCCATCAGCATCGAGAAGATCGTGTCGGCAGCGGTGGCGTCTTCCAACGTCACCCGCGCCAGCGTCCGGCTGGCCGGGTCCATCGTCGTCTCGCGCAGCTGGTCCGGGTTCATCTCGCCCAGCCCCTTGAAGCGCTGCACGTCGACGCCTTTCCGCGCCAGCTCGAGGACCGCGCCGCGCAGCGCCTCGAAGGAGAGGGCGACGTTGCGGCGCTCGCCGTACTCGATCTCGAACGGCGGGCGGCCGACCTGTTTCAAGAGCGCTTCGTGGACCTCGGTGAACTTGCGGTAGTCGTGGTGGGAGAAAAGGGCCGCGGGCAGGCGGTGGGTGCGAGCCAGGCCGGTCTTCCGCTCGGTCGCCTTGACGACGACCAGCTCGTCGTCCTGGGCGAGCACCTCGGTGTCGAACGGCTCACCCTCCGGTGCTTTTTTGCCGAGAAGTTTCGCCGCGGCTTTCAGCGTCGTCGTGCCCTCGTCGAGCAGGCTTGACTCCTCGAGGAAACGCACGACCTCGTGCCCGAACTCGGCCTGCAGCGAAGACCCCCAGCCCTCATACTCCTTGGAGCGCCTGATGTAGGCCTGCCAGCGACTCGCGGTCAGCTTGGTCTTCTTGCCGTTGGCGTCGACAAGCTCGAAGTCCTCGAGCTTGTCGCGCAGCAGCACATCTTCGAGTTCCGAGTCGCGCTCGAGATAGGTGATCTGGTTGCCCTGTTTGACCCGGTAGAGGGGCGGTTTGGCGATGTAGACGTAGCCGGCCTCGATCAGGTCCGGCATCTGCCGGTAGAGGAAGGTGAGGACGAGGGTGCGGATGTGGGCGCCGTCGACGTCGGCGTCGGTCGCCATCACGATCTTGTGGTACCGCGCGTCCTCGAGGTTGAACTCGTCGTGGACGCCGGTCCCGATCGCCGTGATCAGCGCCTGGATCTCGTTGTTGGCCAGGACCTTGTCGATCCGGCTCTTCTCGACGTTGATGATCTTCCCCCGGAGCGGCAGCACCGCCTGGGTGTTGCGGTCGCGGGCCTGCTTCGCCGAGCCGCCGGCGGAGTCCCCCTCGACCACGAAGATCTCGGCCAGGCTCGGGTCCTTCACCGTGCAGTCGGCGAGCTTGCCCGGCAGGGTCGAGTTCTCCAGCGCCGACTTGCGACGGGTCAGGTCGCGGGCTTTGCGGGCGGCGTCCCGGGCGCGGGAGGCGTCGATCGCCTTGTTGATCACCCGGCGCGCGTCCCCCGGGTTCTCCTCGAAGTACTCCGCCAGTTTGCGGTTGACCGTCTCCTCGACCAGGCCTTTGATCGGCGGGTTGCCGAGTTTGGTCTTGGTCTGACCCTCGAACTGCGGGTCATGCAGCTTCACCGAGATCACCGCGGTCAACCCCTCGCGCACGTCCTCGCCGGCGAGGTTGTCGTCTTTCTCTTTCAGCAGCCCTTTGTTGCGCGCGTAGGCGTTCAGCGTCCGCGTCAGCGCAGCGCGGAAGCCGGACAGGTGGGTACCGCCCTCGTGGGTGTTGATGTTGTTGGCGAAGCTGAAGATCGACTCCTGGTAGGAGCTGTTCCACTGCATCGCCACCTCGACTTCGCCGGCCTCCTCACTGCCCTCGAAGTAGATGACCTTGCGGTGCAGCTCGTCCTTGTTTTCGTTGAGGTGGCGGACGAAGTCCTCGATCCCGCCGTCGTACTGGAAGGTGACGCTGTTGGTGGCGCCGCGCTCGTCGACCAGTTCGATCTTCAGGCCGCGGGTGAGGAAGGCGGTCTCGCGCAGCCGCTCGGCCAGCGTCTGGAAGTCGAACTCGATCTCCTCGAAGATCTCGAGGTCGGGCAGGAAGGTGATCTTGGTCCCGTGGGCTTTGGTCTTCTCGCCCTTGCCGAGGTCGTTCTGCGGTTTCCCGCGCTCGTAGTCCTGCGACCAGACGTGGCCGTCGCGGCTGATCTCCAGGTGCAGGCGCTCGGAGAGGGCGTTGACGACGGAGACGCCGACGCCGTGCAGGCCGCCGGAGACCTTGTAGCCGCCGCCGTCCCCGAACTTGCCGCCGGCGTGGAGGACGGTCAGCACGACCTCGGCGGCCGGCCTCCCCTCTTTCTCCATCGTCTCGACCGGGATGCCGCGGCCGTTGTCCTCGACCGTGCAGGAGTTGTCGGGGTGCAGAACGACCTTGACGCTGTCGCAGTGGCCGGCGAGGGCCTCGTCGACGGAGTTATCGACCACCTCGTAGACGAGGTGGTGCAGACCGCGCGGGCCCGTCGAGCCGATGTACATGCCGGGGCGTTTGCGAACCGCTTCCAGTCCCTCGAGGACGGTGATGTCCTTGGCGCCGTAGGAGTCGCCGCTGGCTTTTTTGTCAGGCAATGAGTCCCTTCCGATCGACACAGAGACATACAAAGCCCCGACTCCCGGAAACTCGCTTCACGGGTTGTCGGGGCGTAACGCGAGTTGCCATAAGAATACCAGTTCGGGACCGCGGACAACCTCTCCCTACCGGGTAAATTCCCTGCAAATCGTGGAAAAAGCGTAACGAGAATCAGTCGGATCTGACGCGAAAGCGCAACGCCTGCGGCGCCTGCTCTCCGACCTCGTCCCGCAGCCGCTGCAAAAGGGTCTCCTGCATCAGGTCGAGCTCCTGCGCCCAGACCGCGTCCGCGCACTCGATCGTCAGCGTCCCGCCGCGTTCGGAGACGGGGGTGGCGACGGCCGCGAGCTGCTTCCCGACCGCCGATTCCCACGCTGCCTGAACCGCCGCCAGCGGGGTTTTCGGCGCGACCTGCTGCAGTGCCGCCTGAAACGCGTCGGCGGCCGGGCGAGGAGCGCGGCGCCGGCTCATCCGCCGGCACCTTCTGTCTGCGGTGGCATCCGCACCACCGATTCACGGGCGATCACCGGCACCTGCTCTTCGTCGGCAGCCGTGATCAGCACCTGTCCTCCGTCGCCGAGGCGGGCGACCAGGCGCTCGCGCCGGCCGGGGTCGAGCTCGCTCATCACGTCGTCGAGCAATAGCAGCGGCGTCACCCGTCGTGCCCGCAGCAGCGCCTCGCGCTCGGCGAAGAGCAGCGCCAACAGGGAAGTGCGTTGCTGGCCCTGGGACCCGTAGCGGCGCAGCGAGCGCCCGCCTGAGCTCAGCTTGAGCTCGTCCAGGTGCGGCCCCCAGGAACTGCGGCCCAGCTTGACGTCCTGCTCTCGGCTCTCCTCCAGCCCGGCGCGGATCTCCTCCGCCGAGCCGGCGGCGCGCGGCGCGTAATCGAGCGCCGCATCCTCCAGCCCCAGCTCGGCGGCGGCCTCGACGAAGGGAGCGGTGAGGTCGTCGACCGCCTCCGCCCGCGCCTCGATCAGCGGCGCGGCGGCCTCGGCCAGGCCGGCGTCCCAGATCCGCAGGTCCTCCGGCGACCCGTAACCCGCACTGAGGCGCGAGAGCAGCGCGTTCCGTTGCGCCACCGCCTGGCCATAGCGCTTGCGCAGCTCCGCCCGTGCCGGCCAGCGTGCCGCGACAAAGCCGTCGAGGTGGGCGCGGCGCTCCGCCGGCGGCCCCTTGACCAGCGTCAGCCGGTCGGGGGAGAAGACCGCCACCGGCGGTCTTCTCCGCGCCAGCGTCGCCGGATCGGCGGGATTGCCGTCGAGCAGGTGCCGGCGTCCTTCGCTGCGGCTGATCGCCGCCAGCAGCGTGTGCTCGATTCCATCTTCATCGCGGATCGTCGCTTCCGCCCTGGCAAGGGAGCCACCGAAAGGGATCATGTCGCGGCGGTCCGAGGTGCGAAAGGAACGGCCGGTGAGGGCGAAGTAGAGCGCCTCGATCAGGTTCGTCTTGCCGGCGCCGTTGGGGCCGATGACGCTGACGATCCCCGGCGCCAACTCGACCCGCACCCCGCTGAGGCTGCGCAGCGGCTTCGCCTCGATCGCGGTGACCAGCACGGCGAGCTCACCCGGCCGGCGGGAGCACCAAGTGCCCATCCGGCAACCCGCGTGTGCGCCTGGCAAGTGCCGGACCGAGCGGGGGTAGGACGCAGGGAGGCCGAATGGCAGCGCCATTTGGCCGACTGAGGACGCCGCCCCGCGAAGTGTGTCCGGCGCCGCCAGGCGTGCGTGGGGGTTGCCGGATGGGCACTAAACGTTGAGGCGGATCGGCATCACCAGGTAGCGGAAGTCGTCGCCCTCGACCGGCTCCAGCAGGCCTGGACGCAGCGGCGAGATCAACCGCACCAGCACCTCGTCGCCGGCGACGCTTTCGATTCCCTCGCGCAGGAACTCCGGGTTGAAGCCGATCTCCAGCGGCTCGCCCTCGAAGGCCGCCGGCATCGTCTCGCGCGCGTCGCCGACGTCCGCCGTCTCCGCCGCCACCGTCAGCTCCCCGGAGCTGAACGAGAGCCGCAGCGGCGCGTTGCGCAGCGCCAGCTGGCTGACCCGGCGGGTGACGTCGAGGAAGTCCGGCCGTGGAAGCCGCACGTCGTGCTCGTAGGACTCCGGCAGCAGCTGGCGGAAGTTCGGGAACTGGCCGTCGATCAGCCGCGTCGAGAGGACGATCGAGCCGGCCACGAACACCGCCTGGTTCGGCAGCAGTGAGATCGAGGTATCGCCGGCGCCCTCGGTGGAGAGAATCCGGCCCAGCTCCCGCAACGCCCGCGCCGGGATGTTCGCCTCGAGCTCACCGCCGAGGTCCGACTCGAGCTCGGTCCGCTTCACGGCCAGCCGATAGGAGTCGGTCGCGACCATCGTCATCTCCTTGCCGCTGGCGGTGACGAAGACGCCGGTCAGGACCGGCCGCATGTCGTCCCGCGAAGCGGCCCTCGCAACCAGCTCGATGCTCTCTTCCAGTGCCGCGGCCGGAATCTTCAGCCCCGCGTCCTCCTGCGGCTGGGGAAGCTTCGGGAAATCCTCGACCGGCAGCACCCGCAGGTGGAAGCTGGAGCCGCCGCTGCGGATCTCGACGTCGTGCTCGGCCTCACGCGACTCGATTTCGACGGTCGGATCAGCCAGGGAACGGGCGACCTCGGCAAAGAGGCGGCCGGGAAGGAGAACCGTGCCGCCGCTCTCGACGTTCGCCTCGAGCGCAGTCTCCAGCCCGAGGTCGAGATCGGTGGCAGCGAGGGTGACGCGTCCATCGCCGGCATTGAGGAGCACGCCGGAGAGCGCCTGGGTGGCGGCGCGGGTGGAAACAGCCCTGGAGACGGTGGAGAGCTTGGAGACGAGATCGTCGCGTTTGGTCGTGAGCTTCAACTGATGATTGCCTTCTCGAGTTGGGTTAGGGCTTGTGGAAAAAGTAGGGGGCGGGAGGGATTTGGCCTGCCGCCGCGGTTTCCGGCATGTGGAAGCCGCTGTGGGAGGCTGGGGATTCTTGCAGTGCCGGCGGCGATCAGCGCTCCCCCGGCACGGGGTTGTGGATAGCTCCCCGCAACTCCCGGATCTTCTCGGCCAGCTCGGCGTCTTCGTCAAGGCTCGCTTCGACTCGGCGCAGGGAGTTGAGGACGGTGGTGTGATCGCGACCGCCGTAGAGGCGGCCGATCTGCGGCAGGGAAAGGTCGGTGAGGTCGCGAGTGAGAAAGATCGCCACCTGCCGGGCGCGCAGGGGAGTGGCGGCGCGACTGGTGCCGACCAGCTCGGCGCGGGAGATGCCGAAGCGCTCGGCGACGCGCTGCTGAATCTCCTCAACCGAGGTTGGACGGGAGCTGCGCCCGCCCGCCGGGATCACCTCGGCGATCAGATCGGCGCTGAGCGGGCGGGCCATCAGCGAGGCGTGGGCGATGACTTTCGTCAGTGCCCCGTGCAACTGGCGGACGTTGGCGTCAATCCGGTTCGCCAACTCGACAAGGGCGTTGGAATCGGGGATCTCGACCCCGGCCTCCTCGACCAGCCGGCGCAGGACGGTGAGCCGCGTCGCCAGGTTGGGTGGCTCGACCGCGACCGTCAGCCCCCACTCGAAGCGATCGCGCAGGCGCGATGCGAGCGTAGAGAGCTCGCTGGGAATGCGGTCGGCGGAGAGGACGAGCTGGCTGCCTCCCTCGTAGAGGGCGTTGAAGGTGTGGAAGAACTCCTCCTCGGTTGCCGGCTTGCCCTCGAGGAACTGCACGTCGTCGATCAGGAGCACGTCGATGTCCCGGTAGCGCGCCTTGAAGGCGTCGCTGCCCTTCGACTTCAGCGCGGCGACGAACTCGTTCGTGAACGACTCGGCGGTCGTGTAGCGGACGCTGAGGCCGGGAGCGTTGTCGCGCAGGTAGTTGGCGATCGCCGCCAGGAGGTGCGTCTTGCCCAATCCCGGCGGCCCGTGCAGGAAGAGCGGGTTATAGGCCTCAGAAGGCGCCTCGGCCACGGCGAGGGCGGCGCCGTGGGCCAAGCGGTTGCCGGGGCCGATCACGAAGCGCTCGAAGGTGTAGTTGGGGTTCAGCTCGAGGTCGGACTGAAGGTCCCCCGTAGCTTCCCGTGGCTCGGCGAAGCTCACCTGCGTCAGGGAGGAGTCGAGCTCGGCCAGCGCTTCGGCGATCAGCGAGGAGTAGCGGCGTTCGGTCCAGGCGCGGATCCCCTCGGGCGCCGTCAGGTAGAGCGTTTGCCCGTCAGCTCCGGCGACCCCGAGCGGCTCCAGCCAGAGGCTGTAGGTCGACTCCGGCACCGACGCCTTAAGGCGCTCCTGGGTTGCCCTCCAGAGGGCGTCGAGTGGGGGTTGGGGAGAATCATCGGGCACCGAGCGGCGACCATAGCGCCGTGCCTGAGCACGCTTGCCGGGCGCCTCGCAATTGCCGCAGAAAAGATTTCAGACGTTCCTCCCTATACTTCCGCCGGCATGAAGCGCACCTACCAGCCAAAGAAGCGGAAGCGGGCGAAGACCCACGGCTTTCGCGCACGCATGAGCAGCCGCGGCGGCCGCGCCATCCTCAAGCGCCGCCGGCGTAAAGGGCGCAAGCGCCTCACTCCTTAGATGCCCGGCCGGCGACGCCGCCTCTCGCGCAGCGGCGAGTTCGACCGCGTGTATCGCGACGGGTCCTCCCATGCGACCCGCTATCTCGTGCTCTACACGTTCCCGCGCAAAGACGAGGAGCGCGAGGACGTGCGGCTGGGCGTCTCGGTCAGTCGCAAGGTGGGCGGAGCGGTCGATCGCAACAAGGTGAAGCGGGTGCTGCGTGAGGCTTTCTGGGGCCTTGCCGATCGTCTACCCCCGCGCCATGATTTCGTCATCGTCGCCCGCAGGGAGATCAATGACTTGATCGAGAAAGAGGGAGTGGCGGGCGTCGCCGCCAACCTCGAGGAGGCTCTGGCGAAGGTGCGTTCCACGTGAAACGGCTCCTTCTCACCCCCATCCGCGCCTATCAGCGCTGGATTTCCCCGCACCTTCCCCGCCGCTGCCGCTACGAGCCGACCTGCTCTGCCTATGCTGTGGAGGCGGTCGAGCGCTTCGGCGTAAGCCGCGGTGTTCTCGTTGCCGGATGGCGGCTTCTGCGCTGCAATCCCTTCAGTCACGGCGGCTTCGACCCCGTCCCCGATAGATTCACGCTCCGCACCGGCCCGGTCCACCCCGCCGACTACCACCGCAAAGCTCCCCACCCGTGATCCTGCCTGACGCAAACATCCTGCAGCCGCTGATCGATATCGCGAACGCGGTCCTGAAGTTCTTCCACGACAACGCCGGCCTCAGCTGGGGAATGTCGATCATCGCCCTGACCGTCGTTACGCGGGCGATCCTGATTCCGCTGACCTACAAACAGCTGAAAGGGATGCGCGCGCTGCAGGCCCTGCAGCCGCAGATCAAGGAGCTGCAGGAGAAGTACAAAAACGACAAACAGCGCATGCAGCAGGAAATGATGCGCTTCTACAAAGAGAACAAAGTCAATCCCTTCGCCTCCTGCCTGCCGCTGCTGCTCCAGCTGCCGGTCTTCATCACGCTCTTCTACGTCCTCCGCCACGAGCTTCCCCCGGACATGGGCTGTGAAGCCGCCGGCCACTGCAGCGCCTATGGAGCCGAATTCCTCTTCATCCATGACCTGACCGGAAAGGCGACGGGGGGCGAACTGATCGCGTTGCTGATCCTCTACGTCGGCACCCAGCTCGTCTCCGGCATGGTGATGTCGGTAACCGCTGACAAAAGCCAGCGGACGATGATGTTCCTGTTGCCGCTGGTCTTCGTTCCCTTCATCCTCAACTTCCCCGCGGGGCTGATCCTCTACTGGATCACCACCAACTTCTGGACGATCGGGCAGTCGTTCGTGATCCAGAAAATCATCCCGCCGCCGGTTGCGGCGACGCCTGAAGGCGCCGCGGCTATCCAGGCCGCGAAACCGCCACCGCCTCCCCCTAAAAAGAAAAAGAAGCGTCGCTAGCCCTTGGGGCGCTTCTTGGCTATTCCGGGCTTGCGAGGCAGGTTTGGCGGCGTGGGGCCGATCTTGCGGGCTACGTGGAGGTGGCGGTGCTCGGAGCCGGCGCGGTTGCCGACGTCGAGGATCTGCTCAGGGGCCACGGCGAGGTCTTCAGACGCGTTCGCAAGCTGCCGCTCTTCATCCGCGTCGCGCTTGCCCTTCCAGGCAACCAGGACGCCATTTGGCTTCAGAAGCGGGCTCGCGAGCTCGGCGAGGGTCGAGAGACGGCCGACGGCGCGGGCGGTGACAGTGTCGTAGGCCTCGCGTCCCCCGGAGCCGGCCCAATCCTCGGAGCGGGTGTTGAGAACAGTGGCGTTGTCGATTCCGGCCGCCTCGATGGCGCGGCGCATGAACTCGCACTTGCGTCCGACCGACTCGATCAAGTCGACTTGGGCGTCGGGCAGGGCCACGGCCAGCGCCAGGCCCGGAAAGCCCGCTCCCGCGCCCACGTCCGCGATGCGACCCGCTTGGCGTAGCTGGGGCACCTCCAATCCGGTGAGGCTGTCGACGACGTGTACCTGCCAGGCCCGCTCGTCGACCACCGAGCTGACCGAGGCCCGCTCCTCGGCGAGCAGTTCGAGCGCCTTTTCCAGCTGCTCGCGGGCAGCCTGCGGAAGCGTCGCCGGGTCGGCGCTCACTCCGGCAGGAGCGGGGCGACGATCACGCAGCGGTTGGGCTCGTCGCCCTCGCTGTAGGTCTCGATCCCCGGCCGCTCTTTCAGCCGTTCGTGGACGACGCGCCGTTCCTGCGCGCTCATCGGGTCCATCTCGACCTGGCGGTTGTTGGTCAGCGCCTGCTCGGCGGCGCGGTCGGCGCGCCCCTCCAGCGTCTCCCGCCGCCGCGCGCGATAGCCGGCGGCGTCCACGACCACCCGCTTACGGTCGCGCAGGCCTCGGAAGGCGGCCTGGTAGCAGAGCAGCTGCAAGGCATCGATCGTCTGCCCCCGCTTCCCGATCAGGAGGCCGTAGTCGTCGTCTCCCTCGACCGTGAGCAGGATGCGGTCGTCGTCCTCCTCGATCAGGACCTCGCCGTCGAGATCGAGCTCGTCGAGGACACCCTCGACGAGCTCCTGCGCGCGCTCGGCGGGATCGTCGGGCCAGTCGAAACTCTCGGACACGGGCAGCAGGCTATCCGACCGCCTCAGAACGCGCTGAGGAATGTGCGAGGGGCGCGTTGACTAGGCTGACTCCAATGGGCAAGGTCTACGCCGTGGCGAACCAGAAGGGCGGGGTCGGGAAGACGACCACCGCCGTCAACCTCGCCTCCTGCGCGGCAGGCGAAAGCCGGCAGACGCTCCTCGTCGACCTCGACCCCCAGTGCAATGCGACGGTCGCCCTCGGCGGCGGCAGGGACATGCATCCTTCCTCCTACGACTGCCTCACCGGTCAGGTCTCGGTGGCGGAAGCGGCGCGGCCGGCGGGGCCGGACAATCTCTGGCTCGTCCCGGCCAATCGGGACCTCGCCGGCGCCGCGGTCGAGCTGCCGCGCCTTCAGGGCTCTGAGTTGCGGCTGCGCGAGCGGCTGGGGCCGGTGCGCGAGCGCTTCGCCGTCACCCTGCTCGACTGCCCGCCCTCGCTCGGCCCGGTCAGCGTCAACGCCTTGGTCGCCGCCGACCGGGTCATCGTTCCCGTCCAGGCGGAGTACCTGGCGCTGGAGGGCTTGGTGCAGTTCCTCGAAACCCTGGGCCTGATCAGGCGCGAGCTCAACCCTCAACTTGAGGTTTCGGGTCTGCTGATCACTATGCACGACGAGCGCACCCGGCTCGCCCAGGACGTCGAGGCGGAGCTGCGCGACCACTTCGACGGCATGGTTTTCGAGACCGTCATCCCCCGCAGCGTCCGAGTCGCCGAGTCGCCGAGTTATGGTCTTCCCGTGACCGAGCATGCCCCCGCTTCCCACGGTGCCGTCGCCTACCGCGCCCTGGCGAAGGAGTTGGCGAGCCGTGGCTAGCCGGCGGGGGATCGGCCGCGGCCTGGCGGCGATCCTTCCCGAAGCGGAGGCGACCGCAGCCGGCGAGCTGCGTGAGCTTCCCGTCGGCCTGATCAAGCCCAATCCCTCGCAGCCGCGCACCAAGTTCGACGAGGAGGCGCTGGCGGCGCTGGCGGCCTCGATCGAGGCGAGCGGGGTCGTCCAGCCGCTGCTGGTCCGCCCGCTGCCCGACGGCAGCTATGAGCTGGTCGCCGGTGAGCGGCGCTGGCGAGCGGCGCAGCAGGCGGGGCTGGAGAAGGTCCCGGCGGTGATCCGCGACCAGGCCGAGGCGGAGCGGCTGCAGGCGGCCTTGATCGAGAACATGGTCCGCGAGGACCTCAACCCGGTCGAGGAGGCGAAGGCCTGCGCCGCTCTGGTCGAGGACCTCGGTCTGACCAAAGAGGAGCTGGCGCGTCGCGTCGGCCGCAGCCGGCCCGCGGTCTCGAACCTGATCCGCCTGCTCGAGCTTCCCGACGAGGCCCTGGAGATGCTGGAAAGCGGCGACCTCAGCGAGGGCCATGGGAAGGCCCTGCTCGGCGCCCAGGGCAACGATGTCCGACGCCGCCTCGCTCGCGACGCCGCTCGCGCCGGCTGGTCAGTCCGCGAAACCGAGGAGAGGGTCCGGCTGGCCGGCCAGCCGAAAGCTAGACCGAGACGAGCCCCGGCCGATCCCGACGCGCTTGCCGCGCTCCGCGACGTCGCCGACGCCCTCGAGGAAGCTCTCGGCCACGAAGTGACCGCCCGCGCGAAAGGGGAGGGAATCGTCGCCGAGCTCCGCTTCGACGACGTCCGCGACGCCCACGCCCTCGCCCGCCGCCTGCGCAAACACGCCGGCTGAGCTCGCTTACATAGGCCGGCGTTGCACGACCTCGCCGGCAAACTCCACCAGCGCCTTCGCCTGTCGCACTGCCGCTTGGAGATCCTGCCCGCTGACATCGAACAGTCCATAGTGCGCCTCGTCCTTGAGACTCAGTAACCGGCGTAGTGCTTTGGCCGCTTGAGCGCCGCCCGGAGCGACTTGCTCCACCAACCCGACTGCCTGCAGGTGATCCTGCCCACGGGAGCGCCGACCCAGAGCCGCACAGCACACCGCGTCTGAGGCGGCTATGCCGGCCAGGACCGCAACAGCGGCCGCGGCGCTGGCGTACTCCACGTCGCCCGCTTCGCCGGCGACCAGCTCGGCAACCTCGAGAAACTTGCGAGCGTGCGCCAGGCGCGTACGAGCTTGGGCGAGGGAGCAGGGCTGGGTGCGAGTGGAGCCGCGGCCGGCCATCAGGACTCGCCCAGCAACGCCGCCGCCTCGCTGCCAGCGACGGCGATCGCATCCTTGCGAAGCTCGGCCAGGATCGGCGGCTCCTCTTTGCGCAGGCGTGGGAGATCCTCCTCGCCCACCTCGACTATCCCGGCCCGGTTCCCCGTCCAGCGCTGGACCTGGCGGGCGAGCAGGTCGAGCTGTTCCCGCCAGCGCGGATCCTCGCGATCCACTTTCCGGGGCCGTACGACGAAGAGGTCGATGTCGCTGCCCGTATCTCCTTCGCCGCGAGCAAACGATCCGAAGAGAGAAACGTGGACCGCTGCGATCTCCCAAGAGCCCACCGCGCGGGAGAGGCGATCAAAGAGCTCACTCCGCATATGGGCGAGAAGGTCGACCGCGGGAGCTGCGAGATGCTCGCGGTTGAGGGTAAAGAGAAAAGCGCGCCCGGCCTCCTCTCTGTCGACCAGCCCATGCTCCACGAGCCTGTTCAAGGTAACGAGGACCCTGCTGTGAGAGGTACGGCCCATCAGGCGAGCGATCTCTCGTCCCGTCATCGGCCGCGTCGTGCCCGCAAGCACGTTCAAAGCTCCTCCGTCAAGGGGGGGACAAATGGCGGTGTATGGCTGAGCAAGATCCATTCTTGGACAGAATACCATCCATATGGACTGTTTACGGTCCAAATGGACTGTTTACGGTCCAACGATAAGGCAGGTAGCTCTACTGACGTTGGCTACGGAGACAGAGGTGCGTCGCTACGATGTGGCTCGGCTTCAAGCCGCGATGGGCGATTAGCTCAGTTGGTTAGAGCGCATCTCTGATAAGGATGAGGTCCCTGGTTCGAATCCAGGATCGCCCACTGGCTTTCGCGCGGTACGCGCCCTTCTGGACCGGGTATGTGCCCGACCTATAATCGGCGGTCAACCTACGGTCGGGAGCTTCTCTTGCAGCAGATGCAGATCTACGGGGTCAGTTTCGACATGGTCGGCAAGCAGCCGATCGTGTTGCTGAAGACCGTGGACGGGAACCGCTTCCTGCCGATCTGGATCGGCCACCCGGAGGCGGCGGCGATTTTGATGAAGCTGCAGGGCGCTTCGACGCCGCGGCCGATGACCCACGACCTGCTCTCCGACATGCTCGAGAACCTCGACGCCAAGTGCGAGCGGGTCGCCGTCACCGAGCTGCGCGACAACACCTTCTACGCCTCGATCACCGTCTCGGTCAACGGCTCGGAGATCGAGATCGACTCGCGCCCCTCCGACGCGCTGGCGCTGGCGGTCCGCGTGGCGGCGCCGATCTTCGCCGCCGAGGAGGTCATCGAGGAGTCGGCGATCGAGTTCGAGCACGAGGTCGAGGACACCGAGGAAGTCGTCGACCGCTTCAAAGAGTTCCTCGACGAGGTGACGCCTGATGATTTCGCCCAGGGGGAAAGCTAGGCGGCTGCAGGCCTGAGAGCGAGATCGAGAATCCGCTCGACCAGCTGCTCAAAAGAGAGCCCCGTGGCCTCGGCGGCCTGGGGGAGGAGGCTGGTGTCGGTGAGGCCGGGGATCGCGTTGGCCTCCAGCAGCCAGGGGCCGTCGGCGGCGAGGATCAGGTCGATGCGGGCGAAGCCGGTGCAGCCGAGGGCGCGGTACGCGCCGAGGGCGGCCTCGGTCACGGCCCGCTCCTCGTCGGGGCTCAGCTCGGCCGGGCAGGCGAAGCGGGTGCGGCCGATCTCGTAGCGCGCCTCGAAGTCGTAGCGGTCGCCCTCCAGCAGGATCGCCTCGACCACCGGCAGGGGCTCGTCGCCGAGCACGCTCACCGCCAGCTCCCGCCCCTCGACGTAGCGCTCCAGGAGCACCCGCTCGTCATAGCTGAAGGCGGACACCAGCGCCTGCGGCACCTCGCCCGGCGAGGCCGCGAACTTGACTCCGAGCGAGGAGCCGCCGCGGCTGGGCTTGACCACGAGCGGGAAGCCGAGCGTCTCCTCCAGCCGCCCCAGCGCGTCGGCGGCGCCGAGCTCGCGGAAGGCGGTCTGGTTGAAGGCGAACCAGGCCGGCGTCGGCAGCCCCGCCTCCTCGATCGAGTACTTGGCCTGGACCTTGTCCATGCAGCGCGCGCAGGCGGCGGCGCCGGGCCCGGTGAAGGGGATGCCGAGGATCTCCAGCAGCTCCTGCACGGTGCCGTCCTCGCCGCCGACCCCGTGCATGGCGACGAAGGCGACGTCGGGCCGCTCGGCGATCAGGCGCTTGACCAGGTCGCGGCCGACGTCGATCGGCAGCACCTCGTGGCCGAGCCGCCCCAGCGCGTCCTCGACCCGCGCCCCCGAGCGCAGCGAGACCCCGCGCTCCAGCGAGCGGCCGCCCTTCAGCACCGCGACCTTCACGCTTCCTCCGCCTTGCGGAAGGGGAGCACGTTGGGCTCCGGCTCCTCAGCTGGCGCCGGCGCCCGCTGCTCACCGGTCAGCGCTCCGTAGAGCTCGACCTGCTCGGCGATCGTCTTGCCGATCCGCCGCACCCCCTCGCGGATCTCCTCGTCGCCGACGCCGGAGAAGTTCAGCCGCATCGACTGGCCGCCGCGCCCGTCGAGGTAGGCCGCCTGCCCCGGCACGAAGGCGACGTCGGCGCGCAGCGCCTTCGCCAGCAGGTCGCTGGTGTCGATGTAGCCGGGCAGGGTCGCCCAGATGAAGAGCCCGCCCTCGGGCTCGGTCCAGGCCGCCTCCGCCGGGAAGTACGTGCGCAGCGCCTCCAGCATCGTGTCGCGGCGGCCGCGGTAGATCTCGACCAGGTCGTCGATGTAGCGCTGCCAGCGCCGTTCGGCGAAGTACTCGCGGACGAAGTACTGGGTCAGGGTCGAGGTGCAGAGGTCGGCGGCCTGCTTGCCGAGCACGACCTTCTCCATGATCGGCGGCGGCGCCACCATCCAGCCGAGGCGGATGCCGGGGGAGAGGATCTTCGAGAAGGTGCCCACGTAGATGACGAAGTCGCCGCCGTCGAGCTGGTAGAGCGGCGGCATCGGCTCGCCGCCGTAGCGCAGCAGCCCGTAGGGGCTGTCCTCGACCACCAGCAGCTCCTCGGCCCGCGTCAGCCCGACCAGCTGGTGGCGGCGCTCAAGCGACATCGTCACCCCAGCCGGGTTCTGGAAGCTCGGCACCGAGTAGATGAACTTCAGCCGCCGCCCCTCGGCGCGGAGATCGGCGAGCAACCGCTCCAGCGCCTCGACCCGCATCCCGTCCTCGTCGCACTCGACCTGGACCACGTCGGCCTGGTAGCTGGAGAAGACCGAGAGCGCGCCCGGGTAGGTCGGCGCCTCGCAGACGATCACGTCGCCGGGGTCGATCACCGCCTTGCAGATCAGGTCGATCGCCTGCTGGCCGCCGGTGGTGACGATCACGTCGTCGGGGTCGGGCAGCATCCCCTCGGCGCCCATCACCTCGAGGATGCAGTCCTTGGTCTCCTCGAAGCCCTCCGTCGGCCCGTACTGGAGCGCCTCCGCCGCCGACTCCTGGGCGATCCGCGTCATCTGCGCGGCGAAGCTCTGCGGCGGGAAGGTCGAGGTGTCGGGCAGGCCGCCGGCCAGCGAGATCACTTCCGGGCGGGCGGTGATCGCCATCAGGTCACGCATCGCCGAGGAGCGCATCACCCCCGTCCGCTCGGCGAACAGGCCCGCGTAGCGTTCGAGGTCGCGGGTGCCGGCGTGGGAGCGCCTTCTGTGAGTCGGCTCGGGCACTTCGCTCATCCCGGAAGTGTGGCGGATCGACGCGCGGCCGCCGGGGAGGTTAGGTTTTCGCACGTGGACATTCTCACTTCCCTCGGAATCGGACTTGCGATCGGGATGCTTGCCGGCACCGCCGGCACGCACGGCTCCGCCCGCGGGCGGATGACCATCCTCGCCGCCGTGATCGGGATCGTCGTCGGCTTCCTGCTCGACGGCCCGGTCGGGGCGCTGGCGGCGCTCGTCGGCGCCGCGCTGGCCTGCATCGTCGTCAGCGACGTCGTCTACGGCGCCAGCCGCCGCGAGGGCAGCGGCGGCGGAGCGCTCGGCTTCATCGTCGCCCTGGCGGCGCTCGTCGTCGTCGCGATCGCCTTCGTCTTCTCGCCGCTCGAGCTGCTGGTCGTGGTCGGCCTGCTCTGGCTGGGGATCTCCCGCCACCGCCGCGCCCAGCGCAAACACGCGGGCCTCCGCGTCCTCCGCTGACGCACCGCCTGCGGCCGCCGCCCCGCGCCGGGCATCATTCGAGGGCGATGCCGGCCGGCAAGAAGCTCGTCCTCACCTACGTCGACTCGTTGCGCACCGACATGCTGCAGCGCGCCGTCGCCGAGGGCCGCGCCCCGACCTTCGGCGCTCTGCTTGAGCGCGGCGTCCTCGTCCCCGACTGCGTCTCCAGCTTCCCCTCGGTGACTCCGGTCGCCTGCGCCGAGATGCTCACCGGCGTCGGCGCCGACCGCCACTGGATCAGCGGCATGAACTGGTACCACCGGCTCGAGCGGCGCTACGTCGAGTACGGCTCCTCGCTGGAGGCGACGCGCGCCTTCGGCTTCTTCCGCGCCCTCTACGACCTCGTCTACAACATGAACCTCGGTCACCTCAGCCCCGAGGTGGAGACGCTGTTCGAGACGCTCGAAGACGCCGGCGCCCGCACCGCCTGCACGCCGTTCCTCATTTACCGCGGCCGCCGGCGGCACGAGGTGAGCCTGGAGGGTCTGCTGCGCCGCGCCGTCGACGCGACCAAGCTGAAGTTCCACCACCACACCTGGGGCCCGGCCGATCTCTTCTACGGCGATCTCTACGCCAGCCGCGAGGTGCCCTGCCGCTCGACCTCGATCCCCGGCAACCGCGACGGCTACGCCGCCTGCTGCGCCGCCGAGCTGCTGCGCGAGGACCTCTACGACTTCCTCCTGCTCTCGTTGCCCGACAACGACCACTACTCGCACCGCTTCGGACCGGAGGCGAGCGTCGAGTCGATCGCCAGGGCCGACGCCGGCTTCGCCACCTACGCCGAGGAAGCCGGCGGGCTGGACGAGTTTCTCGCCGACCACGCGGTGATCCTGCTCGCCGACCACGCCCAGACCGACGTCCGTCGCGGCCTGCCGCTGGCCGAGCTGCTGGCGTCGGAGTGGACGGTGCTGCAGCCCTCCGAGGAGCGGCCCGAGCTGGCGCAGCTGGCGGTCAGCCCGACGGGCCGGGCGGCGCACGTCTACCTGCTGCCGGGGGAGGGAGAGCGGGCCGAGCCGGCAGCGGTGGCGGCGCGGTTGAGCGTGATCGAGGGGGTGGACCTGGTCTGCCGGCTGGAGACAGGCGACGGCACGCCGCTGCGACGCGAGACCCCGGGGATGCCGGCCGCGGGCGGCGAGTGGGCGGCAGTGTCCCGCGGCGACGCGAGGCTGCGCTTCCGCCCCGGCGGCGAGGTCGGCGACCTGCGCGGCGGCAGTTGGGAGGTCGAGGGGGACCTGGCGGCGCTGGAGGCCTCGGTCGAGGACGGGCGCCTCAGCAGCGAGACGTACCCCGACCCGCTGGCCCGGGTCTGGTCGGCGCTGACCGCGCCGCACTCGGGCGACTTCGTCGTCTCGCTCGCGCCCGGCTTCGAGGCGGTCGACTGGGGCGGCGTCTCCCACGCCGGCGGTGGCAGCCATGGCGCGCTGCATGCCGGCGACTCGCTGGGGCCGCTGCTCTTCGTCGGCTGTGGGCCGGGCTCGGCGGAGGAGAAGGAGCAGTGGACGCTGCGCGACGTCGCTCCCGTCGTCCGCAAGCACTTCGGGGTGCCCACGTGAGGCGCGCGGCGCTCCTGATTGCGGCGATCGGGCTGCTGGCCTTGGCGACGCCGACGGCCGCCGTGGCGACGCCGGAACCGTCCGCGGCAAGGCCAGACCGCATTACCTCAGCCCAAGCGATCGCCGCCGCCGACCGCGACCCGAAGGTCCACGAAGAGCGCCGCGATCATCCGAACCTGGCGGCGACGGCGGCGATGCGCGAAGACCACTGGGAGGTCGCTTACTTCGCCGCCGGCAAGGAGGTGGCGCTGGTTGCCGTCGATCCCCACAGCGGCGAAGTGACGGAATCGTGGACGGGCTACCAGGTCCTCTGGAAGATGGCCCGCGGTTACTCCGGCGCCTTCGGTCACAAGCTCAACGCGCCCTACGTCTTCCTGCCGCTCTGCGCGATCTTCCTCCTCGGCCTGGTCGACTGGCGGCGGCTCTGGCGGGTCGCCAACCTCGACCTGCTGGTCCTGCTCGGCTTCGGCGTCTCCCACTATTTCTTCAACCGGGCTGAAATCGGCGTCTCGGTCCCGCTCGTCTACCCGGTGCTGGTCTACCTCTTCGGACGCTGCCTCTGGATCGGGCTGCGGGGGAGGGGGGAGGGTCTGCGCCCGGTCTGGCCGGCCGCCTGGCTGGTCGTCGCCGCGCTCTTTCTGATGGGCTTCCGGGTAGGGCTCAACGTCGCCGACTCGGGCGCGATCGACGTCGGCTACGCGGGCGTGGTCGGCGCCGACCGGATCAGCCACGGGGAACCGATCTACGGCAACTTCCCCTCCGACATCTCCCAGGGCGACACCTACGGACCGGTCAACTACCTCGCCTACGTCCCCTTCGAGCGGATCTGGCCCTGGTCCGGCCACTGGGACGACCTGCCCGCCGCCCACGCGGCCGCGGTCTTCTTCGACGTCGCCGCCTTCATCCTCCTGCTCCTGGTCGGCGTCCGCATTCGGCCCGGCCCGGCCGGACAGCGATTAGCGGCGACGCTCGCCTTCGGCTGGGCCGCCTATCCGTACACCGCTTACGTACTGGAGTCGAACTCGAACGACTCGCTGGTCGCCGCGCTCCTGGTCGCGACGCTGCTCCTGGCAGCGCGACCGCTGGCGCGCGGCGCGACGCTCGCGCTGGCGACCTGGGCCAAGTTCGTCGCCGCCCCCCTCGGGCCGATGTTCCTCACCTACGAGCGCAGGCTGCGCCCGGCGCTCCTCTTTGCCCTCGGCTTCGTTGCGGTAACGGTCGCGGTGATGCTTTGGCCGGCAATCGACCCCGGTCTGAAGACCTTCTACGACCGCACCATCGCCAGCCAGGCCGGCCGCGAATCCCCCTTCAGCATCTGGGGCCAGGCCCCGTCGCTGGAACCGATCCGCATCGGGCTCCTCGTCCTCACCGGCGCCCTCTCCCTCCTCTTCGCCTTCATCCCACGACGCAAGTCCCTGGTTCAGCTGGCGGCCCTCTCGACGGCGCTGATCATCGCGCTGCAGCTGACCCTCCACCACTGGTTCTACCTGTACATCGTCTGGTTCTACCCGCTGTTCCTTGTGGCCGCAGCCGCGGTCGAGAAGGGGCCGCGAACTAGCCTCGCGGAGGAGCGGGAACCATCACCTGTTCGAACGAGTCAGCCAGCCCCCGCTGGTTGATCTCGACCGCCGCGCCCATCACCCAGACGTCCTCGGTCGCCCCCTCGAATCGGGTCGGCATCTGCTTGATCAGCGAGCGCAGCGCCTGCTCCGGCTTGACCCCGAGCACGCTGACGCGGGAGCCGGTCATGCCGACGTCGGAGATGAAGGCGGTGCCGCCGGGGAGGACGCGGCCGTCGGCGGTGGGGACGTGGGTGTGCGTGCCGAAGACGGCAGCGACGCGGCCGTCGAGGTGCCAGCCCATCGCCACCTTCTCGCTGCTGACTTCGGCGTGGAAGTCGACCACCACCGCGTCGGCCTCGACGCGGTCGAGGATCGCGTCGACGGTGTCGAACGGCGAGCGGGCGACCCGGAGGCCGACGCCGCCGCTGAGGTTGATCACCGCGACCCGCATCCCGCCGGCCTCGACCACGGTGTGGCCGCGCCCTGGGTTCGCCTGCGGGTAGTTGGCCGGCCGCACCACGCGCTCCTCGCGGTCGAGGAAGTCGTAGGCCTCGCGGTGGCGGTAGACGTGGTTGCCGGTGGTGATGACGCCGGCGCCGGACTGGAAGAGGTCGTTGGCGGTCCGCTCGGTGATGCCGACGCCGCCGGCCGAGTTCTCGCCGTTGGCGATCACCAGGTCGGGCGCGTAGCGCTCGCGCAGCGCGGGCATCGTCTCGCGCAGGCCCTGCCGGCCCGGATTCCCGACCACGTCGCCGATGAACAGAACCCTCATCGGGGATGACCCTATCTGCGAGATTGAGCGAGTGGCGGAGCCGGATGAGATCGCGGCGACCTTGAGGCGGGCGCTGACCTACCCCTACGCGACGCCGGACCGCTCTTACCTCTACCGCGAAGGCCGCGCCGAGGAGCTGCCGGACGGCGGCCCCGACCTCGCCGGCCGCACTCCGCTCCTCTCCTACGGCGCCAACGCCGCCCCCGAGGCGCTGGCCCGCAAGCTGGCTTCGCTCCCGGGGGTCGAGCTGCCGGTCATGCGCGCCGAGCTGGAAGGCTTCGACGTCGTCTACTCCGCCCACGTCTCTCCCTACGGCGCGGTGCCGGCGACTGTGGTCGAGAGCCCGGGCACCGTCGCTCCGGCCTTTCTCCTCCACCCGACCCCCGAGCAGCGGGCGCTGCTGACGGCAAGCGAGCTCAACTACGACCTCGTCGAGCTGGGAGGGATGGAGGCCTTTCGCAGCAAGCACGGCCACCTCTTGCTCGAAGGCAGCGCGGTGGCGCTGGCGGCGGTCCGCTCCCGCGGCCGCACTCTGCCGGAGCTCGATCAGCCGGCCGTGCTGGAGCGCGTCCGCGCCCACCTCGAGCCGGAGCTGACGCTGGAGGAGTTCATCCGCGCCTGCATCGAGCGCGGCGGGGTCAAACCGCTGAGAATCGACGCAGGGCGACTCGGGCGATAGCGGTGTAGGCGACGGCGAGGATCGCCAGGTGCAGGAGCGGGCCGCCGATCCCCGGGCCGGTCGCGTCGAGCGCCGAGGTGATCGCCTGCAGGGCCGGCTTGAAGGGGAAGAGCGCCGTGAAGTAGCGGATCAGGTCGAAGACGGTGGGGCTGACCGCGCCCGAGGGGACGAGCGAGAGGAAGGCGACGGGGAGGGTGACCATGAAGGCGAGCAGCGAGACCGCGCGCACCTCGCGCGCCGCCGCCCCGAGCGCCGCGCCGGCCGCGGCAAGGGCCGCGCCGCCGGCGACGATCGCGATCAGCCACAGCCAGACCCGCCCCAGTTCGAGCGGGACGAAGAACTGCATCCCGAACAGCATCAGCAGCGTCACCGCCAGACCGACCACGATCCCGAGCAGGACCTTCTCGCCGAGCAG
This sequence comes from Solirubrobacterales bacterium, assembly GCA_051954855.1. GTDB lineage: Bacteria > Actinomycetota > Thermoleophilia > Solirubrobacterales > 70-9 > VAYN01. Next base: position 16,620 of record JBQCHH010000008.1, on the reverse strand, counting down.
CCCGCCGGTCGAGACCAGGCCCCGGGTCAGCCGGGGGAAGGCGTTCTCCTCCCGCTCCAGCGCCAGCGACCCCGCCACCAGCAGGACGACGACGAAGGCCAGGGTCAGGGTCGCGGCGACGGCGATCGCGAAGATTTCCAACGGCGGGCTTTCGCCCCCGACCACCACCTTGTCGACCGCGATCGGCTGCGCCAGGCGGTCGATCAGCGGCTTCGCGACGTCGAGGTTGTCGCGTGCCTGGGCGGCGAATTCGCTCACTTCTTCCAGCGCCGGCCGCAGCGACTTCGGCAGCGCGGGGACGACCGCTTCGAGGATGCGGGCGCTGGCTCGCAGGCCGAGGATGCGGAAGCCGCCGCCCAGGACGTGGAACTCGCCGCCGTTGACGATCAGGTTCAGGTAGTGGCCGCCTTCCGAGCCGATCCGCCGCGCGATCGCCAGGTTCGCCTGCGCCAGCAGGCTGGTGATCCGGTCGTCGACCAGTTCCGCCTTGACAGCGTTTTCCTCGTTGACCATGACTTCGACTTCGGGCACGCCCGGCGTCAAGGTCGAGAGCGAGTTGATCTTGTTGACGAGGTCGGCCGGCAGGATCAGGGCCGCCAGCGCGTCCCCCGACTTCACCTTCGCTTCGGCTTCGTCGCGGTCGTGGACGAAGACGCATTCGACCCGCCCGCAGATCCGCCCCCTCACGTTTGAGGAAGGCAGCTGGGAGCCGCCGACCGTGATCCGCGCCCCGCTCGGCACTTCGTTGAGGAAGGCGACGCGTGGCTTTTCCGGTCCGCGCGAGATCGCGAAGCCGACCAGGACCGCGATCAGGATCGGGTAGGCGACCAGCAACACCGCCTGCAGCGGAGAGCGCCGCAGGATCTGCAGGTCCTTCAGCAGCAGCCAGCGCGCGCCCTGCATCAGTGCCCCCGGTGCTGCAGGTAGGCGACGAAGGCGGTCTCGAAGTCCTGGTCGGCGGCCTCGGGCGCCTCGCGGCGGACCGCCTCGCGCAGGCCCCCGGGCGGCCCGTCGAAGAGCGCCTCGCCGTCGGCCAGAACGAGCAGGCGACCGCCGTAGCGCTCGGCCTCCTGGATGTCGTGGGTGGAGAAGATGACCGTCGTGCCGCGGCCGGCGAGCGCGGAGACGAACTCCCAGAGGCGGGCGCGCTGGCGCGGGTCGAGGCCGACGCTGGGCTCGTCGAGAAGCAGCACCGCCGGCCGCGAGAGCAGCCCGATCGCGATGTTGATCCGCTGCTGGTTGCCGCCGGAGAGCCGCGCGACGATCTCGCCGCGCCGCTCCCGCAGCCCGGTCAGCTCCAGCATCTCCGCGGTCGAGGCGCGCGGATCGTCGTGCCTCTCCAGTCGCGCGAACAGCAGCAGGTTCTCCTCCACCGTCAGCCGCCGGTACAGCGCCGCTTGTTGCGGCACCCACCCGACCTCGCCGGCGCCCGACTCGACATTCCCCGCATCGGGCTTCGCAATTCCCGCCAGGATCGAGAGCAGGGTGGTCTTGCCGGCCCCGTTCGGCCCGATCACAGCCACCATCTCTCCGGGTCCGGCCTCAAGGCCGACTCCCCGCAGAGCTTCGCGCTCCCCGTAGCGCTTGACGACGTCCTGAGCTCGCAGCGCGGCGACGGTGGCGTGCATCGGCGCGAACCGTACTGATGTAGAGCCGATATCAACATGCTCAACAAACGACCCAACTTGCTCAAAATTCGATGAGGACAGGAGATGCCGGGCCAGCGAGCCTTAGGGGCGAACTCAAGGCGAACACGCTGGTTTTAAAAATCAATTATTCTCAACTAAAGTAAACCGGCTGTACCAAAAGGGAGAGAGCTTGAATCGCAGGGCCGTCACGTTGCTCTTGCTGCAGTTCGTCGGCTCCGTGTTCAACCTCGGAAGCAGCTACTACGACGGGGCCACGACCGACTTCATCGACGAGCGTCCGTCGGGGACACCGGCTATTACCCGCTGCTGAACTTCGGCTCGATCCCGTGGACCTGGGCCCTCGCCCTCAACTCGGCCGGCAACTGGGCCGAACTCGGGGTCCCGAACCACATCCGCGACGTGATGGTCAACTCAGGCGGAACTCTCCTCGCCGAGCCGAGTCTCCTCGAAACCGGCCACAGCTTCACCGACCACTACCACCACTGCCAATGAACGCTTACCGAAGGACCCTCGCCCTCCTGCTCGCCGTCTTCGCGTGCGCGGCCGCGGTTGTCAGCGCCGCCCCGTCCACGCCCCGGCAGACGGCAGTCGCCTGGGTGGGCGACATGAGGAGCGGCAACGCCGCAGCCGCCTGCCGGTTGCAGGTCGTGCCGGAAGTGGAAGGCAAGCCCTGCGGCTCGTTGCCGCGCATCGTCCACCACTGCCCCAAGCAGACCGGGCCGCTGCCCAAGGTGAAGGCGCGCAGCGTCGCGGAGCAGGTCGGCGTGGTGCACGTCGATGGCGACAAGGCGTCCGCGGTGCTCAAGGCCGCCCCCCTCCACAGCCGCTTCTCGGTGGTGCTCGGGTTGCAACACACCGACGGGAAGTGGCGCGTTGCCTCGGTCCGGCGCGGCAGCCGCACGATCTCGCCCGCGGGGCAGATCGTGTCGACGCCGATCCTCACCAAGCTGTGGCCCGCCTGTGTCCGGCTCGTCAGCCCGAGCCGTCCGTAAGCAGGCTTCTGGCGCCCCTCCCCTAAAATCGGCCCCGATGCCCTTCCCTAGCACGCGCCTGCGGCGCCTACGTCGCACGGACACGCTGCGCGGCCTCGTCCGCGAGACCGAGCTCTCACCGGCGCACCTGATCCAGCCCGCTTTCGTCGTCGCCGGCGAGGGTGTGCGCGAGGAGGTGCCCTCGATGCCCGGTATCGAGCGTTTCTCGATCAACAACCTGGTCGAGGAGGCGGGGGAGATCGCCGCGGCGGGGATCGGCGCGCTGATGCTGTTCGGCATCCCTGCGACCAAGGACGAGGCCGGCTCCGGCGCCTACGACGACGAGGGGATCGTGCAGATGGCGGTGCGGGCGCTGAAGGATGCCCACCCCGACCTGGTCGTGATCACCGACGTCTGCCTCTGCGAGTACACCTCCCACGGCCACTGCGGCGTGATCCGCGACGGCGGCACCGAAGTCGACAACGACGTCACCGTCGAGCTGCTGGCGAAAACCGCGATCTCACACGCGCAGGCCGGCGCCGACGCGGTCGCGCCGAGCGACATGATGGACGGCCGGGTCGGCTCGATCCGCTACCAGCTCGACGAGGAGGGGCACCCGAACGTCCCGATCATCGCCTACAGCGCCAAGTACGCCTCGGCCTTCTACGGGCCGTTCCGCGACGCCGCCGAGTCGACGCCGGAGTTCGGCGACCGCCGCGGCTACCAGATGGACCCCGCCAACGCCGCCGAAGCGGTCCGCGAGGCCGAACTCGACCTGGAGGAGGGCGCCGACATGTTGATGATGAAGCCGGCGCTCCCCTATCTCGACGTCGTGCGCCGGGTCAAAGAGGCGACCGGCGCCCCCGTCGCCGCCTACCACGTCTCGGGGGAGTACTCGATGCTGAAGGCGGCCGCCGCCAACGGCTGGATCGACGAGCGCGCCGCCGTGGTCGAGGCGCTGACCTCGATCCGCCGCGCCGGCGCCGACGCGATCGTCACCTACTACGCGAAGGAGGCCGCGGCATGGCTTCGGTGAAAGTCCCGCAGTCGAAGGCGCGCAGCCGCAAGGGCGGCTCGGCGATCCCGCTCGACGAGACCGACAAGCGGTTGATGAACCTGCTGCAGTCGAGCTTCCCGCTCGATCCCGAGCCGTTCGCCCTTGTCGCAGCGGAGGCGGACCTCCAGCTCGACGACGTGCTGGCCCGCACCAAGCGTCTGCTCGACGGCCGCATCATCCGCGAGATCACGCCGATTTTCGACACCCGCGCGCTCGGCTACGAGTCGATGCTGGTGGCGGCGAAAGTCGACGCCGAGCACCCGCAGCGCGCGGCGCAGATCGTCAACGCCCACCCCGGCGTCTCCCACAACTACCTGCGCACCCACGACTTCAACCTCTGGTTCACGATCGCGACCCCGCCGGACTCGAAGCTCGGCCTGAAGGGGACGCTGGAAGCGCTGATGGAGGAGACGGGGGCGGAGTCGATGCGGGAACTGCCGACCCTGACCCTGTTCAAGATCAACATGAACCTGGAGATGGAGAAGGGGACCGAGGCGCTGGCGCAGGCGGTCGAAGCGGCGCCCCCGCGCGAGCTGGAACCGCAGCCTTACGACGAGGACGACATCGCCCTGATCCGCGCCCTGCAGGGGCCGATGGAGCCGGTCGCCCGTCCCTACGACGCGGCCGCCGCCGAGCTGGGGATAAACACGGAGGATCTGCTCGACCGTCTGCACGGGATGGTCGACCGCAAGCTCCTGCGCCGAGTCGCCGCGATCCTCTTCCATCGCCGCGCCGGCTTCTCGGCCAACGGGATGGGGGTCTGGAAAGTGCCCGAGGATGAAATCCTCGAGGTGGGAGGGAGGATGGCCTCCTTCCGCGGCATCTCCCATTGCTACCAGCGGCCGACCTACGAGGACTGGCCCTACAGCGTCTTCACCATGGCCCACGGCCGCTCGAAGGAGGAGTGCGATGCGATCCTCGACTCGATCGCCGCCGAGTGCGGGATGGGCCCGGACGACCGCGCCACCCTCTACTCCTCGACCGAGTACAAGAAGATCCGCCTCCACTACTTCACCGAGGACTACGCGCGCTGGGAGGCGGAGCATTCGTAACGCGGCGCCTGACGGCGCCGCAGGCGACTTGTTCGAGCGTGCCCAGCAGGTCCTGCCCGGAGGGGTGAACTCACCGGTCCGGGCGATGCGCCAGATCGGCCGCGACCCGATCTTCATCGAACGCGGCGAAGGCTGCTGGCTGTTCGATGTCGAGGGCAACCGCTACCTCGACTGGGTCGGCTCCTGGGGGCCGATGATCCTCGGCCACGCCGAGCCCTCGGTGGTGGCGGCGGTGATCGAAGCGGCGAAGCGGGGGACGAGCTTCGGCGCCGCTACCCCGGCGGAGGTCCAGCTCGCGGAGGAGGTGGCGGCGCGGGTGCCCTCGGTGGAGATGGTGCGGATGACCAGCTCCGGCACCGAGGCGGCGATGAGCGCGGTGCGGCTGGCGCGGGCGATCAGCGGCCGCGAGGTCGTGGTCAAGTTCGCCGGCGCCTACCACGGCCACTCCGACGGCCTGCTCGCCGACGCCGGCTCGGGCCTGGCGACGCTGGGTGTGCCGGGGACGCCGGGGGTGACCGCGGCGCAGGCGGCGGGCACGGTGGTTGTGCCGTGGAACGACCGCGAGGCGGTGACCCGGGCCTTGCGCGAGCACGACGTGGCGGCGCTGCTGGCCGAGCCGATCGCGGCCAACATGGGCGTGGTCCCGCCGGCCGAGGGCTTCCTCGAGTTCCTGCGCGAGGCGACCCGCGCGGCGGGCGCGCTGCTGATCTTCGACGAGGTGATCACCGGCTTCCGCGTCGCCCGCGGCGGTGCCCAGGAACTGTTCGGCGTCGAACCGGACCTGACGGTGATGGGCAAGGTGCTCGGCGGCGGCCTGCCGGCCGCGGCCTATGGCGGTCCGCGCGAGCACATGGAACGCGTCGCCCCGGCCGGCGACGTCTACCAGGCGGGCACGCTCTCCGGCAACCCGCTTGCGGTCGCCGCCGGGCTGGCGACGCTGGCGCAGCTCGACGCCGCCGCCTACGAGCGGCTGGGCGCGCTGACCGACCGCCTCACCGCAGGCTTCGAAGCGCTGGCCGCGGACCGGCCGCTGCAGGTCGCCTCGGCGCCGGGCCTGGTCACGCTCTTCTTCAGCCCGGTCCCGGTCACCGACTTCGCCACCGCGACCGCCTGCGACACCGACGCCCACGCCCGCTTCTGCCGGGCGCTGCTCGAGCGAGGCGTCTACCCGCCCCCGGCCCAGTTCGAGGCCTGGTTCGTCTCCCTCGCCCACGACGAGGCGACGATCGACCAGACCCTCGAAGCCGCCGCCGACTCCCTCGACGAGGCTCTCTCATGACCGCGCCCCCCGTTCCGTGGTTCCCTTTGCCCCAATGACGAGCAAAAGGAACCACGGAACTCCGAATGAAGCCCTTACGGCGCTCGCCGGGCAGTTGCGCGCCGAGAACACGCCGATCTCGCCGCACGTGATCGACCCGGCCGAGCCGCCGCAGCTGGGCGAGCTCGCCGCCTCCGGTCCTGGCTCGGCCGCCGCGCCCGCCGAGTACGCCCTTGTCGTCGAGGCGGTGCGCGAGGGCTACCTGCTCCATTACGAGGAGCCGCGCCTGCTCGCCGGCCACGACTCCGACCTCGCCCTGCTCGCCGGCGATTACCTCTACGCCCTCGGCCTCGACCGCCTCGCGGCCCTCGGCGACACCGCCGCCGTCGCCATTCTCTCCGGCCTGATCAGCCAATGCGCCCGCCTCCAAGCGGAAGCCGAACCCGCCCCGATCCCCAACCTCTGGCGCACCGCCGCCGAAGGGATCGCCGCGCCTCGCGAAAACCGCCCCTGAAATGCTGAGACCGCCCGAGGGCGGCCCCAACGGCCCGTCGACGAAACAACGGGGGTGTTGTTCCTCCAGCATACAAAACATCGCGGTCACCAGTCGGCCGGCTTCACGAGAGTGGCGCCTTGTCGCGATCGTATCTGCGCCGGGAATTGGGATTCCTCGACCTGCTTGGCCCGTAGCTGGATGAAAGAGGCATTCGGAGGTAGGGGATCCGGCGAAAGGGCTTTGTTTCGCCTCCTCCCACGTTTTCTAAGAATCGGGTTGATCACTACGACAGGAAGGCACAGCTGCGTCCGGACGATTTCCACGGGCATCTTGAGATCGCTGTCGTTGGTAATCAGAGCCGCCTGCTCGTAGCGACCCTCGTAGCCGTCTTTCAGCATCAGGGAGGCGATGTTGACATCGGTTCCCTTCTCCTCGAAGGTGGTGATCGTCCGCCAGGGTCGCTCCCCGGGAGCGGGATCGACCAGAGTCCCCGTTACCTGCTTTGACGAGAACCGCCCGCCGTAGATCTCGAGGTGGCTGATGGTCTGGAGAGCTCGGTGATAGAGACGCTGCTGATCCTGCAAGGCCGGGTGGCGAGGATCTTTCCGCAAGTTCGCCGTGCAATAAGCGATTTGGACGATCTCGTCGTTCGGCAGCAGCCGCGCGCAAAGCGCGCCCAGGTCCAGCCACTTCCGGCCCGGTGCCCGGCAGGCGCCGTAATACAGGTTGAAGCCGTCCACGTAGACGATCGTGCGCATCCATCGGCTTCAAGTCTGGGGAGCTGCAAGTTCGCCCCCCTGACAAAGCAGATACCTCGCTCCAAGCAATAGACTTCGTCGCCCTACCGCGGCCCTACCGCGAACCAACCTGTGGCAGACGACGCGAACAAAGTAAACGGAGTCGAAGAGGCTCCCATGCAGGAGCGGGCGAAGCCCGACCCGCCCGGCTACTTCGAGGGCGAGTCGATGACGCGCCGCCGCGTCTTCACGATCGCCGCCCAGGGCATCGGCGGGCTGGCCGGCGCTGCGATCGTGCTGCCGGCCGTCGGCTTCGCGATCGCGCCGATCTTCCACCGCGGCAAGGAACGCTGGGAGGCCGTCGGCCCCGTCTCCGACTTCGTCGAAGACACCTACCGCCAGGTCGTCTTCACCGAAACCCCCGGGATCGGCGATGCCGGCAAGACCATCGCCTACGTGCGCAAGAGCTCGAAGGAACTGGGCGAAGAACCGAACCAGTTCGTCGCTCTCTCCAACCGCTGCGCCCACCTCGGCTGCCCGGTCCGCTTCGTCCAGGCTGCCGGCAACTTCATCTGCCCCTGCCACGGCGGCGTCTACGACTTCCAGGGCAAGCGCATCGGCGGCCCGCCGGTGCGCCCGCTCGACCATTTCCAGACCCGGGTCCGCAACGGCCAGGTCGAGGTCGGTCCGCGCTACAGCGTCACCAACCAGCTCGAACCGGTCCGCGCCCGCGACCCCGGGGAGTTCACCGGGGGGATCTGGGAATACCTCTACCCGCCGCGTCCGTCCACCTTCCCGCCGCCCTGATGCCGAAAGTCCGCCTACCCAAGATCCCGGACGCCGTCGTCCCGTCGCCCCTGCGCAAACCGGCCAAGCCCGGCAGCGGCGGCACGCCCAGAGGCCAGGCGCCGGCCGACCTGAAGACCTCGACGCCGCCGCGCCCGACCCACGGCGAACGGCTCGGCGACGTCGCCAAAGAGGCGCCGATCGACGCCCTCGGCTGGGTCGACCAGCGCCTCGCCGCCAGCGGCTTCCTCACCGGGATGCTCTACCGCAAGGTGCCGAAGGGGACCAACTGGTTCTACACGCTCGGCTCCGCCACCCTCTTCGCCTTCATCGTCCAGGCCGTGACCGGCGTCTTCCTGGCGATGTACTACACGCCCTCAGCGACCCAGGCCTACCACTCGATCGCCCACATCAACAACGAAGTCCCGCTCGGCCAGTTCGTCCACGGGATGCACAAGTGGGGCGCCAGCGTGATGGTGATCCTGATCTTCCTGCACATGGGCCGCACCTTCTTCTTCGGCGCGTACAAGTACCCGCGCGAGCTCAACTGGGTGATCGGCGTGGTGCTGCTGATCCTGACGATGACGATGGCCTTCACCGGCTACCTGCTGCCGTTCGACCAGCGCTCCTTCTGGGCCTCGATCGTCGGCATCAACATCAACGGCACCGGTCCGATCATCGGCCCGTACCTGAGCGACTTCCTCCGCGCCGGCCCCGAGCTCGGCGCGACCACGCTCGCCCGCTTCTACGCGATCCACATGCTGCTCGTGCCCGGGGCGATCATCGCCCTGATCGGCGCCCACATGTACCTGGTCGTCAAGCTCGGCACCACGGCCCCGCCGTGGCTGAAGTTCGAGAAGCCGAAAGGCGCCACGCCGGTCGCCCAGCTTGACGCCGGCGCCAACGGTTACGGCGCGAGTACCAACGGGAGTGGCGAATGAGTCGCCTGACCAAGCAGATCAAGGACGCAGGGAGCGCCGTGTGCTCTGCACACAAGCGACCGAGGACGCAGATATGCGCCGGTCAGGGGGCTCATTCATGAAGCCCCAGGACAAGCAGGCGTATCTAGAGGAATACGAGCTCGCGAAGAAGAAGGGCAAGCCCTTCTTCCCCTATGCGGTGATGAAGGACTCGGTGATGGCGCTGATCGTCGTCGCCGTGATCATCGCGATGTCGCTCATCCTCGGCGCCGAGCAGGGCCCGAAGGCGGACCCGACCACGACCACCTACGTGCCGCGCCCCGAGTGGTACTTCTTCTTCCTCTTCGAGGTGCTGCGCGTGATCAAACCGCCGGAGCTGGTGCCGGTCGCGACGATCATCATCCCGACCATCTGCATGGTCCTGCTGCTGCTGCTGCCGTTCTACGACCGCAACCCCGAGCGCCGCCCCGAGCGCCGCCCGATCGCCACCACCGCCGGCATCCTCACGATCCTGGCGATGGGGTACCTGACCTACGCCGGCGCAACCAGCGGCTCGCCGACTGAAATCAGCATGAAGGTGGCACCCCAATACGAAGAAGGCAAGGAGGTCGTGGCCGGTCAGGGCTGCCTCGGCTGCCACAAACTGGGCGAGAACGGGAACAACGGCCCCGGGCCTGAACTGACCCACATCGGCGCCCGGATCCCGCGGGCTGCGATCATTCGCTCGGTGGAAATCGGCCCTGGCATCATGCCCTCGTTCCGCGAACTGCCGCCAAAGAAGATCGAAGCGCTGGCGAACTTCCTGTCCTCGCTGGACTAGCCCGGCGGCTCGAGGGATAGGGCAGGGGAGCCCTGAATCCCATGGACACGATCAACGACAACCGCCAATCGCCGGACTTCGCCGGTCAGGTCAACCGGATGTTCGACCGGGTCGCGAGTCGCTACGACGCGCTCAACTCGCTGATGACCGCTGGCCTGCACCACCGCTGGCGCGAGCGCGCCGCTGCGCGGACGCAGCTGGGTCCCGGCGATGCGGCCCTCGACATCTGCTGCGGCACCGGCGACCTCGCGCTCGAGCTGGCGAAGCTGGTGAGCCCCGGCGGCCACGTCGTCGGCTGCGACTTCTCCGAGCCGATGCTCGACCTGGCGCGGGAGAAGGCGTCCGCTCGAGGCGCCGAGGGCGTCCGCTTCGAGTGGGCCGACGCGCTCGAGCTGCCCTACGACGCCGAGCGCTTCGACGCGGTCAGCGTCGGCTTCGGCGTCCGCAACCTCGCCGATCTCGACCGCGGCCTGCGCGAGATGGCCCGCGTGCTGAAGCCCGGCGGCCGCGCCGTGATCCTCGAGATCACGCAACCGACCCGCCCGCCGCTCTCGCTCTTCTTCGGGCTCTGGTTCGACCGCGTCGTGCCGCTGCTGGGTGCCCTCTCCAGCAACCCGGAGGCCTACTCGTACCTGCCGGAGTCGGTCCGCAGCTTCCCCGACCCGCGCGGCCTGGCGGAGAAGATGGACAGCGCCGGCTTCGAAGCGATCCGCTACACGGTGCTGGCCGGCGGGATCATCGCGATCCACAGCGGCGTCAAGGCGCCGCGGCTCGACCGCGAGTGAGGCATAGGCGCTTTAGTGGCCATATAGGCCACAAAGGCGACAAGGGGCACCAATGACCCGCCCATCCTCCGTTCCCCCACCCGTCACGGCGGTCCTCGACGCCTCCAGCCGCTGGCTGCCGGCTCGCCTCGGCGAGGTCGAGGAGCTGCTGCGCGAGTCGATCGCCGACCAGGGCGAGCGGCTCGGCGAGGACGCGGCCGCCACCCTCGCCGCCGGCGGCAAGCGGCTGCGGCCGATGCTGGTGCTCCTCTGCGCCGGGCCCGAGCGTTGCGCGGAGGCGGTCCCCGCCGCCGCCGCGATCGAGCTCGTCCACATGGCGACGCTGGTCCACGACGACGTCCTCGACGCTGCGCCGCTGCGCCGCGGCCTACCCACCGTCGCCGCCACCTCCGGCCGCGAGCGGGCGACCGCCACCGGCGACCTGCTCTTCTCGCGCGCCTTCGCCATCCTCGCCGAGGCGGGCGACGCGCGCGCGGCCGCGCTCCTCGCCGGCGCCTCCGTCGCCCTCGCCCGGGGCGAGCTCATGCAGCGCCACGACGCCTTCGAACTCGGCATCGGCGAGGAGCGCTACCTCGCCCGCTGCCGGCTGAAGACGGCGCGCCTGTTCGAGTGCGCCTGCCTGCTCGGCTGCGACGACGAGCACCTGCGCCGGTTCGGCGCCGAGATCGGCCTCGCCTTCCAGCTGCTCGACGACGTGCTCGACGTCAGCGGCCCGCCGGAGCGGACCGGCAAGGCCCGCGGCACCGATCTGCTCGACGGCACGGTGACGCTGCCGCTGATCGAGGCCGCCGCGAGCGACCCCGGTATCGGCGCGGCCGACCTGCAGGCGCTCGACGCCAGGGGCGCGGAGGCGCTCTGCGACCGCATCGCCGCCACCGGCGCCCTGGAGCGGGTTCGGGCGCGGGCGCTGGAGATGGTCGCGGCGGCGAAGCGCGCCCTCGAGGCCGCCGACTTCGAGGCCGAACAGCGGCAGCTGCTGGCTCTGGTCGCCGACGGCGTCGTCCAGCGCTACAGCTAAACGCGGCTACGCCTCCTGCTCGGTCGGCCGGACGAGGATCTCGTTGACCGCGGCGTGCCGCGGCCGCGTCACCGCGTAGGCGATCGCGTCGGCGATGTCCTCGGCCCGGAGGACCTCCATGTTCTCGAAGCGTTTCTCGATTTCGCCCCGCACCTCGGGGCGGTTGTGGCTCTGCAGCTCGGTGGCGACGGCGCCGGGCTCGACCAGGGCGACGCGGACGTGGCGCCGGGTCACCTCCTGGCGCAGCGACTCGCTGAAGGCGCCGACCCCGTGCTTGGTCGCGTTGTAGACGCCGCTTCCCCGCCGTGCCACCCGCCCCGCGACCGAGGAGACGTTGATCAGGTCGGCGACGTTGCGCGGCTCTTTCGCCGCCGCCTCGAGCAGGTGGGGGAGGGCCGCGTGGGTGGTGTGGAGGAGGCCGAGCAGGTTGACCTCGACCATCCGCTCCCACTCCTCCACCGGCGCCTCGACGATCGGCCCCAGCAGCATCACCCCGGCGTTGTTGACGAGGACGTCGAGCCGCCCGAGCTCGTCGACGACCCGCCCCACCGCGCCCTGCGCCTGCTCGCGCTCGCTGACGTCGGCCTCGATCGGCAGCGCCGTACCGCCGGCGTCGGCGATCTCCCCGCCGAGGCGCTCGAGCCGATCCGCCCGCCGTGCCACCAGCGCCACGGCCGCGCCCTCTGCCGCCAGCCGCCGCGCCGTCGCCTCGCCGATGCCGCTGGAGGCGCCGGTCACCAGCGCCACCGTTCCCTCGAGCTTGCTCGCTACGACCACGGGCCATCTATACCCGACCCCGCCAGCCCCATGCTTTAAGGGCAGTTCAGCGAAACCGCAACAGAGTCCGCATATCGAACCTTTTTGCGGCCTCGCGGTTGAGCGTCTGCCGGAGCTCTGTCGCTAGGAGGGGTGGGGTATTCCCTGACGACCGGCGTCCTGTTACTCGCCCCGCCCACTTAGGCGGTCAGCTGGAGGCGATGTGGCGAGTAACCCAGGGAGGAAGGGAATACCCCACCCCTCCCTACCGCAGCGCTTCGTCCCTCAGCCGAAGTCGTCGGCGCTGATCAGATCGTGGGAGAGGGCGGTGATGAAGGAGCCCGCCATCTCGGCCATGTTGGCGTGCTCCAGCGCCCGCAGCTCGTTAGCCAGTTCGTGGGCACCGAGGTCGAGCTGCTCGTCGAAGGCGTCGATCTCGATCTCGTCGTGGATACCGTCGCAGGCCCACTCGCACTCCGGGCAGCGCCGCCAGACGCGCCAGTGGGAGCGGTCCCCCTCCTGTTTCCAGCGCGTCGGCTGGACCAGGTTCGACCCGCACTCGGGACAGATGTGGAGCGAGCGATCGGCGGTCTTGTTGAGGGGCTGCTTCATGCCGGCATCATCGACGTAGAAGAGATTTCCTTGATCCGTATTTCGCCTCACACACTTCCCCAAAACCCCGCAGCCGCGAATCGAAAACACCGCGGAGGCCGATCCGGCGGCGGCGTCACCCCGTTACCATTGGCGAGATGCCAGGAAACATCGGACTTCCAGAGATCGCGATCGTCCTCATCATCGCCCTGCTGGTCTTCGGGCCCAAGCGCCTGCCGGAGCTCGGCCGCAGCCTCGGCCACGGAATCCGCGAGTTCAAAGGCTCGCTCAGCGGGGAGCACGACCACGAGGGCGACGACAAGCCGCAGCTCGCTCCGACCGAGCCCGCGAAGCCTCACGGCGACCCGGCCGAGGCGGAGGTCATCCGCAACAAGCCCAGCTGAGGCGCCGCCCGGATGGCCCGCCGCGTCAAGGCGGTCTCCCACGAGGATCGCCTCACCCTTGTCGAGCACCTGGACGAGCTGCGGGCGCGGCTGATCGTCTGCGTCGCCGTCCTCGGCGTCGCCCTCGCCCTCTGCTTCTGGCAGAACCACCTGCTGCTGGAAATCGCCCAGGGGCCGCTGCCGGCCAACCACGACCGGCTGATCACCTTCGGAGTCACCGAGCCGTTCATGACGACGATGACCGTCTCCGCCTACGGGGCGATCGTGCTCTCGCTGCCGATCGTGCTCTGGCAGCTCTACGCCTTCGTCCTACCCGCCTTCAGCGAAGCCGAGAAGCGGGTGGTGCTGCCGATCCTGCTGCTCTTCCCGGTCCTCTTCGCCGGCGGCATCGCCTTCGGCTACTTCCTGGTGATGCCGGCGGCGCTGCACTTCCTGCTCAACTTCAACGACAACCAGTTCTACGTCCAGGTCCGCGCCCGCGACTACTACAGCTTCTTCTCGATGACCGAGATCGCCTGCGGGCTGGTCTTCCAGTTGCCGTTGGCGATTGTCGCCGTCACCAGGCTCGGGATCGTCACCATCGACCAGCTGCGCAAGAACCGCCGCTACGCCTATTTCGTGATCTCGATCATCGCCGCGGCGCTGCCCGGAGTCGACCCGGTTTCGATGCTGCTCGAGATGGTGCCGCTGCTTGTCCTCTACGAGTTGAGTATCTTGCTGGCACGGGTTTTTGACCGGTCAGGAGCGGAGCGCGGGGGAATCGCAACCCCCTCGCCGCAGGAGTAGGGAGAGCAATGGCTACGAGCAAACAAGAACGGAGGATGGTTTTCGACATACGCGGACGGCGCAAAGTCGCCGTCAAAGTCGTCTACGCCGTCCTTGCCGTGCTTATGGGCCTCAGCCTCTTCCTCGTCGTCGGCCCGCTCAACATCGGCGAAATCTTCGGCAACAGCACCGGCGGCAATCCCGCCACTCCGTTTGAAGAACGCGCCGAAAAACTCGAACTGAAGCTGAAAAAAGAACCGGAAAACCCCGACCTCCTGGCAAGCCTCACCCGCGAACAGGTCAACGCCGCCAACCAGCTCTACGACATCGGCCCGGAAGAAGAACGGAAAATCACTCCGGAAGTCCTCCAGAAGCTGTCTCTGGCCAGCAACAGCTGGACCCGCTACCTGAATGCGACCAAGGAACCTGCCGCCGGCGTGGCCCAGATCATGGCTCCGAACCTGCTTACCGCGGCCCAGTACGCGCGCACCGTGCCGGAAGCCAAAGCCAACGTGGAAGCGGCGGTGGCGGCCGAGAAGATCGTCGCCGACCAGCGGCCGAGCCTGAACTCGCTCACGACCCTCGCCTTCTATACGGCAATCCTGGGCCACAATGCAAAAGCCCGGGAACTGGGCCACGAAGCCTCCAAATACGCGAGCAGCAAGTTCCAGCGCGAAAACATCGAAAACGAAATCAAGCGCTTCGAAGAAACCGGCGAAAAATTCCACAAACTGGTGAAGGAATCCGAAGCTAAAGAAGCGGGCGCCGGCAAAGCAGCCCTCGAAGGCTCGCCCAGCAGCATTCTCGGGGAAACCGGCTTGGGCGGATGAGTGGGCCGTGAAGGGCTCGAACCTTCGACCTTGAGATTAAGAGTCTCCTGCTCTACCAACTGAGCTAACGGCCCGTGGACGGCCAAGTATAGGAAGGTCGGCCGTTCGGGTGGAGGCCGCGGCGGCTATTTGAAGCGGCAGTACTTTTCGACCGAGCCGTCGATCACGGTGCCGTCTTCGAAGCGGAAGTGGCCGTGGGTCTGGAGGATGTGGTCGCTGCAGCGGGCGGAGACGTAACTGCGCGCCTTGCCGCCGGCGCGGTAGCGGCGGCCGATCTTGACGTCGATATGGGTGATCGCGCCGAGCCCGCCGGCGATCGGGGGGATTTCCAGGCGCGCCCGGTAGCGGAATTCGCCGCTCCGGCGTTCGATCGGGACGACGATCGCGTAGGTCTGGGTGGCGGGGACGGTGAACTGGGCGTGGAGAATCGCGGTTGGCCGCCCGTTTGACGGCGGCCCGTTGAAGATCGTCAGCAACGAGCTCGTCGGCATCGTCCCGCTCGAGAGTGAGACCAGCGCTTCGACGTGGCCGGTGCCGACGATCGCGCCGCGGCAGATTCGCCGCGCTTCTTCCACGCTTGCCGCGGCGATCGATTCCGGCGCGCAGGTGGGGAGGCCGGCGGTGCTGATCCGCCCGTCGCGGTCGAAGTCGATCAGTGCCTGGCGCAGCGCCGTCGGCTTGCCACCCCCTTTGGCGCTGATGTCGACGTGCCCCTCGAAGTCGATCGGGGCGAAGCGGTGGCGCGGCAGCGTCTGCGGCTGAAAGCCGCCGTCCGCCCGCAGCACCACGTCGTTCACTTCTACCAGGGCGCCGGTCGCGGGACCGGCGAGAATGGCGACCGCGATCAGCGCGGCCACCGCGCAGATCGGCAGGCCGGGTTTGCTCAGCCGGGCGGGTGACACGGCGAGGTCAGGGTTGCCGGGAAGAAGTCGCCGTCGGTCGCGGTCACAGTGCCGTAGACCTGCAGCCGCCCCCCGGAGCAGTGGGCGTTGAGGTAACCGACCTTCTTGCCGCCCAGCGTCCGCGTCGCGCCGATTCTCGCTTCGGCCAGGGTCGGGGCGCCGTAGCCGCCGGCGATTTCCGGCATCTCGATCTTGGCGCGGTAGCCGTAGCGGCCATGGGCGATGCGTTCGATCGTGATCGGGACGATCAGGGCCTTGGGGGAGGGCACGGTCTCGTAACCGTGGGCGAGCAGCGTCGGCCTGCCGCCGCTCGGCGGGCCGTTGAAGAAGGAGAGGGGCGAGGTGATCGTGAACGGAGCGCTGCCTGGCATCGTCACCACCGCCTTCCCGGTCCCCTTGCCCACCAGGGCGCCGCCGCAGCGCTTGCGCGCCTGCGAAGGGGTGGTTCCTTCGAGCTTCGCGACCGTGCAGACGGGCAGGCCCTTGGTGTTGACGGTTCCGTGCTTGTCGACGAGGAAGAGCAGCGTCTTCAGCGTCGGCGGCGTCGAGCCGTCGTGCGTGCCGACCCGGACGATGCTGGTCAGCGTGATCGGCGCGTTACCCCGCGCCGGCAGCTCCCGCGGCTTCATCGTCGCGGTGGCGCTGACGAAGGTCGGGCCGATTTCGGCCGTCACCGCATAGGCGGTGGCGCAGGCGCGGGCCGCCCCCACCCCGCCCCGGCCGGCGGCGAGTCGGTAACGTGGGCTAAAAAAAAACCACAAGCACGACAGAAAAAAAACAACCACAAACAAACATACCGAAATGAAGCCGAGAGGTACATGAG
>JBQCHH010000007.1:0-53368 GCA_051954855.1 Solirubrobacterales bacterium | reverse complement strand
CTGCTCCGGGTGGGACTGGGGGGTGCGGCGGGCGCCGGCGGCGCCCCGGCGGCGGCGCTGGTGGCGCACCCGCTCCCGGGTCGCGTAGGCCGACTCCCGCCTGGGCTCTTCCGACGAAGTTTCGGGTTTGGCGGTGGCGGTCGCCTTCTTCGCGGGCTTGGGGTCGTCGGTCGGGAAGAGCTGGAGCGTGGTTTCGCTCATGATCGCCTCGTCCAGCTCGGCTTCCCCCGAGCTGAGGGCGGCAAAGCCGCCACCGGGCTCACCCTCTGGACGGGAGTCCTCCATCTCTGCGCCCTCTCCCTCCTCGCCGATCGGCGAGAGGTCAAGTGCGTGACGGCGCTCCAGCTCGATCTCGTGGGCAAGCGCCTTCAGCCGCGAGTCGGCGGGCATCAGGAGGTAGCTCATCTGGCGGCGCGGCCCCGGGGTGGCCCGGATGAAGCGGCCGACCACCTGGCGGAAGAAGAGCTCGGTCCGGGCCGCCGTCGCGTAGACGCCGACCCGCAGGCGGGGGATGTCGACTCCCTCCGAGACCATCAGCACCGAGACCAGCCAGCGCCGGTCGGAGGAGGCGAAATCGGCGATGCGGCGGCTGGCGCCGGGCTCGTCGCTCATCACCAACTCGGGCTGCTCGCCGGAGACCGATTCGAGCCGCGCCGCGATCGCCCGCGCATGGTCCTGATCGGAGGCGATGACCAACCCGCCCGCGTCAGGGTGTCCGTCGGGGCGCACCTCGCTCAGCCTGGCGTCGCCGTCGCGCAACACCTCCCCCATCCACTCGCCCTCCGGGCTGAGCGCCGTCCGCAGGCGCCGGGCCGCCTCCGCCGCCGGCAAGACGAGGTCGAAGTCGGCGCTGCGCAGCCGGCCGTCCGAGACCCATTCCATCTCGCCGTCGTATGGGAGGAAGGTGATCGGGCGGCAGACGCGGTCGACCAGCGCCTGCGGATAGCCGTAGGTGTAGTCGGCCCGGCTGAGGCCGTCCTCGTCATAGGTCACCCAGGGGATCGCCGAGTTGTCGGAGCGGAAGGGCGTGCCCGAGAGGAGCAGCCGAAAGCGGGCGCCGTCGAAGGCCCTGCGGGTTCGCAGGCCCCAGGCGGCCTGATCGCCCATATGGTGCGGCTCGTCCGCGATCAGCAGGGTCGGCCGGCGCTCGGCGGCCAGCCGGTGCGTGTCCGGGCCGGCCGCGATCGTCTGATAAGTGACGGCGACGCCGTGGAAATCGGCCGACTCCGGGCCGTCCGAGTTCGGCCTGTTCGGCTCGAGGTCGATTCCGTAGCGGCCCGCGTCGGCGGCCCACTGGCGGCAGATGTGGGTGGTCGGACCAGCCACGACGACGCGCGAGACGAACCCGGCGCTCAGCATCCGGTGGGCGATGTGGAGGCCGAAGGTGGTCTTGCCCGCCGCCGGCGTGGCCGAGGCCAGAAAGCTGGCGTCCGAGTGCGCCCGCACGGCTGCGGTCGCCTCCTCTTGCCAGGCGCGGAGGGGTCGGGAATCGGGCCAATCGGGGAGCGACCGGGCACGCGGCCGGCCGCCGATCAGGTGCTGAGAGGCGTCGTACAAGGGCGGGCAAGAATAGGGTCGCCTGCGGCGGGACGACGGCCGATCCTGCGCTGGATATCCGGGTCCCTCTAGTTATTGGATTCGGTATCAGCTAGGTTCGATTAAACAGATCTGAGCCGAGTAATAAATCTCGGGCTCCGGTCGACCAGTCAACCCACTAGAAACTAGGGAGGGGCCATGTCTGCCCTGCATCGTGTTTGCACGCGTTTGCTCGTGTGCGTTGCTGCTTTTGTCGCATTCGGAGCGCTCGCGCTCGCTCCAGCCGCCGGCGCCGAAGGCGTCGGCAACACCTATCTCGCGCTCGGCGACTCGCTCGCCTACGGCTACCACCAGGCCCAGTTCCAGGAAGAACTGAAAACCAAGGGCTTTGTCGAACCGGCAAATTTCAACGACGGCTACGTCGACGACTTCGGCGCGACGCTGAAGCTGCTGAATCCCAACCTGCGGATCGTCAACGACGGCTGCCCGGGAGAGACCACCGAAACGATGATCAAAGGCTCCGGCTTCGGGCCTGAATTCTGCGCCGGCGGCCCGACCGGGAGCCCCTTCCCGAAGGCGTTCCTGCACCACTCCTATCCCGGCACGCAGCTTGAAGACGCGCTGGCGATCGCGAAAGAACCAGGGGTCGGCACGATCACGATCGACATCGGCGCCAACGACATCCTCCAGTTCCTCAGCCACACCTGTGGCTTCCCGGCGACGTTCACCTGCAGCCAGGCACAGATCGAAGCCGAGATCGGGCACGTCGCCGCGAACGTCGGGTTCATCCTGGCGCAACTGCGCGCGGCGGCGCCGAACGCGAAGATCATCTTCGTCTCGCAGTACAACCCCTTCCCGACGGTGCTGAAACCGGAAGGCACGGGAGACGCGACGGTCGAAGCGCTCAACGGCGCGCTGAAGAGCGTGGCCGCGAACTACGGGGTCGGGTTCGCGAACACGACGAAGGTGATCAACTTCTCGGGCACCCATGGCGGTCCTGAAGCGGGAGACATCCCCACGGTATGCGCCTTCACGGCCATGTGCCCGGGCGGCGTCTTCAACCCCGCCAGCCCGGAAGCCGACATCCATCCCACCAAGGCCGGCTACGCGGCGATGGCGGGGGTCGTCGGGGCCACTTACCTGTCTCACTGAGCGTTCAGTAGGAAGGTCGTCCACCGCGCTCCGCCAGCCACGGTTGGCGGGGCGCGGTCCACACCAAGCGGCCCGATCCTCCCATCAGCCACCATTCGGGGATGGGCAAGCCTGAACCCGGCGGATCTCCCAGACGATGAGCGGCGCGCAGGCGGGGCTCGCGGTCTCGGTCTTCCTCGCCAGCGCGGTCGAGGTGGTGGAGGCGTTCACGATCGTCCTCGCCGTCGGCTCCAGCCGGCAGTGGTCCTCGGCCCTGGCGGGGGTCGGCGCGGCGCTGGCGGCCCTGGCGGCGATCGTCGCGGTGGTTGGGCCGGCGCTCGTCGGCATCCCGATCGACGTGCTGCGGCTGATCGTCGGCGGCATGCTCCTGATCTTCGGCCTGCAGTGGCTGCGCAAGGCGATCCTCCGCGCCGCGGGGGCGAAGGCGCTGCACGACGAGCTGGCGATCTTCGCGGAGGAGCGCGAAGCGGCGGCGCTGGCGCCGGCGGCGAAGGACTTCGACTCCTATGGCTTCGCGATCTCCTTCAAAGCGGTGCTGCTCGAGGGCCTGGAGGTCGCCTTCATCGTCGTCACCTTCGGCGCCAACCGCGGTGAAGTCCCGCTTGCCGCGGCCGCCGCGGCGCTCGCCGTTGCTCTCGTCGTGCTTGCGGGGCTGGCCGTCCGGGCGCCCCTGGCCAGGGTCCCGGAGAACGCGATGAAGTTCGCGGTCGGCGTGCTGCTGACGACCTTCGGCGTCTTTTGGAGCAGCGAGGGAGCTGGCACCTCGTGGCCCGGGGGCGAGGTCGCCCTGGCGCCGCTTTTCCTGCTGATCCTGGCCGCCTCGCTGGCGATGGTCCGGGACCTGAGCCGGCGACACACGGAGACGGCGACGGTGAGCGCATGATCGGCCGCGCCGCCATCGCCGTTTGGGGCTTCCTCGTCGGTGAGGACTGGCACGTCGCCGTGGCCGTGGTCGCTTCCCTGGCCCTGACCGCGCTCGCCACGGCCACCGGCCTGCCGGCGTGGGTGCTGCCGCCGGTGCTCGTCCTGGCGATCCTCTACCGCTCGGTGCGCGCCGGCAACCGCCCCGCCTTCAGCCGAGCTAAAAGTTCGTGAAGCCGCGCTCGAACTGGCGAGCCTCTCACTCCCCGGCCACGTCGCGGCGCAGGAAGACGATCGCGCCGATCACGAGCGAGGGCACCGCGTAGAGGGCGCAGGTCCAGAGGGCGCGGACGATTGGCGCCCAGTCGACCGGCACGCGTAGGAAGCCCTGCCAGGCCTGGAACTGGGTGCTCAGCAGGTAGGGCTGCAGGCCGCCGAGGCCGGGCAGGATGCCGATCAGCTGCAGCAGCAGCGAGAACATCAGGGTGCCGACGATCGCCGCGGCGCTGTTGCGGAAGACGGTCGAGAAGAGCAGCCCGATGCTGGCGACGGCGAGGATCGGCAGCAGGTAGACGAGCAGGCTGGCGCCGACCAGGGCGAGGCCGTGGGGCGCGGAGACACGGGCGCCGGAGAGGGTGACGATCGGGTTGAAGCCGGAGGCGATGATCCCGGCGACCAGGGCGACGACGCCGCTGAGCGCGATCGCGGCGACGGCGTAGGTGACGGCGGCGAGCGTCTTCGCCGCGAAGACCTGCTGGCGCTCGACCGAGCGGGTGAGGATCGTCTTCAGGGTGCGGTCGCGGTCCTCGGCGGCGACGATGTCGCCCGCGACCAGCGCCGTGATCAGCGGGAACAGCCAAACCGAGCCGAACAGCAGCAGCACCAGCGGGATCGCCAGTCCGGTGTCGTGGACGTAGCGGCCGAAGGCGACGTCGCGCGGTTCGCCGTTGCGGATCGCCAGCGCGACGACGAAGATGATCGGCACCGCGGCGGCCGCCCCGAGCCCGAGGTAGGTCCGCTTCTGAGCCCGCAGCTTGCGCAGCTCCCAGCGGTAGACGGTGAGCGTCCCCGGCATCAGGCCAGCTCCTCGGCGGCGGCCGCGATCCGCGCCGCCCCGTCGGACCCGCCACCCTCGGTCAGCTGGAAGAAGAGGTCCTCGAGGCTCGCCTGGCGCGGCGTCAGCTCCAGCACCGGCGCCCCCGACTCGGCCAGCGCCAGCGAGAGCTCGCCGACCGCGGCCTCGCCGGCGGCGTGGAACAGCAACCCGCCGCCGGGCGCCTCGCGCACGTCCTCGATCCCGGGCTGCGCAACGCAGACGCCGCGGGCGATCCCGTCGGCGGCGGTGCGCAGGCGGTAGCTGACGCCGGCACGGGCACGCAGCTCGGTCAGCTTGCCCTCATAGGCGACCGCGCCGCGCCGCACGATCGCGACCCGGTTGCAGAGCTCTTCGACCTCGACCAGCAGGTGACTGGAGAGCAGCACCGTGATCCCGCGCGCGGCGAGGTCGCGGATCAGCTCGCGCATGTCTCGCATCCCGCCGGGATCGAGGCCGGTGGCCGGCTCGTCGAGCAGCAGCAGGCGCGGGCGGCGCAGCAGCGCCGCGGCGATCCCCAGTCGCTGGCGCATCCCGTGCGAGTAGCCGCCGACCCGGTCCTTCGCGCGCTCGCGCATCTCGACGACATCGAGCACCTCATCGATCCGGCTCGCCGCCTCGCCGCCGTCGAGGGCGGCGCAGAGCCGCAGGTTCTCGCGGCCGCTCAGGTAGGGGTAGAAGGCCGGCGCCTCGACGAAGCCGGCGACGCCCTCCAGCGCGGCGACGCCGAGCTGCGGGTCGCGGCCGAAGAGCCGCACCGAGCCCTCGTCGGGCCGGATCAGGCCCAGCATCATCCGCAGCGAGGTGGTCTTGCCGGCGCCGTTGGGGCCGAGGTAGCCGAAGACGTCGCCGTGCTCGACGGTGAGGTCGACGCGGTCGACTGCGGTCAGCTCGCCGTAGCGCTTGACCAGCCCACGGACCTCGATCGGCACCGCTTCGGACACGCGGCTAGAGGCCTTCGGCGGCTTCCCGGGCGACGGCGGAGGTGACCGAGCCGACGACGGTGTACTCGACGCCGCCGCGCCGGAAGCGGATCAGCGTGCCGAGCGGGGTTTCCAGCTCCTGGCCGTGGTTGGCGCCGGGGATCGAGACGCTCGGCAGCTGCGGGCCGCCGGAGCCACCGCCTTCTTCTCCACCTTCGCCGGCCGGCAGCTCCAGCACCGCGAGGCCGCCGAGGCCCTTGCCGTAGGTGAGGAGCGCGCCGGCTTCTTCGCCGCTGGAGATCAGCCGCACCTGGTCGCGTTCCATCCCGGCGAGAGTGGGTGGGGTGCTGAGCGGGAAGGAAGTCTTGGCCTGGACCGCTTCCAGACCGGTCACCGGGTTGTCGGAACCTTCGCCGGACGAGCCTTCGTTGGGCGGGCTCAGTTCGACCTTCTTCGCTCCCGGCGGCGGTGAGATTTCGAAGACCGAGTCGGGAACTTCTTCGAAGCTGACTTCGGTGGCGGCGAGTTCGAGCACCGGCGAGCTTTCGCCCTTCGCGTAGACGGCGGCGCGCAGCGGCGTGCCGTTGGCGGCGTCCCAGGCGAGCTCGGCGCCGCCGATGAGGCCGCCGTTGGCCTTGGGCGAGACGCGGACGGTGTAGGCGGGCTGGCCGGCGACGTCGCTGGGGTTCGCGCCGCTCAGATCGGCGTGCTGCGTTACTTCTTCGATCGCTTCCTGGACCTGGCCCAGCGACGGCGGTTCTTCCCCGCCTTCGTCTTTGTGGCTTGGCAGCGTCCCTTCGTAGACGGTTTCGGTGCCGGGGTCATAGAGGCTGAAGTGGCATTTTTCGACGAGCAGCTCGAGGTCGCCGGCGCTGCCCTTGGAGACGTCGGCCTGCAGCTCCAGCCGCAGGCGGCCGTCGGCCGTTGCCCAGAGCCGGCCCGAGGCGCCGCCGAGGAGAGGGTCGGCGCCTTCGAGAACCGATTCGCCGACCAGGTTGTTGGTGAAGTGGACGCGGGTGCTGACACCGGCCGGAGCCGGGGCGGTGAGCGCATCGTGGACGGCGACGTCGAGCGGCTGCGGGGGCGGCGTCGGTCCCCCGCCGCCGGCCGCCAGAGCGATTACGGCGGTGGCGGCCGCGAACAGCGTCACCGCGGCCCCGATCACGAGCAGCCGCAGAGTGGAGATGCGTCGCAGGTAGGTCATCGCGTCCTCTCGCAGTGGAGACATCCAGGTTAGGGGATCCGCCTAAACGCCCGATGAGCTTCCCGGCCCTGCTCGCTGAACCTCGGACCGCCACCGGTCGTAGATCAGCACCAGAGATGCGAATCGCTGCGAAGAAGCGAGCGCAGGTCGGGCAGGCGAGTCATCGAACCCATCGGGCTCGAGCCGCCGTCGCGCTCCTCCTCCTTGCCTCGCCGGTTGCCCTGGGTTGCGGGAGTGCCATCCCCTCGTCGCAGGGCGGCCCGGCAAAGGTCAGCGCCGATCGCTCCGGCCCAGGCACTTATCTAGTCGATGAAGATGGCCATTCGCTGTACCTGTTCCTGGCTGACGGGAAAGGGCACAGCGCGTGCACGGAAGCCTGCGCGTCGGTCTGGCCTCCGTTCGAGACCAGCGCGCCGCCCATGGCCGGTCCGGGCGTCTCCCAGGCGAAGCTGGGGACGATAAGCCGTGAAGGCGCCATGCAGGTGACCTACGCGGGTGTGCCCCTCTATTACTACGCAGGGGACGGCGGCAGCCCCGACGCGACCAGCGGCGAGGACATCGAACAGTTCGGCGCCCCCTGGTACCTGGTGTCACCGAAGAATGCGGAACCGGTGGAGGAAGGCAACGAAGGCGGGAGCGGCTCCTGATGACGCAAACCGAAGCACACCGTCCTCCCTATCTCCTGCGTCTTCTGGCGGCCCTGGCGCTGCTTGGCGTCGGCGCCGTGCACATCGATCAGTACTACGCCGTGCATTACGAGGTGGTTCCGGTGATCGGAACGCTCTTCGTCTTGAACCTGGTCGGCGCCGCCATCCTGGCCCTGCTCCTGATCCTCCCCACCGATCGGCTCGTCGACCGGATCTTCGGCGGAGGCGGGGAGCTCGCCCTTGCCACGGTCGCCCTCGGGGGAATCGTGCTGGCGGCCAGCTCTGCCGGCTTCCTCCTGATCTCCGAGCACACCGAGCTCTTCGGCTTCATGGAGCACGGTTACCGAACCGCGATCGTCCTCGCCTTCGTTGCCGAGGCGTTGACGATCGCCCTGCTTCTCACGTATCTGATTTTGCTGGTGCGCTCGCAGCGGGCACCGGGGAAGAGCCGGTCGGCCCGCACCTGAAAAACTTCCGCGGGCGCATGAGCAACGTGGGTATGAAAACGGGGCGAGGAGCTCTGGCTGGGATGCTTTCCCTTCTAGCGCTGCTCGTCGCATCGGCGCTGGTGCCTCTCGCCGCTTCAGCCGAAGCCGAACCTGAAAAGCCGCAGGTGAGCGGCAGCTTCGCTCCGGAAGCGTTGCCTCGCGCGGGGGCGGCGCCGATTTCGCTCAAGCTGGGATTCGAAGTGGCGGCCGAGGAAGGCGTGCAGTCAAGCATCGAATCGATCGCCATCGACATCTCCCGCCGCATCGTGTTGCGAGGCAAGGGTCTGCCGAGCTGCCCTCCCCTCACGCTCCTCTCCGAATACGGAGCAGCGGAATGCCCCAAATCGCTGGTCGGGCACGGTCGCGTGGTCTCCGAAATCAGGGAACGGGGAGGAGAACCGGTCATCGTCAACGGCAAACTGCGCGCCTACTACTCGTTCGCCCACAAGGTCCCGCAGATCCTCGCGCTCGTCCAGACCGGTCCGCCGATGGATCTCAGCTACGTGATCCCGTTCCAGATCATCCGACAAAAAGGGACCTACCGGACGCGGCTTTTCGTGCACAACATGCGCCATGTCTACGGAATCTGCCTCGGTGTCGGCTGCTACTGGGGCACCTACGGCCTCAACGGGATCTACACGCGCATCTCCGACTTCGAGTTGTCGCTGCACCGGCGCTTCTTTGCCGAAGGACAGCGGCGCAGCTTTGTCAGCGCCGGTTGCGCGGTCCCAGGGAAGCAGCGGGGACTCAGCTTCCCGCTCGCGCGGGTCACCCTCGGCTTCGACGGCGTATCCCAAATCGCCGGCCAGACCGGCCACTGCACGGCGATCGGCTAGGGCGACTCGGGCACAACGACGTCCGGCCCGTCTCCTGCTGGCAGATCGCCGGTCTCGAAGTGCGTCGCCTCAAGGCGCTCGACCTGGCTCATCAGTCCGCCCTCCTCTTTGAGTCCACTTTTAGGTTTGGATTTAGTCTTACCTAGGTACATATCGATATTAGGCGCATGGCGATGCTGCTCACTTGGTCGGCGGCCCAGCGTCGTCAACTGGTCGTAACCCGCAACGGAAGGGGGTTCTGTCGATGAGCGACTGCGTGGGAGCGGATGGCGATCGGCACTGAAGCGAGCGGCGGCTCGGCGCGCCAGAGACCCGGGACACAGGCACGCTTCCGCAAGCTGAAGCCAAGGCCTGGACGCGCCGGGGAGAAGGTGGCCGGACACCAGCGGGCCCGCCTGCACGCGGCGACGATCGCACTGGTCGGCGAACAAGGCTATGAGGCGCTCACCGTTACCGGCATCGCCCGGGCGGCCGGCGTCTCAAACCGCACCTTCTACGAGAACTTCGAGGACAAGGAGGAATGTTTCTGTGCGACCTACGAGTTGATCGTCCGCCACACCGCGCGCGAAATCCTTGCCGCCCGGCGCCTCGAGCGAAGCTCGCAAGCCAGGCTGCGAGCGGGGCTTCGGGCCTTCGCCCGGGAGGTGGGCGAGAAACCGGACGCGGCGCGGCTGGCGCTGGTCGAGGCCTTTGCATCTCCGTCTGCGATGAAACAGATGCGCCACACGAACGGACTCTTCGAAGCGCTCGTCAGCGAGACCTTCGCCGATGATCCGGCCCACGGGGTCGAGCTGCCTCCGCTGGTTGCCAAAGCGATCGTGGGCGGCGTCACTCGCATAGCTCGCACCCGCCTCCTCGCTGGAACGGAGGAGCGGCTGTCCGAAGACGTCGATGAGCTGATCGACTGGACGCTGTCCCTCTGCAACGGGAACGCAGCTGTGGTGTGCAGCGGCTCGGTGCGCGTCGCTTCGGAGCCGCCTCCGTCACCCACCGCCAAGGGAAACAGAGCGACGGTCTTCGATCAGCTGCCCGGCGACGAGCGGGCGATGATCCTCTCGGTCACCGCTCGGCTCGCCGCAGAAGAGGGCTATGCAGCACTTTCGGTTCCGCGCATCCGCGCCGCCGCCGGTGTGTCACGACGACGCTTCGAGGAGTATTTCGACGATGTCGCCGACTGCTTCTTGGCGACGCTCGAGGCGCTGGTCGGGCGCGTCCTGGCGAAGGCGAGAGCCGCCTACCTCGATGCGAATAGCTGGCCGCGTGGAATCCACAGGGCACTCGCGACGATTTGCCGCGAGTTCGCAGACGATCCTGTCCTGGTCAGGCTGACGTTCTTCGAGCTATACGCATCGGCTGGCGCGACCACCCGCTGGCGCGCCGACTCGATCACCAATCTCTGCGCCTGGTTACACGTGGCAGCGCTCCGGTCTTCGAGTGCCCCGGCCCGGTGTCGGCCGAAGCCTCGATCGGAGCGGTATGGGCTGTGTTGCGCCATTACGCGACCACCGGCCGCGCAGCGCAGTTGCCGAAGATCGCGGCGACGGTCTCCTACCTCGTCCTGGCGCCAGCGATCGGCGCGGAGGCGGCCGCCGACGCGATCGAGGCGCAACGCCTAACCGACGAGTCAATGGAGCGGGCGTGGGCAGGCGCCGCACACGGCACCTGACGGCCGACAAGCCAACCGGTACCGGGACGTCTGAGGTACTTCTTCGGACTCGGACCGCCCCGGCACCGGCCAACACTCCGCCGAGCTCGGGGCCGGCAGGAGACGCTGCCAGCGTATCCGGTTTTCGGCTCCCCTGCTGCGATTTTCCGGCTTGCCCAACGCCGAGGACGGGGCGGCGCGCTTGCACGAATCGATGACCAGGAAAGGTCGCGGGCAAGTCCTTGCATCACGGTGCGGAGGTTGGCAGGCTCGGTCACGTGGCAGCCGGAAGGGGCGCCACGTGAAAAGCAAACCAAGCCAAGACGGCAGACACGACTGAGATCGGACTCCGGGCGTGACCGCCGTCCCAACACCCAAGGAGAAGCACAAAGATGAGTTACCTACGGAACATACGAGTTTGGGGGCTGGCACTAGTTGCCGTGTTCCTGCTCGGCGCAATCGCCACGGCCAGCGCGTCGGCCGCGCAGTGGACATTGAACGGAGCGGCGATCACCACCGCAAAGAAAACCACGGGCACCGGGACGCTCAAATTGACGGACGAAGCCGGCGGTCCCTTCGGTGAATCGGTGACCGTCGAATGCAGCGGTAGCACGACCGGAACCGCCGGGCCCGGCGCAAAAGACACAACCAGCACGGTGAGCGTCAGCAGCTGCAAAAAAATAGAAGGCAACTGCGAAAACCCGTCCGCTTCCGCAGTCGACCTGCCATGGAACACCGAACTGGTCGAATCAGGCGGCGTCGTGCGCGACAAAATCACGGCTGACGGAGCAGGCGAACCCGGCTACAAAGTGGAATGCACCTTCTTCGGCGTCCGCGCGTCGGACACCTGCCTCTCGAAAGCGAGCGAAACGGGAAGAATAGGCATGCCGAAGCTGCTGGCGAAGAACACCTCGCCAGTCTCGTTCGAATTCGATGCGGGCTCGGGGACCGCGAACTGCTCGCGCGGCGGCACCGGCAAAGGCCACGTGCGCGGCACGGTGAAAGTTAGCTCGCCAGAAGGAACGCTTACGGTCAGTTAGCTGCCCGCGCGAAGCGGGGGTGCGTAAGCACGAGAACGATGCGGCGGTCGGGCAGCGCGCCTGGCCGCCGCCCCAGCTTTGAGGCAGGGTGAATGTGAGGACAGGGAGGAGAGCGGGAATGGGATTCGATAGCAGGGCAACTCGGCCACATCTAGGCGCGATGATCTTGCCGGCCGTCTTGGCGTGGCTGGCTGCGGGATGGATCGGGGCTTCCTCTGCTGTCGCCTGCTCGAACGAAGCATTTCGCACCGGCGCCTCCGCGCGCCTGCCTGACTGTCGCGCGTACGAGCAGGTGACCCCACGAGAAAAGGGGGCCGGGGAGGACATCCGGGGGGAAGCGATTCCGAGCGAGGACGGAGGCGCCGTCGCGCTCTACACGATCCCTCGCTTCGGGCCGCAGCCGCAACGAACCGGCAGCGCTCTCGTATTTCGGCGGGAATCGGGAGGGTGGGCTCCGATCTCGATCACCCCGCCGGGGATCGGCGATGCCAGCGTTGCCCAGGACCCGCTTCTCGACGCGAGTCTCTCAACCATTTCCTTCGGCGTTCTCTCAGAAGGGATCAGCGGCTTCGAATCCACGGTCCAGCCGCTGCTCACCGGACCGGTCGGAGGGCCTTACCAGTTGGTCGCCGAAATCCCGCTCGACCGCTCAGAACCACAAGCTTTCGAAAAGTCCCGATTCCTGAAGCAGGCCGGCTCCGCGAACCTCACGACGATCGCCTTCCAGTCCACGGATCACGAACTGCTCGGCACCGCGACCGGGACCGACCCCGGGGCGTTCGACCTCTATGAAT
The DNA here is from genome assembly GCA_051954855.1 of Solirubrobacterales bacterium. Classification (GTDB taxonomy): domain Bacteria; phylum Actinomycetota; class Thermoleophilia; order Solirubrobacterales; family 70-9; genus VAYN01. The sequence continues at coordinate 41,149 of JBQCHH010000007.1, read as the reverse complement.
ACCGCGAAGGGTCGCTGCGCCAGGTCAATGTGACGACTGGGGGGAGCACGATCGGGGCCTGCGGAGCGACCCTTGGATATGGGACGGACCCCGAACACCGGGCGATGCACAACGCCGTCTCCGCGGACGGCTCGAAGATCTTCTTCACTGCCCCCGACCCGCGTCCGCTTTCGATCCTGGAACCCGAATGCGAAAACCCGAGCCGGCTGTACGTGCGCGTCAACGGGTCGGAAACCATCGAAGCGTCGGCGCCGGAACCCGGCGTCACTCCGCCGACCCAGTACCCGGCATTCTTCGCCGGCGCCTCCGCCGATGGCCGCTACGTCCTCTTCTCCACCCAGACGGCGCTGACCGCCGACGCGGAAGGCCTTACCGACAACGAGCTCTACCTCTACGACACTCAGAGTGGCCAGCTCACCCGCGTCTCACACGGCGAAACCGGCACCGCGGCCGGCGAACTGAGCAACGCCGGCCTCTTGCTCGGCCGCGAATACGGAGTCGCGATCTCCGAAGACGGCTCGACTGTGTATTTCGTAGCCAACGGGCAGCTGACCGCGGACGCGCCCGCCGGCGGCGAAAAGCTCTACCGCTATGACGTGGCCTCCGACCACACGACCTACATCGCGACCGTGACGCCCAGCACCGGCCGCGGCGAGCAGCTGTTCCCGACGCGGGACGGTCGCTTCCTCGATTTCTCAGCCAGCTCTGCCCAGGGCCCGAGCATCGACAGCGAACCCGGCATCCACGAGATCTATCGCTACTCGGCCGCCACCAATCAGGTCCTCTGCGCATCGTGCCCAAACGGCGGAGCTTCGGCTGGAGCCACCCAACCGGTTGTCGAAGCGGCAAGCGGCACCGTGCTCGACCTCCCGGACACCACGCCGCTGCCACAGGTGATCTCGGACGACGGACGCTACGTGTTCTTCAATTCGAGGGACCACCTCTCCCCTGAAGACACGAGCAATCTCGAAGGGGCGGGACCGGAATTGCTGATCGGCGAAGTCTACGAGTGGGTCGCACAGGGGACGGAAGGCTGCGCTGCCCCGGGCGGGTGCCAGCGCTTGCTCTCCTCGGGGACCGAAACCCACCTCGGCTCGCCGTTGCTCGGCGGCAGCGCCGACGGGTCGAACGTCTTCTTCCTCACCCATTCCAAGCTGCTGCCTTCCGATGCCGACGAACGCAACGACATCTACGACGCGCGGATCGACGGCGGCTTCCCGGAAGCGAAACCGGCAGCGCCGTGCTCGGGCGAAGCCTGCCAGGGCGAACCGAGCGCGCAGCCGGGATTCGAAGCGCCGGGCTCACAGGGGTTCGCGGGGAAGGGCAACGTACGCCCGCCATCTCGCTGCGCGCGCCTCGCCCGCCGGGCCAACCAGCTCGCGCGGAGGGCGCGCAAGACGGGAAGCGCCCGGCTGGCGCGGCGGGCGCGGGCGCTGAGGGCGCGTGCCCGGCACTGTAAGCACGCTCACGGGAGGACGTCGAAATGAGAAGGCGGCAAGTGGTCATGGGCAGCGCTCGGCTCCTGGCGATTGCCGTGGTCGCCTGTCTGGCGCCGGCAGTAGCGGGGACCGCGACTGCCGCGGCCCTCGAAATCGAACCCGGCAGCTTCAAAGTGGAAGCGACGACGCTCGAAGCCGGCGCGCATCCCGACCTGACCACGAGCTTCGCCTTCACCAGGGACGCCGAAGAACACGTCGGCGGATCGCCGCGGAACGTCATCGTCGATCTTCCCGTCGGCCTCGCCGGCTACGTCTCCGGGATCCCGACCTGCACCCCACAGCAGCTCTCGCAGCTTGCCGGGACCTTTCCCTTCGTAGTCACCTGCCCCGTCGAGTCGCAGGTCGGCACCGCCGAAGTGACCGTCAACTTCAACGGCGAAGTGTTCCCGATCAAGGTCCCGGTCTTCAACATGACCCGTGACGAAGGCCAGACCGCCAACTTCGCATTCATCATCAGCGGGGTGATCGCATCCGGGATCGTCACCTCGGTCGATCCCGCCGATCACCACCTTCGCACGTCGGTGGTGAACATAGCCGCGGCCACCGAAGTGGTCGCGAGCAAGATCGCCCTCTGGGGAGTTCCGAACTCAAGCTCGCACGACGTCGAACGCGGGGAAGTGTGCATTCGCGGCGCCTTCTGCTTCAACGGAAACCATCCGGCGGGGACGAACGTCGTTCCCCTGATCAGGAACCCGACCGAGTGCACCGGCGCTCCCCTGAGCGCCAGGCTCACCGTTCAGTCCTGGGAGAATCCCTCGGTCGATCTCGAAGCAACGGCCCCGTTTGGGACGATCACCGACTGCTCGCACCTGCAGTTCGGCCCGACCCTGAGCGTCCAGCCAAGCGCTCCGGCAGCCGGAGCGCCGTCTGGATACGACGTCGACTTGAGGCTGCCGCAAAATCCGGCCCCGGGCGGGATTTCGACGTCGGACCTCCGCGAAGCGGTGGTGACGCTGCCGAAAGGGGTGCGACTGTCCACCGCCAGCGCCGACGGCCTTCGGGACTGCACGGATGCCCAGTTCGGCATCGGGACGGCGCAGGCCGTCAATTGCCCGCCCGCTTCGAAGATCGGCACCGCCGTGCTCCACACGCCGTCGCTGCCAAACCCGCTGACCGGCGCGATCTACCTCGGCGGACCGCCGGCAGGACCGATCACCGGACCGCCTTACCGACTGCTCCTGGTGCTCGAAGGCGAAGGGGTGTCGATCAAGCTGGCCGGAGAAGTCCAGGTCGATCCGAACGACGGGCAGATCACCACCACGTTCCGCGACAACCCGCAGCTGCCCTTCGAAGATCTCGAACTGCGGTTCACCGACGGCCCCCGCGCGCCCCTGGTCAACCCGGACGCCTGCGGGACGTATACGACCTCCTACACGCTGACGCCGTGGTCCGGCAACGCTCCCGTGCGGGGCACGAGCTCGTTCGACGTCACCGAGGGTTGTTCGTCAGCCTCTCAGTTCAGCCCTGGCCTCGAAGCCGGCACGACGAACCCCGTGGCCGGCAGCTTCTCGCCCTTCCTTTTGCGGGTGACCAGGCCCGACGGCCAGCAGAACCTCGGCTCGATCGAGGCGACGCTGCCCAAGGGCCTGCTGGCCAAGCTCGCCGGCATCCCGGTCTGCGCCGATCCTGAGGCGGCGGTTGGAAGCTGTTCGCCCGCCTCCCAGGTCGGCACGGTTACCGTCGCCTCCGGTGCCGGCTCGAATCCACTGTTCATTCCCCAACCGGGAAAAGCGCCGACGGCGGTCTATCTTGCCGGCCCTTACAAAGGCGCCCCGTACAGCTTCGTGGTCAAGGTGCCGGCCCAGGCCGGGCCCTTCGACCTTGGGCTCGTAGTGGTCCGGACCGCGCTCTACGTGGACCACGAAACCGCCCAGGTGACGGCGAAGTCGGACCCGCTCCCGCAGATCCTTCAGGGGATCCCGATCGACTACCGCGACATACGGGTCGAAGCAAACCGGCACCACTTCACCTTGAATCCAACCTCCTGTGACGCGATGCGGGTCGACTCGACGATCCGCAGCGCAGGCGGGGCCGAGGCCCACCCGAGCGCGCGCTTCCAGGTCGGCGATTGCGCGGCTTTGCGGTTCTCGCCGAAGCTGACGCTGAAGGTCGCCGGGCCGACGAACCGCAACGCCAAACCGCGGCTGCGTGCTGTCGTGCGGATGAAGGCGAGTGAAGCGAACATCGCTCGCGCCGAGGTCAACCTGCCCCCCTCTGAGCTCCTCGAACAGAGCCACATCAAGACCATCTGCACCCGCGTTCAGTTCGCCGAAGGCAACGGCAATGGCTCGGCCTGCCCCAAGGGATCGATCTACGGTCACGCCAGGGCGATCACGCCACTGCTCGACAAGCCGCTCGAAGGTCCGGTGTTCTTGCGCTCCTCGTCGCACAAGCTGCCGGACCTGGTTGCTGCCCTGAACGGCCAGATCGACATCGCCCTGGCCGGCAAGCTGGACAGCGGGCCAAACGGGGGGCTGCGCAACACGTTCGAAGTCGTCCCCGACGCGCCCGTCTCCAAGTTCGTCCTAGAGATGAAGGGCGGCAAGAGGGGGCTCCTGGTCAACTCCGAAAACCTCTGCTCTCCCAATGCCAAGACGCGGGCGATCGTGCAGTTCACCGGCCAGAACGGCAAGGTCGCCGACTCCAAGCCGAAGGTGGCGAACTCCTGTGCGACGACTTCGAAATAGCCGTTCCCCATCCCGTCCCGACGACCAGGAGAAACATAATTGAGTTGCCTACGGAACATTCGAGCTTGGGGCCTGACGCTGTTCGCCCTGTTCCTGCTCAGCGCAATCGCGACCGCCAATGCATCGGCGGCGCAATGGACATTGAACGGAGCGGCGATCACCTCCGCGGTGCCGACGTCAGGCACCGGGACGCTCAAATTGACGGACGAAGCCGGTGGTCCCTTCAGTGAACCGGTGACCGTCGAATGCAGCGGTAGCACGACCGGAACCGCCGGGCCCGGCGCAAAAGACACAACCAGCACGGTGACCGTGAGCAGTTGCAGAACGATCGAAGGCATCTGCGAGTCGCCGAGCGCTTCGGCGGTCGACCTGCCGTGGAGCACCGAACTGGTCGAATTGGGCGGTGTCGTACGCGACAAGATCATGGCCGACGGGAAAGGAGAACCCGGCTACAAAGTGGAATGCACCTTCTTCGGCGTCCGCACGTCGGACATCTGTACATCGAAAGAAAAAGAACCTGGACGCATGGGAATGCCCGATGTGACGGCGCTGAACACCTCGCCGGTCCCGCTCGAATTCGACGCGGGGTCAGGGACCGCGAACTGCACACTCGGCGGCACCGGCAAAGGCCACGTGCGTGGCGCGGTGAAAGTCATGTCGTCGAAGGGAACGCTTACGGTCAGTTAACTGCCTGCGCGAAGGGGTTTCTCCGCGCTCAAGGCGCTTTCGGCACGACGGCTACCGGTCCGGTGCCGTCAGGCAGATCGGCGGTCTCGAAGCTCGGCATCTCGAACCGCTCGACCCGGTCTGCCAGCCCGAGGAACTCGTCGGCGGGTTCGAGGAAGCCGATGCGGGGGGTTCGATAGTGCATCGGGACTACCCAGCGGGGGCTCAGTTCGTTGACGATCGCAGCGGCTTGTTGGGCGCCGATGGTGGGGCCGGCGCCGACTGGGAGGAAGAGGAGGTCGATGTCGGTGAGGGCCGCTCGCTGTTCGGGGCGAAGCGCGGTTTGGCCGAAGTCGCCGAAGTGGGCGAGACGGAGGCCGTCGAGGGTGAAGGCGAAGATCGTGTTGGGGCCGCGTTCGGTGCCCGCCGCTTCGTCGTGCTCGGAGGCGATCGCCAGGACCTGGCCGAGCGGCGAGTCGAGGTGGCCGGCGGTGGAGCGCAAGATCGTCGGCTCGCCGGGGATCGCCTCGACGCCGTTGTGGTCGGCGTGCTCGTGGGTGACGAGGACGAGGTCGATCCCCTCCGCCTCGATCGGCGGGTAGTCGAAGGCGATCCCGCGGTCCCTCAGGCCGGAGACGTCGCCGAAGGGGTCGATGAAGACGTTGCCCTCGCTCGCCCGCAGGGAAAAGGCCGCCTGGCCGTGCCACTCAACTCGCATGTTGCTCCTCCAGATTCGGGATTGGTCCGGGTTCCGCCGCCGCTTCCTCGCTGTGGTGGTAGCGACCGCCGCGCAGCATCGAGGCGGCGGCCGCGACGAGGCAGGCGACGATCGCGAAGATGAAGGCCGTGTCGAGCCCGTCGCGGAAGGGGCTGGAGATCAGGGTCGGGAAGAAGCCGGCGCCGGTGAGGGTCGCGTGGGCGTGGGCGGGCAGCGCCGCCAGCGCTTCCGCTCCGACCAGGTGCTGAACCGGGTTGTAGCCGAGGAAGGCGGCGAAGAGGACCGAGATCGGCGGCGCCTGCGAGGCCTGATGGGCGGCCCCCGCCGGCACCCCATGCGCCTGCAGGCCGCTGCTCAGCGCGGCCGGCAAGCTCGAGGCCAAGCCGACGATCAGCAGGGTGAAGAAGATTCCGACCGAGAGCACCTGGGCCGAGTTCTGGAAGGTCTGGTTCATGCCGCCGCCGGCGCCGCGGTCGCCGGGCGGCAGGCTGTTCATCACCGCCGCCCGGTTCGGCGAGGCGAACATTCCCATGAAGATGCCGTTGAGGAAGAGGATCCCGGCGAAGAGCGCATAGGAGAAGTCGGTCGGCAGCATCATCAGCAGCCCGAAGCTGAGCGCCGCGCCGAGCATCCCTCCGGTCGCGAACGGCCGCGCGCCGAAGCGGTCCGACAGCACCCCGGAAATCGGTCCGGCGATGAGGATGCCGAGGGTCAGTGGCAGCATGTAGATGCCGGCCCACAGCGGCGTTTCGGTGAAGTCGTAGCCGTGCAGCGGCAGCCAGATGCCCTGCAGCCAGATGATCAGCATGAACATCAGGCCGCCGCGGGCCACCGCCGCGAGGAAGGTCGAGAGGGTGCCGAAGGTGAAGGCGCGGATGCGGAACAGCGACAGCCGGAACATCGGCTCGGCGACCCGCGTCTCGATCACCGCGAAGGCGACCAGCGAGGCGACCGAGCCGCACAGCAACGCGATCACCCGCGGGCTCCCCCACCCCGTCGGCGAGCCGCCGTAGGGGCGGATGCCGTAGGTGACCGCGACCATCACCAGCACGAGGCCGAGGGCGAAGGTGACGTTGCCCCACCAGTCGATCGCCGCCCGTTTCGGCTCGCTGCGCTCCTCCAGTTTCAGGTAGGCCCAGACGGTGCCGAAGAGGCCGACCGGAACCGAGATCAGGAAGACGAGCCGCCAGTCGATCGGCGCCAGCAGCCCGCCCAGCACCAGGCCGACGAACATGCCGCTGACGCCGACGATGTTGTTGATCCCCAGCGCCATCCCGCGCTGGTCGGCGGGGAAGGCGTCGGTGATGATCGCCGCCGCGTTGGCAAGCAGGCAAGCGCCGCCGACGCCCTGGACGATGCGGAATACGACCAGATAGGTGGCGCCGGCGCGACCGGTCATCCAGTCGACGGTCAGGGCCAGCGAGGCGACGGTGTAGATGACGAAGCCGAGGTTGTAGATGCGGACGCGGCCGTAGATGTCGCCGAGCCGGCCGAGGCTGACGATGAGGACGCTGGAGACGACCAGGTAGCCGAGGATCATCCACAGCAGGTAGAAGCTGTTGGCGGGGACGAGCGGGTCGAGCTGGACGCCGCGGAAGATGTCCGGCATCGCGATGATCGTGATCGAGGCGTCCAGCGTCGCCAACAACACCGCCAGGGTCGTGTTCGACAGCGCGATCCACTTGTAGCGGTCGTCGGGGCTGCGCCTGGCGCGGGCCGCGCTCATGCTGCCTCGGAGGCTCCGGCCGGACGCAGGACGCCCCTGAGCCCCGTCCGCGGCGGCTTCGGCACCGCGAAGCTGGCGAGGGCCGCCAGCAGGCAGGCGACCGCGGCAAGCGTGAAGGCAAGGGTGAAACCGTGGTCGGTGGGGAGCCCGGCGGCGGTGACCGTGCCGGCGATCAGGCTGGCACCGAGCTGGCCGCCGACCGCGCCGCCGAGCGTCCGCATCACGGTGTTCATCCCGGTCGCGACCGCGGTCTGCTCGCGCGGCACCGCCTCGACGATCAGGTTGGCGAGCGAGGCGAAGGCGAGGCCGATCCCCGCTCCCAGCAGCGCCGTCGAGACATACACGTCCGCCCGCGCCTCGTGGCTGACGGCGATCAGGGCGAAGGCGAGGGCCGAGAGCAGCGAGCCGGCGATCAGCGTCGGCCGCGCCCCGACCCGCCCGGCAAGCCCGCCGGCGATCGGGCTGACGATCAGCATCATCATCGTGCAGGGCAGCAGGAAGAGGCCCGCTTCGGTCACCGAGGCGCCGAAGCCGTAGCCGGAGCCGGCCGGGGCCTCGGTGAACTCGGGGAAGAGGATGAACGAGCTGTACATCCCGGCGCCGACCAGGAAGGCGGCCGCGTTCACGGTCCAGACGCTGCGGATCCGCATCATCCCCATGTCGACGAGCGGCTCCCGGACCCGGTCCTCGTAGCGAACCCAGATCGCCAGGGCGACGAGCGCGGCGGCGATCAGGCCGATCACCCGCGCGTCCCCCCAGCCCCATTCAGCAGTCTGGGTGATACCCAGCAGCAACAGGACGAGCCAGACGGAAAGCAGCGCCGAGCCGCCCCAGTCGATCCGGCCCGGCGACTTCACCGGCGACTCGGGGACGAAGAAGATCGTCGCCACCGTCGCGACCGCGACCGCGATCAGCGGGAACCAGAAGAGCCAGTGGTAGTCGAAGTGGGCGATGATCGGGCCGGCGAGCACGATCCCGAGGCCGCCGCCGATGCCGAGGATCGCCGAGATCAGCGCGATCCCCAGGGCCGCTTTCTCGCGCGGGAACTCGTCGCGGATGATGCCGAAGGCGAGCGGGAAGATCGCCCCGCCCGAGCCCTGGATCACGCGGGCGAAGATCAGCATCCCGATCGAGTGGGAGATCGCGGCGAGGAAGGTGCCGATCGCGAGCACGAGCAAGGCGACGACGAGCGTGTGCTCCTTGCCGAACATGTCGCCGAGCCGGCCGACGATCGGGGTCAGGACCGAGGCGCTCAGCAGGTAGCCCGTCAAGAGCCAGGCGGTGGCGGTCGCCGAGGCGTGCAGGTCTTCCTGGATCGCCGGCAAGGCCGGAGCGACCGCTGACTGCAGCAGCGCGTAGGAGGCACCGGCCAGGGCGAGGACCGCGAAAGTGACGCCGTAGTGCTGGCGCTCGTGACCGCTGTTGCTTTTGTCATCATTTGATGACATCAATGGCGCTCAAGGCTAACAAGGCGCGTCGGCGGCACGACTCCGAAGCCAGTCGCCGCGCCCTGCTCGAGGCGGGTCGCACTCTTTTTGACGAAGTCGGCTACGACCAAGCAACTACCCGGGAGATCGGCGAGCACGCAAGCGTCGACCCGGCTCTGATCGCGCGCTATTTCGGCGGCAAGGAAGGGCTCTTCCTGGCGGCGCTCGCCGAGGGGCCGGGTGGGCAGGAGCAGGGGCCGGAGGATTTCGAGCCGAAGCAGCTGCTCGCCTTCCTCCTCGGGCGCTGGGAGGAGCGCGGCCACGGCCCGGTCAGCCGCGCCCTCGCCAGCCCCAAGCTGAGCGAGGACGTACGGGCCCTCGTGCAGGACGTGATCGGCGAGCGGCTGGTCGTGCCGCTTGCCGAGGAGCTGGCGAATCGAGGGGCCCCCGAGCCTGAGTTGCGGGCCGAGCTCCTCGTCGCGCTGGCCCTTGGCGTCGCCGTCACCCGCGCCAACGGCACCCTCCCCGCCCTCGCCGGCGCCGAGCTGGAGGAGATCGTCAGGGCCCTCGGGCCGCTGGTCGACTCGCTCTAATCAATATTCGGGTTTCCCATACCGATTATTGGGTAGACTCTGCTTGTTCCCACATCGATCCATCCCCCACCGACGCGAAAGGCAGGGAGGAGCTCTTGAATCCCAATCAAGTGCGGGACCGTCGTTTCCCTGGCCACGGTTGCCCTGAGCATGCTCCTCTCTGCCGTCGCGTCGGCTCGCGGCCCCGGCCCTAGTCGCGCAGCTCTGAGATCAGGCCGTCGAGGTCGAGCGGCGTCGTGCCCATCTGCACACCCTTGCCGTCGGGAGACCGCGGCCACTCCTCGCGCGGGCGGTCCCAGTAGAGCTCGACGCCGTTGCCGTCGGGGTCGGAGAGATAGAGCGCCTCGCTGACGCCGTGGTCGGAAGCGCCTTCGAGCGGCCAGCCCGCCTCGCTCAGCCGCCGCAGCGCATCGGCGAGGGCGCGGCGGGTCGGATAGCGGATGGCAGTGTGAAAGAGGCCGGTGCTCCCGGGCGGGGGCGGCGAGCCGCCTTTCGAGTGCCAGGAGTTAAGGCCGATGTGGTGGTGGTAGCCGCCAGCGGAGATGAAGGCGGCATCCGCACCCCAGCGCTGCATCAGCTCGAAGCCGAGGATGCCGCAGTAGAAGTCGAGAGCGCGGTCGACGTCGGCGACTTTGAGGTGGACGTGGCCGATATCGACGCCGGGGTCGATGGGCTCCGGCGTCCGCTCCTCGGGCGCGCCGTCAGCCATCGAGCACCCCATCGAGCGCTTCGTTGACGAGCCTATCGGCGTCGGCGTTCTCGCCGCGGCGGACATGGCGGATCGACCAGGAGTCGAAATCCCGCAGCGCCCGCTTCGCCTCTTCGTGCAGCTCTTTCATCCCGGCGTTTTTGACTTTGTAGCGGCCTTCGACCTGCCGCACAACCAGCTCCGAGTCGCCGAGCAGCTCCAGCTCGCTCGCCCCGTGCGCGGCCGCCAGCTCGATCCCCTTCAGCAGCGCCCTGTACTCGGCGACGTTGTTGGTCGTCTCGCCGATCTTCTCCCCCACTTCCGCCAGCACCTCATCGCCGCTGCGGACGACGACGCCGATCGCCGCCGGCCCCGGGTTGCCACGAGCGCCGCCGTCGACGTTGACGGTCAAGCGGCTCATCGCCTCGCCGCCGGTTCACCGGCCAGGCGCAGCCTGCCATCCTCGCCGACCGAGGCGTTCCACTGCCGCGCCGCTGCGTCGAGCTGTGAGATCTCGCCCCCCTTGCCGAGCTCGGAGACCGGCCGCGGGTCGTCGCCGACGGCCACTCCCCACTGGTACCAGGAGAGCTCCCAGGCGACGGTCACCCGGACCTCGTCGCCGGCGCCGGCCGCAGCTCCGATCGAGGCTCGGGGGGTCCCCAGGGTGCGAGTCAGGCCGGCGACGATGCGCCCGGCCTCGCTGGCGTTGAAGCGCGCGACCGCTCGCTCGAACGCGGTCGGCTCGAAGCGCTCGCTCACGGCTCAGCCCTGCTGCAGGTGGGATTTCAGCCGCATCACTGCCTTCGTGTGCAGCTGCGAGACGCGCGACTCGGTCACCCCGAGCACCTCGCCGATCTCCCGCAGGGTGAGGTTCTCGTAGTAGTAGAGGGCGACGACGAGCTGCTCGCGCTCGGGCAGCGAGCTGATCGCCTCGGTCAGGCGGTCCTTGACCTCGTTGGTGGCCAGCGCCTCCTGCGGGTCGGCGGCGCCCTCGTCGGCGATCGTGTCGAGCAGCGAGACCTGGTCGCCGGAGGAGTCGGAGACGGTCCAGAGCTCGTCCAGCGCGTAGACCGAGGAGTTGGCGATCTCCAGCAGCGCCGCCTGCAGTTCCGCCTCGGTCATGTTCAGTTTCGCCGCCAGCTCGGCCTCGCTCGGCGCCCGTTGCAGTTCGTGCTCGAGCTTGGCCTGGGCGCTTTCGATTTCGCGGGCACGGGTGCGGACCGAGCGCGGCACCCAGTCGAGCGAGCGCAGTTCGTCGATGATCGCGCCGCGGATGCGGGTCATCGCGAAGGTCTCGAACTTGATCCCCCGCTCCGGCTCGAAGCGCTCGATCGCGCCGATCAGGCCGACCAGGCCATAAGAGATGAGGTCGGCGTCCTCGACGTGGGACGGCAGCCCGGCGCCGAGGCGGCCGGCGACGAACTTGACCATCGGCGAGTAGGCGACGACCAGCCGCTCGCGGGCGCTCTCGTCCCCCCCGTCCTTGTAGCGGCGCCACAGGTCGCGGAGCTCTACCTCTTTTACGCCCGTTTCCACTCAGCCGATCCTATGCCCATTTGCGGGGATTTGTCTCATGCGCGGGGGTGGCTTGCAGCGTAAGTGTCACGCAGTCTTGCCGCGTCGACTCGCGTGTAGACCTGGGTGGTGGAGATCGAGGCGTGGCCGAGCAACTCCTGAATCGTACGCAGGTCGGCGCCCCCCTCGAGCAGGTGAGTTGCGAAGGAATGTCTAAGTGCGTGCGGTGAGATGCCCGCGGCCAGCGCCGCCTCCCGGGTCCAGAGCCCGAGCCGGCGGGTGACGTCGGAGTTGGAGAGGCGGCGGCCGCTCTTGGAGAGGAACAATGCCGGCTCGCGCGGGTCGGCGACCAGCGCCCGCCTCCCCTTCTCCAAGTAGCGGCGTAGTGCCCGCTGCGCCGGCTCGCCGACCGGCAGCAGCCGCTCCTTCGAGCCCTTGCCGAGCACCCGCAGCTGCTCGGTCTCGAAGTCGAGCGCGCCCTCATCGAGGTTGACGATCTCCTCGCAGCGCAGGCCGCAGGAGTAGGCCAGCTCCAGCATCGCCCGGTCGCGCAGCTCCAGCGGCGTGCGGGCGGGAATCCGCTCCAGCAGCGAGCGCATCTGCTCGGTGGTGAGCACCCGGGGCAGCTTCTCGGCGCGCTTCGGGCTGGAGACGAGCTCGGCCGGGTTGGCGCCGGCGCGGCCGGTGCGAACGAGGAAGCCGTAGAGGCCGCGCACCGCCGCCAGCTTGCGGGAGACAGTGGTCGCTGCGGCGCCGGCGTTGGAGAGACCGGCCGCGTAGCGCCGCACATCGCGGTAGCGGACGTCGCCGGGCCCGAGCCCCTGCTCCCCCGCCCACTCGGCGAAGCCCCCGAGGTCGACCCCGTACGCGCGCCGCGTCCGCTCGGCCGAGCCGCGGGCGCGAAGATCGCGGTCGTAGAGGGAGAGGGCTTCTTGCCAGTTCACGAGAGGTTGATTCGCGTCAACCGCCCCGCGTCCTGCGCATCATCCACCTATGAAAATCGGGGTTCCGACTTCAACCTGCGGATACAGTTCGATCACGTCGGGGATCGACATGCGGATGCAGCCATGCGATTCAGCGTGGCCGAGCGACCAGGTCTCTTCGGTGCCGTGGATGCCGGCGCCTTCGAAGATCCCCATCCAGCGCGCCTTGATCGGGTCTTCCGGGCCCGGCGGGATCGTCTTTCCGGCGAGGCTGCCGGCCCAAGCGGAATTCGGCACGTGCCAGACGGGGTCTTCTTCCTTTTCCTGGATGTGGTAGAGCCCTTCCGGCGTTTCCAGACCTTCCATGCCAACCGCGACGGTGTACGTTTTCGCCAGCTTCAGGTGCTTCCAGAGGCGCAGTTGGAAGGTGCCGCGGTCGAGCGTGAGGTAGGACGGGTACTCGGCGGCGACTTCGCTCTTGGTGATTTTCGGCTTGGTCGCGTGGACCTTGGCGATGATCTTGTGCGGGGCCTTGGCGTTCAGCACCGCCGCCTTGAGGTCTTTCTCAAGCAGGTTGTCGCGCAGCTTGCGGCCGTTGTGGCCGGCCACCACCTTGAGCGAGTCCGGCGTCGGTTCGACGTCGGCGTTCTGCGGTTCGCGGTCGATTTCGTCGGCGACGTGGCGGACGAAGCGGTTGACCGCCGGCTGTGAGTAGGCGATGTGCGGGGTGATGCTTTCGTCGACTTCGCCGCCGCTGACGTAGCGGACGAGGCGACCGGGGAAGCCCCCTTCCTGGCTGGCTTCGAGCGCTTCTTCGACCGCCTTACCGACGTTGGCGCGGACCTGCAGTCGCTTGCCCGGCAGTTCCCAGGTCTGGCCATCAAAGGCGACGCGGAGCGAGTGGCGCAGCGGCGCCAGGAGTTCGTGGCGGACCTTCGCCGCGGCTTCTTCTTCGTTCAGCCCGCCGACGTCGACGCCGCCGACCGTGACACCGTCGGCGATCTTGTCCTTCTGCGAGTTGTCGTAGGCGTAGGCGACGGCAACCAGCACCACCACCAGCACAGCGGCGACGATCGCCGCTATCGAAGTCTTCTTACGCATTGACTGGAGTCAGCTCCCGTACATCGATGGCTGGGAAACAAAAAGTCTAAGCATTGGACCGGTTCTATCGGCAGGGCTGGTGGATATCTTTCGCCGGTGCGCACGAAGGACGAAATCCGCGAGGAGGTGTGGAAGGCGATGGAGCGCGAGGGCGTCTCCCGCTTTCCGGGCGCCGAGGGGCGTATCCCGAACTTCGCCGGGGCGAGGCTGGCGGCCGAGAAGCTGGGCGGTCACCGGCTCTGGAAGCGGGCGCGGGTGATCAAGGCCAACCCGGACTCGCCGCAGACGCACGCGCGCCGGATCGCGCTCGAAGAGGGCAAGACAGTGATCATGGCGGTGCCGCGCCTGCGCGACCCGCACCCCTTTCGCGTGCTGGAACCGAAGCGGCTCTCGAAAGCGGCGGTGAAAGAGGCGGCGACGATCAAGGGGGCGCTCAAGCACGGCCGCGTCGTCGCTCTCGACGACCTGCCGGAGATCGACCTGATCCTCTGCGGCTCGGTCGCAGTCAACCTCAGCGGCGCCCGGGTCGGCAAAGGCGGCGGCTACCACGACCTCGAGTACGGGATCCTCGCCGACGCCGGCAAGATCGACAGCCACACCACCGTCGCCACCACCGTCCACCCGATCCAGATCTTGCGCCAGCACCTGATGGTGACCGCCCACGACCTTCCCGTCGACCTGATCGCGACGCCGCGCGCGGTGATCGAAGTCGAGCGCCAGTACGACCGCCCGCGCGGCATTCTCTGGGACCACCTGCAACCGCCGCAGATCCGCGAGATCCCGGTGCTGGAAAGGATGGGCTATGCCTGAGCGGCCCGAGAGCGAGAAGGCGCCGCTCTTCCCGGCGGCCGACTACGGCAACCCCGATCCCGAGCCGGAATGGCTGCGGATCGACTGGCGGGAGCATCTGCGCCGGGTCGAGCTGCCGGGGGCCGAGGTCAACTACGCCGAAGTCGGCGAGGGCGAGCCGATCCTCTTCGTTCACGGGCTCGCCGGCTGCTGGCGCAACTGGCTCGAGAACGTGCCCTGGTTCGGCCGCAACTACCGGGCGATCGCGCTCGACCTGCCCGGGTTCGGCGAGAGCCCGAAGCCCTCGTGGGAGATCTCGATGGGCAACTACGGGCGGCTGATCCACGACTTCTGCGAGCGGCTAGGGCTCGACCGCGTGGCGGCGCTGGTCGGCAACTCGATGGGCGGCTTCGTCTCCACCGAGGCGGTGATCCAGCAGCCGCAGCGGTTCGAGCGGCTGGTCCTGGTCTCGGCGGCGGGAATCAGCTTCGCCGAGGCCAAGGGCCGGCGGGTGGATGCGGTGGCACGGAGCATCGAGGTGGCGGCGCCGCGCTTCCTGGTCGGCGACCGGAGGTTCTTCCTCACCCGGCCGGCCGGCAAGAAGATCGCCTTCGGGCGGGTTTTCCGCAACCCGAACAAGCTGCGGCCGGAGTTGCTGAAAGAGCAGACGACGCCGGGGCTGAGCGCGCCTGGCTTCGCCGACGCGATGGTCTCGATCGCCGGCTATGACACCCGCGAGCGGCTGCCCGAGATCGAGATCCCGACCCTCGTCGTCTGGGGCCTGAACGACCAGATCGTCCCGGTCGAGGCCGCGCTTGGGTACCACCGCCTGATTCCCAATTCGCGCCTGGAGATCTTCGAGCGGACCGGCCACCTGCCGCAACTGGAGCGGCCGGCCAGGTTCAACCCGCTGGTCGAAGAGTTCATCGAGTCTTCGCGGCCGCTCGAGGCGGCGGCGCAGGACGACACCGCTATCGGTTAAGAGGTAATGGCGCCCTTGGAGGCGGAGGAGACCGTGGCCATGTACTTGGCCATCACGCCGCGCGTGTAGAGCGGCTCGGGCGACTTGTATTCGGCAACGCGCTGCTTGATCTCCTCGTCGGAGAGGACGAGGTCGAGGCGGCGGTTGTCGATGTCGACGGTGATCTCGTCGCCCTCGCGGATCGCCGCGATCGGGCCGCCCTTGGCCGCCTCGGGAGCGACGTGGCCGATCATCAGGCCGCGGGTGGCGCCGGAGAAGCGGCCGTCGGTGACCATCGCCACGCTCTCGCCCAGCCCCTCGCCGACGATCGCCGCCGTCACCTGCAGCATCTCCCGCATCCCCGGGCCACCGACCGGGCCCTCGTTGCGGATGACGACGATGTCGCCGGGGTTGATCCTCTGCTCCTTGACGGCGCGGAAGCATTCCTCTTCGGACTCGAAGACGCGGGCGGGGCCGGTCTGCCGGCGGCGCTCGGTGCCCGCGACCTTGACCACTGAGCCTTCCGGCGCGAGGTTGCCGCGCAGGATCGCGAGCCCGCCTTCGGGCTTCAGCGGGTCCTCGACCGGGCGCACCACTTCTTGTCCGGGCGCCTCGCTCGCCGCCGCGGCCTCTTCGCCGATCGTGCGGCCCGTCACCGTGATTGCCTCGCCGTGCAGAATCCCGGCTTTGGCCAGCCGCTTGAGGATCACCGGCACGCCGCCGGCGGCGTAGAGGTCGGTGGCGACGAAGCGGCCGCCCGGCTTGAGGTCGGCGAAGAGCGGCGTGCCGCGGGAGATCCGCTCGAAGTCGTCCATCGTCAGCTCGATCCCGAGCTCGTGCGCGAGCGCGATCAGGTGCAGGACGCCGTTCGTTGACCCACCCGAGGCGCAGACGCAAGCGATCGCGTTTTCCAGCGACTCGCGGGTGATGATCTTGCTCGGCCGGAGATCATTGACGAGGACGTTGATCACCAGCTCGCCGATTTTCTCGGCGACGGTCGGCTTGTCGTCGCCTTCGGCGGGGACCATTGCCGAACCGCCGGCGCTGATCCCGAGCGCCTCGAAGGCGCAGGCCATCGTGTTGGCGGTGAACTGGCCGCCGCAGGCGCCGGCCCCGGGGCTGGCTACTCCCTCAAGCTCGTGCAGTTCCTCGTCGCTCATGTCGCCGGCGTTGTGGGCGCCGATCGCCTCGAAGATGTCGAGGATGGTGACGTCGCGGCCGTGCCAGTGGCCGGGGGCGATCGAGCCGCCGTAGAGCACGACCGATGGAATGTCGAGCCGGGCCAGCGCCATCGCGCAGCCGGGGATCGTCTTGTCGCAGGCGCAGAGGGCGACGATCGCGTCGAACTGGTAGCCACGCGCCATCAGCTCGATCGAGTCGGCGATCACCTCGCGACTGATCAGCGAGGCCTTCATCCCCTGGGTGCCCATCGTCACCCCGTCGGAGACGGCGACCGTGTTGAACTCCATCGGCGTGCCGCCGGCGGCGCGGACGCCCGCTTTCACGTGCTCGGCCAGGCCGCGGAGGTGGAAGTTGCACGGCATCGCCTCGGTCCAGGTGTTGGCGATCCCGATCGTCGGCCGGCTGAGGGCGTCGTCGTCGAACCCGATCCCCTTCATGTAGGCGCGCGCATGGGCGCGGTCGGGCCCGTCGAAGACGACCGAGGAGCGAGGACGCGGAAGCTTGGTTGCGGTCTGGCCGTTGGTGCTCATGGCGTCGAAATCTACTGACCGCGCTCAGGCGGCGAGTGGTGAGTTGTGGGGGCTATAGGGCCTAAAAGTCACCACTCGTCAGTCCGAAGACGTCGACGGGACCGGCTCCGGCACCGATTCCGCGCAAGCCGTCGCGGACTGCCTGCGAGGTGACCTCGCGAGCACCTTCGGCCGCCGCGAGCGGCTCGCGGCCGAGCGCGAGGTAGGCCGCGAGCGAGGATGAGTGCGTGCAGCCCGACCCGTGCGCGGCGCCATCGGGGTGCCGCTCTCCATGGATCTCGACTGCCTCGCTGCCGTCGTAGAAGACGTCAATAACCGCATCGCTGTGACCGCCGGTGACCACCGCCGCTTGCGCACCCATCGCAACCAAGGACTCTGCCAACTCCGCCTGCGTCGCCCCCTCACCCAGCCCCGTCAAGGCCCGCGCCTCCGGGATGTTCGGCGTCACCACCGCCGCCAGCGGCAGCAGCTTCTCGGCCAGCGCCACCCGCGCCTCCGCGTCGAGCAGCTCCGCCCCGCTCTCGGCGATCATCACCGGGTCGATCACCACCGGCGCGTCGCCTACGTGCTGAAGCGCCTCCACCACCGCCTCCACAGTCTCGGCCGTCCCCAGCATCCCGATCTTCACCGCGTCGACGCCGATGTCCTCGGCCACCGCCCGCACCTGCGCCACGATCACCCGCGGCGAGATCGCCTGCACCGCCTCCACCCCCACCGTGTTCTGCGCCGTAATCGCCGTCACCGCCGTCATCCCGTGCACCCCGACCCGCGCAAAAGCCTTGAGATCGGCCTGGATACCCGCTCCGCCCCCAGAGTCGGAACCGGCAATTGAGAGGACGGCGGGGATTCGCTCGCTGCTCATGTGTGACGGAGCCTAGATAGTCGGTTGACCCATCGACGCTGCGGTGGGAAGCTCGCGGCATGCGCAATGCAGCGCTCCTGATCCTTGCGCTTGCTCTCACCGCGGCCCCCGCCTGCCTCGCCACCGTCAGCTTTCCAAGTCACACGAGCCTGGAAGCAAGCAGCAGCGGGATCAGCGGCAAGATCACCTCGCCGAACCCCCGCTGCCGCACCCACCGCACGTTGAGGCTGACGCTGCGAGCACTTGAAGAAGAAGAATCCAAACTCGATTTCCACGATCGAGTCGTCCACACCGGTCGCCGCAGCACCTGGCACCTCTCCACCGCGATGCCCACCGGCCGTTTCACCCTCGAGGTCTCGCTCGAAGCAAAATCGCTCGCCAAGGGACAGGGAGCCCACATCTGCCTGGGTGACTTCCACGAGCGCCTCTTCAACCTCAGCCACTAGCCGGAATACGGGAGGACGCCGGTGTACCGGTGCGGCAGTACTGACCCAGCGCAGAGCAGGTGAGGTAGCCGAGGAGCTCGAGGCGGGATAGGGCGGCGGCTGCGGTGGGGGCGGTGAGGCCGGTGGCGGTGGCGACGGCGTCGCAGCTGGAGTGGCCGGACTCGACGGCGGTCAGGGCGACTTCGAGGGCGGGGTCGAGGGACGGGGCGGGTTGCTTGATCTGCCTGTGGCCGGGGCCGAGCATGGCGTCGAGGACGTCTTGGGCGTCGCGGATGACGCAGGCGCCGCCGGCGAGGAGGGCATTGGGTCCGGCGGAGGCGCGGGAGGTGACGGGGCCGGGGACGGCGCCGAGGTCGCGGCCCAGGTCGGCGGCCAGGTCGGTGGTGATCAGGGAGCCGGAGCGGGAGGCGGCCTCGACGACCACCGTCATCCCGGCCAGGGCGGCCATGATCCGGTTGCGGGCCGGGAAGGTCCAGCGCCAGGGCGTCGCCCCGGGCGGGAACTCGGAGAGGACGAGGCCGGTTTCGCAGATCCGCCGCCAGAGCGAACGGTGCGAGGACGGATAGGCGACGTCCGGGCCGCAGCCGAGGACGGCGATCGTGCGGCCGGCGTCGAGGGCGCCGCGGTGGGCGCAGGCGTCGATGCCGAAGGCGAGGCCGCTGACGACCGTCATCCCGGCGCTCGCCAGTTCGCGCCCCAGCTCGCGGGCGATCTCGCGGCCGTAGGCGGTGGCACGGCGGGCGCCGACGATCGTCACGGTTTCATAGGGCTCGAGGCCGTCGAGCAGCGCCGGGTTGCCGCGGCCGATCAGCGCCCAGGACGCGTCGGCGGCATCGCGCAGGGAGTCTGGGTAGAGCTCGCCATGGCGGCAGCAGGCCCAGCACTCCGCCAGCAGCAGCTCTTCGACCAGGCGCTCCTCCGTGAGCGCCTCGATCCGCCCCAAGAGTTGCGCTCCAGCCTTGGGGGCGGCGACTTCGACCAGCTCCTCGTTCGAGAGCCGCAGCAGTTCCGGCGAGCGCCGCCCTACCTCCCCCGTCGCGATCTTCTCGACGTAGGGGCCGAGCGAGGCCAGCAGCCAGGAGCGTCGCAGGCACTCGACGCAGGCGCCCTCAGCCATAGTCCCGCCTCCGTAGTTGCAGCGCCTGCGCCATCTGCTCCTCGCCGATCTCTTCGACCCCGGCGAGGTCGGCGATCGTCTGCGCCAGCCGCAGCGCCCGGTCGTGGGCGCGGCCGCTCAAACGCTGCCGCGCGTAGAGGTCGCTAAGCAGCGACCCTGCTCCCACGCTCAGCTTGCAGGCCCGCGCCTCCGCCGGCGTCATCTCCGCGTTGCAGCGGCCGGGACCGAGGCGGAATTCCTGGCGCTCCCGCGCCGCGCAGACCCGCTCCCGCACCGCCGCTGAGGGCTCGCCGGGGGCACCGCCGATCTCCTCCGCGCTCGGCTGGCGCACCGCGGCGAGGATGTCGATCCGGTCAGCCAGCGCTCCGCTCAGCTTGCCCTGGTAGCGCTGGACGTCGTATGGCGCGCAGGTGCAGTCTGGATCGGTCTCGCCGCGACCGCAAGGACAGGGGTTCGCGGCGGCGACGAGCATGAAGCGGCAGGGCAGGCTGCGCTGACCGCTGGCGCGGGCGATCGAAACTTCACCCGCCTCCAGAGGCGCCCGCAGCGCCTCCAGGGCGTCGCGCTTGAACTCGCAGAGCTCGTCGAGAAAAAGAACGCCGCGATGAGCCATCGTCAGCTCTCCGGGCTGCAGCGTTTTCGCGCCCCCGATCAGTCCCGCGGCGCTGACCGTGTGGTGCGGCGCGCGGAACGGGCGGCTACCGGGAAGCTCGCTCCCCAAGCGACCGCAGGCGCTGGCGATCCGCGCCACCTCCAGCGCCTCGCTCGGCGCCAGCGGCGGCAGGATCGAGGGCAGGCGGCTCGCCGCCAGTGACTTGCCGGCGCCCGGCGGACCGACCATCAGCAGGCTGTGGGAGCCGGCCGCGGCGACCTCGAGTGCGTGGCGCAGGTGCGGCTGGCCGCGCAGGTCGGCGAGGTCCGGCGCCCCGGGCGTGGTGTCCAGCCGCAGCGGCAGCGGCTCGGGCCGCGGCGGGTCCCACTCGCCAGTGACCAGGCCCGGCAGCTGTCCCAGCGTCTCCACCGCAATCACGCCGATCCCCTCCACCAGCGCCGCCTCCGCCCCGTTCTCCGCCGGCAGCACGATCGCCTGCGCCCCGCTCTCGCGCGCCGCCTCGGCCATCGCCAGCGCCCCCTGCACCGGCCGCGTCGAGCCGTCCAGCGCCAGCTCCCCCACCAGCGCCACCCGCCCCAGTCCCTCCCACTCCAGCTCTCCCGCGGCGCTCAGCAGCGCCGCCGCGATCGCCAGGTCCATCCCCGGCCCTGCCTTGCGCAGGCTCGCCGGCGCCAGGTTGACGACGATCCGCCGCAGCGGGAACTCGAAGCCGCAGTTGACCAGCGCCGCCCGCACCCGCTCCCGCGCCTCCCGCACCGCTGCGTCGGGCAGCCCGACGATCGTGAAGTTCGGCAGCCCGCGGTGGACGTCGACCTCCACCCGCACCGGGCGGGCGGAGATGCCGTCGAGGGTGAAGGTTCTGGCCGTGGCGAGCACGGGGACGACGCTAAGGAGTCAGGTCGCACACGTGGCGCGCAGATCGAAAAATTTGCGCACCAGCTCTGTCAAA
Source organism: Solirubrobacterales bacterium (assembly GCA_051954855.1). Taxonomy (GTDB): domain Bacteria; phylum Actinomycetota; class Thermoleophilia; order Solirubrobacterales; family 70-9; genus VAYN01. Next base: position 20,157 of record JBQCHH010000007.1, on the reverse strand, counting down.
TCTTTGGAACTTTCGCGGCGAAGGGGGAGAGTTCGGCCGCCTCGAGCCTTAGAGAGGCATGACCGTCGCCCGCCGCCGCACCGGCCAGATCGCCGAGGACTTCGTCGCCGCCCGCCTCGCCGCCAAAGGCTGGGAGATCGTCGAGCGCAACGCCCGCACTCGCTACGGCGAGCTCGACATCGTCGCCCGCGAAGGCCCCACGCTCGTCTTCTTCGAGGTGAAGGCGGCGCGGGCGGGAACGCAGTTCGGCCCCGAGCGACCGATCCTCTCCATCGACTCTCGCAAGCAGCGCCGGGTCCGGCGCCTGGCCACCGCCTGGATGTCGGAACGGCGCGACCTGCCGCCCTACAGCGAGATCCGCTTCGACGCCGTCGGCGTCACCCTTGACCGTCACGACCGCGCGGTCCAGGTCGACTACGTCAAAGGCGCCTTCTAGCCCAGCTCGAGCTGCGAGTACGCCACCGACTGGAACGAGCGGCGGTGCAAGGGCGAGATCCCCAGCTCCTCGATCGCCTGACGGTGCTCGGGAGTCGAGTAGCCGACGTGCTCCTCGAAGCCCCAGCCGGGATGCTGGGCGGCGACCTCGCGCATGTAGCGGTCGCGGGTGACCTTGGCGACGACCGAGGCGGCGGCGATCGCGGCGCTGGTGGCGTCGCCCTGGATCACCGGCCGGTGCGGAACCTCGCAGCGGGGCAGCCTGAAGCCGTCGACGAGGCAAATCGCCGCGCCGTCCGGCGGCGCCAGCCGCTCCAGCGCCAGCGAGAGCGCTTCGATGTTGGTCACGTGCAGGCCGCGGCGGTCGATCCCGGCGGCGCAGCGCACCACCACACTCACCCGCGCGGCGGCCCGCAGCACGCACGGGTACATCTCCAGTCGCCGCTCCTCGGTCATCTGCTTGGAGTCGTGCAGGCCGCTGAGGGCGCGGCGGTCGGAGTGCGAGAGGGTCTCGTAGTCGATCAGCACCGCGGCGGCGACCAGCGGTCCCGCCAGGCAACCGCGCCCCGCCTCGTCGGCGCCGGCCACGTAGCGGCTCCCCAGCCCGCGGTCGAAGGCGAACAGGCGGCGGCTGCGCGCCAATCGCCGGCGGTGCGTCTTGCCCTGAGGCTTCCTAGAGGGTGCCGATCCGGTCGGGGGGCCAGTAGGTGGCAAAGGCCTCTCCGATGATCCATTCCTTGGGTATCGGTCCCCAGAAGCGGCTGTCGTCGCTTTCCCCACGGTTGTCGCCCATCATGAAGTAATGGTCCGGCGGAATGGTGATGGTTTTCGGCAGTTCGCAGACTTCGGGGTCGTTGCCGCAGGGGTTGATGTAGGGCTCGTCTTTCTTCTCGACGCCGTTGACGACCGGGTGCCCTTCTTTGATCGAGAGCTTGTCCCCCGGGCCGGCGACGATGCGCTTGATGAAGGTTTCGCCCGACTCTTCGCTGGTCGGTTTCGGGCAGGCCTCACCGAGTTGATTCGGCTGCTGACCCTTGATCGTGATCCCGCATTCGCTGCCTTCTTCGTTTTTGGCGCCGGCCGGCGGATGGAAGACGACGATGTCGCCGATCTGCGGTTCCTGGAAGTGGTAGATGAAGCGGTTGACGAGGACCCGCTGGCCGATGTCGAGCGTCGGCTCCATCGATCCCGAGGGGATCTGGTACGGCTTGACGACCCAGGCCTGGATCGCCAGCGCCAGTCCCAAGGCCAGCGCGACGATGACGGCCAACTCGATGAGCCCGCCGCCTTTGGTCTTCGGCTTCGGGATCAGGCGTTTCAGTTCGCCGAGTCCTCGTCGGAGTCGCCGGCCGCCGCCGGCTCCTCGTCCTCGGCGTCCTCAGGCGCTGAAGTGTCCTCGGTCTCCCCGGCCTCGGCCGCATCCGCGTCCGTCTCCGCCCCCGTATCAGTCTCTGCCGCCACCTCGGGCTCAGCAGCCTCCTCGGTCTCAGCCGCCGGAGTCTCCTCGGGCTCGGCCGTAGCCGCGGTGGCCTCGTCGCCGCCCTCGGCCTCGACCGGTGCGGCGACCGTCTCGGCCTCCTCCTGGCTGACGCCCTCGGCGTCGACCGCAGTCGACTCCGCCGAGGCTGCCGCCGGCGCCGCGACGACGTCGTCGTCGATGCCCCAGCGCCGCTCGGCGACGCGCGCGGCCTTGCCGATGCGGCCCCGCAGGTAGTAGAGCTTCGCCCGCCGCACGTCCCCGCGCGCCGCCACCTCGAGCTTCTCGATCTTCGGCGAGTGCAGGGGAAACGTCCGCTCGACGCCGACACCGAAAGACTGCTTGCGCACGGTGAAGGTCTCGCGCACGCCCGAGCCCTGACGCCGGATCACCACGCCCTCGAAGACCTGGGTCCGTTTGCGGTTGCCCTCGATCACCTGGAAGTGAACGCGGACACGATCGCCGGGCGCGAAATTGGGCAGGCCCTGCTTCAGCTGGGCGCGCTCGATGCTGTCGATTACGGAGCTCATTTGACGAGAAAAAACCGCCGGACCCAGGTGCGGGAACCGCGCGGTCGCGGAATGGTAGCCCAAAGACCCTAAGCCCGGCCTTAAGCGGGCCTGCCGGCGGCTTAGGAATCGCGCGCTTCGTGTTCCTCGGAGCGCCTGCGGCTCTGCTCCAGCCGCCACTCGCGCACCTTCTCGTGGTCACCGGAGAGCAGCACCTCCGGCACCTCCCAGCCGCGGTAGCTGGCCGGGCGGGTGAAGTGCGGGTACTCGGGCATCCCCTCCAGCGCGTGGCTGAAGGACTCCTCGACCGCCGAGTCCTCGTGACCGAGGGCGCCCGGGAGCTTGCGCATCAGCACGTCGGCGACGACCATCGCCGGCAGCTCGCCGCCGGCCAGCACGTAGCGGCCGATCGAGAGCTCGCCGTCGGCGAGGCGCTGGTGGACCCGGCCGTCGAAACCCTCGTAGCGGCCGCAGAGCAGGGCGACGTGCGGCTCGGCGATCAGCTCCTCGGCAATCGGGTCGCTCAACACCGGCCCGGTCGGCGAGAGCAGGACGATCCGCGGCCGCGGGCCCTCGCCGTAGGCGGCCTGCAGCGCCGCATCGACGACGTCGACCCGCAGCACCATCCCGGCGCCGCCGCCGTAGGGCGAATCATCGACCTGGCCGGCGCCGAGCGGGGTCGTGTCGCGGTAATTGAAGAGGTTGAGCTCGTTGCCTTCGCGCAGCGCGTTCTGCACGGAGCGCTGCGTCCGGAACCAGTCGAAGGCCTCCGGGAAGAGAGTGAAGACGTCGAGTCGCAACGGCGCAGCCGTTTCCCGTCAGTCGAGGATGTCGACGATCACGCGCCGGTCGATCCGCACCGCGGCCGCCTTGGCGATCGTCCGGATCGCGTTGGCGATCCTGCCCCCTTTGCCGATCACGCGGCCGAGGTCGCCATCGGCGACGCTGATCTCGTAGACGAGATCGCCGTCTTCTTCGAGCTCCTCGACCACGACCGCCTCCGGCTCCTCGACGAGAGCCTTGACGAGGAACTCGAGCAGCTCCGTCATCGGCGAGACCGGCTAGCTGCCGGAGGCCTTGATGCCCTTGGTGCGCAGCAGGCCCGCCACCGTCTCCGAGGGCTGGGCGCCGTGCTCGAGCCAGTGGCGCGCGCGCTCCTCGTCGATCACGATCGTCGAGGGCTCGGTCTGCGGGTTGTACTGGCCGATCGTCTCGATCGTGCGCCCGTCGCGCGGGGAGCGTTTGTCGGCGACGACGATGCGCCAGATCGGGTTCTTCTTCGAACCCACGCGTCTAAGTCTGATTCGGACTGCCATAGGGTCGGGCAGATTAGCGTCTTCGCATCTTGGGGCGCGGTGCGCGCTGGGCGCCGCCCGCCAGCCGAGCCATCTCCTGCGGCGTCGGCATCCGCCCGTTGGCCATCGATTTCATCATCACTTTCATCTGGTCGAACTGCTTGACCAGCTGGTTGACCTGCTGCACCTTGGTCCCGGAGCCGTTGGCGATCCGTTTGCGGCGGGAGCCGTTGATGACACCCGGGTTGGAGCGCTCCTGCGGCGTCATCGAGAGGATCATCGCCTCCACCCGGTCGAGCTCGCCTTCGTCGATCGGAGCGTTCTTCAACTGCTTCATCGCCCCCATCCCCGGCAGCATCCCGATGAGCCCGCTCAACGGCCCCATTTTGCGGAGCTGTTTCATCTGGGTGAGGAAGTCGTCCAGCGTGAACTGATCACGCCGCATTTTCTCCTGCAGTTCCTCGGCTTCCTGCTCGTCGACCTCCTGCTCGGCTTTCTCGATCAGGCTGAGCACGTCGCCCATGCCGAGGATGCGCTGGGCCATGCGGTCGGGGTGGAACTTGTCGAAGTCCTGGATTTTCTCGCCGGTCGAGGCGAAGAGGATCGGCTTGCCGGTGACGGCTTTGACCGAGAGCGCGGCGCCGCCGCGGGCGTCGCCGTCGAGCTTGGTCATCACGACGCCATCGAACTCGGCCACCTCGGCGAAGGATTCGGCGACGCTGACGGCGTCCTGGCCGGTCATCGCGTCGACGACGAGGAGCACGTCGTGCGGGCTGGTCTGCTTGCGGATCTTGGCCAGCTCCTCCATCAGGTCCTGGTCGATGTGGAGGCGGCCGGCGGTGTCGACGATCAGCACGTCGCGGCGCTCGGCGCGGGCTTGGTCGAGCGCCCAGGTGGCGATCTCGACCGGATCGGCCTCGGTGCCGCGCTCGTAGACGTGGGCGCCGGCGCGCTTGCCCATCGTCACCAGCTGCTCGACCGCAGCGGGGCGGTAGACGTCGCAGGCGGCGAGCGCCACGTCTTTGCCCTGCTTTCCGAAGAACTGAGCGAGCTTGGCGCAGGCGGTCGTCTTGCCGGAGCCCTGCAGGCCCGCCATCAGGATCACGGTCGGTCCAGAATCGGCCATTGCCGGCTCCGAGCCGGTCCCGCCCATCAGCGAGGCCAGCTCCTCGTTGACGATCTTCACAACCTGTTGGCCGGGATCGAGGCTCTCGAGCACCTCGGAGCCGAGACAGCGCTCCTTCAGCGTCTTCGTGAAGGCTTTGACGACTTTGAAGTTGACGTCCGCCTCGAGCAGGGCGAGGCGGATCTCCCGCATCGCCGAATCGACGTCGGACTCGCTCAGCTTCCCGCGCGAGCGGACCTCGGAGAGGGTCGACTGCAGGCGTTCGGAGAGCTGGTCGAACATGGTCGAAGCAGCTTACGGCGTTCGCTTTCCTGGCGAACGAGCGTCCCTACTCGGCGAGCAGGGCGTTGGCGTAATCGCCCGGGTCGAACGGGCGCAGGTCCTCGAGGGTCTCACCGACGCCGATCAGCTTCACCGGGATCTCCAGTTCGGAGGCGATCGCGAGGGCGATGCCGCCCTTGGCGGTGCCGTCGAGCTTGGTGAGTACGACGCCGTCGACCTCGACCGCTTCGGAGAAGACCTTGGCCTGGCGCAGGCCGTTCTGGCCGGTGGTGGCGTCGATCGAGATCAGCGTCTCGTGCGGAGCCTCGGGGATCTGCTTCTGGATCACCCGGCGCACCTTCGTCAGCTCGTCCATCAGGTTGTTCTGGGTGTGGAGGCGACCGGCGGTGTCGACGATGACCACGTCCGCGCCGCGGGCGCGGGCGGCGTTGATCGCATCGTAGGCGACCGCGCCCGGGTCGGACCCCTCTTCGCCACGGACCAGCTCGGCGCCCGCCCGCTCGGCCCAGGTTTCGAGCTGCTCGGCGGCGGCGGCGCGGTAGGTGTCGGCGGCGGCGAGGATGACGGAAAGGCCCATCTCCTTGCTCAGGTGCCAGGCGATCTTGCCGATCGTCGTCGTCTTGCCGGTGCCGTTGACGCCGACCATCATCAGGATCGCCGGCTCGGCGCTGAGGTCGATCGGCGCCCTCGCGGTGCCGGCGACCTCGGCGAGGATCTCGATCAGTCGATCGCGCACGGCGACCCCATCCATCGGCACCGCCCCGGACTCGACTTCCTGCTCGAGCCGCTCGACCACCGCGGCGGTGGTCGGCGCGCCGACGTCAGCCAGGATCAGCGCCTCCTCCAGCAGCTCCCAGGTCTCGTCATCGATCCGGTCGAAGAGAGAGGCCGAGATCTCCTCGGTCAGTGCCTGCCGGCTTTTGGAGAGGCTCTCGCGCAAACGACGGAACACGCCGCGCCGTTTCTCGGGTGCCTCCTCCTCCGTGGTAGCAACCGCTACGGGGCTGCGCCCACCAAGGTCGACGATCTCCTGCCAGCTGGTCGCCACGCGCTAAGGCTAGGCGACCGCAGAAAGGCCCGGCGCTTCGCCCTCGTCCCTGTCTTCGTCCTCGGCGATGTCGCGAGGCAGGCGACGGGAAACCACTTTGGTCACCCCGTCGCCGCCCATGCTGACGCCGTAGAGGATGTCGGCGGCGTCCATGGTCCGTTTCTGGTGGGTGACGATGACGAACTGGGCGCGATCGGAGAAGCGGCGGATCAGCTGCAGGAAGCGATCGATGTTGGCGTCGTCGAGGGCGGCCTCGACCTCGTCGAGGATGTAGAAGGGGCAGGGGCGAGCGAGGAAGACGGCGAAGACGAAGGCCAGTGCCACCAGCGACTTCTCACCGCCGGAGAGCAGCGAGAGCTTGCGGGTCTGCTTGCCGGCCGGGGTGACCTCGATCTCGACCCCGAGCTCGTCGCGCTCCTCTTCCTCCTCCTCGGGCTCCGGTTCGGCGTCGCTCGGCGCCTCCTGCTCGCCGGCCGGACGCTCGTCGTCGCGCACCGGCCGCAGGCTGACCCGACGCAGGCGCCCGCTGCCGCCCGGGAAGAGGTGGGCGACCATCTCCTCGAAGTTCTTCGCGGTCGCCTCGAAGGTCTCCTCGAAGGCCCGCTCGATCTCCTCATCGATGTCGCGGATCAGCGACTCCAGCTCGCGCATCCCCCGCTCGATGTCCTCGCGCTGGGTCTGCAGCGACTCGACGTGCTCGCGCGCCTCGTCGTACTCCTGCTCGGCCAGCGGGTTGACCGGACCGATCTGGGCACGGCGCCGGTCCAGCCGCTCCAGCCGCTTGTCGATCTCGGCCCGCTCCTCGTCGCTCAGCGCCGCCTCGGCGGGCGGGATCTCCTCGCCCAGCCGCTCGGCGATCGAGGCCAGCTCGCGCTCGGCCTCGGCGCGGCGGTCGCCGAGGTGGGCGGCCTCGACCTCGGCCCGGGTCAGCTCGTCGGAGGTCTCCTTCATCTGCGCCTGCAGCTCGAACTCCTGCTGCGAGCAGCTCCGCAGCTCCTCGGCGATCTCGTCGCCGTCGTCCTTGCCGCCGACGACCTTGGTCTCGATCCGCTCGACCCGGGCGCGGATCGCCGCCCCCGCCGCTTCGGCTCCTTTCAGCGCCGAGCGGACATCGTCGAGCAGCGCCTCGCCGGCAGCCAGCCGCGCCCGCATCCGCTCGCGGTGGCGCTCGCCGAGCAGGCCCTCGGCCCGTTTGGCGTGGCGGGAGGCGCGCTCGGCGCCGGCGCGGACGTCGCCCAGCGCCGACTCGCGCGCCGACTCGGCCGCGTCGGCGGAGCGGGCGACGCCGAGGCCCTCCGTCGCCGTGCGCAAGCCGGCGTCGATCTCGCCCAGCTCCTCCTCCAGCTTGCGCACCCGCTCGCCAGGCGAGGAGCCCGGCCCGACGTCGAGCGTCAGCGGCCCGAGCTCGGCGCGCAGCTTCTCCAAGCCCGCCTCGAGCTCGGCCTCGCGGCTGGAGAGGTTGGCGACCCGCACCGCGACCCGCTCCTGATCGCCGCGCAGCTTCGTCAAAAGGCCCCAGGCCTGGGTGCGCTCGCGGTCGCGGGCGGCGAAGCGCTCCTCGGCGGCCGTCCGGCACTTCGAGACCTCCGCCAGCCGTTCCTCCAGCCCCTCGCGCACCCCACGCGCCTTCGCCGCCGCCTTTTCCGCCGCGGCGGCACGGTCGGCGCCGAAGCGCAGCTCCTCGGAGACCAACTGCGCCCGCAGTCCGAGTTCCTCGCGTTCGATCCGCGCCCCCAGCTCGGCCGCCTGCGCCTGGCGCTTCAGCGGCCGCAGCCGCGCCCGCGCCTCGCGCTCGACGTCGAGGGCGCGGTCGAGGTTGTCGCGAGCGGCGCGCAGCTTCAGCTCGGCCCGGCGGCGCCGCTTGCGGTGCTTGCCCAGCCCCGCCGCCTCCTCGACCAGGAGCCGGCGCTCGCGGGGCTTCGAGTGGACGATCGTCTCCACCCGGCCCTGGCTGATCACCGAGTGCATCTCACGGCCGAGGTTGGTGTCGGAGAGGACGTCGGTGACGTCGGCGAGGCGGGCGCGGGCGCCGTTCAGCCGGTAGCCGCTGTCGCCGCTGCGGTCGAGGCGCCGCTGCACCGCGACCTCGGAGAACTCGGTCGCGGCGCGGCCGTCGGAGTTGTCGATCACGACCTCGACCTCAGCGGCGTTGCGCTGGCCGATCCCCTTGCCGCCGGCGGAGATCACGTCCTGCATCGAGGCGCCGCGAATCGCCCCGGGGCTCTGCTCGCCCAGCGCCCAGAGCACGGCGTCGGTGATGTTGCTCTTGCCCGAGCCGTTGGGGCCGACGATGACGCTGACGCCTGGGGAGAACTCCAGGGTCGTGCGCTCGGGGAAGGACTTGAACCCCTTCATCGAGATCGACCTCAGATACATCTACGCGCTCCTTGCATGGCCCTCCAGATTTGCGGCCGGCTCGGACGGGACCGGGCACCGATTAACCCCCAAGATGCGCCAAAGCCTCCTCCGCGGCGACCTGCTCGGCCGCTTTCTTGCTGCGGCCCTTCCCCCTGCCTACCCGCTCGGAGTCGATGACCGCGGCCACCTCGAAGGTTCGCCGGTGCGGGGGGCCCTCCGCCGCGATCACCTCATAGGTTACGCGCGCCCCGCGCTGAGCCAAAAGCTCCTGCAGAGCGGACTTGAAGTCGATCCGCGTCTCCGCCGCCAGTTCGATCCGCGGTTCGAAGGCCGCCACCACCGCGGCCGAGGTGCGCTCGAAGCCGAAGGCGACGTAGCAGGCGCCGATCAACGCCTCGGTCGCCTCCGGCAGCGGTCGGCCGCCTTCGAGCAGGACCTCGGCCGGGATCGCCGCCATCATCTCCTCAGGCTCGTTCTCCCGCAGCATGTCGGGAACGCCGAGCAGGATCCCGACCTCGGCGCAGGCGACGCCGCTGACCGCCTGGTTGTGGACCTTGGTCAGGCCGCCGGCAGCCCGTTCGGGGAATTCCTCGAAGATGCGGCCGGCGACCGAGAGGGCGAGGACGCTGTCGCCGAGGAAGGCGAGGCGCTCGAAGGAATCGACCCGCCGCTCGGTCCAGGAGGAGTGGGTGAGCGCCTGCTTGCGCAGGTCCTCGGGCAGTTCGTCGATCAGGCCCGCCAGCGCGGATACGGCTGTGTCCGGCTCGGACGCCAACGGCTCAGGCCGGCGCGTGCTCCAGCACGAAGCCGACGGCGTCGCCGACGGTCTTGATGTGGGTGGCCTGCTCCTCGCTGACGGTGACGCCGTAGCGGTCCTCCAGCTCCATCACCAGCTCGTAGAGATCGAGCGAGTCGGCGTCGAGGTCCTCCTTGAAGCGGGTCTGCTCGCCGATCCGCTCGAGGTCGACTTCGAGCTCCTCGGCTAGGTGCTCGCGGACCAGGGTGAGGACTTCGTCGCGGGTCATCTGTACGAGGTGTCTATCACGCGCCGTCCCCGGCGGCGAGCGCGCCGCGCCCGGCGCCGCCTCGGGCGAGCAGCGCCGCGGTGCGGCCGACCGCGTCGACCTCGGCACAGCGGGCGGCGAGGCGGATCGCGTTGGCGATCCCCTCCGGGCCGGAGCTGCCATGGCCGACGACGGCGATCCCGCGCAGGCCGAGGAGGATGGCGCCGCCGGTGGTGTCGGGGTGCAGCTCGCGGCGCAGGCCGTCGAGGGCCGGCTTCAGCAGCAGGCCCCCGACCGCGGCAAGCGGGTTGGAGCGGGCGGCGTCGCCGACGGCGGCGGCGACGGTCTTCGCCGTCCCCTCCAGCAGCTTCAGCGAGACGTTGCCGGTGAAGCCGTCGGTGACGACTACGTCGGCCTTGGCGGCGGGCAGGTCGCGGCCCTCGACGTTGCCCGTGAAGTCGATCCCGGGCGCCTGGCTGAGCAGGCGGTGCGCCTCGACCACCTCCTCGCGCCCCTTGCCCGACTCCTCGCCGACCGTCAACAGGCCGACCGTGGGGTCACTGACGTCGAGCACGGCGGCGCTGAAGGCGGCGCCGAGGAAGGCGAACTGGACCAGGTGCTGGGCGCGGACCTCGACGTTGGCGCCGACGTCGAGGAAGAGGACCGGTTTGCCGGGGACGGGGATCTGGACCGCGAGCGCGGGGCGCTGCACGCCCTTGAGGCGGCGCAGGCCGAAGGTGGCGGCCGCCATCGTCGCCCCGGTCGAGCCGCAGCTGACCATCGCTGCCGAGCCACCCTCGGCGACGTCGCGAGCGGCGCGCACCACCGAGGCCTCCTTCTTGGCGCGGACCGCCGACACCGGGTCCTCCTCGTTGCCGATCCGGTCGGCGGTCTGGACAACCTCGATCCCCTCGACGCCGTCAAGCCCCAGCGCCTGCTTCGGACCGAAGACCCGGACGCCGATCCCGTCGGCCGCGGCCAGCCGCGCCCCCTCGGCGAGCACCTCGAAGCCCCGCTCCGCCCCGAAGCCATCGAGGGCGACGGTCACCGCGCGCCTAGGCGCCACGGCTACTCGTGGGAGTGACCGGCGGTCGGATCGCTGATCCGCTGGGCGACGACCTCGCGACCGGCATAAGTGCCGCAAGTCGGACAAACCCGATGCGGAATCCGCGGGCTATGACAGCGCGGGCACCGATTGATCGTCGGCTCGGCGGCTTTGTGCTGCGCGCGCCGCTTGTCGCGCCGCGCGCTGGAAGTTCTCTTCTTCGGGACTGCCATCGGTCGCGGGATGGTACCTGGTCAGTAGGTGGCCCGCACGACGGCGAGGTCATCTGCTTCCCAGGCCACCTCGCCCCCGCACCATTCGGCGAGGTCAGCGGCGGTCTCCGGGAAGTCGTAGCCGGGGTCGATCGGGGCGATCTGGACGTCGGCTTTGACGATGTCGCCGATCACGAAGGAGCGGGCCTGCTCGCGGACCTGGCGGAAGAGGTTCTGCTTCTGCTCGGCGCGCAGGTGGTGGATCGAGAGGACGCCGATCACCAGGTCCCAGGGGCCGTCGGGGAGCGGGTCCTCGATCCGCGCCAGTTGCACGTCGTCGTAGATCTCGCGCGCCCGGAAGACCATGTCGGCGCTGGAGTCGAGGCCGATCACCCAGGCGTCGGGGTAGGCCTCGATCAGGCGCCGGGTCGTCTCCCCCGTTCCCATCCCCAGCTCCAGCACCCGCTCGGGCGGGAACGGGATCGCCGCGACCGCCTGCTCCTGCAGCTCGTCGTAGCGCGGGATCTCTGAGCGGATCAGCTCCAGGTAGGTATCTGGCTTCCAGTGAAATCGGCCCATCTCGTAACCTCGTCGGGAAGTCGTCCATCGTAAGTGTCCCGACCAGCGGAGGTGCGGAAATGGCCCAGAAGCCGACCACGATCATCGATCTCTCCCGCCTCTCGCTGGCCAGTGGCGAGGGCAAACGAGTGGAGATGCCGGTGGCACTGGAGCCCTTCGAGCTCGGCGGCCAGACCTATACGGCCAACCCCGCGGCGCCGACGGTGCGGCTCGAGGTCTCGCGGCCGACCCACGGCTTCGCCCTCCGCCTCAGCTTCCCGGTCCACCTCGAAGGACCGTGCATGCGCTGCCTCGAACCGGGCGCCCTCGACCTCGCCGTCGAAGCGCGCGAGGTCGACCAGAGCGGCACCGAGGACCCGGAACTGACCAGCCCCTACGTCACCGACGACGAGCTCGACATCGGCCGCTGGGCCCACGACGCAACCATGCTCGCCCTTCCCACCCGCTTCCTCTGTCGCCCTGACTGCGCCGGCCTCTGCCCCACCTGCGGCGAGTCCCTGAACGACAACCCACATCAACACGAGACGGCTACGGACTCCCGCTGGGCAGCTTTAAAAGACCTGAAACTCGACTAACGCCTAAGGCTGCTGATCGAGTTCGGGCTGCGGTTCCTCCTCGCGCCCGGCAAGCCGGTCGCGGCCGCGCTGGACGGCCGCGAGGAACTTCTGCAGGTTCACTTCAAGCGTGTTGAGGATCTCGTCGGCGTAGTCCTCGGCGCCGAGGCGGATTTCGCGCTCGCGGTTGCGGGCGTCCTCGACGATCTCGTAGGCGGCGCGCTCGGCCTGCTTGGTGACCTCCTCGTCGGAGATCAGCCTGGCCTGCTGCTCGCGGGCCTCGCGGACGATCCGCTCCGCCTCGCGTTTGGCCTCGGCCAGCATCTCCTGGCGCTCCTTGACGATCCACCGCGCCTGCTTGATCTCCTCCGGGATCGTCGCGCGCATCTGGTCGAGGAGGTCGTAGATCTCCTCGCGATCGACGCGCACCTGATCCGTCAGCGGGACGGGGCGGGCGTTGTGGACGACATCGTCCAGCTTGTCTATGAGAACCAGAACGTCCATTTGCAGGTCCGTAAGCCTACGTGTATGCGGGGTTTTTGGTGAAGATGGTGTTAGCGGGGGCGTTTTTTGCAAGCCGCCGCCCAGACGAGACGGGATTGGTCAGCACAGCCTACCTCCCGCCCAGGCGGTCAGCCAGGGCAGTGGCGACGGAGGGCGGAACAAGGTCGGTGACATCGCCCCCGAAGGTCGCCATCTCCTTGACTCCGGTTGACGAGAGGAAGCTGTAGTGGGGCGAGGCGATCACGTAGATGCTCTCGATCCCCGGGTCGAGCTTGCGGTTGAGCTGGGCCATCTCGAACTCGTACTCGAAGTCGGAGATCGCCCGCAGGCCCTTGACGATCGCCTTCGCGTTGTTGTCGCGGGCGAACTCGACCAGCAGGTTGGCGAAGATCTGGACCTCGACGTTGGGCAGGTCGGCGGTCGCTTCGTCGATGAACTGCCTGCGCTCCTCGGCGGTGAAGAGCGTTTTCTGCTTGCGGACCGGGTTGTTGACGACGCCGACGACTACGCGCTCGAAGACGTTCGAGGTGCGGGTGATGATGTCGAGGTGGCCGTTGGTGACCGGGTCATAGCTGCCCGGGCAGACGACGGTGCCGTTGCGCTCGCTCATGCGACGTCCTCGGCGTAGATGGTGACGTCGGCGGCGCCGTAGCGACGCCGGCGCAGCGGCTCCAGCGAATCGATCCGCAGCGGGCGGCGGGCGCCGCTCTCGATCACGGCACGGCCGCCTGCGGCCAGCAGTCCGGGAAGGTGGATGTTGAGGTCCTGGGCCACGCGGTCGGCGAGTTTATAGGGGGCGTCGACGAAGACGAGATCGAACTTTCCCGCTGCACGCGCGGATGAAACCTGCCCCAGCCAGCGGCCGACCTCGGCGCGGACGAGCTCGGCTTTCTCGTCCAAGTCGAGACGCTGCACGTTGCCGAGGGCAGGCCGCGTGTCGCGATCGACGAGGACAGCGGAGGCGGCGCCCCGCGAGAGCGCCTCGATCGCCAGCGCCCCGGTGCCGCAGTAGAGGTCGAGCACGCGAGCGCCGACGACCCGCTCCCCCAGCGCCGAGAAGATCGCCTCGCGCACGCGGTCGGAGGTCGGCCGCACCTTCCACCCCCGCGGCGCGACCAGCCGCTGCCCTTTGAGATCCCCAGCGATGACTCTCATAGTGGGATTGGATCAGCGGCGCCGGCGCCGAAGCGGTGGCGGGCGGCGTCGAGCAGTGGGCCGAGGGCGGGGTCGGAGAGGGAGCCGTGGCGGCGCAGCAGGTCCAAAACGTCGCGACGGGCTTCCAGCAGCTTCGGGCCGTCCTCCGGCAGTTTGGCGACGGCGAAGCGGGGCAGGCCGCTCTGGCGGGTGCCGAGGATCTCCCCCTCGCCGCGCAGTTCGAGATCGATCTCGGCGAGCTTGAAGCCGTCGCCCGTCTCCACCAGCGCCTGCAGGCGTCGCCGCGCCAGCTCGCCCGCCTCTTCGGCGAACAGCAGGCACTGGCTCGGGTGCTCGCCGCGGCCGACTCGGCCGCGCAGCTGGTGCAGCTGCGAGACGCCGAAGCGCTCGGCCCCCTCGATGATCATCACCGTCGCGTTGGCGACGTCGATCCCCACCTCGATCACCGTGGTCGAGACCAGCACGTCGGTCTCGTGGGCGGCGAAGGCCCGCATCGCCTCCGCCTTCTCGGCCGAGGGCATCTGCCCGTGCAGGAGGCCGACCCGGAACTCGCGCAGCTCGCCGGCGCGCAGCCGCTCGGCCTCGACCTCGGCCGCTTTGCCCGGCTGTTTCTCCGACTCGGTGACGAGCGGGCAGACGACGAAGGCCTGGCGGCCCTCGCGCAGCTGACGCCGCAGGAACTCGAAGGCTTCGCCGCGCTGCTCATCGGCGACGAGGTGCGTCGTCACCGGCTGGCGACCGGCGGGCAGCTCGTGCAGCGTCGTCGTGTCGAGGTCGCCGTAGGCGGTGAGCGAGAGCGTGCGCGGGATCGGGGTCGCGGTCATGTGGAGGACGTGCGGCCACATCCCCTCCACCCCCTTCTCGTCGAGGGCGCTGCGCTGGCTGACGCCGAAGCGGTGCTGCTCGTCGACCACGCAGAGGCCGAGACGGGCGAAGCGGACGGTGGGCTCGATCAGGGCGTGCGTGCCGACGAGCAGGCCGAGCTCGCCGGAGGCGAGGCGATCGAGGGCTTCGCGGCGGCGCGGCGCCGGGGTGGAGCCGGTCAGCAGCGCGAACGGCGTCGCCTCGGCGGAGAGCAGCCGGCCCAGGGTGATCGCGTGCTGCTCGGCCAGCGTCTCGGTCGGCGCCATCAGCACCGCCTGGTAGCCGGCTTCCAGCGCCCGCAGCATCGAGTAGAGGGCGACGACGGTCTTGCCGGAGCCGACCTCGCCCATCAGCAGCCGCTGCATCGGCTCGCCGGAGTCGAGGTCGGCCTCGATCTCGTCGAAGGCCTTGAGCTGGTCGCCGGTCGGCTCGAACGACAGCGACTCGAGCCAGCGGCCGACCAGCTCACCGGGCTTGCCGAAGCGCGGCGCCGGCCGCGCAGCCCGGTGGGTGCGCTTGCGGGTGGCGAGCAGGGCCTGGTGGAGAAAGAGCTCTTCGAAGCCGAGCCGCTCGCGGGCTTCGTCGACTTCGTCGATCGACTCAGGGAATTGGACGGCCTTCAGGGCGTCGCCCACGCCCGCAAGCCGGCGTCGCGCCCGCAGCTCCGAGGGGAGCCCCTCGATCGCGTTCGGCGCCCAGTCCACCGCCTCCTCGACCCATTCGCGGATCTTCTGGGGACGGAGCGCCTCGGTCGCCGAATGGAGCGGGACGAGCCCCTCTGGCGATGAGTCGTGGACCGGCCCGGAGGCCATCTCCCATTCACGAACGGCGAAGCCTTTGCCGCTGTATTTGCCCGTCATCAGGAGCTCGGTGCCGGGTTGGAGCTTCGAAGCGACCCAGGGTTGGTTGAACCAGGTCGCGCGGACGCGTCCGGTGTCGTCGCCGACTTTGACCGAGACCATGCGGAGACGACCTTTCCGAAACGGCCGGGGTTGGGAGCCTTGGACCTCGACGAAGACGGTCGCGGTCTCTCCCACCTGCAGGTCGGCCAGCTTTCGCACCCGCAGGTCCCGATGGCGGCGCGGGACGCGGTAGAGGAGGTCGCCGACGGTGCGAATTCCGGCATCGGTCGCCGCTTCGGCGGTTTTCGGACCGACGCCTTTCAGGGCGCCGAGGCCCTGCTCCAGGACGCTCGGCCGCGGCCAGTGAACCGGGGCGTCGAGCAGGGCGGCGCGGTCGAGGTCGCGAGCGCCGGCGAAAGAGCGCGTTACTGGGCGGCCAGCAGCCACCACCAGCTCGGCTGCCCCCCCTCGTGGGTCTCGGCCTCGACGCCGTCGGGGATGAGGGTGTCGATCTCCTCCAGCGCGATCGGGGCTCCCTCGCCGGCGATCACGGTGACGATCTCGGCGCCGTCTGCCAGGTGCTGGAGGGTCTGAGCGAGGGTCGAGCCGGCGCCGCCGTGGGCGACGATCTCGCCGTCGACAAAGCCGACCGCGTCGCCCTGTTTGAAGCGGCCCTGGGCGTCGTCGCGGGCAGCCGGGGCAACGCCGCCGATCCCCACTCTCTCCAGCGCCGCCTCGAGACGCTCGGCGTTCTCCGCCATCGGGGCTTCCGGGTCGAGCTCGACCAGCGCCAGCAGGCTCGCCTGCTGCGACGTCGCCGGCACCACCCGCGCCGGCTTGTCGGAGAGCTCGCAGGCGCGTTCGGCGGCGAGGATCACGTTCGAGGAGCTGGGCAGGACGATGACCTCCTCGGAGGCGACGCTGTGGATGCCGGCGAGCAGCTCGTAGGTGGAGGGGTTGAGGGTCTCACCGCCCGGGACGACGTGGGCGCCGAGCTCGCCGAAGAGGCGCACCAGCCCGTCGCCGGCGGCGACCGCGACGACGCCGGTGCGGCCAGCGGCGAGGCGCGCGTCGCGTTCGGCCACCTGCTCGCGCATGTCGGCGACGTCGAGGTTGGTCACCTCCCCGACCCCGTCGAATACGGCCACCGCGGCCTCGGGCTCGTCGGTGTGGACGTGGACCTTGAGGGTGACGTCGTCGCCGACCACCAGCACCGAGTCGCCCAGCTTCTCCAGCCGCGGCAGGTACTCCCGGTTTTCGAGCCCGCTGCCGGAGACGATGAAGTTGGTGCAGTAGCGGTAGCGGCTGTCCTCGTGGTGGGGCAGCGTGCGGCGCGGCGGCTCGTGGTGCGGGACCTCGGGCAGCGCGGCGCCGTCGCCGCGCAGGCCGGCGACCACCCCGGCGAGGATGAGGACGAGGCCGTGGCCGCCGGCGTCGACGACGCCGGACTCGCGCAGCACCTCGAGCTGCTCGGGGGTGCGGGCGACGGCCCGCTCGCCGTCTTCGATCGCCCGCTCCAGCACCGCGGCCAGGACCGCGTCCTGCTCCTCTTCGCTGACCTCGCGGCCGAGCCGCTGCTTGTCGGCATCGAGGTGGGCGAGCTGGCGGGCGAGCGAGTGGGCCATCTCGCGGAAGACGGTCAGCATCGTCCCCTCGGCCGGCTCGCGCACCGACTCGTAAGCGGCGGCGGCGGCGCGGGCGAAGGCGGCGGCGACGAGGGTCGGGTCGATCAGCTCCCCCTGGCGGCCGGCCAGCTCTTCGGCGGCGCCGCGGACGATCTGGCTGAGGATGACGCCGGAGTTGCCGCGGGCGCCCATCAGCGCCGCTCGCGCCAGCGCCTGCACCAGCTCGGTGCGGCCGATCTCGTCGAACGACTGGCCGTCGAGGCGGTCGAGCTCTTCCATCACCGCGCGCAGCGTCATCGCCATGTTGTCGCCGGTGTCGCCGTCGGCGACAGGGAAGACGTTGAGGTCGTTGACCTCCTGGCGGCGGGCCTCCAGCGAGGCGTAGGCAGAGCTGATTACCCGCCGGAAGCGGGCGATCTGGGGTTCGGGCATCCACCGGCAATCTAATCGTCGGGCGCGACGTGAGGAGGTTCACACGCGCCGCCCGCGCCGTTGGTACGGTGGGCGTGCGTGCGTCGTTTCGCCACCTGGACCACCAGTCACCGCAAGACGGTCATCTTCGGTTGGATCGCCGCCCTGGTCGTGATCGGAGGCATCTCCGGTTCGGTCGGAGCCGCTTTCTCCGAAGAATTCAAGCTGCCCGCCTCCGACTCGAAGGAAGCCTTCGACCTGCTGGAAAGCAGGTTCCCGCAGCAATCGGGGGAAGCGGCCCAGATCGTCTTCAAAGCTGACCAGGGAGTCGAATCGCCGGCGGTGCGGAAGAAGATGGAGGGGGTCTTCGCCCAGATCGAAAAGTTCCCCCACGTCACCGAAGTCGCCAGTCCCTACGTCAAGGGCGGCGCCGCCGCGATCAGCGAAGACGGCAAGATCGCCTACGCGACGATCCAGTACGACGTCCCCAACAACAAGCTGGACAAGGAAAAGACCCGCGAAATCATCTCCATCGCCCAGGGGGTGTCGGGTAACGGGCTCGAAGTCCAACTCGGCGGCAACACGATCCAGGAAGCCGAACAGCAACAAGGCGACTCCTCGTTCGGGATCGGACTGCTGGCGGCGGCGATCGTCCTGCTGCTCACCTTCGGTTCCTTCGTGGCGATGGGGCTACCTCTGATTACGGCGCTGTTCGCGCTCGGCGTCGGCCTCAGCCTGGTTGCTCTCGGTACCCACGTCTTCAACACCGCCAACTTCGCGATCGTGCTCGCGGCGATGATCGGGCTCGGCGTCGGCGTCGACTACGCGCTCTTCATCCTCACCCGCTTCCGCAACGGGCTCGACGAAGGACTGGAGAAGCAGGCGGCGGCGATCAAAGCGGTCGACACCGCCGGCCGCGCCGTGCTCTTCGCCGGGGTGACGGTGATCATCTCGCTGCTGGGCATGTTCCTGCTCGGCCTCAGCTTCCTCTACGGGGTGGCGATGGCGGCGGCGCTGGCGGTGCTGTTCACGATGATCGCGGCGCTGACGCTGCTGCCGGCACTGCTGACGATCGCCGGCAACTGGGTCAACCGGCTCCGCATCCCGGGGCTCGGCGCCGGCTCGCGGAGCATCGACGAAGGCAGCTGGTGGTTCCGCTGGAGCCGCCGCATCCAGGCGCGCCCGTGGCTGGCGGCGATTCTCTCCGGCGGCTTCCTGATCCTGCTCTGCATCCCCACCCTCTCGCTGCGGCTCGGCACCAACGATGCCGGCACCGAACCGCCCAACAAGACCACGCGCAAGGCCTACGACCTGCTCGCCGAAGGCTTCGGAGCCGGCTTCAACGGGCCGTTCGTGATGGTCGCGGCGCTGCCGGGCAAAGGCCAGGACGAAGGGCTCGTGCAGCTGAAGCAGGCGCTCGAAGGCGAAGAAGGGGTCGCCGCGACGACCTCGATCACCCTCAACCCGGCCGAAAACACGGGCGTCTTCCAGGTCTATCCGACGACCTCGCCGCAGAGCGCGGAGACGACCGAACTCCTCGACCACATCCGCGGCAGCGTGATCCCGCCGATCGAAGCGAAGACCGGGGCGCAACTGCACGTCGGCGGCGTCAACGCGATCTTCGAGGACTTCGGCAACGCGATCGCCGAAAAGCTGCCGCTCTTTATCGGCGTCGTCGTCCTCCTCTCGGCGCTGCTGCTGATGACCGTCTTCCGCTCGGTCTGGGTGCCGCTGAAGGCGATCGTGATGAACCTGCTCTCGATCGGCGCCGCCTTCGGCCTCGTCGTCGCGGTCTTCCAGTTCGGATGGGGCGCAAGTCTGATCGGCGTTGACAACACCGGGCCGATCATCTCCTTCTTCCCGATCTTCCTCTTCGCGATCGTCTTCGGGCTCTCGATGGACTACGAGGTGTTCCTGATGTCGCGGATCCACGAGGAGTGGGAGCGCCGCAAGGACGCCACTCAGGCGGTCACCCAGGGTCTCGCCCTGACCGGCCGGGTGATCACCGCGGCGGCGGCGATCATGGTCACCGTCTTCGCCTCTTTCATGCTCGGCGAAGAACGGATCATCAAGCTCTTCGGCCTCGGCCTCTCCTCGGCGGTCCTGATCGACGCCGTCGTCATCCGCACCATGCTGGTGCCGGCGATCATGCAATTGCTCGGCGAGCGCGCCTGGCGCTTCCCCGCCTGGCTCGACCGCATCCTCCCCCGCCTGCACGTCGAGTCGGACGAGGATGTCCACGGCGCTCCCCCCGCAAGCGGGCAGCCGGTCGTCGCGGCGGTCGAGTCGGACGCTTAGCGGCTCAGAGCCGTGGTTACGTCGGCGGCGACCCGATCGGGTTCGTGGTCGACTTGCTTATCAGTGAAGCGGAGCAGTGAAGCCCCGCCGACGCAGATCGAGGTCTCGTTCGTGGTCGTCCTCGAAGGCGACCGCGCCACGGTGGTAGGCGAAGGAGTCCGTTTCGACCACGAGGTTGCGGTCGCGCCAGACAAAGTCGACCTCCCAGCGGCCGAGCTTGACGTTGGTCTCGGGTAGTGGCAGGTGATGGCGACGACAAAGGGTGAGGAAGTCTTCCTCGAGGTCGGAGCGTTGTCGTTTGCCCTCTGCTCCTTCGAGATGGATGCCTTTGAGCTCCGCTTGGCGCCGCGCTCTTCGCACGAGGTACGACGGAACGGTGCCGTCGAGGTCGTCGATCGTGCGCTGCACGGTCGTGACGGGGATGTTGTGGCGGCGGGCGGTCATGAGCCGTGGGGGGGCGCCCCCCCCCGCGGGGTGCGGCGGGGGGGGGGGGGGACGCCCCGCGGGCCCGGGGGCGCCGAGACACCACCGATG
>JBQCHH010000006.1:0-63956 GCA_051954855.1 Solirubrobacterales bacterium | reverse complement strand
ATCTGCTCGGCGACCTCGTTCGGCGGCGCCTCGCCGCCGATCCGGCGCCGGACGCTGCGGTCGTCGTTGGAGGAGACCAGCGGCTCGGTCTTCTCGTGGTAGGTCTCGAGCCGTTTGCGGATCACCTCTGGTTTGTCGTCGTCGCGGATCAGCAGCTCGGAGCCGTCGAGGTCGCAGACCCCGTCCCGCTGCGGCGGTTCGAACTCGACGTGGAAGACGTGGCCGTTCGCGGCGCAGGTGCGACGGCCGCCCAGCCGGCGCACGACCTCGTCGTCGGAGACGTCGATCAGGAGCACCGCGGTCACCCCCCGGCCCAGCTCGGAGAGCTTGGCGTCGAGCGCCTCGGCCTGCGGGGTGGTGCGCGGGAAACCGTCGAGGATGAAGCCGTCGAGCGCCTCGCCGGAATCGATCCGGTCTGCGATGACGCCGACGATCACCTCGTCGGGCACGAGGTCGCCGCGATCCATGTACTCCTTGGCGCTGCGGCCGAGCTCGGTTTCGTCGCGCACGGCGGCCCGGAGAATGTCCCCCGTCGCGTAGTAGGGCAGCCGCAGATCTTCGTTCAGCCGCTCCCCCTGGGTCCCCTTACCGGACCCCGGCGGACCGAGCAGCACTAGGTTCAGCTCCGGCATCCCGGCAGCTTATTTGAGGAAGCCCTCGTAATTGCGCATCATCAGCTGCGCCTCCAACTGCTTGACCGTATCGAGGGCTACGCCGATCACGATCAGGATGGAGGTACCGCCGAAATAGAAGTTGGCCGACGTCTGGCTGATCAGGATCGTCGGCAGCGCCGCCACCGCGCCGAGGTAGAGCGCTCCGGGGAAGGTGAGGCGCGAGAGGATCCGGTCCAGGTATTCGGCCGTCGGCCGCCCCGGGCGCACGCCGGGGATGAAGCCGCCATATTTCTTCAGGTTGTCGGCCTGGTCGACCGGATTGAAGGTGACCGCCGTATAGAAGTAGGTGAAGATGATGATGAAGAAGACCTCGCCGACCACGTAGGGCCATTCGTTGGGGCCGAAGAAGCTGGCGAATTCGAGCGCCGCGTTGGTGTTCAGCATCTGCCCGACGGTCGACGGGAAGGCCATGATCGAGGCGGCGAAGATGACCGGGATGACGCCGGCCATGTTCACCCGCAAGGGCAGATAGGTAGACCCGCCCGAGGTCATTTTCCGCCCGACCACGCGTTTCGCGTACTGGACCGGGATCCGGCGCTGGCCCTCCTGGACGAAGACGATCGCGACGATCACCGCGAGGGCGATGAACGGCATCATCACCACGAAGACCTGGTCCGGGTTGTTCCACCACTTGCTCAGGCCGGGGACGATCCGGGAAGCGATCGAGGCGAAGATCATCAGCGAGATCCCGTTGCCGATGCCGCGCTGGGTGATCAGCTCGCCCAGCCACATCAGCAAGGTGCAGCCGGCGGTGAGGCAGATCACGATCAGGAAGACCTTTGGGAAGGTGAGATGGCCGACGACGCTGTTCGTCCCTTCTTTGGCGCTGAAGGACTTGAAGAGGAAGACGTAGCCGATCGACTGCGCGAAGGCCAGCCCCACCGTCAGGTAGCGGGTGTACTGGGTGATCTTCTGCTGGCCGACCTCGCCCTCTTTCTGCAGGCGCTCGAGCGAGGGGACGACCACGGTCAGCAGCTGCAGGATGATCGAGGCCGTGATGTAGGGCATGATCCCCAGCGCGAACAAGCTCAGCCGCGAGAGGCTGCCGCCGGAGAACGTGTTGAGGAAGCCGAGGATCCCCGAGCCGCCGAAGTTGCCCGAGATTTCGTGGACGGCGCTTGCGTTGACGCCCGGCGCCGGGATGTAGGCCCCCAGGCGGTACAGCGCCAGCATCGCTGCCGTGAACGCAAGCTTCTTGCGAATGTCGGCAACGCTGAAGGCGTTGAGAATAGTTCTGAGCATTACAGCTCCAGAGTGTGACAGGTACCGCCGGCCGCTTCTATCTGCTCCTTCGCGGCCGCGCTGAAAGCGTGCGCGTGAACCTCAAGTTTCTTCTTGATCTCGCCCCTGGCGAGGATCTTGACCGGGTCCTTCCCCTTCGCCAGGCCCTTCTCCTTGAGGCTCGCGGGGGTGACTTCGGCGCCACTGTCGAAGCGCTCCTCGAGGTCGGCGAGGTTGACCGGCTGGGTCTTGGTCCGGAAGCTCTCGAACGGCATCGACTGCTTTTTGTGCGGGCCGCGCAGCTTTCGCATCCGCATGTGGATCGGGTTCTGGCCGCCCTCGTAGTTGGCCTTGCGCTTCGCGCCCGAGCGGGAGCCGGCGCCCTTGTGACCGCGGCCCGAGGTCTTGCCCAGGCCGCTGCCCTCGCCACGGCCGACCCGCTTGCGGGGCTTTTTCGAGCCGGGCTTCGGCTTCAGGTTGTGCAGGCCGATCTCCTCGGCGCGCAGCGACTCTTTCGCAGACGACTTCTCGGCTTTCTCAGCCACCTTCGACCTCCACCAGATGGGAGACAACCCGCAGTTGACCCTGCAGCTGCGCCGAGTCCTTCAGCTCCACCGATTTGCCGATCCGCCCCAGCTTCAACGCCTTCAGCGTCGCTTTCTGGTTCGGATTGGTCCCGTTGGCCGACCTGACCTGCGAAATCCTCAAAGTGCTCACGACTGCTCACCCTCGACTGAGGTCTCCTCAGCTTTTTCGTCGGCGGGAGCGGCCTCTGCGGTGGGTGGCGACGATGAATCGTCCGCGCCGGTAGGCGCGGAGGACTCATCGGAGACAGGACCCGCCGCCCGGGGCTCCCCCGTCCCCTCATCGGAGACAGGACCCGCGGCCTGAGCGGCCCCGTTGCCGTCCATGCCAAGCACCTGAGTAATCGTCAGCCCGCGCAGCTCAGCGACCTCCTCAGGCCGACGCAGACGAACCAAACCGTCCATCGTGGCCTTCACAAGATTGATCGGGTTCTGCGTGCCGATGCTCTTCGTCAGCACGTCGCGGACGCCGCCGAGCTCGAGCACGGCGCGGACGCCGCCGCCGGCGATGACGCCGGTACCGGGGCTCGCCGGGCGCAGGACGACGTGCCCGGCGCCGAAGCGGCCGATGATGCGGTGGGTGATCGTGTTCCCGTATTTGGGCACGCGGATCAAGTTCTTACGGGCGTCCTCGACGCCCTTCTGGATCGCCAGCGGCACCTCGCGGGCCTTGCCGTAGCCGATCCCGACCACGCCCTCCTCGTCGCCGACGGCGACCAGCGCGGTGAAGGAGAAGCGACGGCCGCCCTTGACCACCTTGGCGACGCGGTTGATCTCGATCACACGCTCCTGCAGGTCCAGCCCGCGGGGACTGACGGTTTCAACGTTCTGTGCGTTCATGCCCTTCATAAGCAGCGGCCCACCGTAGCGAAACTACGGCCTCTAGAAGGCCAGGCCCCCCTCTCGCGCGCCCTCGGCCAACGCCTTGACGCGGCCGTGGTACTGGTAGCCGCCGCGGTCGAAGACGCAGCCTTCGACGCCGGCGCTCTTCGCCCGCTCGGCCAGCAGTTCGCCCGCCTTCTTCGCCTGCTCGGAGGCGGAGAGCTTCCGCAGCTCCGGCTCGATCCAGTTGACCGCGGCCACGGTGTGGCCCTTGCTGTCGTCGATGAGCTGGGCGAAGACGCCCTTGTTCGAGCGGTAGACGGAGAGCCGCGGCCGCTCTGCCGTGCCTTTGACGCGGGCGCGAACCCGGCGGCGCCGTTTGAGCCGACGCTGGCGCTTGGTGAGAACGGTCATGCGCGCTTACCGACCTTCCGCAGAACCTGCTCGTCCTTGTAACGGATGCCCTTGCCCTTGTAGGGCTCCGGCGGCCGGCGCTTGCGGATGTCCGCCGCGACCTGGCCGACGAGCTGCTTGTCGATGCCTTTGACGACCACTTCGGTCGGCTGCGGGACTTCGAAGTCGATCCCCTCCGGCGCGTCGATCGCGACCGGGTGCGAGAAGCCGAGCGCGAGCTCGAGTTTTTTCCCTTTCAGGGCGGCGCGGTAGCCGACGCCCTGAATCTCAAGCCGCTTTTCGAAGCCGTTGGTGACGCCCTCGACCATGTTCGCGATCAGACTGCGGGTGAGGCCGTGCAGGGCCCGGTGCTCGCCGCGATCGGTGGGACGGGCGACCGTGAGGACGCCATCGCTCTGCTCGACGGTCATGTCCGCCGAGAAGGTCTGGCTCAGCTCCCCTTTCGGGCCTTTGACCGCGATGTTGCCAGGGGCGATCTCGACCGTGACGGCGTCGGGGACGGGAACGGGCTTTCTTCCGATTCGGCTCATCTGCTCACCAGACGTAGGCGACGACCTCGCCGCCGACTCCCTTCGCGCGTGCTTCGTGGCCGGTCATCACGCCGGCGGAGGTGCTGACGATCGCGGTGCCGGTGCCGCCGTGGACACGCGGGACGTTTTTGTGGTCGACGTAGCGACGCCGACCCGGGCGCGAGACCCGTTCGATCCCGAGGATCACCGGCTGGCGCTCCTCGGTGTACTTGAGCTCGACGTTGATCAGCTCGCCGACCGCCGCCGGCTTGCGGCTGAAGTCCTTGATATAGCCCTGCTCCTTGAGGATGCGGGACATCTCCAGCTTGAGGCCGTTGAGGGGGATCTCCACCTCGTCGTGCCCCGCGCGAATCGCGTTGCGGATCCGGGTCAGGTAATCGGCGATCGGGTCGGTGTGCATGCTTCGTCCTACCAGCTCGACTTGGTCATTCCGGGGATGTAGCCCTCGTGCGCGGCCTCGCGCAGGCAGATCCGGCAGAGGCCGAATTTGCGGAAGTAGGCGCGCGGGCGCCCGCAGCGACGGCAGCGGTTGTAGCTCCGCGTCTTGAACTTGGGCTTGCGCGCCTGCTTCACCTTCATTGAAGTCTTAGCCATTGTCAGAACTCTCCTCGGCCGTCTCGCCGGCCTCTTCGTCTCCGCCTTCAGCGGCACCTTCGTCCTCGCCTTCCGGCTTGGCGTAGGCCTCCGGGTTCTCCTCTTTCAACTGCTCGAGGGCCGCCTGCTCGACTTCAGCCTTCTGGCGGGCTTCCTCTTTGAGCTGTTCTTCTTCGGCTTCCTTTTCTTTCGCTTCGCGCTCGGCCTGACCGGGACGGCCCTCCTGGGCGAACGGCATCCCCAGCCCGAGCAGAAGCTCGAAAGCCTCGAGGTCAGTTTTAGCGGAAGTCGTGATCGTCACGTCCAGACCCCGCACGACGTCGATCGAGTCGTAGTCGATTTCGGGGAAGATCAGCTGCTCTTTGACGCCCATCGAGTAGTTGCCGCGGCCGTCGAAGGAGCGTGGGTTGAGACCGCGGAAGTCGCGGATGCGCGGCACCGCGATCGAGATCAGCCGGTCGAGGAACTCCCACATCCGGGCCCGCCGCAGCGTCACCGAGACGCCGACCGGCATCCCCTCGCGCAGCTTGAACGAGGCCACCGACTTGCGGGCGCGGCGCACGTTCGGGTGCTGACCGGCGATCGTCGCCAGCTGTTCCTGCGCCAGTTCGAAGGCTCGTTTGTCCTGTTTCTCGGTGCCGAGGCCCATGTTGAGGGTGATCTTCTCCAGGTGCGGAGCCTCCATCGGCGTCGAGTAGCCGAATTTCTGCGTCAGCGCCGGCAGCACGTCCTGCTCGTAGCGCTCGCGCAGGCGCGGCGGCGGCGCGGCCTGCGACGTCTGTTCCACGGTCGCCTCCATCAGCCGATCTCCGTTCCGGTCCGCTTCGCGTAGCGGACGCGCTTGCCGCCTTTGTCGCGACGGACGCCGACCCGGGTCGGTTTGTTGTCTTTGGGGTCGAGCAGCATCACGTTGGACACGTCGATCGGGCCCTCCTTTTCGACGATCCCCCCCGCCTGCGGGTTTTTCAGGTCGGTTTCCGAGCGCGGCCGTTCGTGGCGCTTGATCATGTTCAGGCCCTCGACGTAGACGCGGCGCTTTTTCGGATCGGTGCGGACGACCCGGCCTTTCTTGCCGGCGTCCTTGCCGCTGATCAGGACAACCTGGTCGTCGGTGCGGATGCGCATCGACTTCGGCATCAGAGGACCTCCGGCGCCAGCGAGATGATTTTCATGAAGTTGCGATCGCGCAGTTCGCGCGCCACGGGGCCGAAGATGCGGGTCCCGCGCGGGTTGTTGCTGGCGGGGTCGATCAGCACCGCGGCGTTCTCGTCGAAGGAGATGTAGGTGCCGTCGGGGCGGCTCAGCGGCTTGCGGGTGCGCACCACCACCGCCTGCACGACCTCGCCCTTGCGGACGCCGCCTTGCGGGCTCGCCGATTTCACCGTCGCGGTGATCACGTCGCCGACGCTGGCGTAGCGGCGGTGGGAGCCGCCTTTGACGCGGATGCAGAGGATCTCGCGCGCGCCCGAGTTGTCAGCGACCTTGAGCCTGGACTCCTGCTGGATCACCTCGCCTTACCTCGCCTTCTCCACCACGTCGACCAGGCGCCAGCGCTTGGTCTTTGACAGCGGCCGGGTCTCGATCACGCGGACCACGTCGCCCTCGCCGGCCTCGTTGCGCTCGTCGTGAGCGTGCAGCTTGGTCGAGCTGCGGACGATCTTCTCGTAAGTGCGGTGACGGCGGGCGATGTCGATGCGAACGGTGATCGATTTGTCGCCTTTGCTGGAGACGACGATCCCCTGGCGCACCTTCGCCGCGTTGGACTCGCGCTCGGCCGCCGGCGTGCCGGTGCCGGGCGTGTGCGCAGCCTTGGCCGCGGCCCGCTGCTTGCGCCGCAGCGTCGCCTTGCGCTTGCGCCCCTCGGCCCGCAGCGCCTTGCGCTCCTCCGGATCGGAAGGCAGGGCCTTTCGAACCGGCCGCCGCGATTTAGCCAGTCGCCGCCGCTCCTTCCAAGGCAACTCGTCCTCAGGATTCGGCTCCGCAGCTTCTTCAGCAGCAGGGTCCTCAGCCTCTTCCGGTGGGGGAGCACCGTCAGACGCCTCGTCGGCAGCCTCAGACGCGTCTGCCGCGGGTGGCGACGATGGTGAATTCTCCGGCTCTGCCGGAGAATCACTATCGGAGACAGGACCCGCGGCCTCAGGCGCCTCGTCCTGAGGGGCTTCGTCCTGAGGCTCCTGCTCAGTCGTCTCGTCTTTTTTCGTCTCGTCGTCGCTCATATCCGTCGGGTCTCTTTCTCTACATCGATGCCGCGAGCCTTAGCCACGGTCAAAAGCCTTGCGATGTCCTTCCGGGCCTGGCCCAGCCGAGCCGTGTTCTCCAGCTCGCCGGTCGCGTGGCGGAAGCGCAGGTTGAAGGCCTCCTGCTTGGCGTCGATCAGCTTCGCCACCAGCTCGTCGTCTTTGAAGTTGTGAACCTCGGATGCCTTCATCAGTCGCCCGCTCCCTCGCGCATGACGAATTTGGTTTTGACCGGAAGCTTGTGGCCGGCGAGGCGCAGCGCTTCGCGCGCCAGCTCCTCGGGCACGCCCGCCAGCTCGAACATGACCTTGCCCGGCTTGACCACGGCGACCCAGCCCTCGGGGTTGCCCTTGCCGGAGCCCATCCGCGTCTCGGCGGGCTTTTTCGTGTAGGGCTTGTCCGGGAAGACGTTGATCCAGACCTTGCCGCCACGTTTGATCTTGCGGGTCATCGCAACACGGGCGGCCTCGATCTGGCGGTTGGTTATCCAACCGCGCTCGAGCGCCTTGATCCCGTACTCGCCGAAGGCGACGGTGCTGCCGCCCTTGGTATTGCCGCGCATGCGGCCGCGGAACTGTTTGCGGTGCTTGACCCGCTTCGGCATGAGCATCAGCGACCACCTCCACTGCGTCCGCCGCGGCCACCACGGTCCCCGCCGGGACCACGCCCGCCGCCGCCGCGTCCACCGCGATCGCCGCCGGGTCCGCGCCCGCGTCCACCGCGGTCGCGATCGTCGCGGCGACCGCCGCCACGGTTGGCCTGCGCCTGGCCGTCGCCATCGCCGGAGATGAGGTCGGAGCGGAAGCCCTCAGGCATCACCTCGCCCTTGTTGATCCAGCATTTGACGCCGATCCGGCCGGTCGTCGTGCGGGCCTCGAAGAAGCCGTAGTCGATGTCGGCGCGCAGCGTGTGCAGCGGCACGCGACCGTCGGAATAGTGTTCCGTCCGCGCCATCTCGGCGCCGCCGAGGCGGCCGGAGACCTGCACCTTGACACCCTTGGCGCCGGAGCGCATCGCCGAGGTCAACGCGCGTTTCATCGCCCGCCGGAAGGCAACGCGGTTCTGCAGCTGCTCGGCGATCGACTGGGCGACCAGCTTGGCGTCGAGCTCGGGGCGCTTGACCTCGCGGATGTTGACTTTCACCGGGCTGCCGGTGAGCTTGTGCAACTCCTTGCGCAGGGCGTCGACTTCGCTGCCGGACTTGCCGATGACGATGCCCGGCCGTGCGGTGTGGATGTCGACCGCGACCTCGCCGCGACGCTCGATCGTGATGTTCGAGAGCCCCGCGTGCGAGAGCTTGTTGACGATGTGGTCGCGGATCGCCAGGTCTTCCTGGAGAACGTCGGCGAAGTTTTTGTCCTCGTACCAGTTCGACTTCCAGTCGTGGATGTAGCCGACGCGGAAACCCTCGGGATGGATCTTCTGTCCCATCTGCCTAGTCCTCCACCGGGGTCAGAGCCACGCGAATGTGGCTGGTTCGCTTGTTGATCGGGGTGGCGCGGCCCATCGCCCGCGGGCGGAAGCGGCGCAGGGTCGGGCCCTCGTCGACGGTGATCGTGGCGATGCGCATCTCGTCACCGACGAGATCGTGGTTGTTTTCCGCGTTGGCGGCCGCGGAGTTGATCAGCTTCTGGATCGGCAGCGCGGCGCCGCGGGGCGAGAACTGCAGCAGAGCCCGGGCGCTTTCGATGTGCATGCCGCGCACCTGGTCGGCGATCAGCCGCGCCTTGCGCGGGGCGATCCGCACGTAGCGGGCGCTGGCGTTGACGACCGGGGGCGCTGCGGGTTTTTTCGCAGCGGCTTTTTTCGCCGGCTCTTTTTTCGCTTTCGTAGCTTTTTTCGAAGTCTCTTTTTTGGCCGCTGGTTTTTTGCCCTCCGCTTTTTTTGCCGGGGCTTTTTTGGCTTTGGCCTCTTTTTTCGGCGCAGCCTCTTTTTTCGCAGCAGCTTTTTTCGCCGCTGGTTTCGCCGCTTTTTTGGCTTTTTTGCCTTGCTGTTTTTTGTTCTGGTTCTCGTCAGCCATTGCTAGTCCTTACCGCCGCCGTGGGAGCGGAAGGTCCGGGTCGGCGCGAACTCGCCGAGCTTGTGACCGACCATCGACTCCGAGATGAAGACCGGGACGTGCTTCTTGCCGTCGTGGACGGCGATCGTGTGGCCGACCATCTCCGGGAAGATCGTCGAGGTCCGTGACCAGGTTTTCAGCATCTGTTTTTTGTTGGCCTCGTTCAGCGCCGTGATCCGCCCCATCAGGCGCTCCTCGACCCACGGGCCCTTTTTCGTCGAACGTCCCATCCTTAACGGCCCTTCTTCTTGCCGCGGCGACGGCCGCGGACGATGTAGCGGTCGGATTGCTTGCCCTTCTTGCGGGTCCGGTAGCCGAGGGTCGGTTTGCCCCACGGGGTCACCGGGTGGCCGCCCGGGGTGTGGTGCGCCTCGCCGCCGCCGTGCGGGTGGTCGACGGGGTTCATCGCGACGCCGCGCGTGTGCGGGCGCTTGCCCTTGTGGCGACTGCGGCCGGCCTTGCCGACCTTCAAGTTCTGGTGCTCGGCGTTGGAGAGGACGCCGACGGTGGCGCGGCAGTTGGCGCGGACCATCCGCATCTCCGAAGAAGGCAGACGCAGGGTCACCATCTCCCCCTCCTTCGCCACCAACTGGATCGAGGTGCCGGCGGAGCGGCCGAGCTTGCCGCCCTGGCCGGGAATCAACTCGACGTTGTGGACGATGGTGCCGGTCGGCATCTGGCCGAGCTCCATCGCGTGGCCGGGTTTGATGTCCGCCTCGGGGCCGGATTTGACGACGTCGCCGACCGACAGCTGCGACGGAGCGAGGATGTAGTCCTTGAAGCCGTCGGCGTAGTGGAGCAAGGCGATGTAGCAGGTGCGGTTGGGGTCGTACTCGATCGAGGCGACCTTCGCGGGCACGCCGTCCTTGAGCCGCTTGAAGTCGATCTTGCGGTAGCGCCGCTTGGCGCCGCCGCCGCGGTGGCGAGCGGTGACGCGGCCGTTGGCGTTGCGACCGCCGGACTTTTTCAGCCCCTCGGTCAGCTTCCGCTCCGGCTCGGACGCGGTCAGCTGCTCGCGCAGCGGGTAGGTCGCGAAGCGGCGGCCGGGGCTGGTCGGTTTCGTTTTGCGGTTAGCCATCTCTCAGATCTCCTAGGCGGTCTCGGCGCCCTCGAACAGCTCGATCCGCTCGCCTGGGGCAAGCTGGACGATCGCCTTCTTCCAGGCGCGGCTGCGGCCTTTGGTCAGCCCGCGGCGCTTCGGCTTCGACCGCACTTTGGCGGTCCGCACCTCGGCCACGTTGACGCCGAAGACCTCTTCGACCGCCTGCGCGATCTGGGTCTTGTGGGCGCGGTCGTTGACCCGGAACGTGTACTTGCCCTCGGCGATCAGGGCGTAGCTCTTCTCCGAGATCACCGGGCGGATGAGGATCGTGCGGGCGTCCATCAGGCCAGCCTCTCCTTCAGCGTCTCCAGCGCGGTTTCGGAGATCGCGACCGCGGCAGCGCCGATCACGTCGGCGACGCCGGCGGCGCCCACCTCGAGCACCTGGGTGCGTGGCAGGTTGCGGAAGCTCTTCATCGCGCCCACCTCCTCGGCGGTGACGATCACCAGCAGCGGGCTCTTCGCCCCCCATTTCTCCAGCGCCTGTGCGGCGGACTTGGTCGAGGGGGTCTCGAAGGCCCCGGCGTCGAGGACGGCGACCGAACCGCGCTCGGCGTGCACCGAGAGGGCAGAGCGCATCGCCCGGCGGCGGGCTTTGCGGTTGACCTTGACCGTGTACTTGCGCGGCTTCGGACCGAAGGCGACGCCGCCGCCGAAGCGGTTGGGGACGCCGAGCGTGCCGACGCGGGCGCGGCCGGTGCCCTTCTGCCGCCAGGCCTTGGCAGTGGTGAAGGCGACCTCGCCGCGGCTCAGGGTCGAGGCGGTGCCGCGGCGGCGCGAGTTCAAGTCGGCGCGCGCGGCCTCGTGCACCAGCGACTGGTGGAACGGCTCGGCGAAAATCTCTTTCGGCAGGTCGGCTTTGGTGGTCTTGCCGAGAACTGATGCTTTGGCGCTAGCCATCGGTCCTCACCTCGACGATCGCGTTGCGGGAGCCCGGCACCGAGCCCTTGATCAAGAGCAGGTTGCGGTCGGCATCGACGTCGGCGATTTCCAGGCCCTTCTGGGTGATGCGCTTGTTGCCCATCTGGCCTGGTCCCCTCATCCCTTTGAAGACGCGGCCGGGGAAGGCGCTGGCGCCGATCGAGCCCGGGGCGCGGACGTTGTGGGAGCCGTGACTGACAGGGCCGCGGCTGAAGTTGTGGCGCTTGATTCCGCCCTGGAAGCCCTTGCCGATCGAGATCCCGGCGACCTTTACCTTCTGTCCGGCCTCGAAGCTGGCGACGGTGACGTCGTCGCCCACCTTCGGGCTCTCCTCGGCGCCGAGGTCCTCGTCGCGGAACTCGACCAGGTGGCGCATCGGCGCCGCGCCGGCCTTCTTCAGGTGGCCTTCCTCGGCCTTGCTCAGCTTGCCCTGCTTGACCTCGCCGAAGGCGAGCTGCACCGCCTGGTAGCCGTCGCGCTCGGCGTCGCGGACCGCGGTCACCTTGCAGGGACCGGCTTCGATCACGGTCACGGGCACGACGGTCCCGTCCTCTTTGAAGACCTGCGTCATGCCGAGCTTCTTGCCGAGAATCGCCGCCACCAGAGCCCCTAGAGCTTGATCTCGATGTCGACGCCGGCCGGCAGCGAGTCGAGGCGCTGCAGCGAGTCGACGGTTTTCGGGGACGGCTGGAGGATGTCGATCAGCCGCTTGTGGGTGCGGATCTCGAAGTGCTCGCGCGAGTCCTTGTCCTTGAACGGGGAGCGGATCACGCAATAGACGTTTTTCTCGGTCGGCAGCGGCACCGGACCGGAGACCGTGGCGCCGGTGCGCTCGGCGGTCTCGACGATCTCGCGGGCAGCCCGATCTATGGCGTCGTGGTCGTACGCCTTGAGTCGAATCCGAATTTTCTGTGCCGCGATGGTTGCCACTTCGGTGCTGTCTCTCTCTTGTCTCTCTTCGCTTTACCGCGCAAAGAGGGCGGGGCCCCATTTGGTGGGGCGCCGCCCCGGTCGTATGTCCTTGCAGTTGTCATCCCCACCCGAGGGCGGGGCTGGGGCGGGTGGAGGCCCGCCCCGGGGGTCGCTACTCGGTGATCTCCGAGACGACCCCCGAGCCGACGGTGCGGCCACCCTCCCGGATGGCGAACCGCAGACCCTGGTCCATGGCGATCGGCTGGATCAGCTCGATCGTCATCTCGACGTTGTCACCCGGCATCACCATCTCGGTCCCCTCGGGGAGGTTGGCGATCCCGGTCACGTCGGTGGTCCGGAAGTAGAACTGAGGCCGGTACCCGGAGAAGAACGGGGTGTGACGACCACCCTCCTCCTTCTTCAGGCAGTAGACCTCGGCTTTGAACTTGGTGTGCGGCGTGATCGAGCCCGGTTTGCAGAGAACCTGGCCACGCTCGATCTCCTCGCGCTTGGTACCGCGCAGGAGGCAGCCGACGTTGTCGCCCGCCTGACCCTCGTCGAGGATCTTGCGGAACATCTCGACGCCGGTGACGGTGGTTTTGCTCGTCTCCGGGTGGATGCCGACGATTTCGACTTCGTCGCCGGTGTTGACGACGCCCTGCTCGATCCGGCCGGTGGCGACGGTGCCGCGGCCGGTGATCGAGAAGATGTCCTCGATCGGCATCAGGAAGGGCTTGTCGAGCTCGCGGACCGGCTCCGGGATGTAGGAGTCGAGCGCCGCGGCGAGGTCGAAGACCGCCTTCTGGGCCTCCTCGTCGCCTTCGAGGGCCTTCAGCGCCGAGCCTTTGATGATCGGCGTGTCGTCGCCCGGGAAGTCGTACTCGTTGAGCAGGTCCTTGACCTCCTCCTCGACGAGCTCGACGAGCTCCTCGTCGTCGACCTGGTCGATCTTGTTGAGGAAGACGACGACGTGCGGGACGTTGACCTGACGGGCGAGCAGGATGTGCTCGCGGGTCTGGGGCATGACGCCGTCGGCAGCGGAGACGACCAGGATCGCGCCGTCCATCTGCGCCGCGCCGGTGATCATGTTCTTCACGTAGTCGGCGTGGCCGGGGCAGTCGACGTGGGCGTAGTGCCGGTTGTCGGTCTCGTACTCGACGTGGGAGGTCGCGATCGTGATTCCGCGTTCTTTCTCCTCCGGAGCGTTGTCGATCTCCTCGAAGCTATGCGCTTCCGCACCGCCCACGGTGGAGAGCGTTTTCGTGATCGCGGCCGTAAGCGTCGTCTTGCCGTGGTCGATGTGACCGATGGTGCCGACGTTCACGTGCGGCTTATCGCGCTCGAATTTCTCCTTGGACATCTCTCTCCGTTTCGCCTTTCGAAGTCGTGTGTTCTGTCTGATCTAGCTGCTTGAGTCTTGTGGGCGGACTTTCCGCAGAAACTTTGTGCTGCCTGCGGGCAACCCGGGAAATATAGCCAGGTTCAGCGTCCGTTCGCGGTTGGCCTCATGAGGTTGCACCAACCGGCTCGCCAGAGCGGTGCTCGACGATTTCCTCGGCGATGTTGCCGGGGACCTCCTCGTACCGCTCGAACTGCATGGTGTAGGTCGCCCGGCCCTGGGTCATCGACCGCAATTCGGTCGCGTACCCGAACATCTCGCCGAGCGGGACGAAGGCTTTGACCGCGAGGGCGTTGCCTCGCTGCTCCTGACCCTGGACCTTGCCGCGGCGCCGGGAGAGGTCGCCGATCACGTCGCCGAGGAAGTCCTCGGGAGTGACCACCTCGACCGACATCACCGGCTCCAGCAGGACCGGGCTGGCCTTGCGGGCGCCTTCCTGGATCGCCATCGAGCCGGCGATTTTGAAGGCCATCTCCGAGGAGTCGACGTCGTGGTAGGAGCCGTCGACGAGTTCGGCTTTGACGTCGACCATCGGGTAACCCGCCTTGACGCCGTTTTCCAACGCCTCGCGCATCCCCTGCTCGGCCGGGCCGATGAACTCGTTCGGGATCACGCCGCCCTTGATCTTGTCCTCGAAGACGAAGCCCTCCTCGGGCGCCGGCTCGAGGTTGATGACGACGTGGCCGAACTGGCCGCGACCACCGGTCTGGCGCACGAACCGCGCCTCGACCTTCTCGACCCGCTTGCGGATCGTCTCGCGGTAGGCGACCTGCGGCTTGCCGACGTTGGCCTCGACTTTGAACTCGCGCAGCATCCGGTCGACGATCACCTCCAGGTGGAGCTCGCCCATCCCGTGGATCAGGGTCTGGCCGGTTTCCTCGTCGGATTCGATCCGGAAAGTCGGGTCCTCCTCGCCGAGCCGCTGCAGGGCGTTGCCCATCTTCTCCTGGTCGGCTTTGGTCTTCGGCTCGATCGCGACCGCGATCACCGTCTCCGGGAATTCGATGCTCTCCAGCGCGATCGGGGCGTCGGGAGCGGCGAGGGTGTCGCCGGTGCCCGTTTCCTTGAGGCCGACGCCGGCGCAGATGTCGCCCGCATAGCACTCGTCGATCTCCTCGCGGCTGTTCGCGTGCATCATCAGCAGGCGCCCGATCCGCTCGGTCTTGCCGGTTTTCACGTTCAGCACCCGGCCGCCTTTCTCGAGCTTGCCCGAGTAGACGCGGAAGTAGGTGAGCTTGCCGACGTAGGGGTCGGACATGACCTTGAAGGCCAGCGCCGAGAAAGGGGCGCTGTCGCTCGCCTCGCGCGTGTCCTCGATGTCCTCCGCCTGGCCCTTGCCCGCCGGGACGACGCCGGTGACCGGCGGCACCTCGAGCGGCGAGGGAAGCAGTTCGACGATCGAGTCGAGCAGCGGCTGCACGCCCTTGTTCTTGAAGGAGGTGCCGCAGAGGACGGGGGTGAGCTTGGTCGAGAGGGTCGCCTTGTGCAGCGAGGCGACCAGCTTCTCCTCGGGGATCTCTTCCTCGCCGAGGAAGGCCTCCATCAGCTCTTCGTCGTAGTCGGCGCAGGCTTCGATCAGCTGAGTCCGGTATTCCTCGGCCTGGTCCTGAAGGTCCTCGGGGATCTCGATTTCCTCGTAGGCGGCGCCGAGCTCGTCGGTCCAGATCAGGCCCTTCATCTTCACCAGGTCGACGACGCCCTTGAAGTCTTCCTCCGCCCCGATCGGCAACTGGATCGGCAGCGGGTTGGCGCCGAGGCGGTCTTTCATGGTCTGCACCGAGTAGAAGAAGTCGGCGCCGGTGCGGTCCATCTTGTTGATGTAGGCGAAGCGCGGGACGCCGTACTTGTCGGCCTGGCGCCAGACGGTCTCCGACTGCGGCTCGACGCCGGCGACGGCGTCGAAGACGGCGATCGCGCCGTCGAGCACGCGGAGGCTGCGCTCGACCTCGACGGTGAAGTCGACGTGGCCGGGCGTGTCGATGATGTTGATGCGGTGGTCCTTCCACTCGCAGGCGGTCGCAGCCGAGGTGATCGTGATCCCCCGCTCCTGCTCCTGCTCCATCCAGTCCATGACGGCAGCGCCCTCGTGGACCTCACCCATTTTGTGGGTGCGCCCGGTGTAGTAGAGGATGCGCTCGGTCGTCGTCGTCTTACCGGCGTCGATGTGCGCCATGATCCCGATGTTCCGGGTCTTCTCCAGTGGAAAGCTGCGTGCCATGGTTCCTAAGTCGAGTAGTGGTGATAAGCCGCAAAAAAAGGCCCCACGGGGCCCGGCGAAGCGTCCTGCGAAAAAACTGCCAAAACTGCCTGAGCGACGGGCGATGATAGCAGCGCTTCGCCGCTGGTCCCGCCAGGTCGATCGGATCGGCAATCGGGGCCTGGAGCGGACCTATCCGGCGGTGTTGCGGGTGCGCCATCACCTGCGGCTTGGAGCGCGCCGCGCCGGGGCTTTCCTCTGGCCGCTGCTGCGCCCGCTGCTCGCCTTCTTCTTCCGCGCGATCTGGATGCTGGAGCGGATGGTCCGCCGGGCCTGCGGGCTGCTGGCGAGAATCGCCACCGCCGCCAGCGGCGTGATCACGCCCGCCCGCGGCGCGGCCCTGGTCCTGATCGCGGCCGGGGCGCTCCTCGTCGCCTCCCAGTTCATCGACTACCGCGCAGTCGAGATCGGCCAGCCGGGCTACGCCGGGCTACCGCAGGTCGCCCATGCCCCGACCACCAGCGTCCGCACCGCCGGCGCCGCCCACCTCTACCTGCTGGTGCCGGTCGGGCTCCTGGCGATGGCGCTGGGAGTGCTGGCGCTGCGCCGCGAGCGCCGCCGGCTCGGCCTCCTGGTCGCCGCCCTCGGCCTGGTCTCGCTGGCGGTGATCCTGCTGATCGACCTTCCCCAAGGGCTCGACGTGGGAGCGGAGAGCTCGCGCTTCGCGGGCGCCTCGGCGGTGCTCGAGGACGGCTTCTTTGCCGAGTTGTCAGCGGCCGGGGGGCTGGTTTTTGCCGGACTGCTCTACTATGCGCGGCCGTGCCGAATACGAATCAGCTTGTCAGGAAGGGCCGCAAGCGCCCGAAGAAGAAGACCACGACGCCGGGCCTCAAGTCGGGCCAGGGTCGCAAGAAGCGCGTAGCCGCCCCGCAGCGGCGCGGCGTCTGCACCCGTGTCGCCACGGTGACGCCGAAGAAGCCGAACTCGGCTCTGCGCAAGATCGCCCGTGTGCGGCTGACCAACGGGATGGAGGTCACCACCTACATCCCGGGCGAGGGACACAACCTGCAGGAGCACTCCGTGGTCCTGATCAGGGGTGGTCTCGTCAAGGACCTGCCGGGCGTCCGCTACAAGGTCGTCCGCGGCACCCTCGATGCGGCCGGCGTCTCCGACCGCAAGCAGGCCCGCTCCCGCTACGGCGTCAAAGCTTCGTAATGCCCCGCCGCTCCGCAGCACAGATTCGGCCGATCGAGCCGGACGCCAGGCACCGCAACCGCCTCGTCCAGCAGGTGATCAACAAGGTGATGGTCGACGGCAAGAAGAGCCTTGCCGAGCGGATCGTCTACGACGCCCTCGCGATCGTCGGCGAGCGCACCAGCGAAGACGCGGTCGAGGTCCTGGAGTCGGCGATCAAAACCCTGACCCCGGTCCTGGAGGTCCGCTCCCGCCGCGTCGGTGGCGCCACCTACCAGGTCCCGGTCGAGGTCCCGGCCCGCCGCGCCCGCACCCTGGCGGTCCGCTGGCTGGTCCAGTTCGCCCGCCAGCGCCGCGAGTACTCGATGGCCGAGCGCCTCGCCGGCGAGATCCTCGACGCCAATCAGCAGCAGGGCAGCGCCTGGAAGCGGAAGGACGACATCTACCGCATGGCGCAGGCCAATAAAGCATTCGCGCACTATCGCTGGTAGCAAGCCCCTCCTTGCCGTCGACATCGACGGCGTCATCAGTCTGTTTGGATTTGAGGAGCAGCCGCCGCATACGCAGCTGCAGCTGGTGGACGGGGTGCCGCACTGCATCTCGTTGCCGGTCGGCGACCGGCTGCTGCGGCTGAGCGAGCGGTTCGAGTTGGTCTGGGCGAGCGGTTGGGAGGACAAGGCCAACTTCTACCTGCCGCAGCTGCTGGGCCTGCCGGAGCTGCCCCATGTCGCCTTCGACGTCGCCGCGCGGGACGGCGACGCGCACTGGAAGCTGGCGGCGCTGGAGGCCTACGCCGGGACCCGCGCGATCGCCTGGATCGACGACAACTTCGACCCCAGCTGCTACGAGTGGGCGGAGCGGCGGCCCCATCCGACCCTGCTGGTCCCGACCGAACCGCACCTGGGGCTGGAGGAGGGGCACGTCGCCGCGCTCGAATCCTGGGCGCGATCGTTGATCTGACTTGCGTGGTTCCTTTGTCCTGATATAGACGACAAAGGAACCACGCGTCTAGACTGGGGCAGATGACGGGGTTCTGGCCGATCTTCTTCCTGCTCGTAGTGCTGAAGATCCCGGTGCTGGGATCGCTCTGGCTCGTCTGGTGGGCGTCCAAGCAGCACGACGAACCGGAGACGGCCGCCGACGACGACGGTGGCTTCAAGCGGCGCCAACCGCAGCCGCGGCTGCCGCGCGGTCCGCGGCGCGGTCCTCACGGGGGCGGAGCGGCGGTCCCGCCCCCTCCCTGCCCGCCCGGCGGGCGTACCCGCGTCGTCAAGCCGGCTGCGCAGCCCGCTTTCGCTCGCGCCGGATCTCGCGCAGGTAAGGATGGAAATCCACCTCGACGGTATGACGCTTAGAGGTCACGAAGCGCCTCCCCATCTTCCGTTCCTCTTTCGCGATCTCCCGCTTCATCTCGCCCGCCGGCGGTAGCGTCGCCCGGCCGCTGAGCAGGTCGGCGATCCATTCGCACTGCGCCTCGGCCAGGGGCATGATCGGCCCCAGCGGCTGGATGAAGCCGATGAAGTAGAGCCCCGGGCGCTCGACCGCGACCACCCGCCGGTACAGCGGCAGCCGGTTGTCGGGTGCCGCGAAGACCCTGGGGTCGAAGAAGGGGAAGCTGATCTTGTAGCCGGTGCAGTAGACGACGAGGTCGATCTCCTCCTCGCTGCCGTCGACGAAGCGGACGGTGCGACCGCCGGTGAAGCGCTCGATGTTGGGCTTGACGGTGATGTCGCCGTGGCCGAGTCGGGGCAGCAGCTCCGAGGAGACGGTCGGGTGCGCCTCGAAGAGCTTGTGGTCGGGCTTGGGGAGGCCGTAGGAGGTCATGTCGCCGGCGGCGATCTCGAGGCCGCGCATGGCGAAGAACCGCTGGACCGAGAGCGGCAGGAGGGAGACCAGCGGCGTCGTCACCTCGTCGATCGGCTTGCCGTTCATGTACTTGGGGAGGACGTAGGCGCCGCGGCGGACGGCGAGGAAGGTCTTCTCGGCGATCCGCGATGACTCGACGGCGATGTCGGTGGCGGAGTTGCCGAGACCGAGAACCAGCACCCGCTTGCCGCGAAGGACGTCGGGCTCGCGGTAGTGGTGGGCGTGGATCTGCTCGCCCTCGAAGTCCTCGGCGCCGGGGAAGGGGGGCTCGGGCCAGCGCGGGTCCCAGTGGTGGCCGTTGGCGACCAGCACCGCCCGGTAGCGCTCGCTGTGCTCGGCTCCGTCCGGTCCTTTGGTGGTGACCGCCCACGCCCCGTCGGCCGGCTCCACCTTCGTCACCTCGGTGCGGAAGCTGATCTTCTCGCGCAGCCCGAAGTGGTCGGCGAATTCGTCGAAGTAGGCCGCCATCTGGAAGTGGTCGGGGTAGTCCGGGTAGTGGTCGGGCATCGGCAGCGACTTGAAGGCCATCACCCGCCGCGAGGTGTTGATGTGCAGCGATCTATAAGCGGACGACATTCCGTTGTCGTTTTCGTAGCGCCAGTTGCCGCCGATCATCGACCCCTTCTCGAAGCAGTCGAACGGCACCCCCCGCGCGTCCAGTACCTGTGCGGCGACAATCCCGGAGCTGCCGGCGCCGATGATGCAGGCCTTCTCAGACATGCCCGCAATCTATAGCCCCTGCAACCAATAACGCCGAGGGCCGGAATTGGTGGATCCCGGTCCTCGGCGTCAAGGAGAAATGAAGTACCTCAAGATGCGAAGTCGTCTTCTTTCTTGGGGCACCCATAGTTTACCCACACTTGAGCCAAAATACACATCAGTAATTTGCCTCAA
Source organism: Solirubrobacterales bacterium (assembly GCA_051954855.1). Lineage (GTDB taxonomy): Bacteria > Actinomycetota > Thermoleophilia > Solirubrobacterales > 70-9 > VAYN01. The sequence goes on along the minus strand of JBQCHH010000006.1, from coordinate 44,337 downwards.
ATCAGGATGCCTCGAACTACTTAGGCGCTTTGGTTAAAAAACTCGCACTGTTACATCAAAGGGTGACACAAAAAGGGGGCCCCGCCGGGCCCCCTTTACTACTGCCTATTCCGCTCTCTGATGCCTATTTCGGCTCTTCCGAGGTGGACTCGATCTCCTGCGCGAGCTCCTCCAGCTCCTCCGCGAAGGAGGTGCCGAAGCCCTCGACGGGAGCCTCGACGCCGTCGACGCCGAGTTCGGCGGCCAGCTCCTCGTCTTCGAGCAGGTCCTCGTCGCCCGGGGGCTCGATCGGTTCCGCCGGCTCGATCGCGACCGTGCGGTAGTGCTTGAGACCGGTCGCAGCCGGGATCAGCTTGCCGATGATCACGTTCTCCTTCAGGCCCACCAGCCTGTCCCGTTTGCCCTCGAGGGCAGCGTCGGTGAGCACCTTGGTCGTCTCCTGGAAGGAGGCTGCCGAGAGGAACGATTCGGTCGCCAGCGAGGCCTTGGTGATCCCGAGGATGACCTCCTCGCCTTTGGCCGGGGTACCGCCCTCTTCCTTGACTTTTTTGTTCAGCCGTTTGAGGCTGCCGCGATCCTCGAGCTGGCCGGGCAGGAGGCTGGTCGAGCCCTTCGACTCGATCCGCACCTTCTTCAGCATCTGCCGGGCGATCAGCTCGATGTGCTTGTCGTTGATGTCCACACCCTGGGCGCGGTACACCTTCTGCACCTCGTCGACGAGGTAGAGCTCGGTGTCGGTGCGCCCGCGGATCGCCAGCAGGTCGGCTGGGTAGAGCGAGCCTTCGTTCAGCTGCTGACCGACCTCGACCCGATCGCCGTCGGCGACGTGCAGCCGCGTCCGCAGCGGGAAGCTGTAGGAGTGCTCCTCGCCGCTCGACTCGGTGACGATCACTTTCAGCGCTTTGTCGGTTTCTTCGATCGCGGCTTTGCCGGCGGCCTCGGCCATCTGCGCCAGGCCCTTCGGTTTGCGTGCCTCGAAGAGCTCGACGATCCGTGGCAGACCCTGGGTGATGTCCTGGCCGGCGACGCCTCCGGTGTGGAAGGTGCGCATGGTCAGCTGGGTTCCCGGCTCGCCGATCGACTGCGCGGCGATGATGCCGACCGCGTCGCCGATGTCCACCATCGAGCCCGTGGCCGGCGAGACGCCGTAGCAGGAGCGGCATACGCCGGACTCGGCCTCGCACTTGAGCGCCGAGCGGACGGGGACTTTGACCTCCTCGTCGCCGAACGCCTCGGCGATCTCTTCGACGTCTTTCAGGGTGATCAGCTGGTTGCGCTTGAGCAGCTCGCGACCGCGTTTGGTCTCGAGCTTTTTCGCCGCCAGACGACCGATCAGGTTGTCGTTGAGGGAACCGTCGTCCTTGCGGATGACCATCTCGATGTGGTCTTTGGTCTTGCAGTCCTCCTCGCGGACGATCACGTCCTGGGCAACGTCGACCAGGCGCCGGGTCAGGTACCCGGAGTCCGCGGTCCGCAGCGCCGTGTCAGCCAGACCCTTGCGGGCGCCGTGGGTGGAGATGAAGTACTCCAGAACCGAGAGGCCCTCCATGAAGTTGGCCTTGATCGGCCGCTCGATGATCTCCCCTTTCGGGTTGGCCATCAGACCGCGCATCCCGGCCAGCTGGCGGATCTGTTTGAACGATCCGCGAGCGCCCGAGTTGGCCATCATGAAGATCGGGTTCAGCTCGTCGAGGTTGTCCTCCATCGCCTGCGCGACCTCGTCGGTGGCGCGGTTCCAATGGGTCGTCACAGCCTCGTGACGCTCCTCGGCCGTTATGTAGCCTTCGTCGTACTGCTGCTGGATCGCTTCGGTCTCCTTCTCGTAGCGATCGAGGATCTCCGGCTTCTCCGGCGGCGACACGACGTTGTTCTTGGAGACCGTGATCCCGGCCTGACTGGCGTAGTGGAAGCCCAGGTCCTTGAAGGCGTCGAGCACCTGCGAGACCGCCGGCGCCCCGTAGGCCTCGACCAGGTCGGAAACCATCTGGTTGATGTCCTTCTTCTTCAGCGAGCGGTTGACGAACTCGAACTGCTCGGCGTCGAAGTCCTCCTCCAGCGCATCGGCAAGGGCGCGCTCGATCTTCTCGTTGAAGATGATGCGCCCCACCGTGGTCAGGAAGTGGCCGCGCCCCGCCCGCCGGTACTCGGCCTGATCGTGCAGCTTGCAGCCGCCGTTCTCGTAGACGAGCTCGGCCTCCTGCGAGGACCGGAACGTGTGCACGTTCGGGCCGGAGCCGTTGGTGCCCTTGCCGGCCTTCAGCTCATCGTCGATCTTCGCCAGCTCCTCGGCTTCCGGCCCGTAGGTCAGGTAGTAGATGCCGAGCACCATGTCCTGGGTTGGGGTAGCCAGCGGCGCCCCGTGGGCGGGGGAGAGGATGTTGTTGGCGGAGAGCATGAGGATCCGCGCCTCGGCCTGGGCCTCGGCCGACAGCGGCACGTGCACCGCCATCTGGTCGCCGTCGAAGTCGGCGTTGAAGGCGTGGCAGACCAGGGGGTGAACCTGGATTGCCTTGCCCTCGACCAGGACCGGTTCGAAGGCCTGGATGCCGAGACGGTGCAGGGTCGGCGCCCGGTTGAGCAGGACCGGATGCTGATGGATGACTTCCTCCAGCACGTCCCAGACCTCCGGGATCATCGACTCGACCATCTTCTTCGCGGCCTTGATGTTCTGGACCGCTTTGCGCTCGACCAGCTGAGCCATGATGAACGGCTTGAAGAGCTCGAGCGCCATCAGCTTCGGCAGGCCGCACTGCTGCAGCCTCAGGTTCGGGCCCGAGACGATCACCGAGCGGCCGGAGTAGTCGACGCGCTTGCCGAGCAGGTTCTGGCGGAAGCGGCCCTGCTTGCCCTTGAGCATGTCGGAGAGCGACTTCAGCGGCCGGTTGCCGGGGCCCGTGACCGGGCGCCCGCGGCGGCCGTTGTCGAACAGCGCGTCGACGGCCTCCTGCAGCATCCGCTTCTCGTTGTTGACGATGATCTCGGGGGCGCCGAGGTCGCGCAGCCTTTTCAGCCGGTTGTTGCGGTTGATCACCCGGCGGTAGAGGTCGTTGAGGTCGGAGGTCGCGAAGCGGCCGCCGTCCAGCTGGACCATCGGGCGCAGCTCCGGCGGGATCACCGGCACCGCGTCGAGGATCATCCACTCCGGCTTGTTGTCGGAATGCTGGAAGGCGGAGGCGACTTTCAGCCGCTTCACCGCGCGGGCCTGTTTCTGGCCTTTGGAGCTGTTGATGACCTGCTCCAGCTCCTCGATTTCGGCCGGGAGGTCGACCTGCTCGAGCAGGTCGCGCACCGCCTCGGCGCCCATGCCGCCGCGGAAGTACTCGCCCCAGCCGAACGGGGAGCCGAACCGGTCTTTGAGCTCGCGGAAGACCGTCTCGTCGTTGATGACGTCCTTCGGCTTCATCTCCGTGAAGATCTTCCAGACCTCCTGCATCCGCTCCGCCGCCTCTTCGAGGTAGGCCTCGGTGTCGGCGATCTCGGCGTCGAACTGTTTGCGCAGTTCTTTGGTCATTTTGGCCCGGTCGTCGTCCTTGAGTTTCCGCAGCTGCGCCGCGGTCAGTTTCAAAGAGTCGGCCCAGAGGTGGTCTTCGTCGTCGAACTTGTCCTGGCTGCCGTCCTCCAGGTAGGCGATCCGGCGCTCCAGCGACTCGTTCAGCTCCTGAGTCCGTTTCTGTTTTTCGGCCTCGTAGGAGTCGACGACTTTTTTGACCTCTTTCTCCAGTTTTCCGACGTCCTTGTCGCGAGCCTCCTCGTCGACCCAGGTGATCATCGAAGCGGCGAAGTAGAGGACCTTCTCGAGCTCTTTCGGAGCCATGTCGATCAGGTAGCCGATCCGGCTCGGGACTCCCTTGAAGAACCAGATGTGGGAGACCGGCGAGGCGAGGTCGACGTGCCCCATCCGCTCGCGGCGGACCTTGGAGCGGGTCACCTCGACGCCGCAGCGCTCGCAGACGATGCCCTTGTAGCGGACCCGCTTGTACTTGCCGCAGTAGCACTCCCAGTCCTTGGTCGGACCGAAGATGCGCTCGCAGAAGAGCCCGTCTTTCTCGGGCTTCAGCGTCCGGTAGTTGATCGTCTCGGGCTTCGTGACCTCGCCCCAACTCCAGGAGCGGATCTTCTTCGAGGACGCGAGCCCGATCTCGATCGCGTCGAAATTGTTGATGTCGATCATCAGTCCTCCACCTCGGCCGGCGCGGGCTCTTCAGCCGCTCCGGCGCCGTCACCGTCAGTTCCAGCCTCGCCCTCGGCCACCACCTGCTCCTCTTGCTCGTCGGCGGCTCCGTTCGAGGAGTCGGCGCGAACGCCGGTCAGGTCCATGCCCAGCTCCTCGGCTGCTTTCAGCAGGTCGTCCTCCTCGTCGGAGATTTCGACGTCGGAGCCTTCGGAGACCACGTTGGCGTCGAGCGAGAGGCTCTGGATCTCCTTCAAGAGAACTTTGAAGGACTCCGGGATCGAGGGCTCGGGGATGTTCTCGCCCTTGACGATCGCCTCGTAGGCCTTGACGCGCCCGACCGTGTCGTCGGACTTGACCGTGAGCATCTCCTGCAGGGTGTAGGCGGCGCCGTATGCCTCCAGCGCCCAGACCTCCATCTCGCCGAAGCGCTGACCGCCGAACTGCGCCTTGCCGCCCAGCGGCTGCTGGGTGACGAGCGAGTACGGGCCGGTCGAGCGAGCGTGGATCTTGTCGTCAACCAGGTGCAGCAGCTTGAGGATGTACATGTAGCCGACCGTCACCTTGCCCTCGTAGGGCTCGCCGGTGCGGCCGTTGTAGAGCTGGGCCGTACCCGCGCAGCGGGCGCCGGGACGGGCGTCGGGGTCCATCGTCAGGTCGATCCCCCGGTCTTCGTTCTCCTTCTGCCAGTTGACCAGAGCGGTGTCGACGTCCTCGACGGTCGCCCCGTCGAAGACCTGCGTCGCCACGTAGACGCGGCCGTCGCCGTCGGAGTGGGCCTGCTTGTAGGCCTCGGAGCCGTCGTCGTACCAGCCGTTCGCCGCGACCCAACCGAGGTGGGTCTCGAGGATCTGGCCGATGTTCATCCGGCTCGGCACGCCGAGCGGGTTGAGGATGACGTCGACGGGGGTGCCGTCGGCCAGGTGAGGCATGTCCTCCTCGGGCACGATCTTCGAGATCACACCCTTGTTCCCGTGGCGGCCGGCGAGCTTGTCGCCCTCGGCGATCTTGCGCTTGGTCGCGACGTAGACGCGGACCAGGTCGTTGACGCCGGGCGGCAGGTCGTCGCCGTTGTCGCGGCTGAAGGTGAGGACTTCGATCACCACGCCGCCCTCGCCGTGCGGCACTTTCAGCGAGGTGTCGCGGACCTCGCGCGCCTTCTCCTTGAAGATCGCGCGGATCAGCTTCTCCTCGGCGGTCAGCTCGGTCTCGCCCTTCGGCGTCACCTTGCCGACCAGGAGGTCGCCGGAGACGACCTCGGCGCCGACGCGGACGATGCCGCGCTCGTCGAGGTTGCGCAGGCTCTCCTCCGAGCGGTTCGGGATGTCGCGGGTGATCTCCTCGTCGCCGAGCTTGGTCGTGCGGGCGTCGATCTCGTACTCCTCGATGTGGATCGAGGTGAGTTCGTCGTCCTTGACCAGACGCTCGGAGAGGATGATCGCGTCCTCGAAGTTGTAGCCCTCCCAGGACATGAAGGCGACCAGGCAGTTCTTGCCGAGGGCGATCTCGCCGCCGCCGGTCGAAGAGCCGTCGGCGAGCACGTCGCCCTTCTTCACCTTCTGGCCGGTGTCGACGATCGGCCGCTGGTGGATGATCGTCCCCTGGTTCGAGCGCATGAACTTGTGCAGCTTGTACTCGTGCTTTTTCGAACCGCCGGTGACGACGATCTGCTCGGCGTCGACGAAGGTGACTTCGCCGTCCTCGTCGGCGAGGATGACGTCGCCGGTGTCGACCGCGGCCCGGCGCTCCATGCCGGTCCCGATCAGCGGCGGGTCGGGCTTCAACAGCGGCACCGCCTGGCGCTGCATGTTGGAGCCCATCAGCGCCCGGTTGGCGTCGTCGTGCTCGAGGAACGGAATCAGCGAGGTCGCCACCGACCAGATCTGGGACGGCGAGACGTCCATCAGGTCGACTTCTTTAGGAGCGGCGGTCGCGTACTCCTGCTCGCCGGCGCGGACCAGCACCTGCGGGCCTTTCAGCTTGCGGGTTTTCGGATCGATCTCGGCGTTCGCCTGGGCGATGATCTTGTCCTCGTCCTGGGTCGCGTCGAGGTGCACGATTTCCTCGCTGACGACGCCGTCGTTGACCACCCGGTAGGGGGTGGTGACGAAGCCGTGCTCGGAGATCTGCGCGTAGGAGGAGAGCGAGCCGATCAGGCCGATGTTCGGCCCCTCCGGGGTCTCGATCGGGCACATCCGGCCGTAGTGGGTCGGGTGCACGTCGCGGACCTCGATCGGCGCCCGCTCACGGGTCAGACCGCCGGCGCCCAGCGCCGAGAGCCGCCGCCTGTGGGTGAGGCCGGCGAGGCTGTTGGTCTGGTCCATGAACTGCGACAGCTGCGAGGAGCCGAAGAACTCCTTCATCGCCGCCACGACCGGGCGGATGTTGATGATCGTCTGCGGGGTGATCGCGTCGGAGTCCTCGGTGGTGAGGCGCTCGCGGACCACGCGCTCCATCCGGTAGAGGCCGATCCGGAAGGCCTCCTGGATCAGCTCGCCGACCGTGCGCAGGCGGCGGTTGCCGAAGTGCTCGTACTCGTCGAGGTGGTCGTAGACCTGCTCGCGCGGGTAGGTGATCGCCTCGGCGGCATAGTCTTTGATCGGGTTCTCCTCGTCGATCTCCTCCGGGATGCCGAGCAGTTTCGGCAGGCTGGTGAGCTCCTTGACGAGGGCGATGATGTCGTCGTGGGTGAGCACCCGCGTTTCGAGGTCGATGTCGAGGTCGAGGCGGGCGTTGAGCTTGTAGCGACCGACCCGGGTGAGGTCGTAGCGCTTGGGGTCGAAGAAGAGCTGCTCGAGCAGGCCGCGGGCGGCGTCAACTGACGGCGGCTCGCCCGGCCGCTGCTTTTTGAACAGCTCGACCAGGGCGCCCTCTTCGGTCCGGGTGGCCTCGGTGTCCGCCTCGATCGTGTGGCGGATGTAGACCGAGTTGTCGAACATGTCGAGGAGCTGCTGGTCCTCGACGTAGCCCATCGCCCGCAGCAGCACCGTCACCGGCAGTTTCCGCTTGCGGTCGATGCGGACGAAGACTTTGCCTTTTTTGTCGATTTCCAGCTCGAGCCAGGAACCGCGGGCCGGCATCAGGTTGGCGATGAAGACCTGCTTTTCCGGGTCCTTCGGGGCCATCACGTAGGCGCCCGGCGAGCGGACGAGCTGGGTGACGACGACACGCTCGGTGCCGTTGATGATGAAGGTGCCGCGCTCGGTCATCCACGGGAAGTCGCCCATGAAGACGGCCTGCTCGCGGATCTCACCGGTCTCTTTGTTCTGGAAGGCGACCGTCGCGGTCAGCGGCCGCGAGTAGGTCATGTCCTTCTCACGGCACTCCTCGATGGAGTGCGGCGGCTCCTCGAATTTGAAATCGCCAAAGACGATCTGCAGGTTCCCCGTGTAGTCCTCAATCGGGGATATGTCGTTGATGGTCTCTCGCAGCCCACCGGCTTTCGGATCCGTCAGTTCCTCGAAGGAACGTCGCTGGATGTCGATCAGGTGTGGGACCTCAAGAGGGTTATCTAGGCGGGAAAAGCTCCTACGGGTTACGGGGGCAGCGTTGGAACGTGCCAAGTCGGCGACTCCTCGGACGGTCAGAGGGACGTAAATACAGCTCAAAAACAGCTCAAAATTGGGCAGGGGCACTCAAATGGCGCGCGACCGCGAAAAATAACACACGGCGACCCGCTACTTCAAGTTTGGCTCCCCAGGCGGGATTCCGCGGGCCCAGTCGAACTCTAGGCGAGTTCGACCGTGGCCCCGGCCTCCTCAAGCTCTGCTTTGAGTTTGTCGGCCTCATCGCGCTCGACACCCTCTTTGATCGCTTTCGGAGCCTCGTCGACCAGCGCCTTCGCCTCTTTGAGGCCGAGGCCGGTCGCCGAGCGAACCACCTTGATGACGGGGACTTTCTGGCCGCCGACGTCTTTCAGGATGACGTCGACGGTCGAGGACTCTTCGCCGCCGCCCTCTTCGCCGCCGCCACCGCCGCCGGCAGCGGCCGGAGCCGCGGCCGCCACGGCCGTCGCGGATACGCCGAACTCCTCCTCCAGCGCTTTGATGCGCTCGGAGAGCTCGAGGACCGAGATGCTTTTCAGCTCCTCGATCCAGTCCTCGGTTGAAGTTTTGGTTGCCATGAGTCGCTACCCCTCTTCCTCGTTTGAATCTGAAGTCTCTTCATCTGGAGCCTCTGCCTGGTCGGCAGGCGGCTCATTGCCACTAGAAGCCTCCGTGGGCGCCTCGTCTACAGGAGCCTCTTCAGCTTTCTCAGCCTTGGGCTCCTCCGCTGCCGGAGCCTCGCCGCTGACCAAGCCTTTCTCGGCGATCTGGCCGAGCTGGATCGCCAGGCCCTGGATCATGCTGCCGAGGCCGCGGACCAAGCCCGTGAGCGGGCTGGCGACGACGCCGGCGAGCTGACCGTTGAGCACTTCGCGGCCGGGCAGTTTCGCGATCGATTTGAACGCCGCTTCGTCAAGCGAAGTCGCGTCCATGAAGCCCCCCTTGTAAGTGAGGACTTCGTGCTCTTTGTTGAAGGTCGTGATCGCCTTCGCGGCCTGGGCGGTGTCGCCGCGGACGAAGGTGAGCGCGGTCGGGCCCTGCAGCAGCTCCGCCAGCCGTTCCTCGCCGACCTGGTCGGCGGCGATCTTCGTCAAACGGTTTTTGACGATGCGGAAGCTGGCGTCGGCTTCGCGCAGTTTCGCGCGCAGTTCCGCTGCCTGGGGCACGCTGATGCCGCGGTAGTCGACAGCGAAGATCGCCTCAGATCCTTCGATCTGGGCGGCAATCTCTTGTATGGCTGCTGACTTTTCCTCGCGGTTCATCGTCTCACCTGCACCGGGCTTGCGGGCTACCGCCCCGCCGGTGGTCTCGGGTCAGTGGGCGACGGAGCTTAGACCGTCGCGGGCTCCGATGCGTTCTCGTCGGAAGTTGCGGCGGCGGCGCCGTCGCGGTCGGCTTTCGCCGCGGAGTCGACGCGGACGCCGGGCCCCATCGTCGTCGCCACGGTGGCGGAGACGATGTATTTGCCCTTCGCCGAGGAGGGCTTCGCGCGCACGATCTCCTCCATCACGGCCTGGTAGTTCTCCAGCAGCTTGTCCTCATCGAAGCTGGCCTTGCCGATCGCCATATGGACGATCGCCTGGCGGTCGGTGCGGTATTCGACTTTGCCCGACTTCGAGTCGGCGACGGCTTTCTCGACGTCGTCGGTGACGGTGCCGACCTTCGGGTTCGGCATCAGGCCCTGGGGGCCGAGCACGCGGCCGAGCTGGCCGACGGCTTTCATCATCTCCGGCGTCGAGATCGCGACGTCGAAACCGGTCCAGCCCTCCTGGACTTTCTCGACCAGGTCCTGGCCGCCGACGAAGTCCGCCCCGGCCGCCTCGGCGTCGCGGGCTTGCTGGCCCTGAGCGAAGACGGCGACACTGACGTCTTTGCCGAGCCCGTGCGGGAGGGCCAGGGTGCCGCGCAGCTGCTCGTCGGCGTGGCGCACGTTGACCCCGAGCAGGACGTGCAGCTCGACGGTCTCGTCGAATTTGGTGCTGGCCGTCTCCTTGACCAGCGAGATCGCCTCCGCCGGCGGGTAGGCGCGGTCGCGGTCGACCTTGTCGTACTGCTGGCGGAATCGCTTGCCGTGGGGCATAAGTCTTCTCCTAGGCGACGTCGACGCCCATCGAGCGGGCGGTGCCGGCGATGATTTTCTTCGCGGCGTCGATGTCGTTGGCGTTGAGGTCGGGCATCTTCCGTTCGGCGATCTCCTGGATCTGGGCGTCGGAGATCGTCCCGACCTTGTTGACGTGCGGCTCGCCCGAGCCCTTCGAGATCTTGATCGCCTCCTTGATCAGGACGGCAGCGGGCGGCGTCTTGGTGATGAAGGTGAAGGAGCGGTCCTCGTAGACGGTGATCTCGACCGGGATGATCGTGCCGCCCTCGCCCTGGGTCTGAGCGTTGAAGGCTTTGCAGAAGTCCATGATGTTGACGCCGTGCTGGCCCAGCGCCGGACCGACGGGCGGCGCCGGGTTGGCGTTGCCGGCCTGGATCTGCAGCTTGATGAGGGTGAGGACTTTCTTTGCCATGAGCGGATGGGGAGGGTAGCGGCTCGGCGCCTAAATCTTCTTCACCTGGTCGTAGCCCACCTCGACCGGCGTCTCGCGGCCGAAGATCGAGACCAGCACCTTGAGTTTGGCGGCGTCCTCGTTGATCTCGGCGATCTCGCCGGAGAAGTCGGAGAGCGGGCCGGAGATGACTTTCACCGATTCGCCGATCGCGAACTGGGCCTGGGTGCGAGGCCGCTCGGCGGTCTCGCGGTGGAGCAGGCGGTCGACCTCGGGTTTGGAGAGCGGCACCGGCTTGTTGCGCGAGCCGACGAAGCCGGTGACGCCGGGGGTGTTTTTGACCAGGCTCCAGGCGTCGTCGGTCATCTCCATGTTGACGAGGACGTAGCCGGGCATCGTCCGTTTTTCGGTCTGGACTTTCTGCCCGTCCTTCATCTCGGAGACCTGCTCGGTGGGGACGACGACCTGCCGCACGTTGCGGTTCTGGCTCATCGTCTGAACCCGGTGCTCGAGGTTGTGCTTGACCTTGTTCTCGTGCCCGGAATAGGTATTGATCACGTACCAGCGATACAAATCTGAAGCCTTTGTCTCGGGATCCGCTTAGAGGATCTGCTTGATCAACCAGGAGAAGGCCGCGTCGAGGGCGCCGAGGTAGGCGGCCGCGACGGCGACGAAAAGAATGGTGACGGCGGTGGCCTGGATCAGCGTCTCGCGGTCGGGCCACTGGACTTTCTTCAGCTCGGCCCAGCAGGAGGCGAGGAAGCCGATCACGCCGCCGCGCTGGCGCTGGGCGGCCGCCTGTTTCTGTTTCTTGGCGAGCTGCTCGCTCTCGCGGCGCTTCTGCTCGTTGCGCTTGCGCTTTTCCGCTTCCTTGGCGGCTTTGGCCTCCGCCCGGCGCTCGGCGCGCGAGGGCTTGGTCTGCTCCGGCAGCTCCAGCGCCGACTCCGGGACGCCGGCGGCCATCCCCATCTCCTCGGCCTCGATCAGCGCCTCGTCCCCGGACCTGGGGACCTGCGTGTCGTGCTGGGCACGGGCGATGCGGTCGCGTCCGTCGCCGGAGCGTTTCCGCTCTTCAGCTTCCCGAGCCCGGCGCTCGGCCTTGCGCTGTGCGCGGGTCTTGGCCATCTGCGGTTACCGGGTCTCCTTGTGAGGGGTGTGGTGGCCACACCAGCGGCAGAACTTCCGCATCTCGATCCGGTCCGGCGTGTTCCGCCGCGACTTGTTGGTCTGATAATTGCGCCGCTTGCACTCTTCGCAAGCCAGCGTCACTGCGATGCGGACATCTCCGCGAGCCATCTGTCTCCCTCGTTCCGTGCCTTGAGGTAGTCGTTACAGAAAAAGAACCTCGGGCACAAGGCACGAGGCAGGGCCAAGGATAGCGCCCTGCGACAGCCAGGGACGGCTTCCCGAATCGGGCCGGACACTGCATTCCATGGTTTACTTATTTTTATGTACAGAAGTTTCCGAGGTAATCCTCCCGGGCATTGAAGAGCGGCCGTGCGCGAGGCGATCAACAAGAGCCGGCTGATCGACCGGGACAGCTTCGTCGAAGAGGTCGAAGAGCGTCTACTTGATCCCCGCTACCGCGAGCAGCCCGGAGCGCTGCTTCTCCTCGACCTCGATTCCTTCAGCCTCGTCAATGACTCCCTCGGCCACGAGGCCGGCGACCGGCTGCTGGAAGCGGTGGCGGTGATGCTGCGCGAGGAGGCGCGGGTCGAGGACCTGCCGGCGCGGATCTGCGCCGACGAATTCGCGCTGCTGCTGCAGCGGGCGACGCCGGAGCAGGCGCGGGCGACGGCGGAGCGGCTGATCGCGTTGGTGCGCGAACGAGGCCGGCCGGCGGTCGGGGCGAGCGTCGGGATCGCGACCTTCGGCGGCACCGGCGAGGCGATCAGCGCCGAAGGCCTGATGATCGCCGCCGACATCGCCCTCTGCGAAGCGAAGGCCGAAGGCGGCGGGCGGGCGGTCGACTCGGAGAGCGGTCCGAACCGGAAACTGACCTGGGGCGAGCGGATTCAAGAGGCGATCGCCCAGCAGCGGATCGTTGTCTACGCGCAGCCGATCTTCGACCTGCGCAGCCAGTGCATTGCCCGCGAGGAGCTGCTGGTGCGGATGCTCGACGAGGACGGCGACGTGATCCCTCCCTCCTCCTTCCTGCCGACCGCGGAGCGGCTCGGCTTGATCGTCGAGATCGACCGCCTGGTGCTGGCGCAGGCGATCGAGCTGGCCGGACGCTCGCGGCCGATCGCGGTCAACGTCTCCGGCGCCAGCCTCTGCGACGCGCGGCTGATCGCCGACGTGCGGGCGGCGATCGCCGACGGGCTCAACCCCGCCTGGCTCGACTTCGAGATCACCGAGACGGCGGCGATCACCAACATGACCGACGCCCGCGCCTTCGCCCAGACTGTGACCGGCCTGGGCTGCGGCCTCGGGCTCGACGACTTCGGCACCGGCTTCAGCTCGTTCAGCTACCTGAAAGAACTCCCGGTCCAACACCTCAAGCTGGACATCGAATTCATCCGCGAGCTGCCGAGCTCGCCCGGCGACCAGCGCCTGGTCCAGGCGATGGTCCAGTTCGCTAAAGCGCTAGGGCAGGAGACCGTCGCCGAGGGGATCGAGGACGCCGAGACGCTGGCCCTGGTGCGGGCCTTCGAGGTCGACTACGCCCAGGGCTTCCACATCGGTAAGCCGGCACTGGTCGAAAGCGCCCAGCTCGGCACCGCCGCCTGACGCTGCCTGCAACGCGGCTCAAAGGCCCAGCGTTTTGGCGATGATCGTGCGCTGGATCTCGGAGGTGCCGCCGTAGATGGTCGAGACCAGCGAGCTGCGGACGAGGCGCTCCATGTCGTACTCGGAGGAGTAGCCGTAGCCGCCCATCATCTGCATCCCCTCGAGGGTGGTGCGCTTGGCGACCTCGGTGACGAAGAGCTTCACCATCGAGGCCTGCTGGGGCAGCATCCGGTCGGGGTCCTCGTCGACGAGGGAGGCGACCCAGTGGGTCATCAGGCGAGCCGCCTGGAGGTCGGTGGCGAGGTCGGCGATGCGGTGCTGGAGGGCCTGGAAGGAGCCGATCGGGCGGTCGAACTGGCGCCGCTCCTTGACGTAGAGGAGGAGGTCGTCGAAGGCGCGCTGGGCGATGCCGAGCATCGTCGCGGCGAGGATCAGGCGCTCGACGTTGAGCCCGGCCATCAGCTGCATCCAGCCCTGGTCGACCTCGCCGAGCACGTCCTCATCGTCGGCAGGGCATTCGGTGAAATAGAGGTGGTTGGTCTCGCGGCCGCCCATCGTCTCGATCGGGACGACCTCCATCCCCTCGGCGTCGCCGGGCACCCAGATCATCGTCATCCCCGCGTGCTTGTCGGCGCTGCGGGTGGTGCGGCAGACGACCAGCACGTGGTCGGAGATGTGGGCGTTGGAGCAGAAGACCTTCTGGCCGTCGATGACGAAGCCGCCGTCGACCCGCTCGGCCTTGCAGGAGAGGGCGCCGACGTCGGAGCCGGCCTCGGGCTCGGTCATCGCGATCGCCTCGACCGAGCCGGAGGCGATGCCGCCGAGGATCTTCTGCTTCTGCTTCTCGGTGCCGAAGCGCTGGGTGGCGCCGGCGACGATCAGCGTCGTCGCGTAGCCGCCGATCGGAGCGAGCCCCCGCGTCGTCTCCTCCATGAAGAGGCAGGCGTCGAGCATCGAGCCGCCGGAGCCGCCGTACTGCTCCGGGATCGTCACCCCCAGCCAGCCCAGCTCCGCTATCTGCTTGTAGACGTCGAAATTGTGGTGCTCGCGGTAGCCGTCGGTCAGCCGCTCGCGCTGGTCCGGCGTCCCGCACTCGCGGTCGCAGAAGTCCCGGATCGCGTCGACGAAGTCCTTCTGCTCGTCGGTCAGGGCGAAGTCCACGGAGCGCAGCCTATCTGGAGCGAGGAAGGCTTGGCCGGCCAGCCAGGAGCAAGTGCGATCAGGGAGCCGGACCTGACCCCGATCAGGCCCGGCCCCTTACTTTTGCGGCGCTCCCATCCCGCAATGCGGGCCCCTGGTGCCACGCATTGCCGTCAACCCCCAGCGCCGCATGCGCGAGCATCTAGCTCCGCGTAGAGAGACGCAAACGTCCAGGCGAAGAGGTTTCTATCTGCCCGGCGGTGGGACGCTTCGGCGCCTCGGCGACGATCGCCTCGACCGCAGCCGCCCCTCCGAGCGCCGGGGCCAGCGCAAGGTAGGAGAGCACCGGCGCCGCGATCGGGAGCTGCGCCCCGCGCCCGGTGGCGACGAAGTGGTGGATCACGCCCCACATCGCCCCGATCGACGCTTCTGCCGCAAACAGGGTCGGCCGCTGCGCCGGCGGGGCTTCCCGTCGCAACATCGCCGCCAACTTGGCGATCATCTCGCAGCGCCACTGGATCGCCTCGGAGCCTGGCGAGAAGACCTCGAGGAAGGCGAGGCCGGTAAAGGTGGGGTCGCCCGCGAGCTGCCGGCAGAGCCCGGCGATCATGCGGTGGATGCCGCTCGCCCAGTCGTCGGCCGCGAGGAAGAGGGGCTCCGCTGTGGCCAAGGTGCGATCGCTGAGCGCCTCAAGCATTGCCAGGAAGCAGTCCGCCACCCCGTCGAAGTGGGCGTAGAAACTGCGCCCGGAGACACCGGCGAGGGCACGTATCCGCGGTACCGTCAGCGTCGCGTAACCCTCCTCGCTCGCCAGCTTCGCCGTCGCCGCCAGGATCATCGCGCGCTCGTCGCCGAGCGGTGACTCAGCAGCAGTCGCGGGCAGCGGCGGCTCGGCGACTCCGAGGCCGCACAGGCGGACGACGTCGTCGTCGCAGAAGGAGAGCGCCCACTCGATCAGCTCGTCCCCGTCGAACTTCAGCTGCCGAGGGTCGCCCGATAACAGCCGCACCCGCGCCACCCGGCCGCAGCCGGCGACGATGCCTTTCACCACCAGCGGCGGCAAGCGGAGGGACCCGTCGGCGGGCACGAGGTGCTTCGCCATGAGCGCCTCGAAGAGCTGGTGCGCATGCAGCATCCGCTCGACCGCGGCGGCGCCGGCGGCGAAGGCCTCGACCAGCGCCAAGCGCGCCGTCTCGGGGCTGCCGGCGATTTGGCCGGCGAAGGCGAGGAAGCCGAGACGGAGCCGCTCGCGCCACTCCTCCTCGCCCTCGATGGCGGCGAGAATCCCGCGCACCGAGTAGCTGACGATGTCGTCGTAGGTGGCGAGGAAGCACTCCTCTTTGCCGGAGAAGTGCTTGTAGAAGTCTCGCTTTGAGACGCAGGCACGCTGGGCCAGCGCCGCCACCGTGACGGCGTTGTAGCCGTGCTCGGCGACAAGCTCGACCATCGCCCTCTGCAGCCTTCCGCGCTGGTGGTCGGCAACGTCCTTCGCCGAACGTCCCGGCCCCGGCCTCAACGTCGGGTAGCGAGAGCTCCGCGTCCGCGCCCCTCGCGATGAATCAGGCCTGCCGGTCGCCCCGGCACCCGCGCGCCCGCGCGAGCCCTTGGTCCCCAACTGCCTGCTTCTAGCTGTTTCCCCGGGTGACAAACAGTAGTAATAACCACTAGCTGGGTACCCAAGTTTCTACGCCACATCGGTGAAACCGAGCCGCTGGATCTGCCTTATGGGATAACCGGGGCGGCGTCGCACTCGACTGCGAAGCGCTGACCCGCTACCGGTAGCGGGTCAGCATCATCGCCGTGTTGCCCGGCCCGTTGCCGCCGAAGCGTTCGATCTGGACCCAGCCGCCGGCGACGACCTTGCCGCCGGGCTGGGTGGTCGCGGCGCGGGCGTAGCTCTGGGAGCCGGGCGGGTCGGTCGGGAAGACCCCGCTTTCGCCGAAGCCCTTGTCTCGCCGCCCGTTCGGTAGGAAACGGCGAGCGACGAAATAGGCGTACCCCGCTTCCTTCTGGCCCCTCACATACGGGGCGGCTTCGCCGCCGGTCACGACGATCCGGCCCTTGCCGTCGATAGCCAGGCCCTGCGGGTCGAATTGGTATGCCTCGACGTGCTTGCGGTGGGCGAGCGGCGGCCGTCGATCGGCCGGCGCCTGTTCGGCATAGATGCTCTTGCCGAAGCTGCGGTCGCGGCGCCCGTCGGCGGAGAAGCGGACGAGGACGACTGGCTGGGAGTCCAGGATCGACTTGCTGAAGGTCACGCCACAGAGGACGATGCGCCCGCCCCGCTCCACCGCGAACGGTGCCCTGATGAAACCTGGGGAGGCTTCGCCGGTCCGCCTGCCGAGCGTGACCTTGCCGTCGCCGCCGCCGAAGCTCGGGTCGGGCTTCCCGTTGGCGGTCAGGCGGTAGAGGACGATCTGGTTGCCGACGTAGCCCGAGACCAAGAGCTTGCCGGAGGGCAGTGCCTTCACCTCGGTGAAGCCGGTGTAGGCGCCGCTGCGCGGCATCTTTACCTCGAAGCGACCGCGATGGCCGAAACGGCGCTCGACCTTGCCGTCCGGCCGATAGGCGAGGACGACGGCCGCAGGCTGCTTGGGGCTGCGGAGATCGAACCGGTGACCCGGGACCACTTCGCCCACCCCGACGATCGTCCCGTCGGGCTCGACCGCGACGTCGTGGAGGCGCTCGCCGCCGATTTCACCAACGCGCAGGACCTTGCCTTCGTTTGACGGCCGCGGGACGACCTTGCCGCCGTTGCCGAAGCTCGGGTCTAGCCTGCCTTGGGACGTGAACCGGGCGAGGGCCGGAGCCAGCGCCCCTTCGTTTTCGAAGTAGCCGGCCAAGACGACGGCGCCGTCCTTCTGCTGGACGACTGCTTCGGCCTGCAGCACCCCGCCTTCCACTTCCCCTTTGCGCTGCGAGACGCCGATGTCTGGGGTGAAGCCGCCTTCGCCGAAGCTCTTGTCGAGCGATCCGTCCTGATCAATACGGGCCGCGGCGAAGTAGTGGCCGTTCAGCGCGATCGGGTAGACGGCGGCAAGGAGCTTCCCGCCTCCAGCGGGTTCGAGATCTACGATCCCACCGACCTGATCTTCCCATGAGAATTTTCCCGGCACGAACGCTTCGATCTCGGCGATCCCGTTGGTGCCGAAGCCAGAGTCGGTCGGGTCGGCGGCGAGGGCGGCTCCGACCCCGACTGCGAAGATCGCGACTGCGAGGACCGCGACAAGGCCACCCAGTCTTCCTTCGATTTTGGCGAGCAGGCTCATCGTTTGGCCACCTGCGATCCCGACGGACCCGGACTGGTAGGTCGCGTTGACCTCCGAGAACGCAGAAACCCCGCCGTAGCGGAGAATCTGGTTGAAGCCCGGAACGAGACTCGAACTCGTGACCCCTTCCTTACCATGGAAGTGCTCTACCAACTGAGCTATCCGGGCGAGGTCGGCCTCCTCCGAAGCCGCTCAAGACGATTCTAGACGGTGGCCGCCCGGGTCGCCGCCCAAGCCGTCAGAGGAACTTCGAGGGGTTGAAGCGGCAGTAGCGGAACTGGTAGTTGATGACCAGGTTGTTGGTCTTGCGGGCGTTGCTGTCGAGGCGGACGACAAGCTTGCTGGCGGCGGTCTTTTCGCCGTGGGCCAGCTTCCTGCCCGCCGCTTCGAGCAGTTCGACCTCGGTCTTGACGCCCTTCAGCCACTTCGTCAGGCGGGCGACGTCTTCGGCCGGTTTCGGCACCTTGAGCAGCTGTTCGCGGGTGTGCTTCAGCGCCTTTGCGGCGGCGAAGACCTGGCGGGAGGCCAGCTTCAGCTTGCCTTCCTTGACGTGCTTGCGCACGTCTTTGAGGATCGTTTCGTTCGCTTCCGTGTTCTTCTGGCAGATCGGCTCGACGGCTTCGCGGTATTCCTGCTGCGCGGGTTCGAGTGCGAAGGCGGTGGCCGCTCCGATCAGGAGCAGGGCGGTGGCGGTCAGCAACGTCAGCTTCTTCATCAATCCTCCTTCGGAAGTTCCCCTAGCCGCGACTAGCGCTGAAGCGAAAGATTGCAGGAGTGCGGTCGCGGTTGTGTTGAGCATCGATTGAGGTGACGCGGAAGATCGTTCCCAACTCGCGCTCGCTCTTCGTTACGCTTTGGCCGCGCAGGGGTAGCCCGGTGGGAGGCAGGGTCGAAAAACACGACGCTGCAAGGAGACGCATGAAGCACTGGCCGGCAGTACCCGCTCTTGTCCTCACCCTCTTCGTTGCGCTCGGCGCCTTCGCGTCCCCGGCCCCGGCCGACAAAGACGGTGGGCAGAAGCAGCAGGCGAAGGTGAAAACCTTCGAAGTCTGCAAGCACGGCTGCCGGTACGAGACGATTCAGAAGGCGGTCGACGCCGCCGGCTCCTTCAAAGCGAAGAAGGCCAACCGCAAGACGAAGGCAGTGGTGGCGATCCGGCCCGGCAAGTACGTCGAGGGCGTGGTCGTCGACGGCACCCTGAAGAAGAAGGACTTCGACGGGCTGACGATCGAGGGGACGAAGAAGAGCCGCAAGAAGGTCATCCTCGAAGGCAAGAACGCGAAGGGCGAACTCGGCGCCGCCCAGAACGGGATCGAGGCGATCAGCGTCGACGGGATCGTGCTGAAGAACATGTGGGCGCGGAACTACCAGTCGAACGGGTTCTTCGTCCACGCCGCCAACGAAGCCGGACAGCACTGCGACGGCTACACGATGGACAACCTGCTCGCCTCGGGCAACCGCTCCTACGGGCTCTTCGCGAAGAACTGTTACGGCGGCAAGATGGTCAACTCGGCCGGCTACCACCAGGGCGACTCGGCCTTCTACGTCGGCGAAACGCCGTGCGACTCGAAGCACTGGACCAACCACGGCGTGGCGCCTCCGCCCAAGCCCTGCCAGCGCAAGCCGAAGTGGACGCTGCTGAAGAACGACCGCAGCTACGAAAACGTGCTCGGCTACTCGGGGACGAACTCGAAGTACGTGAAGATCGTCGAATCGGCCTTCTACAACAACGGCGCCGGCATCGTCCCGAACACGCTCGACAGCGAGGGGTTCGAGCCCAACGGCTGGAACATCATCGAACGCGACGACGTGTTCTGGAACAACTACAACTACTTCCTCGCCGGCTCGAAGTTCCACACGGTCTCGGCCGGACTCGGTCAGCTGGCCGGGGCGACGGTGAACTATCCGACCGGGGTGGGGATCGTGCTCTACGGCAGCGCCAACACGGTTGTCCGCCGCAACAACGTCTTCGGCAACTACAAGTGGGGGGTCGCCTCCTTCTCCGGCCCCGGCGAAGTCTTCGTCGCCAACGAAGGCGACGACGCCAAGAACATCAACAACGAAATCGTCGAAAACACGATGGGGCGCGAAGGGCTCGATCCCAACGGCGAATACGACTTCTGGAACGACAACACCGGCGGCAGCAACTGCTGGGGCGCCAACAGCGCCGGCGCCACCTTCGCCCCCGGCAACGGCAAGGTGCCGCTGAGTCGCATCTACCCCGCCTGCCCGCAACCGGAAGTGCTCACCGACCAGGTGCGCAGCCTCGAACTCGAAGCGGGCCTGCAGATCAACACCGAAGACACGAGCGACCCGCGCACGATCCTCGGCTACGCAGGCTCCAATCCACCGCAGAACCAGCAGTGCAGCTGGGTGCGGCGAGTGCCCTCGCACCCGGCCTTCCAGAAATTCAAGCCGGTCGAGGTGGCGCCGCAGCCCGGTGAGCTGAGTTGCTGATGAGGGGCGCTCGCCTGCTTAAGGGGGCAATTGCCTGCTTGGCCGTGGTGGCGCTGCTGGGGGTGGGCGCGGCCTCGGCGCAGGCGCCGCGATCGAAGCCGAGGATCGTCACCGTCAACGACTTCTTCTTCGGGCCGGATGAAGTGACGATCCACCCGGGCAAGACCGTGAAGTGGGTCTGGTCGGAAACGAATACCTATCCGCACGACGTCCACCTCAAGCGGGGGCCGAAGAACCTGAAGGACCGGGCGTCGTACTCGACCCACACCACCGCGGTCACCGACGCCACCTTCAAGAAAACCTTCGAACGGCCGGGGACCTACCGCTACATCTGCACGATCCACCCGACGCTGATGAAGCTGACGCTCACGGTGAAGAAGTGATGAGGCGGCCTGTGCGCGCGCTTTCTCGCTATGCGGGGATCACCGCGTTCGTGCTGTTGCCGCTGGCGGCGCTGGTCTTGGCGCCAGCGGCGGCGGCGACCAACACGCGCGTCTCGATCGCCTACTACAAGTGGTCGCAAAAGGAAGTCCACATCGACCTCGGCGAGAAAGTGACCTGGGATTGGCTCGGGCCCGACCTGGCCCACTCGGTGACCGGCATCTCCGCCAATGACCAGCAGTGGGACTCCGACCCGAAGACCGACGCGCCTTACCACCCTGCCGGCTACAGCTTCACGCTCCAGTTCAACGAACCCGGCACCTACCAATTCCAGTGCAAGCTGCACCCGGTAGTGCGAGGCGAGGTGATCGTCTCCGAAACGCCAGGCGATCCCAACTCCGATCCCGGACCACAGCCGCCTCTGAATGTCGACGTGACGCCGCCGACGCTGCGGCAGGTGGGGTTGGCGAAGCACTGGTTCCAGGGCACTGACGGCGTCGCCCTCAGCGCCCAGATCAGCGAGAAGGGGCGCCTCGAAGCGCAGTACTACCGGCTGGGGCCGAAGGGCCGCCGCGCCTACGCCGGCTTCGCGCGCTGGAGGACCAAGGCGGGTGTGAATCACCTGAAGCTGGGCGCCCGCTGGAAGCATTTCGAAGCGCTGCCCGGGCGCTACGAAGCGGTGCTGCGGGCAAGCGACGGCTCCGCCAACGAGTCGAAGCCGGTGACCAGGGGGTTCGCGATCGGCAGCTAGCGGGCGCGTTTCGCCCGTTTGCTGGAGCGGCGTCGGCTCGGCGCTTTGCCGGCCTCGCGGAGGGTGCGTTCGCCCGCTTTGTCGGTCGACTCTCCCATCGTGATCTGGAACATCGCCTCCAGGGCTTCGGAGGCGAGCGGGCGCAGGCGGTCGAGCGCCTCGCGCACTTTCGGCCAGTCCTCCTCGGGGCGGCCGGCGCGGTCGAACGGCTCCCAGACCTCCTTGACGAAGAGCTCGACGAAGGTGCGGGCGACCCCCTCCGAGTGGCGGCGCAGGTCGACGGCGGTTTCGACGGCCGCCTGGGGCGAGACGCCGAGCTCGATCAGGGCGGCGCCGGCGCGCTGCAGGCGGGGACTGAGCACTTCGACCTTACCGTCGGGCAGCTGACGTGAGATGCCGAGCCGTTCGACCCGGCCGATCAGCTTCGGGTCGAATTCCTCCGCTCCCCAGGCGCGCGCCAACTCCCTTTCCTCGAAAATCTCCGGGGTCTCGTCCTCGAAGGGGGCGCGGACGGCGCGGGCGAAGTCGATCATCTCGCGGGATGCCCCTTCGCTGCTCTCCAGCACGCGGCGGATCGCCTCGAGGTTGAGCCCCTCCGCCTGCATTTCGCGGGTCAGCTCGATCCGCGCGACGTGCTCCTCGTTGTAGTAGCCGGTGCGGCCGTGAACCTCGGGCGGCGGCAGCAGACCGCGGGTCTGGTGGGCGCGGATGTTGCGGATCGTCATCCCGGTCCGCCGCGCCAGCTCGCCGATCGTCATTTTGCCGTCGGGGCCAGTTTCTGCCTTCGGGCTCATCGACCCATGGTAAGCGGGAGGCGCTGGCCGTTCATCTTTCCGGCAGCATCGGAACAGAGGAATGCAATCGCCTCGGCGACGTGCTCGGCGGGGGTGAAGGTGGGGAAGTCGTTCTCCGGGCTCTCCTCGCGCATGCGCGGGGTGAGGATCGCGTCGACGACGATGATGTTGGCGGTGGCGCCGCCGGGCTCGAAGCCGTCGGCGAGGGCGAGCGTCCACGCCTCGGCGGCCGCCTTGGCGGCGGCGTAGGCGGCGTTGGTGTTGCTCGGCGCCTGCGCCTGCTTGGAGGAGACGAGGACGAAGCGGCCGCGGCTGCCGGCGGCGATCTGGTCGTGGAAGGCGCGGGTCGTGTGCTGGACGGTGCGGATCAAGAGGTCGTGGAGCAGGTCCCAGTCCGAGAGCGGCGCCTGGTGCAGCGGCTGCCCGCCCCGCCAGCCGCCGACGAGATGGACGAGCCCGTCGACCCGCCCGAAACGCTCGACCAGCGCCGCGCACCAGGCACGCGTGCTGTCCTCGTCGAGCAGATCGACCGCACGCCCATCCCAGCGCTCCGGCGGGAGCCCGAAGTCGGCCGCAAGCGCGTCAAGCGTCTCCTGGCTACGGTCGGTCCCAGCGACGATCGCGCCAGCCTCGGAGAGCCGCTGCGCGACGATGGGGCCTAACCCGCCGCCGACTCCGGCGATAGCGATGACTCGATCGGTCAGATCCGACATTCGCCCATCCTTTCATCCACCGATCCTCTGCGCAACTTTCCGTCTGCGGCACATGCGAACATAGGTTCTATGGCAACTCAAGCAGCTTCTGGCGTCCATCTCCGGGAGAGGGTGATCAACCGACGGGTTCAGGGAGATATCGGCGAGCTCTCAGCGATGGAGTGGCTTGGGGCTAAAGGAGCAACCGTGTGGGTGCCGTTCAACCACAGCCCCGATGTCGACCTGATGGCGGAATGGGATGGAGAATTGATCAGGGTTCAGGTAAAGACCTCGACCTACCATGGGTCCACGCAAAAGAAAGATCGATGGAACGTCTCTATTGCCACTAATGGCGGCAATCGCAGCTGGAGCGGTCTCGCAAAGAGGTTCGACCCGCGCCACGTGGACTACCTCTTCGTCCTGGTCGGAGACGGGAGGCGCTGGTTCATCCCAGCTCAATTCGTCGAGGGATCGCGAGGGCTGGTTCTAGGCGGGACCAAGTACTCTGAGTTCGAGGTCGAGCGTGGCACGGCACTGGAACCACTTGTCTACCCCGATGCCAATAGAATCGACTCCTCACCGCTGGGGGAGTGCCAGAGCGGTCAAATGGATCAGACTGTAAATCTGACGGCTATGCCTACGCAGGTTCGAATCCTGCCTCCCCCATCTACCACCACTACGCGGCAGGTGCTGCTGCGGCCGAAACGACAGGTGACCTTCCCGAAGGCGCCGTGCGAGGAGGCTGGCATCGCCACTGGCGATCGCCTCCGAGTCCAGGCAGATGGCCATGGCCGGATCGTCTTCGAGAAGATCGATGACAAGCCCGAGGAGCTGAGCGCAGAACCGCCGGTTTAGCCTTCGGACGCTCCGAGGCGGGAGATCATCTGCTCGTTGAAGGCGGTGAGGGCGGAGAAGGGGCGCATGAAGACGGTCAGCTCGGCGACGTTGCCGTCCTCGTCGAGCTCGAGGAAGTCGATGCCCTCCAGCTCTTTGTCGCCGACCTTGGCCTTGAAGCGGAGGGCAACGGTGTTGCCGTCGGTGAGCTCGTCCGTGTAGGTGAGATCCTCGAGGGTGGCGGCGACGTGGGTGAGGACCACGGCCACCGTGTCTCGGCCTTCGAAGCCGCGGAAGAGGACCGGGCTATGGAGGACGACGTCCTCGCAGAGCGTCTCCGTCAGCAGCTCCAGATCCTTGCTCTCGGCGGCGCGCCGGAAGGGATGCGACTGGCTCATCGGCTTCACTGTAGCTCGCCGCGATGGGATACTCGCGCGATGCCGAGCGACCGCTTCTACTCGCGGCTCTCCCACTCCCTCGGAGCGACGGGCCTGCGCTGGGTCGGCAAGCTCAACGTCCCCCTTTACCGCGCCAGCAAGGGGCGTCTCGGCGGCAGGATCGGGCGGGGGCCGGTTCTACTGCTCACCACCACCGGCCGCAGGTCGGGCGAGAAGCGTACGGCCCCGGTCCTCTACCTCGAGGACGACGGCCGCCTCTCGGTGATCGACACCAACGCCGGCAACACCCGCATCCCCGCCTGGTCGCTGAACCTGGACGCGAACCCCGAGGCCGAGGTGCAGGTACGGGGCCGGCGATTCGCCGTCCGCGCCCGCGCCGCCGAAGGCGAGGAGCGTGCCGACCTCTGGCGCAAGCACAACCAGCAGTACGCCGGCTTCGACGACTACGAGGAGATCCTCCCCGACGACCGTCCGATCACGGTCTACGTGCTCGAGCCGCGCTGAGGGTCAGGAGGCTTCGCGGAGCATCTGCGCCTCGGGCAGGCGCTTCAGCTTCTTCAGCGTGTTGTTCTCGATCTGGCGGATCCGCTCGCGGGTGACGCCGAAGGCGCGGCCGACTTCCTCCAGCGTCAGCGGCTCGGCGCCGGCGAGGCCGTAACGAAGTTCGATCACCTGCCGCTCCCGCTCCGGCAGCGCGTCCAGCGCCTTGCGCACGCCCTCTTTCTGGAGGTGCTCGCTCGCTTCCTCGAACGGTTCCAGCACCGCGTCGTCGGCGACGAAATCGCCGAGCTCGGATTCGTCCTCGTCGCCCACCGGTTTCTCCAGCGAGACCGGCAGCTGGGCGACGCGGAGGATGTCCCGCACGTCGGAGACCGGCCAGCGCAGCTCCTCGGCGATCTCCGCCGGCTCGGGCTCGCGCCCCAGTTTCTGCACCAGCTGGCGTTCGACGTGGGCGACGCGGTTCAGCTTCTCGACCATGTGGACGGGGATGCGGATCGTCCGCGCCTTGTCAGCGATCGCTCGCGTCACCGCCTGGCGGATCCACCAGGTCGCATAGGTCGAGAACTTGTAGCCGCGGCGGTAGTCGAACTTCTCCACCGCCCGGATCAACCCCAGCGATCCCTCCTGGATCAGGTCGAGGAAGCTGAGGCCGCGGCCCAGATAGCCTTTCGCGATCGAGACGACCAGGCGCAGGTTGGCCTCGACCATCTGCCGCTTCGCCAGCATGTCGCCGCGCTCGATCCGTTTCGCCAGTTCGACCTCCTGCTGCGCGGTCAGCAGCTCGACCTGGCCGATCGCCCGCAGGTAGAGCCGCAGCGAGTCGAGGCTCGGCTCGATCGTCAGGTCGAGCTCTTCCTTTTTCGCAGCGTCGCTCTCGCCGCTGCGCTGGGCTTTGTAAGCGCTGACGCCGTCCTCGGCGACGACGTCGATCCCGTGCTCGACCAGGTGAGCGTGGAGCTGGGAGACCTGCTCCTTGGTGATCTCCACCTCCTCGAGTGTCGAGGAGATCTCCTCGAAGGTCAGATAGCCGCGTTCGCGACCGGTGGCGATCAGTCCCCGGAGCTCCTCGATCTCCCCGATCGGGCTCTCCTCCCCGTCGCGCTCGATCACATCTGCCGTGGTCTCCAACGGTTCGATGGTCACTGCTCCCGTTGCGTCCTCTCCCGGTTCCCAGCGCGGTCGGCCCCAAAGCTCCAACCGCTCGCCGGATTATAGGCGGAAAAATTCGTGCAGCGGGGAAACCGTCCGAGGGCCCGGTGGCTTACTATTCGTTAGCTCGATGGCCAGCCACCCGACCGTCACCCCCACCGCGCCCGACGTCCAAGCCTCGCTGCCGGCAACGCAGGTGAGCCTCTCGCGCGTCGGCGTCACCGGCGTCGAGAAGGTGATCCGGGTCAAGGCCGACGGGGTCGAGAACCTCTACTACGCCGGCTTCGAGTGCTTCGTCGACCTCAACCCGCGCCAGGCCGGCGTCCACATGTCCCGCTTCGAGGAGATCGTCGGCGAGGCGATCGACGAGGTGGTGCTGGGCGAGGCCTTCAAGGCCGAGGTGCTGGCCGCGCACGTGGCCGAGAAGGTGCGCGAGCGCCAGGGCGGCGAGCGCGCCGAGGTCTCGATCACCGCCCGCTACCCGGAGACGGCGCAGACGCCGGAGACCGGCAAGAGCACCCAGGAGATCTACGTCCTCTACGGCACCGCCGTCGCCTCCGCCCGCGGCACCCGCACCCTGACCGGGGTCGAGGCCCAGGGCATGACCGCCTGCCCCTGCGCCCAGGAGATGGTCGCCGGCCTGGCCCGCGAGCGGCTCGCCGCCGACGGCTTCGACAGCGAGGAGATCGAGCGGATCATCGAGCTGGTCCCGATCGCCACCCACAACCAGCGCGGCGTCGGCACCCTCCACGTCGGCTGCCCCGAGGGCGGTCCGGCCTGGATCGAGGCGCCGGAGCTGCTGCGGATCGTCGAGACCTCGATGAGCTCGGAGATCTACGAGCTGATGAAGCGCAGCGACGAGATGTCGGTCGTCGTCAAAGCCCACGAGCACCCCCGCTTCGTCGAGGACTGCGTGCGCGAGATGGTGCGCCAGGTGGTCGAGGGGTACCCCGACCTGCCCGAGCAGACCTTCGTGATGGCGCGCCAGGAGAACCTCGAGACGATCCACCGCCACAACGTCGTCGCCGAGCGGTACGGCACCCTCGGCGACCTGCGCGCCGAGCTGCAGACCGGCGAGCACCAGGCGCATCACACGACGATGCGCGAGTGGCTCGAGGCATCGGCCGCCTGAGCGACGAGACAGAGCGCTGCCGGTAGGGAGTCTGGGTGATCCTCGTCACTCGCCTGCTGGCTGGATCGTCATCAGCTGGCCGAGATGGGCGGCGGGCCAGAGGCGCAAAACGTTCAGAGGATCACCCAGACTCCTCGCCACACGCCTCCCAAGACGACCAGGGCGCGAAAGCTGTTCCAGCTCACCGAAACCGCAACAGATCCCCGTATAGCGGGGTCTCTCGCGGTCTCGCGGTGGTCGTCTCCTGAAGCCGTGGTTCCTTTCGGACGCTTTAGGTGCGAAAGGAACCACAACTTGGCCAGCTCGCCCAATTCCGGCATCCCGTGGTTCCTTTGTCGCCGTATAGGTGTCTAAGGAACCACAACTCGCCTCCGAGCCGCAGCGTCTGCGGGAACTCTGTGGTGGAGGGGACGGGTATTCCCCGAACGACCGGCGTCCTGTTACTCGCACCTCAGACGTAGGCGGTCAGCTGGGAGCGACTCAGGCGAGTAACCCAGGGAGAGAGGGGAATACCCGTCCCCTGTACCGGCAGCGCTTGGTCCCTAGCTCGTCGAGTTCAGCTTGGCCGCGGCGCGTTCGCGCTCCAGGGCCTCGATGCGTTTGCGCAGGCCGAAGAAGTAGTCGACGCCGCTGACCACGGTGGCGACGAGGGCGAGGTAGACGAGGACGTCGACCCAGGTGGGGGCCGGGTTGGTGGCGATGAGGGCGATCACGGCGGCGATCTGGAGGACGGTCTTCAGCTTGCCGAGCCAGCTGGCGGCGATGACGATGCCGCGCTCGGCGGCGATCGTGCGGAGGATGGTGACGGCGACCTCACGGGCGATGATCACCATCGCGATCCACGGTTCGAGCCGGTGGAGGGAGACGAGCGAGAGCAGGGCGCCGGTGATCAGCAGCTTGTCGGCGAGCGGGTCCATCAGCTTGCCGAAGGCGGTGACCGAGTCGCGCGAGCGGGCGAAGTAGCCGTCGAGGCCGTCGGTCGCCGCGGCGAGGGCGAAGACGGCGGCGGCGAGCTCGTCGCCGTTGGGCGTCTCCCCCAGCAGGGCGACGACCACCACCGGCACCGCGAGGATGCGCAGCAGCGTCAGGAAGTTCGGCAGGTTGAGCGGAAACATCCCCGCTCACTTACCCGCGACGGGCGCCGGCGCAGCCGCGGCTTTTTCCGCGTCCCGCGCCGCGAAGTACTCCTCGCCCTCGATGCTGATGTGGGGCAGCGCCCGGTCGAGCCAGCGGGGCAGCCACCAGACCCGCTTGCCGAGCAGGACCATCACCGCCGGCACCAGCAGGCAGCGGACCAGGGTCGAGTCGATCGCGATCGCCACCGCCAGGCCGACCCCGAACTCCTTCACCACCGGGTTGCCGCTGAGGACGAAGCTGGTGAAGACGCAGACCATGATCGCGGCCGCCGAGGTGATCACCCGGCCGGTGTTGGCCAGCCCTTCGACCACCGCCCGCCGCTCGTCGCCGTGCTCCTGGAAGTGCTCGCGCATCTGGGTCAGCAGGAACACCTCGTAGTCCATCGAGAGCCCGAAGAGGATCGCGAACATCAGCAGCGGCACGAAGCTGACGATCGGGATCGAGTGCGGAAGGCCGATCAAAGTGGCGCCCCAGCCGAGCTGGAAGACGGCGGTGACGACGCCGTAGGCCGCCGCGACCGAGAGCAGGTTCATCGCCGCCGCCTTGATCGGCACCAGCAGCGAGCGGAAGGCGATCATCAGGACGATGAAGCTGAGGGCGACGACGATCGCGATCATCAGCGGCAGCTTGTCGGCGATCTGGGTGGCGAGGTCGATGTAGCCGGCGGTCTGACCGCCGACGTAGGCACGGGCGGCGGTGCCCTTCAGCGCCGCCGGGATCGTCGTTTCGCGCAGGTCTTCGACCAGTTCGACCGTTTCGTCCGCCCACGGCGCCGATTTCGAGATCACCGTGAAGACCGCCACCGTTTCGTGTTTGTCGAGGCTGGGTTTGCCGACGGCCACCACGTCGCGCGCGCCTTCGATCGATTTCGCCAGGGCCGGCAGCACCTGTTCGGCTTCCGCCGGCGACTTGAATTCGGAGGCGATCAGCAGCGGCCCGTTGAAGCCGGGGCCGAAGCCCGCGTTGAGCGCGTCGAAGGCCTGGCGCGAGGTCGTTTCCTTCGGCAGGGCGCTGATGTCGTTCTGCCCGAGGTTGAGCTGGAGCAGCGGGATCGCCAGCACGATCAGCACCGCCAGCGAGGCGATCGTCGCCGTCCAGGGCCGCTTGCTCACCCCCTCCGCCCAGCGCCGCCAGCCGTGCGGCTCCTTGTCATCCGGGTGGGTCTTGCCGAGCTTGACCCGCAGCGAGTTGATGTGGGGCCCGAGGGCGCCCAGCATCGCCGGCAGCAACGTCGTCGCGGCGCTGACCGCGACTACCACCGCGATCGCCGCCGTGAAGCCGAGCGTCGAGACCAGCGGGATGCCGGCGAAGGCGAGCGAGCAGAGCGCGATCACCACCGTGAAGCCGGCGAAGACGACGGCGCCGCCGGCGGTCGCGGTCGCCCGCGCGATCGACTCGCGCACCTCCATCCCTTCGCCGAGCTGCAGTTTGTGGCGGGTGACGATGAAGAGGGCGTAGTCGATGCCGACGCCGAGGCCGATCATCGTCGCCAGGGTCGAGGCCACCCCCGGCACCTGCAGCACGTGCTCCAGCAGGCGGATGATCGAGAGCGCGCAGGCGAGGCCTAGCACCGCCGAGACGATCGGCAGCATCATCGCCGTCGCCGTGCCGAAGGCGAAGAGGAGGATGATCACCGCGGCGGCGAGGCCGATCGCCTCGCTGGTCTCGGTCGCCGGCTTCGAGAGCTGCTGGCCGACGTAGGCGCCGATCGCCGTCTTCAGCCCCGCCGCCCGCGCCGGCTGGGCGGCGTCGAGGATCTTTTCCGCTTCGGCTTCGTCGAGTTCGCCGGGGCCGACGCCGAGGACGACCGGGATGTAGCCGATTCTCAGGTCTTTGCTTAGGGTCTGCGAGCCTTCGGCGAGCGGGCTGACCGCCGAGTTGACGTTGGGCAGCGCTTCCAGCCGCTTCACGGTTTCGCCGATCGCGGGGGCGTACTTCGCTTCGGTTAGTTTTTTGCCCGCCGGCGCTTCCAAGGTCAGCGGGTTGCTGCCGTAGGCCTGTTCGGGCAGGTTGTCTTCGAGCAGTTCGGTGGCGGTCGTCGAATCGGTGCCCGGCAGGGTCAGGTTTTCGCTCGTCTTGCTGCCCGAGGCCTGGCCGATCGCCACCAGCACGATCGCGAGGACGACCCAGGTGCCGATCACCGGCCAGTGATGACGCGAGCAGAAACGGCCGATCGCATACAGGGGGCCGGTCACTTTTCCATCATCTCTTCCGGGGCGGGCGTATCGCCGGTCTCGAACGCTTCCGGCACGGTTTCGAGTGGCTTCGCGCCGAGCGCGTGGCGGATCAGCACCAGGTGCTGTGCCCCGTTGGCGGCCATGGCAGCGAGCCTAGGGCGCGGCCAGTCGGCGTGCAACTTTTCGACAGCGCCGAGCTCCAGGTGGATCGTCCCGCTTTCCATTTCGTAGAGGAAGTTCAAGGCATCGGCTTGCGTCTTCAGATCTTCGGCTTCGATCGTTTCCGCCGCCGGCTCGGCTTTGCCGCCGATCCCCCAGAGGATCTTCGTCATCGCGTCCGCGTGTTCCTGTTCCTGAGCGTGGAATTGGCGCGCGGCGAGAAGAGCTGGACCGTGCAGGTGGGGCAGCACCTGTTCGTAGGCGGCGGCCGCGGCCTGCTGGCGGCCGAGGATTTCGTTCAGTACCGCGATGTCGGCTTCCTTTTCGGCCGCCGTGCTGTCGGATCCGCCGCCCCCGCAGGCGGTCAATGCCGCCGCCAGCGCCGCGACGGCGGCTGCCAGCAGGAGGGCGCGGCGCATGGCGCGGCCGCGCATGATTCGGTTCGGTGCCATGACGACGAAGCGAAGCCTATGAGCTCGGGCGGTGGACGGGCGCTGTCCGCGCTGGCGGAGGAGGTCCACGGCTGCCGCCTCTGCCCGCGGCTGGTCGAGTGGCGCGAGGCGCAGGCGGCCAACCCGCCGCGCCGCTACCAGGGGCAGGAGTACTGGGCGCGGCCGGTCTCCGGCTTCGGCGACCCGGCGGCGCGGATGGCGCTCGTCGGCCTGGCGCCCGCCGCCCACGGCGCCAACCGCACCGGCCGCATGTTCACCGGCGACCGCTCCGGCGACTGGCTCTACGCGGCGCTGCACCGGGCGGGCTTCGCCAACCAGGCGGAGTCGGAGTGGCGCGGCGACGGGCTGGAGCTGCGCGACGCCTACATCACCGCCACCGTCCGCTGCGCCCCGCCCGCCAACAAGCCGACGCCAGAGGAGCGCGACACCTGCCTCCCCTACCTCGAGCGCGAGCTGAAGCTGCTCGACCGCTGCCAGGTGCTGGTCGCCCTCGGCTCCTTCGGCTGGGACGGGGTCCTGCGCGCAGCGCGAGCGCTCGGCGTGGAGATGCCGCGGCCGCGGCCGAAGTTCGGTCACGGCGCCGAGGCGCAGGTCGGCCGCTGGCACCTGATCGGCTGCTACCACCCGAGCCAGCAGAACACCTTCACCGGCAAGCTGACCGTCCCGATGACCGATGCCGTCTTCACCCGCGCCCGCTCGCTTCTGGAGCAAGGCCCTTAAGGAACTCTTGTTTACTGGAACGATTCACATCATTTTCACGGTCTCCAGGTGGCCAGGGGGAGCTACGGGAGGGGACCTTGCGAAAACCGAGACTCAAACGCACGACGGAAGAGATCGAGACGCCCGAGGGCGACGTCATCCTGGTGCGACAGAGCGGCAAGGGAGACATCCGGGTCGAGCAGCCCGGTGAGGAGGAACGGCGCCTGCTCGCCGCCGTCGACGGCACCCGCACGGTGGAGGAGCTGCGGGCCGAGTTCGGCGCCAAGGAGGTCGATGAGCTGATCTCTCAGCTGACGGAGCTGGATGCGATCGACGACGCGGCCGACGACGAGCGGCTGGCGCCGGAAGAGCTGGCCCGTTTCGACCGTCAGTTGCGCTACTTCAGCGACGTCGCCACCGGCGGCCTGAGCGCTGCCGAGTGCCAGGAACGGCTGCGCGCGGCGAAGATCGCGGTGCTCGGCGTCGGCGGCCTCGGCAGCTGGACGGCGCTGGCGCTCGCCTGTTGCGGCATCGGCGAGATGTGGCTGATCGACGGCGACGAGATCGAGATCAGCAACCTCAACCGCCAGGTCCTCTACACCGAGGCCGACCTCGGGCGGCCCAAGGTCGAGGTCGCCGCCGAGCGCCTGCGCGCCTTCGACTCCGCCTGCCGGATCACCGCGACCCGGCAGCGACTGGAGAGCGAGGTCGAGATCGCCGAGTTCGTCGCCGGCTCCGACGTCGTCATCGACGCGGCAGACTGGCCCGCGCATGACATCGAGCTCTGGTGCAACGCCGCCTGCTTCAAGGCCGGCATCCCGTACATCACGATGAGCCACTTCCCGCCGGTCGCTCGTGTCGGGCCGCTCTACGTTCCCGGCAAGACCGGCTGCTTCGTTTGCCAGGAGATCGCTGCTCGGCGCGAGTACCCGCTTTACGACGTCTACTTCGAACAGCGGCGGGCGAAACCGAGTCCGGCGGCGACTCTCGGCCCGGCCTGCGGGTTGATCGGCGGCCAGGTCGGGGTCGACGTGATGCACCTGCTGACGGGGCTGGGCCGGCCCTCGACCCACGGCGTCGGCCACCTCTACGACCTGCACACGATGAAGGTGAAGTACGACCCGGTGGTGCCGGAGCCGGACTGCCCGGTCTGCGGGCACCTGGAGCATGAGCCTGCCGCCGGCAAAGAGGAGGAGGAAGGGGCGGACGAGTAGGTTTGGCGGGCCGATGCGTCGCGCCATCCCTCTTGCAGCCCTCGCCCTTGTCGCCGGGCTGTTGGTCGGCTGCGGCGGCTCGTCCTCGAAGGAATCGAGCACCGGCACGGGCGCGCAACCACGCGGCGGCTCGACCGCTCCTGCCGGCGCGACGGTTCGCCACTGTCGCTCGGGCAAAGCGGGCGTGACGGGACTGACGGCGACGGGCACCACCTGCACCGAAGCCCGTCACCTGATGCTGGGCTGGACCCACAGCAGCGCCTGCCGGCCGCCGCAGGGAGCGTCGCGCGCCGGCTGCCCCGCCTTCTCCTACCGCTGCATGGCCACCGCCACCGCCCGCGGCTGGTCGGTCGGCTGCGCCCAACCCGGCCGCGCGATCTCCTTCACCGCCCGCCGCGACTGACCGAACGCGTCGCCAGGCGCGTCGCGGGATCGAGGAAGAGCACGAGCCAGAGGTAAGGGGCGACGCTCGGCGCGGCGAAGGCGAGCGGAATCGAGAGCAGGAAGACGCCGGCGATGTAGGCGGTGCGGGTTCGCATTTCCCGATGCGCCTCCGCGTCGGTCGAGGTGAGGTTGCGGCGGCGGGCGCTGTCGCCCATCAACAGGCCGACGAGCACGACGACCGCGAGGTTGACCGAGTAGAGGACGACCGCCGGCGTCTGGCCGCCGTATTTCCCCAGCACCTCGCTGCTGAAGGGGATGAGGACGATCGAGCCGAGGTAGAGCAGGTTGAGCGCGATCAGCCGGCCGTCGAAGGAGTGGACCTCGCTGAAGAAGCGATGGTGGACGACCCAGAAGCGGCCGATCACGGCGAAGCTGATCGCGAAGGCGACGAAGTTTTCCCGCTGTTCCCAGAGCGCGTGCGCGACCTTGTCCTTCGGCAGCCCCGTCTTGATGCTGAGGTTGAGCACCAGCAACGTGATCGCGATCGCGAAGACCCCGTCGCTGAAGGCAACGATCCGCCCGAACTCGACCTCGTTCTCCTCCCGCCGCTTCGCCGCCCGCTCTCTCGCCACGCGCGGATGATGTCCCCCGGCCGCGACGGAACCGAGACCCGATCCCTCCTAGAATGTCCCGAGCCCGCCGGCGTAGCTCAGTTGGTAGAGCACATCATTCGTAATGATGGGGTCCCCGGTTCAAGTCCGGGCGTCGGCTCTATTCGCCTGAGAGGAAGCCTGAGCATCGCGAGTCCGCGTGAGCCCTTGCTCTACACGGGTTGACGCGGACTCGCGATGCGACGCTCGATCGCCTCGGCATAGGGGCCGTGGAGGGTGGCTCGAGGCGGCGGGATGGTGATGCCGTAGGCCTCTTGCATCGCCCGGGCGAGCGTGCGCTTGAAGGTGGGGCCGTGCCAGGCGTGGGCTTCGGCGGCGCGGCCGACGTGGAGGTGGACCAGCTCATGCAGCAGCGTCTCCAGCACGTCGCCGGGGCGGATGCCGGGATAGGCGGTGACCGAGAGGCGGAACTGGCTGGGGACGGCGAAGCCAAGCCGGTTTGGACGGGAGCGGGCGCGGCGGACCTTGAGGTCGGGGGGTCCCTGCGCCAGCGCCCCGTCGGCGAAGGCAGGGAGAGCCCGCAGGCGTTCCATCTCCTCGTCGAGAGCGACGCCGGCGACGAGGTAATAGGAGCGAGGCCGCGGCCGCGCAGGGGCAGTCGGCGCCGGCCGCGTCTCGCTCTTCCCTACAACCCCGCGGAAGCGCTTCAGACTTGGCATCGCGGGCACCAGTAGGTGGTCCGGTTGGCGTCGCCTTGGCCGCGGGAGGAGATCGGGCGGCGGCAGTTGGGGCATGCGCCCTTAGCGCGGCGGTAGATCTGGAACTGGTGGCGGCCGCCACTCTCGACGGCTGAGAGCATCTGCTCACGCGCAGCCAGCAGGACGCGGCGCAGCTCCTCGTCGGAGAGGTCGCCGATCGGGCGCCAGGGATCGAGGCGGGCGGCGAAGCAGGCCTCGCTCTTGAAGATGTTGCCGATGCCGGCGACCAAGTGCTGGTCGAGCAGGGCGTCGCCGAGGCCGCGCGTCGGGTCGGCTCGCATCGCCGCGATCACCGCCTCGGGGTCGAACTCCGCGGCGAGGATGTCGGGGCCGAGGCGGGCGATCTGCGGGTCGCGACGGAGCCGCGCGGTCGGCGCCACCCGCAGCGTCGGGCCGCCGAACTGGACCACGTCCCAGCCGCCGCCGGAGAGAACCGCCCAGGCGGAGGAACGGGGCCGCCGCCAGCGGGCGCCGGGACGGTAGAAGTGCCAGCCACCGCTCATCCCCAGGTGGCTGTGCAGGGAGACCTCGCCGAAGCCCAGCAGCAGGTGCTTGCCGCGCGCATCGGCGACCTCCAGCGTGCGCCCGTCGAGCCGTTCGACTCCGGCCGCCTTCCCATGCGGGTTCGGCGCCGCCGCCCCCACGGTCTCCCCCACCAGCGTCGCCTCGAAGCGCCGCGCCAGCCGCAGGATCGTGTCGCCCTCTGCCACCCCTCCATGATGCAGTTTCGGCCAACGGGGTAGTGAGGAGGCGATGTTGCGGCGACGGAAGGTGGATGCGAGGGCGCGGCAGGTGGCGCTGCAGATCGGGGCCAGCCGGGTTGCGATCGGGGTCGGGGCGCTGGTCGCCACGCGGCCGGCGCTGAAGGTGCTCGGCTTCGGCGAGCCGGAACAGGCCGGGATGGCGCTGGCGAAACTGGCCGGCGGGCGGGACGTCGCCCTCGGGGCGCTGACGCTGGCCGCTCACGACGACGCCCGGCGGCTGCGCACGCTCCTGCTCGTCTCCAGCGCCTGCGACGTCGCCGACGCGGTCGGCCTCGGCCTCTCCGCCCGCTATCCGGAGACGCGGCGGGCGGGCCTCGGCGGCATCGCCTCCGGCAGCGCCGCCGCGATCGCCGGCCTCTGGGCGTACCGCCGCCTCGGCGACTGACGATCAAGCATCGTTTCCGCCATTGGCGCCCTCATAGGGGCCTCAAAGGTGGAAACGATGCAGCGCGTTAGGCGACGACGGCCGGCTCGCCCTGGAACTCGTGCGACTCGATCACGCGGTCGATCAGGCCGTACTCGACGGCGTCCTGCGGCTGGAAGAACTTGTCGCGTTCCATGTCGCTGTGGATCTGCTCGGCCGGCTGGCCGGTGTGGTGGACGTAGATCTGGTCGAGGCGCTCGCGCAGGTCGAGGATCTCTTTGGCGTGGATCTCGATGTCGCTCGACTGGCCTTCGAAGCCGCCGCTGGGCTGGTGGATGAGGATGCGGCTGTTGGGCAGCGCCATCCGTTTGCCCGCGGCGCCGCCGGTGAGGATCAGCGAGCCGGCCGACATCGCGATCCCGTAACAGATCGTCTGCACGTCGGGCTTGACGAACTGCATCGTGTCGTAGATCGCCAGCCCCGCGTAGGCGGAGCCGCCGGGCGAGTTGATGTAGAGGCTGACGTCCTTGTCGGGGTCCTCGGCCTCGAGGTGCAGCAGCTGGGCGATGATCAGGTTGGCGAGGTCCTCGGTGACCGGTTCGCCGAGGAAGATGATCCGCTGCGCGAGCAGGCGGCTGTAGATGTCGAAGGAGCGCTCGCCGCGAGCGGTCTGCTCGACGACCATCGGTACCAGTGGCATACGACCTCCAATCCGGGTTGCTTGCCTACACCGTAGTGAGCCGCGACCCTCGGCCGCCGCCCGCTAACTCGAGTCGGGATCGAACTTGTAGCCGACGCCGCGCACGGTCAGCACCAGCTCCGGCCGCTGCGGGTCGCGCTCGACCTTCTGGCGCAGGTTGGAGATGTGGACGTCGCAGGCGCGCTCGTCGCCGTCGAACTCGGTCTGCCAGAGCTCCTCCATGATCTGCGCGCGGGAGAAGACCTCGCCCGGCCGCGCGACCAGCAGCCGCAGCAGCTGGAACTCCGAGCGGGTGAGGTTCACCGGCACGTCGCGGACGGTGGCGACGTGGCGGACGAGGTCGATCGAGACCGGCCCGGACTCGATCTTCACCGCCTGCGCCAGCGGCGAGCGGTCGAGCTCGCGCCGCCGCAGCTGGGCGCGCACCCGTCCCAACAGCTCCCGCACCGAGAACGGCTTGGTGACGTAGTCGTCGGCGCCGACCTCTAGCCCGACCACCTTGTCGACCTCGGCGTCTTTGGCGGTCAGCAGGATGATCGGCACGGCGCTGCGCGAGCGCACGTCGCGGCAGATGTCGAGGCCGCTCGGCCCGGGCATCATGATGTCGAGGATCAGCAGGTCGTAGGGGATGCCGTTGTCGAGCAGCACCGTCGCCGCGTCGCCGTCCTCGGCGGCGGTGACGTCGAAGCCCTCCTGCGTCAGCGCGTAGCCGACCGAGTCCCGCACCGAGGGCTCGTCGTCGCAGATCAGGATGCGGCCGCTGCTCATGCCACCGGGGTCGGGCTCGGTTTCGCGACCGGGAGGCGGACCCAGAAGGTGCTTCCCTCCCCCTCGACCGACTCGACGCCGATGCGGCCGCCCATCGCGTCGACCATCCGCTGCGCGATCGCCAAGCCGAGGCCGAAGCCCTCCTGCTTGCGCGACTCGCTGCGGCGGTAGAAGCGCTCGAAGACGCGCTCCAGCTCCGCCGCGGGAATGCCGCTTCCGGTGTCGATGACCTCCAAGATGACCTCGCCGTCGCTTAGGCGGCCGCGAACGGTAACGGTCCCGGGCGGTGGCGTGTTCTTGAAGGCGTTGGTGAGCAGGCCGATCATCACCTGCCGCAGCAGCGTCGGGTCGCCGGTGGCGGCGAGGTCGGACTCGACGTCGACGACCAGCTCAACGTGCGGCGGCGCGTCGCAGGCCTGGACCACGTCGCGGATCGCCATCGGCACGTCGACCGGTTCGCTCTCCGGCGCGCCGCGCGACTCGACCCGGGCCAGGGTCAGCAGCGACTGCGTCAGCCGGTTCATCCGCTCGGCGTCTTCGCCCAGCCGTTTGAGGAAGTGGTCGCGGTCCTTGGGGTCGTTCTTGGCGCCCGCCTGCAGCACCTCGATCGCGCCGGAGATCCCGGCCAGCGGGTTGCGCAGCTCGTGCGCGGCGTTGGAGACGAAATCGGCTTCGGCGAGCTCCTTGCGCAGCTCGTCGGTGCGGTCGCGCATGACCGCCAGCACCGCGCGCTCGTCGGGCAGCGAGCGGGCGGTCATCGCATAGGCGCGGTCCCCGAGCCGCAGCGCCGGGTGGGCGGAGAAACCGACCTGAGAGGCACGGTGGAGCAGGGCCTGGATCACCTGCGGCGGCTGCCCGTCGGAATCGAGGATGCGGGAGGCGGCGCTGTTGGAGAAGCGGACCGGTCCTTCGTAGTCGACGACCATCACCGCGTCGGTGAGGCCGTCGAAGATCGCCGCGAGCTTGTTGCGGTCGGCGGTGAGCACGCCGAAGCTCTCCTTCAGCGAGGCGCGCATCGAGTCCAGCGCGCGCGCGAGGTCGCCGATCTCGTCCGGACCTCCCGTTTTCAGCGGCGCGTCGAAGGAGCCGCCGGCCATTTCCCCCGCAGCGCGGGCGAGGTTGACGACGCGGTGGGAGATCGCCACCGCGATCAGGAAGCCGGCGACCATCCCCACCACGATCGCCCCGACCAGCGCCTGGTGGTTGTCGCCGAAGAAGTAGACGGCGCCGCCGGTGATGAAGCTGACCGCGGCGAAGGCGGCCGTCAGCCAGAGGCGCATGCCGATGCGCAGGGCCCCGGGCTGCGGGGTGGGCGGTTTCTGGTCGGGACTACGCATGAAGATTTCCTAACACAATCTTTTAAACGCCGTGTCAAACGGGTCTTTCCGCGCCCACGTGGAAGAATCGAACGGGTGCGGACGCTCGTCTTCATTCCCGCCTGGAACGAGGAGGCCTCGGTCGCCTCGGTGATCGCCGACGTGCGTAAGGCGATCCCGGGGGCCGCCGTGCTCGTCGTCGACGACGGCTCCACCGACGCCACCGCGGAGCGGGCGCGCGAGGCCGGGGCGCTGGTCGCCTCGCTGCCCTTCAACCAGGGCCTGGGAGCGGCGCTGCAGACCGGCTACCTCTACGCGCTGCGGAGCGGCTACGACGCCTGCGCCCACCTCGACGCCGACGGACAGCACCCGGCCGAGGAGGTCGCCCGCCTGCTCGCCGAGGTGACCGCCGACCGCGCCGACCTGGTGATCGGCTCGCGCTACCACGAGGGCGCCGTCGCCGCCAGCGGCGACTACAAGCCGACCTTCTCGCGGCGGATCGGGATCAGCGTCTTCCGCTTCTTCCTCACCCTGGCGACGCGGCAGCGCTTCACCGACACGACCAGCGGCATGCGCGCCGCCAACCGCCGCGTGATGGCGCTGTTCAGCGAGCACTACTCGCCGGACTTCGCCGAGATCGAGTCGCTGCAGCTGGCGGTGCGCCAGGGCCTGCGGGTCGAGGAGCTGCCGGTGCGGATGCTGGAGCGGGTCGGCGGCTCCTCGTTCCTGACGCCGCTGCGCTCGGCCTTCTTCATCTTCAAGGGGCTGGTCGTGCTCCTGGTCGGGCAGTTCCGGCCGCGGCACGTGGAGGCGAAGCAGTGAAGCTCCTGCTGCTGGCGGCAGCGGAAAGCGGACAGGTCCACCTCACCGCGCGTACCCGGATCGTCGCCGCGATCCTCGCCATCTTCTTCATGCTGATGATCCTCGAGCTGATTCGCCGCGACAAACTGCAGGAGCGCTACAGCGTGATCTGGTTCGTCGCCGGCCTGGGGATGCTCGCCGGCGCCGCCTTCCCGGGCCTGCTCGAGGTGGTCGCGAGGGTGATGGGCGTCCGCAACACCAACGTCGCCCTCTTCTCGATCGTGCTGCTGCTGCTGCTCGGGCTGGCGCTGAACTTCAGCGTGATCATGTCCCGCCAGGCGGCGCAGATCACGCGGCTGGCGCAAGAGCGGGCGATCGAAAAGGCGGCGAAACAGGCGGCCGAAGAGCGTAACGGCAGCACGCCGTCAGGCGAGCAGGCGCTCCAATCTGAAGAAGAGCGCCTCGAGGGCTAACTCCTCCGAGACGTTGAGGTCGAGGCCACGGCGAGTCTCCTGGACGAGCTCGGCGCCACGGCGGGCGCGGACGGGGTCGAGGCCGGCGGCCTGGGAGCTGAGGCGGTCGAGGCGGTCGCGGTTGAAGGCGACCTCCTCCGCGCCGGAGGCGACGGCGGCGAGGTCACGCAGGTAGGTGGCGCAGAGCTCGAGGCTGAGGGCAAGGATTTCGGTGCGGCAACGGCGCCCGGCCCGTTTGGCGCCATCGGTGATGTCTTTGGCACTGCGTTTTATCCCGGCTTTCGACTCCTCCTCCAGCGCTTCGCGGACGGCGGCTTCAGCGTCCTCGCCGGCCGCCTTGGCGCGGTCGAGGAGCCCCTTCCAGGGCACCGTCGCGGTCTCGCCTTCAAGCGCGGCGGCAACGCATCGCTCGACCTCGGCGCGCAGTTCGCGACCGCTCGGCGACAGCAGCAACCGCGCCCGCTCGACGTCCCCGGCCGCGAGCCGAGCCGCAGCCGCGATCTCCTCAGGCTGACGGGACGGTTCCCCTCCATATAGGGGTACTTTCGTCCCGTCGGCGAGTTCGCGTTCCAACACTTCGGCTGGAAGCGGGGTGAAGTCGATGGTTCGGCAGCGGGAGGCTACGGTCTCCAGTAGGCCCTCCTGGTCGCTGCTCAACAGGATCAGGTGGACGAACTCGGGGGGCTCCTCCAGCGTCTTCAGCAGCGCGTTCTGGCTCTCGTCGCGCATCGCCTCGGCAGCCTCGACGACGAAGACCCGCTTGCCGCCTTCGAAGGGGCGGTAGGCAGCGGCGCGGATCACCCGCTCGCGCACCTCCTCGACCATGTGCTGGGCGCCGGCCGGGGCGAGCCAGACCAGGTCGGGATGGGGCGAGGGATCGAGCAGCGCCCGCCGCCGCGCGTCCTCGGGTTCGGCCGAGGCGGCGGCGATCAGCTCCGCCGCGAACGCCCGCGCCGCCGCCCGCTTACCCGAGCCGCGCGGCCCGCGGAAGAGGTAGGCGTGCGAGGGCTCCCCCGCCAGCGCCGCGCTCAGCGCGACGCGCGCCCGTGCCTGATGCTCGGTCGCTGCGGCCAGCGCTTCCGATTTTGGCCCCACCATGGTGTGGTCAATCTCGGCTGCGGTCACGCACCGCCTCCATCACCCGCCGGTGGACCTCCTCGACCGAGCCTCCCGCGTCAATGACGACGACCCGGTCGGAGGCGATCGTCGCGATCTCCTCGTAGGCGGCAGCGACCTGCTGCTGCAGGCCGAGGCCCTCCTGCTCGAAGCGGTCATCGCCGTCGGCGCGGTCCAGCCCGGTCTCGGGGTCGAGCTTCAGCAGCAGCGTCAGGTCGGGCCAGAGGCCGTCGGTCGCGGCGTCGCAGAGGCCGATCACCTCGCCGACGCCAAGCCCGCGGGCGGCGCCCTGGTAAGCGACGCTGGAGTCGGAGAAGCGGTCGGCGACGACGTGGCGCCCGTCCTCCAGCGCCGGCCGGATCACCCGCTCGGTCAGGTCCGCCCGCGCCGCCAGGAACA
The DNA here is from genome assembly GCA_051954855.1 of Solirubrobacterales bacterium. Classification (GTDB taxonomy): domain Bacteria; phylum Actinomycetota; class Thermoleophilia; order Solirubrobacterales; family 70-9; genus VAYN01. The sequence continues at coordinate 3,609 of JBQCHH010000006.1, read as the reverse complement.
GCATCAGCTCGGCCAGCGGTTCCAGGGAAACAGTCGGGTCGGCGAGCAGCTCGCGGATCCGCTCCGCCGCCTCGGTGCCGCCCGGCTCGCGGATCGCCACCGTCCCCTCCCCCAGCGCCTCGACCAGCAGCCGCGCCTGGGTGCTCTTCCCCGACCCGTCGATCCCCTCAAGGGAGATGAACAACTGGCGGCCTCAGCTTTTGGCGCCGGCTTTGGCGCGTTTGCGGCCGCGCGTCGCGGTGTCGGCTTTCGAGGCTTTGGCTTTCGCGGGCGCGGCGTCCTCGTCGCCTTTCGGCGGCGCCTTCTTTTCCATCTCGGCTTTGGCGGCTTTCGCCGCTTCGCGTTCGGCGCGGCGTTTCTTCATCTCCTGCATCGACTCGCAGTCGTCGTTGAGGCAGAGGTTCCAGGGCCGGCCGCGGAAGGGCTGGACTTTGAGCCGCGGCGTGCGGTCGCAGATCGAGCAGCGCTCCTCCAACCGGAAGACGTCGCCGCGCTGCGGCAGCGGGAAAGTCTGGTCGCAGGAACTCGGGTCGTCGGCGGTCCAGCCGGTGCAGCCGACGAACCGTTTGCCCGATTTTTTCGCGCGGATGATCCGCAGCATGTTCGGCGAGCCGTCCTCCTTGGTGCGGCCGGCTTCTTCGCAGACCTTGCAGGGGCCGAGGATGCGGTCCTCGTCCATCCCTTTCCAGATCACTTTGGCGAGGTCTTCGCGGCTCTCGTCGATTTCGTTCCAGGTCTTGTGCAGCAGCTCGCGACTCTCGCCGACCACCGCGCCCTTCGACATCTCGCCGGCGGCAATGCGATCCATCTCCGCCTCCAGCTGGGCGGTCATCTCCGCCGTCGCCATCGCCGGCACGTAGTTCTTGAACCCCTCGTAGAGGGCGATCCCGGTCTCGGTCGGGACCGGCGGGTTGCCGTAGACGTAGCCGCGGTCGAAGAGCTTCTGGATGATGTCGGCGCGGGTCGCTTTGGTGCCGAGGCCGCGCTCCTCCATCATCTCGATCAGTTTCGCCTGGGAGATGCGGCCAGGCGGCTGGGTCTCCTTGTCGAGGACCCACGGCTCGCCGTCGAGCGGCAGGGTCTGGCCCTCCTCCAGCTTCGGGATCTCCTCGTCGGCCGAGCGGGCGTAGGTGTAGATGCCGGCGTAGCCGGGGTCGACGACGACCGAGCCGCGAACGAAGTAGGCCTGGTCGCCGGCTTCGATGTCGGCGCGGGTCGACTCGGTGATCATCGGCGGGCTGAAGGTGGCAAGGAAACGGCGGACGACCAGTTCGTAGACCCGTTTCTTCGGCCCTTCCAGGGCGCCCGGGTGGACCGCCTGGGTCGGGTAGATCGGCGGGTGGTCGGTCGTCTCTTTCTTGCCGCGGGTCGGGGTCAGCTCGCCGTCGAGCAGGCCCGCGGCGGCGGAGAACTCCTTGATTCGGGTCAGCGAGGAGATCAGCTCGCGCACCGGCAGCGAGCTCGGGTAGACGGTGTTGTCAGTGCGCGGGTAGGAGATGAAGCCGTCCATGTAGAGGTCCTCGGCGATCCGCATCGCGCTAGCGGGGGTGATGCCGAGCCGGCTGGAGGCGTCGGTGCTGAAGGCGGTGGTGTTGTAGGGGGTCGGCGGTTTGCGCGTGTTCTTGCGCGCCGTCACCGCTTTCACCGTCCCGGGGCTGGCGGTGCCGGCGAGCGCCGCGTCGGCCTCGGCCTTCTCCCAGAATTTGTCGACCGTGTGATGGGCCTCGAAGCTGCCGTCGGGGTGCTCGAACCTGGCGAGCACTTCCCAGAACGGTTTCGGGACGTGGGCGCGGCGTTCCATCTCGCGCTCGACGATCAGCCCCAGGGTCGGGCTCTGGACGCGGCCGACCGAGAGGAAGTTGGAGCCGAAGCGGCGGCTGGCGAGGGAGACGGCGCGGGTCAGGGTCGCGCCCCAGAGCAGGTCGATGTCCTGGCGGGCGGCGCCGGCGTTGGCGAGCGGGTAGGAGAGCGTGTCGAGCTCGTTGAAGGCGCGCTCGATCTCCTCTTTGGTCAGGGCCGAGTAGCGGGCGCGCTGGATCCGCAGGGTGCCGGCGTCGGTTTCCTCCCGCGTGCCCAGCGCCGGGTTGGCGTCGAGCATCTCCTCCAGCGCCTCGAGGCCGATCAGCTCGCCCTCGCGGTCGAAGTCGGTGGCGATCACCAGCTCGTCCGCCTCTTTGGCCAGTTTCTTGATCGCTTTGACGACGTTTTTGTCGGTCGGTTCCTTGACCAGCTGGGCGTCGATCAGGTCGTGCAGATCGGTCTTCTGCCAATTCGAGTAGCCCTCGGGGAAGGCCGGGCCGAGCACGTGGCCCTTGAGGCCGACGGTCATCTGCTCGTTGCCTTCGGCGTCGGTCCAGGCGTAAAAGGGGACTTTGAAGGTCTTGTCGGCGCTGTTGGTGCCGTTGCTGAGGGCTTCGGCGATCTTCTTGGCGCTGTTGTTCTTCTCGGTGACGATCAGTCGCATCGGGCGGCGAGGGTAGCAGGGGCCATCGGCTGTGCAAGGGGGGATGTACCCGTTCGGGCGGCCGTCGGCGCTTTGACGATCCCCTTAGGATCGTCCGCCTGATGAGGTCCCTGGTCACCGGCGGCGCCGGTTTCATCGGCTCGAACCGGGTCGACGCCCTGCTCGCCCGGGGCGACGAGGTGACCGTCGTCGACGACCTCTCGACCGGGCGCCGGGAGAACCTAGACGCGGCTCTGGCGGCGGGAGCGGAGCTGGTCGAGCTCGACATCCGCGAGGCCGACGAGCTGCGGGCGCTGGCGGTGGAGCGGCGACCGGAGCGGGTCTTCCATCTCGCCGCCCAGATCGACGTCCGCAAGTCGCTGACGGACCCCTTCTTCGACGCCGCCGTCAACGTCGGCGGCACCGCCAACGTGCTGGAGGCGGCACGCGCGGCGAAGTGCGGGCGGGTCGTCTTCGTCTCCACCGGCGGAGCGATCTACGGCGAGGGCGACGGGCAGGAGCTGCCGCTGGCCGAGGAGGCGCCGATCGCACCGCTCTCGGCCTACGGCCAGAGCAAGTTCGCGGCCGAGGGCTACCTGGCGCTCTACGAGCGCCTGTACGGGCTCTCGGGTGTCTCGCTGCGGCTCGGCAACGTCTACGGCCCGCGCCAGGACCCGCTCGGCGAGGCCGGGGTGATCGCGATCTTCTGCGGCCTCCTGCGCGAGGGCGGCCGACCGACCGTCTTCGGCGACGGCACCCAGACCCGCGACTACATATACGTGGGCGACGTGGTCGCCGCCGCGATCGCGGCCGCGGGCTCCGAAGTCAGCGGCCCGATCAACATCGGCACCGGCCGCGAGACCAACGTCCTCGAGCTGGCCGAGGCGCTGCGAGCGCTCGGCGGCCGCGACGACTTCGAACCCGAGTTCGCCCCACCAAGAGCCGGCGAGGTCCAGCGCATCGCCCTAAACGCCAGCCGCGCAGAACAGGAGCTCGGCTGGCGAGCAGAGGTCGATCTCGACGAAGGCCTCCGCCTGACTCTCGACTCGATCTAAGCGTCGAAATGGGAGTGGGGGGGGGGGGGGGGGGGGGGGGGCGCGCGGGCCCGGCGCCGCCCGCCTCGCGCGGCGCCCCGACGCCCCGGCCCAGCGCGGCATCGAACGCGC
>JBQCHH010000005.1:0-22661 GCA_051954855.1 Solirubrobacterales bacterium | reverse complement strand
GCCCCTCCGCTGGAGACCGTATGTCCCAGCAGGGACCGACGAGCTTCATCGGCTTGACCCAAAGCCTCCATCGGAGGGGCACCCGATCCGCTACCTAGAATCGTGCCGCGGATGATGAGATTGGATGAGCTTGTCGCGGAGCTTCCCGATGCCCGGGTCGTTGGTGACCACACCGTGGGGGTTTCTGAGCTGGTGTATGACAGTCGCAAGGTGGGGCCTGGGTCGCTGTTTTTCTGCGTGGTCGGGGAGAAGGCTGACGGGCATGAGTTCGCTCCCCGGGCGGTTGAGGACGGCACCGCGGCGCTTGTGGTTGAGCGGGAGCTGACGGAGCTGGCTGTACCGCAGGTGGTGGTTCCCGATTCGCGGGCGGCGATGGCGCCTTTGGCGGCTCGGTTCTGGGGGGATCCGACGGCGGAGTTGCGGGTCGTGGGGGTTACCGGGACGAACGGGAAGACGACGACGGCCTTCCTGGTGCGGGAGATCCTCGAGGCGGCGAGCTATCCGTGCGGGCTGCTGGGGACCGTGAAGCAGGTGGTCGGCGGGGTGGAGAAGGAAGTGGTGCGGACGACGCCGGAGGCGATCGAGCTGCAGGTGACCTTCCGCCAGATGCTGGAGGGGGGCGACGAGGCCTGCGCGATGGAGGTCTCCTCGCACGCCATGACCCTGCACCGGGCCGACGCGATCCACTTCGAGGTGGCGATCTTCACCAACCTCACCCAGGACCACCTCGACTTCCACGCCGATATGGAGGACTACTTCCTCGCCAAGCGCAAGCTGTTCGAGGCGGGGCCGAAGACGGCGATCGTCAACGTTGACGACCCCTACGGCTGCCGCCTCGCCGAGGAATTCGATTGCGTCACTTTTTCTGCCGAGGGCGCTTCCGCCGACTACAGCGCCAAGGACGTCGAGTTCGACGCCGGTGGCGCCAGCTTCACCGTCGCCGAGATGCGGCTGCGGACCGGCCTGCCCGGCCATTTCAACGTCGCCAACGCGCTCGGCGCCTTCGCCGCGGCCGAGGCGATGGGGGTGGGGGCGGGGATCGCCGCCGCCGGGCTGGCCAAGGCGGCGCGGGTGCCGGGCCGGTTCGAGCCGATCGACGAGGGGCAGGGCTTCTCAGTCCTGGTCGACTACGCTCACACGCCCGACTCGCTGGAGAACGTGCTGCGGGCGGCGCGGCGGCTGACCGAGGGCAGGCTGATCGCCGTCTTCGGTGCCGGCGGCGACCGCGACCGCGACAAGCGGCCGAAGATGGGGCGGGCCGGAGCCGAGCTCTCCGACCTGGCCGTGGTTACCTCCGACAACCCGCGCTCGGAGGACCCGGAGGCGATCGTCGCCGAAGTGGCGGCGGGGGCCGAGGGTGCCGCAGGCGCTGTGGAGCTGGAGGTCGTCGTCGACCGCCGCGAGGCGATCGCGCTGGCGCTGGGCCGCGCCGCGCCCGGCGACACGGTGGTAATCGCCGGCAAGGGGCACGAGCAGGGGCAGGAGTTCAAGGACGGGCGCAAGATCCCCTTCGACGACCGCGAGGTCGCCCGAGAGGAGCTCTGGAGGCTCGGCAGCCCGGCATGAGGCTCTCGCCCGCGGAGATCGCCGCCGCCCTCGGCGCCGAGGTACTGGCCGAGGGGCCTCAGGAGCCGCCCCGCCGGGCGACGATCGACTCGACCGCGACCGGCCCCGGCGACCTCTTCTTCGGCCTGCGCGGCGAGAAGCGCGATGGCGGCGAGTTCGCCCCGGCCTCGATCGCGGCCGGGGCTTGGGGCGTCGTCATCGGCCCCAAAGTCCGCCGGACCTTTTCACCGGATAGCGATGAAAAGGGCAGGCACACGCCCTGGGTTTTCGCCGTTGAGGACCCGCTGGCGGCGATGCAGGCGCTGGCGCGGGCCTGGCGACGGGCGCTCGGCGCCCGCGTCGTCGGCGTCACCGGCTCGGTCGGCAAGACCTCGGTCAAGGACATCGCCAAGGCGCTGCTGCCCGGCCGGGTTCACGCCAACCGCGAGAACCTCAACACCGAGATCGGCCTGCCGCTGACGATCCTCGAGGCGCCCGACGACGCCGACCTGCTGTTTCTGGAGATGGCGATGCGCGGCCGCGGTCAGATCGCCGAACTGGCCGCGATCGCCGAGCCCGAGGTGGCGGTGATCACCAACGTCGGCCCGGTCCACGTCGAGCTGCTCGGCTCGGTCGCGGCGATCGCGGCGGCGAAGGCCGAGATCCTCGCCGACCTGCCGCCGGGCGGCACCGCCGTCGCGCCCGTTGAAGCAGGCGAGCTGGAGCCCCACCTGGAGCCGATCGGCCGGCAACTGCGCTTCGGCCCAGGCGGCGACGTCCAGGCGACCGAGGCGAAGGTCGAGGACGGCGTCACCGAAGCGCTCGTCCGCACCCCGCTCGGCAGCCAGACCTTCCACTTCCCCTTCACCGAGGCCCACAACCTCACCAACGCGCTGGCCGCGGTCGCCGTCGGGGTGGCGCTCGGCGCCGACCTCGCGGAGATGGCCGACCGCGCTGCGAGCATAGGATTCTCCCGCTTCCGCGGTGAGCGACTGGAGCTCCCGGGCGGGATCGTCCTCGTGAACGACTGCTACAACGCCAACCCGGTGTCGATGCGCGCGGCGCTCGACCATCTCGCCGGCCTCGGCGCCGAGCGCACGGTCGCGGTGCTGGGCGAGATGGGCGAGCTCGGCCCCGGCGCGCCCGGCTACCACCGCGAGGTCGGGGAGCACGCCCGCGCCCACGGCGTCGACCTCGTCATCGGCGTCGGCCTGCCGGCCCGCGACTACGACCCCGACGAGCTGGTCGCCGACCCGGCCGAGGCGGCGGAGCTGCTGGCGGCGCGGCTGGCGCCGGGCGACGCCGTCCTCGTCAAGGGCTCGCGCTCGGCCGGCCTCGAGGCGGTCGCCGAGCAGCTGGTGGGAGCCGGCCTGATGGAGGGCGGCGATGGGTGAAGTCCTGATCGGGGGGATGGCGGCGATGCTGATCTGCATCTTCCTCGGCCCGAGGTTCATCGAATTCCTGCGGGTCCGAGAGTTCGGGCAGCACATCCGCGAGGACGGGCCGCAGGAGCACCACGCCAAGGCGGGGACGCCGACGATGGGCGGGCTGATCCTCTTCGCCTCGATCTGCGTCCCCTTCCTCGTCCTCTCCGAGCGCGACCCCCAGAGCCTGGCGGTCTTCGGGGTGGCGCTCGGCTGCGCCGCGCTTGGCTTCGCCGACGACTACATCAAGATCGTCAAACGCCGCTCGCTGGGGCTGGCGGGGCGCTGGAAGCTGCTCGGCCAGCTGCTGCTCGCCTTCGGCCTCTGGTGGGTCGCCCGCCACTCGGTCGGGCTCGAACCGACGCTCTATTTCCGCATCGGCAGCGGCAGCATCGAACTCGGCCCGGTGCTCTACTTCGTCCTCGTCTTCCTCGTCCTCGCCGGCACCTCCAACGGGGTCAACCTCACCGACGGCCTCGACGGTCTCGCCGCCGGCTCCTGCGCGATCGTCCTCCTCGCCTACACGGCGATCGCCTTCGTCAGTGGTGAGCAGAAGGACCTGGCGCTGCTCTCGGCCTGCCTGGTCGGCGCCTGCATCGGCTTCCTCTGGTTCAACGCCTTCCCGGCCTCGATCTTCATGGGCGACACCGGGTCGCTCGGCCTCGGCGGCGCGATCGGCGCCCTGGCGGTGATGACCCAGACCGAGGTGCTGCTGATCATCATCGGCGGCATCTTCGTGATCGAGGCTCTCTCGGTCCTCCTCCAGGTCTTCGCCTTCAAAGCCTTCCGCCGCCGCGTCCTCCTGATGGCGCCCCTGCACCACCACTTCGAGATGATGGCCTGGTCGGAGACGAAGATCATGCTCCGCTTCTGGATCATCGCCGCCGTCTGCAGCGGCATCGGCTTCACGCTGTACCAGCAGTCGATAGGGCGCTGATGCCAGAGGTGGAGGTCAGCTCGGGGCCGATCGACTACGGCGACAGCGGCGGCGAGGGCAGGCCGATTGTCTTCGTCGGCGGACTGCCGCATGATGAGCGGCTCTGGGACGGGGTGGTCGCCGAGCTGCGCTCGCAGTTTCGCTGCCTGACGCCGGTGCTGCCGCTGGGCGCTCACCGCAAGCCGCTGCGGCCGGACGCGGACCTCTCGTTGCCGGGGCTTTCGCGCATCGTCACCGAGTTCCTCGAGCGGCTGGACCTGGAGGATGCGATCGTTTGCTTCAACGACTGGGGCGGTGCCCAGACGATGATCTCCCACGGTGGCGCCGACCGGGTCGGCGGCCTGGTGCTGGTATCCTGCGAGACCGCCGGCAACTACCCACCCGGGGTGGCAGGTCGCATCGCGGCGCTCTCAGGCTGGCTGCCCGGTGGCTTCGGGGCGATGCGCTTCGCCCTCTCCTCACCGACCCTGCGCCGCCTGCCGTTCACCTACGGCCGGATGAGCAAGCGCGGCGTGCCCGACGAGCTGATGCACCGCTGGCTGCAGCCGCTGAAGCGCCCCGAGATCCGGCGCGACACCCGCAAGTACGTTCGCGACGTCCGCCACGGCAGGCGCGAGATCCGCGCCGCCACGCCAGCACTCGCCTCCTTCGAGCGCCCCGTGCTCGTCGTTTGGGACGCCGAGGGGACGATGATGCCCAACAGCGAAGGCCGCCACCTCGCCGACTCTTTCCCCAGCTCCCGCTACGTCGAGCTTCCCGACTGTTACACCCTGATCCCCCTCGACCAGCCTGTCGCTCTGGCGAACGAGATTAAGGGGTTCGCAGACAAAAAACTGCGTAATTAGTAAGCTGCAGAAGGCGACATGGGAGCGCTCAGCTCCTGACTCTCGGGGCAACCCTCAAAAGGCCCGTCCCCGACGAGAAAGGAGATGAGATGGACGAAATGAGCACTCTTAACCTGCTGTTGCTCTGGATGCTCATCCAAAGCATGCGGCAGTAGTCGCCGACCCCGGCGCTTTGGCGCCGGGGTCCCAATAGAAAGGGCCCGCCGAAGCGGACCCTTTCCGGAGGTCGATGGACAACTCGAGCACTCTCAACCTGCGACAGAATGTTACATGACCAGGGCTATCCGAGCCGCCCGCGAAGCTTTGGGCGTGACTCAGCGCGTTCCCCCCAAGGAAGCCCGCCCGCCCCTGCCGCAGGGCCCGTTCCTCGTCGTCGGACTCGCCCGCTCCGGGCAGGCCGCGGCGCGGATGTTGGCGGGGCGGGGGGAGCGGGTGCGGGCCGTCGATTCCGCTCACCCGGAGGGGGCGGCAGGACTGGAGGGGGTCGGCGTCGAAGTCTTCCTGGATACGGATGGAGTGGCACAGCTCGAGGGGACGCGGACCGTCGTCAAGAGCCCGGGGGTTCCCCGGGAGGCGCCGGTGATCGCAACTGCCCTGGAGCGGGGCGTCGAGGTGGCAGGGGAGATGGAGCTGGCCTGGCGGGCGCTGCCGAACCGCTTCGTCGGCGTTACCGGCACCAACGGCAAGACCACCACCGCCGAGCTGATCGGCCACCTTTACCGCACCGCCGGCGAGCCGGTTGCGGTCGCCGGCAACATAGGCACGGCGCTCTCGGAGCTGGTCGGCGCGGTCGACCCCGACGCCACGATCGTCTGCGAGTGCTCCAGCTTCCAGCTCGAGGACACGGTCGCCTTTGCGCCCGAGTGCGCGGTCTTCCTCAATCTGGCCCCCGACCACCTCGACCGCCACGCCACGCTCGAGGACTACCTCGCGGCGAAGCTGCGGATCTTCGCCAACCAGGGGAACGACGACGTCGCCGTCTACAACGCCGACGACCCCTTCGCCGCGAGCGCCGACCTCGGCGGCTGCGGGCGGCGGGTCGCCTTCTGTACCGGCGCCGCCCCCGACTGCGAGGTCTCGGTCGCCGAGGGGACGATCTTCTACGACGGCGAGCCGCTGCTGCCGGTCGCCGAGCTCGGCCTCTTCGGCGAGCACAACGTCGCCAACGCGATGGCCGCGGCGGCGGCGGCGCTGGCGATGGGGATCGACCGCGAGGCGGTGCGCGAGGGTCTGCGCAGCTTCGCCGGCGTCCCGCACCGGCTCGAGCAGGTGGCGGAGATCGGCGGCGTCCGCTTCGTCAACGACTCGAAGGCGACCAACGTCGCCTCGGCCACGGTCGGGATCGGCGCCTTCGACGGCGGCGTCCACGCGATCCTCGGCGGCAGCGAGAAGGAGGAGCCCTTCGCGCCGCTGGTCGAGCCGATCCGCGAGGGCGCGCGCGCCTGCTACCTGATCGGCGCCACCACCGAGCGGATGGCGCGGGAGCTGGCGCCGGTCGCCGAGGCCGGGGTTGAGCTGCACCGGTGCGCCGGCCTCGAGGACGCCGTCCAGCGCGCCGCCGTCGCGGCCCGGCCCGGCGAGGTCGTCCTGCTCTCGCCCGCCTGCGCCAGCTTCGACGCCTTCGAGAACTTCGAAGCGCGCGGCGACCGCTTCCGCGGGATCGTCCGGGAGTTGGAGCGATGAGCGCCCTGTCGCTGTCGCTCGGCCGCGGCCGCGCCGCCGAGAAGAGCAGCGCCAAGCGACGGGCGAAGAAGCGCTCGCGCCCGCTCCCCGCCGAGTACAACATGCTCCTCACCGCGACCCTCTGCCTGCTGGCGCTGGGGGCGGTGATGGTCTTCTCCGCCAGCTCGACGACGAAAGTCCTGGCGGAAGGCGGCCTCTCCGAAAGCGCCTACTACCTGAAGCGCACGCTGATCTTCGGCGCGATCGCGCTGGTGATCATGCACGTCACCGCCCGCATCGACCTGAAGCGGATCCGCGAGCTGACGCCGCTGCTCCTCGGCGGCTCCGTCTTCCTCCTCGTCGCCGTCCTCGGCGCCGGCAGCGAAGTCAACGGCGCCACCCGCTGGATCGGCGGCGGCTCGCTGCAGATCCAGCCCTCGGAGCTGGCCAAGGTGGCGCTGATCCTCTACGGCGCCGACATGCTGGCGCGCAAGCCGAAGCGGGTGCGCACGCTGACCGGGCTGAAGCCCTACCTGCTGGTCGCCGCCGTCTGCTGCGGGTTGATCATGCTCGAGCCCGACATGGGAACGACGATGGTGATCGTCTTCGCAACCGCCGCCACCCTCGTCGCGGCGGGCGCACGGCCGGCGGACCTGGGCAAGATCGCGCTGGTGATCGGGGGCCTGACGCTGGCCGCGGCGGTGGTCGAGCCCTACCGGATGGCGCGCCTGACCGGCTTCCTGCACCCGACCGCCGACCCCTCCGGCGCCGGCTTCCAGGCCGCGCAGGCGAAGATCGCGCTCGGCTCCGGCGGGTTCTTCGGGGTCGGGATCGGCAACGGCGTCTCCAAGGCCTTCTACCTGCCCGAGGCCCACACCGACATGATCACCGCGGTGATCGGTGAAGAGCTGGGGATGGCCGGGATCGTCGCCATCGTCGGCCTCTTCGGGATGTTCGGCTACGCCGGCCTCAAAGTCGCGCAGAAAGCGAAGGACGTCTACTCGAAGCTGATGGTCGCGGGGCTGACCTCGCTGGTGCTGGTGCAGGCGACGATCAACCTCTTCGCGGTGATGGGGCTGGCGCCGCTGACCGGGGTGCCGCTGCCCTTCGTCTCCTACGGCAACAGCAGTCTGATGGCGACGCTGTTCGCCGTCGGGCTGATCCTCAACGTCGCCCGCGGCGGCCGCGCCGGGGCGGTGCGCGCTGCGACGCCCACCGGCGCTGGCAAACTGCGCGTCGTCGAAGGCGGGCGCGCGCCCGCGCGCGAAAGGAGCAAGTCGAGCGGTGCCAGGAAAGCCAAGAGTGGTGGTGGCGGCGGGGGGAACCGCGGGGCACGTCGTGCCCGCCATGGCGGTCGCCGACGAGCTTCGGGCTAGCGGCGCCGAGGTCAGCTTCCTCGGCACGCGCGAGCGGATCGAGGCCGAGCTGGTGCCGGCCGCGGGCTACGAGATCGACTTCGTCAAGGTGCGCGGGATCGACCGGCGCAACCCGCTGCGGGCGGCGCGGGCCGGGGCGGAGGCGCTGGCCGCGGTCGGCGCCGCGCGCAAGGTGCTGCGGCGACGGCAGGCCGACGTGGTGATGGGCGGCGGCGGCTTCGTCGCCGGGCCGGCCGGGCTGGCGGCGACGCTGACGCGGACGCCGCTGGTGCTGACCGAGGCCGACAGCCACCTCGGGCTGGCCAACCGACTGCTGGCCGGGCGGGCGCGGCGCGTCTGCCTCGCCTTCCCGATCGCGGGGCGGACCGGCGCTCCCTACCTGGTGACGGGACGACCGGTGCCGCGGGCGGTGCTGGAAGGCGACCGCGCGGCGGCGCGGGCGCGGTTCGGGATCGACCCGGACGCGCGCTGCCTGCTGGTGGTCGGCGGCAGCCAGGGCGCTCGCTCGATCAACGTCGCCGCGGTCGAGGCCTTCGCCGAGCAAGCGAGCGCAGTCGCTCCCGGCATGGGGGAAGAAGTGCGCCCGCGCGACTTCCACGTCCTCCACATCGCGGGCAAGCGCGATTTCCCGGAGCTGGAGGCGAGGCTCGTCGCCGCCCCGTATGCCGACGACTACACCCTGCTCGACTACGAGCCGAACCTCGGCGATGCGCTCGCCGCGGCCGACCTCGTGCTCGGCCGCTCCGGCGGCTCGATCTTCGAGGTGCTCGCCACCGGCCGTCCGGCGATCCTGGTGCCATATCCGTTCGCCACCGCCGACCACCAGAGCGCCAACGCCGAGTGGATGCGCGCCGGCGGCGCCGCGACGGTGATCCCGGACGTGGAGCTGAACGCTGGCCGTCTCGCGACCGAGGTGCAGGCGGTGCTCGGCGACAGCGCCCGTCTGGAGGCAATGGCCGCCGCGGCGCGCGGGCTGGCGAAGCCCGATGCTGCCCGCCGCATCGCCGACGAGGTCCTGGAGGCCGCGCGATGACCCGCTGCTGCATCGAACCGGCAAAAACCGTCCTTATAGGCGGGTTTTTGCCGGCTCGCGGAGGCGCCCCATGACCGACTGGGCCGGGCGGCGGCTGCACTTCATCGGCATCGGCGGAGCTGGGATGAGCGGGCTGGCGCTGGTCTGCGCGCGGCTCGGCGCGACCGTCACCGGCAGCGACCGCAGCGACTCCTCTTATATGGAGCGCCTGCGGGCGGTGGGGCTCGTTCCGGCGGTCGGGCATGACGCCGCCAACCTGCCGGAGGGGGCCGAGGTCGTGGTTTCGACCGCGATCGGCGAGGAGAACCCGGAACTCGCCCTCGCCCGCGAGCGCGGGATCGAGCCGATCCACCGGGGGCAGCTGCTCGCCGAGCTCTGCGCCGAGAAGCGCCTGATCGCGATCGCCGGCACCCATGGCAAGACCACCACCACCGCGATGGCGGCCTGGGCGCTGCGGGCGCTCGGCGCCGACCCTGCCTTCTTCATCGGCGGCGAGGTGCCGGGGCTCGGCTCCGACGGCGCCACCGCCAACGCCGGCTGGGGCGAGGGGGAGTGGGTCGTCGCCGAGGCCGACGAGAGCGACGCCAGCTTCCTGCGCCTGCGCCCCGAGGTCGCGATCATCACCAACGTCGAGATGGATCATCACTCGCGCTGGGGCTCGCTGGCCGAGCTGCACGAAGCCTTCGCCGCCTTCGCCGGTCCCGCGCGCGGTCTGGTGACGCCAGCGGACGAAGAGATGCTCTGGCTCGACGGACGCAGGGACGAGCGGGTCCGCTTCGACGCCTCTGCGCCCGGCCCGGCCGAACTGCCTCTGGCCGTGCCGGGACGCCACAACCTCCGCAACGCCCGCGCCGCCCTCGGCGCGCTGCAACTGGCCGGTTTCGATCTCGCCGCGGCGGCGAAGGCGCTGGCCAGCTTCCCCGGCGTCCATCGCCGCCTCGAGCGCAAGGGCTCGCGGGGGCCGGTCCATATATATGACGACTACGCCCATCACCCGACCGAGGTCCGCGCCGCCCTCGGTGCGCTGCGCGAACAGAGCCCCTCGCGCCTCATCGCCGTCTTCCAGCCGCATCTCTACTCGCGGACCAAGGCGCTGGCTACGGAGTTCGGCGCTGCCCTGAGCGCCGCCGACGAGGTGATCGTGCTCGACGTCTACCCGGCGCGCGAGGAGCCGGTCGGTGAGCTGGCCGGGGTCAGCGGCCTGCGGGTCGCCCAGGCCGCGGCCGAGCGGATGGGGGGGCGGCCGGTCTGGTGGCTGCCGCGGATCGAGCTGGCGCAGCGGGCACTCGCCGACCGCTTGGACCACCACCACGAGTTCTATGGCGAGGGCACGGTCCTGGTCACGATCGGCGCCGGGGATGTCTTCAAGCTCGGCGAGGCGCTGGTGACGGGAGTGGCCGCCTCTGCGGAGGAGTCGTGATGAGGGCTCGGGAAAAACGAAGGCGGGTTCTCCGATGAGCGCGGCGCCCGAGGGCGTGCAGCGGGGCTTCCCGCTGGCGCGGCTGACGACCGTTCGCACCGGCGGTGCCGCCGACTGGTTTGCGCGGCCGGGAAACGAGGATGCTCTCGTCGCCGCCCTGTGCTGGGCCGACGAGGAAGGGCTGCCGGTAGGGGTGATCGGCTCGGGCTCGAACCTGCTGATCGCCGACGACGGCTTCCACGGACTCGCCCTGAAGCTGAACGGCGATCTGGCCCAGATCGAGCGCGAGGGCGAGCGCGTGGTCTGCGGCGGCGGCTATCGCTTTCCCTCGGCGGCGGCGAAAACCGCCGGCTGGGGGCTGTCGGGACTGGAGTTCGGGGTGAACATCCCCGGCACCACCGGCGGCGCGGTGCGGATGAACGCCAACGCCTACGGCGGCCAGCTGGCCCGGGTGCTGGAGTGGGTGGACGTCTGCACCGCCGCCGGCAGCGACCGGCGCGCGCCCGACCAGCTCGGTTTCACCTATCGGCACTCGAACCTGCGCCCCGGCGAAATCGTCGCTCGCGCCTCGTTCCACCTCCGGCCCGCCGATCCCGATGGGATCCGCGCCACTCTCGCCGAGATGCGCGACCGACGCCGCGAGGCTCAGCCCTCGGGGATCAAGACCTTCGGCTCAACCTTCAAGAACCCCGACGATTCGCGGGCGGAAGGGCGCTCGGCCGGCCAGCTGCTGGAGGCGGCCGGCTGCCGCGGGCTCCGCCACGGCGGCGCCCGCTTCTCCGAGAAGCACGCCAACTTCGTCGAGAACGACCAGGGCGCGACCACCGCCGACGTGCTGGCGCTGATGGCGGAGGGAAGGCGCCGGGTCCACGAGCGCTTCGGCGTCGAGCTGGAACCGGAGGTGCAGGTGCTGGGCGAAGTTTTGTGGCCGGAGGGCTGGGAGCTGTGAAGGGGCGGCGTCGAGTGGGCGGCAGGTTGGGGGCTGCGAAGGTCCGGCTTGCGCTGGCGGCGGTTGCCGCGATCGTCGCGATCGTCGCCGTCTACTGGTTCTTCGTCCGCGAAGGCACCGCCGAACCGACGGTGATGGTGCCGCGGCCGGTGGCGCAGATCGGCAAAGGCTCGGAAGCGGTCGGCGTCACTGCCGGCGGCGCGATCGTCCGCTGGCTCCCTCTGCCGGAAAAACCACCGTTGCCGCAATTGCCGCTGGAAGAACCGCCGAAGAGCGGCCATCTCCGCGGCCCGGCGCTCGAACAGGCAAAGGTGCTCGGCGCCGTCCCCGACGAACTGCGCCCGTATGTCGTCGGCAGCAGCTTTAGCGAAGAAAGCGGGGTGGACGTCGAACTCACCACGGGCATCGAATTGCGCTTCGGCGATGCCTCCCAGGCCGCCCGCAAGTGGCGGGCGGCGGCGGCCATCCTGGCCGATCCCTCGATAACCGCGCTCGATTATGTAGACCTGAGCGCGCCCAGCCGGCCCTCTTACGGGGGCTCGGAACACGAACTTCCGCCCGTGCATTGAAGCCAGAGGTTGAGGCTATAAACCGCTCTGCAAAGCGGCTCTGAAAAGCCTCAAGTAGAGGGTGAGAGTAGGCAAACCCTCAACCCAGGGTCGAGAATGGCGCCTGCACGATGCCTCCCGGGCGTTTGACAGAACCCCCGGAATGCCCTACGTTCAAGCGCAATTTCCGTGCTTGAAGCGGCGACTCCAACCCTAGAGCGTTGCTGAAGGCTCGGACGGAACCAAGGCTCAACTCAACTGAAAGCTTTCAAACGGCGCCAGGGAAACCGGGCGCGCTGGAGAAAATCGGGAGATGGAATCCACTTACCTCGCGGTCATCAAGGTCGTCGGCGCCGGCGGCGGTGGCACCAATGCGGTCAGCCGCATGATCGACGCCGGCATTCGCGGCGTCGAGTTCGTCGCCGTCAACACGGATGCGCAGGCGCTGCAGGCCTGCGACGCCGACATCAAGCTCTCGATCGGCCAGGAGCTGACGCGCGGCCTCGGCGCCGGCGGCAACCCTGAGGTCGGCGCCGGCGCGGCGGCGGAGAGCCGCGACGAGATCAAGGAGGCGCTGAAGGGCGCCGACATGGTCTTCGTCACCGCGGGCGAGGGCGGCGGCACCGGCACCGGCTCGGCCCCGGTCATCGCCGAGATCGCGAAGGAAGAGATCGGCGCCCTGACGGTCGGCGCCGTGACCAAGCCGTTCGAGTTCGAGGGCAAACGGCGGATGCAGCAGGCGCTCGAAGGGATCGAGAAACTGCGCAACAACGTCGACACCCTGATCATCGTTCCGAACGAGAAGCTGCTGCAGGCGGTCGAGCGGCGCACCAGCGTGCTCGAGGCCTTCCGCCAGGCGGACGACATCCTCCGCCAGGGCGTGCAGGGCATCACCGACCTGATCACCATCCCCGGCCTGATCAACCTCGACTTCGCCGACGTGCGGACGATCATGCGCGACGCCGGCTCGGCTCTGATGGGCGTCGGCTCGGCCTCCGGCGAGGCCCGCGCCCTCGACGCCGCCAAGGCGGCGATCACCTCGCCGCTGATCGAGGAGTCGATCAAAGGCGCGACCGGGATGCTGCTGAACATCACCGGCCCCGAGGACCTCGGCCTGTTCGAGGTCAACGAGGCGGCCCAACTGGTCCAGGCCGAGGCCGACGACAACGCCAACATCATCTTCGGCTCGGTTGTCGACCAGTCGATGAAGGACGAGGTCCGGGTCACCGTGATCGCAACCGGCTTCGAGGGCTTCGAGCTGCTGGCCCGCTCGCCGCAGCGGGTGCGGCGCCGCTACGAGAGCCGCCCGCGCGTCTCGGCTGAGGACACGGATATCCGGAAACTCCGGGTCAGCGACGACGACATCGACGTGCCCGGTTTTCTCAAAGACTGATCTCTGTCGGGCAATCCGGTGCCCCTCTGCCAGAGACCGTACGTCTGACTAGGGACCGACCGTTTCATCGGCTTGACCCAAAGCCTCTGTCAGAGGGGCACCGGATTGCCCGCACGAATAGCCTTGCTGGCTCGTGGCTGACCTCCGGCGCACTCCTCTATTCGAGAAGCATCAAGAGCTTGGGGGGAAGATCGTGCCCTTTGCCGGCTGGGAGATGCCGGTGCAGTACGAGGGGATTCGGGAGGAGCATGCGGCGGTGCGGCTGCATGCGGGGATGTTCGACGTCTCGCATATGGGCGAGGTCGAGGTCGAGGGCCCGGGGGCGCTGGCCTTCCTGCAGCGGGTGCTCTCCAACGACGTCGCCAAGATCACTGTCGGCGGCGCCCAGTACTCGTGCCTCTGCCAGGAGGACGGCGGGGTGCTCGATGACCTCTTCGCCTACCGGCTCGGCGGCGACCGCTACCTGATCGTCACCAATGCCGCCAATCACGCGGGCGACCTCGCTTGGCTCGGCCGCCAGAGCCGCGACTTCGACGTGATCGTCCGCGACGTCGCCGACCGCTACGCGATGCTGGCCGTCCAGGGCCCGCACGCGCGGACGGTGCTGAGCGCGGCGCTGGGGATCGAGCTGCCGCCGCGCTTCCGCGTCGCCCACGCTCAGATCGGCCGCCGCCCGGCGCTGGTCTGCGGCACCGGCTACACCGGCGAGGACGGGGTCGAGCTGCTGCTCGATCCCGAGGTGGCGCCGCCGATCTGGGCCGAGCTGCTCGACGCCGGCGTCGTCCCCTGCGGCCTCGGCGCCCGCGACACCCTGCGGCTGGAGGTCTGTTACCCGCTGCACGGCAACGAGCTGAGCGCAGAGCGCAACCCGATCGAGGCCGAGCTCGGCTGGTGCTGCAAGGAGGAGACCGGTTTCATCGGCGCCGAGGCGATCGCCCGCGCCCGCACCGAGGGCACCGCCGAGCGGCTGGTCGCCTTCAAGATCGAGGGCCAGGGCATTCCGCGCGAAGGCAACCCGGTCCTGCACGGGGGCGACGAGGTCGGCGCCGTCACCAGCGGCACCTTCTCGCCCTCGCTGGAAGTCGGCGCCGGGATGGCCTACGTGAAGTCGGGGCTTGCGGAGATCGGGACCGAGATCGAGATCGACGTGCGCGGCAAACGCCGCCCCGCCCGGATAGCTTCCAAGCCCCTGTACGCGAAAAGGAGCTGAGATTGGCCGACGCCACCTACCCCGACGACCTTCGCTATCACGAGGAACACGACTGGGCCCGGATCGAGGGCGACCAGGCGACCTTCGGGATCACCTGGTACGCCCAGGACTCGCTCGGCGAGGTCGTCTTCTTCGACCCGCCCGAGGTTGGGACGGAGATCCAGAAAGACCTCTCCTACGCCGAGGTCGAGTCGGTCAAGGCGGTGAGCGACGTGATCGCGCCGATGTCGGGGGAGATCGTCGAGGTCAACGACGCGCTCCAGGACGCGCCGGAGAAGATCAACGAGGACCCCTACGGCGAGGGCTGGCTGGTCAAGGTGCGCCTGACTACGCCCGCGGAGGCCGAGGCGCTCCTCGGCGTCGAGGAATACCGCAAGTTGCTGGACTCCTAGGCGTCGAGCCCGTTATCCAGCTTTCGTAGCCTTAGACGCGGTGACCCGCTACACCTCTGCAACCCCTGACGACCGGCGGGAGATGCTCGACGCGATCGGCGTCGAGTCCCCGGCCGAGCTCTTCGAGCAGATCCCCGAGCCGCTGCGCCTGGGCCGTCCGCTGGCGCTGCCGGCGGGGATGTCGGAGGCGGAGGTCTACGAGCGGCTGCGGGCGCTGGCCGAGCGCAACGCCGACGCCGAAGCGGAGGTCTGCTTCGTCGGGGCGGGGATGTACGACCACTACGTGCCGGCGATCGTCGACGCGATCACCTCGCGCAGCGAGTTCCTGACCCCGTACACGCCCTACCAGCCGGGGATCAGCCAGGGCGGGCTGCAGGTGATGTTCGAGTTCCAGACGGCGATGTCGGAGCTGACCGCGCTGCCGGTCTCCAACGCGGCGCTGTACGAGGGGCCCTCGTCGGTCGCCTCGGCCGGCTACCTGGCGATCGGGGCGACGAAACGGCGCCGCTTCGTCGTCTCCCGCGGCCTGCACCCGCACAGTCGGGAGACGCTCGCGACCTACGCGGTCGGTTACGGGGCCGAGGTGGTCGAAGTCGGGCTTGAGGGCGGGCTGACCGACGCGGCGGAGCTGGCGGGGGCGGTCGACGGCGAGACCGCCGCGGTCTTCCTCCAGAACCCCAACTTCCTCGGCGCGGTCGAGGACGTCGAGGCGCTCGGTGCAGCGGCGAAGGAGCACGGGGCGCTGCTGGTAGTCGCCTGCGACCCGATGACGCTGGGGGCGCTGAAGCCGCCGGGCGAGTGCGGCGCCGACATCGCTCTCGGCGAGGGTCAGCCGCTGGGCAACCGCCTCGACTTCGGCGGCCCCTCGTTCGGCTTCTTCTGCGCGACCGAGGAGCAGATCCGCCGCATGCCGGGGCGGATCGCCGGTGAAACCGAGGACGTCGACGGCCGCCGCGGCTTCGTCCTGGCGCTGCAGACGCGCGAGCAGCACATCCGCCGCGAGAAAGCCACCAACAACATCTGCACCGCGCAGGCGCTGAACGCGCTGGGGGCGATGATCCACCTCGCCTGGCTCGGCCGCCAGGGCTTCCGCGAGCTGGGCGAGCTGCTGGTGCAGCGGACCGCGTACGCGCGCGAGCGCCTGGCGGCGGTGAACGGGGTCGAGCTGCTGCACGAGGCGCCGGTCGCGCGCGAGTTCGCCGTGCGGCTGGAGGCGCCCGTGGACAAGGTCCTTGACCGAGTCGCCGAGCGCGGCGTCGCCGCCGGCTACCCCCTCAGCCGCGCCTACCCCGAGTATGAGGACGGCCTCCTCGTCGCCATCACCGAGCGCCGCACCAAAGCCCAGATCGACGAGCTGGCCGAGGCGCTCGGCGCCGCAGTCGCAGCGGAGCGGGGCGAGTTCGTCTCGGATAGCGAGAGCAAGTCGCCCCTTGCGGAGGGAGCGCGCTGATGGCGCTGACGGAGACGCCGATGCAGGCGGAACGCGCGAAGACGATTTACGAGAAGTCGAAGCCTGGCCGCCGCGCCGCGGCGCTGCCCGCGGCCGGCGTCCCGGAGAAGCCGCTGGCGGAACTGATCCCGGAGAAGCTGCTGCGGGCCGAGCCGCCGCGCCTGCCGGAGATCGCCGAGCCGGAGATCGTCCGCCACTACAACCGGCTCTCGCGCCGCAACTTCGACCTCGACACGGGCTTCTACCCGCTCGGCTCCTGCACGATGAAGCACAACCCGCGCCTCAACGAGCGGGTGGCGGCGCTGCCCGGCCACGCCCGCCTGCACCCGGCGCAGGACCCGCGCCGCGCTCAGGGAGCGCTGGAGCTGATGTGGCTGCTGCAGGAGTCGCTGAGCGAGATCTGCGGCCTGCCGCACGTCAGCCTGCAGCCGAGCGCCGGCTCCCATGGCGAGCTCGCCGGCCTGCTGCTGACCCGCGCCTACCACGCCGACCGCGGCGAACAGCGGACCAAGGTGCTGGCGCCCGACACCTCCCACGGCACCAACCCGGCCTCGGTGACGATGGCCGGCTACAGCGCCGTAAAGGTCGCGACCGACGAGCGCGGCGGGGTGGAGATGGACGACCTGCGGGCGAAGCTGGCCGAGAACGAGGGCGAAGTCGCCTGCCTGATGCTGACCAACCCCAACACGCTCGGCGTCTTCGACGAGAACATCGCCGAGATCGCCAAGCTGATCCACGCGGCGGGGGGGACGCTCTACTACGACGGCGCCAACTTGAACGCGGTGATGGGCCATTCGCGCCCCGGCGACATGGGCTTCGACATCGTCCACGTCAACCTCCACAAGTCCTTCAGCCAGCCGCACGGCGGCGGTGGCCCCGGGGCCGGCCCGATCGCGGTCTCCGACCGGATCGAGCCC
This sequence comes from Solirubrobacterales bacterium, assembly GCA_051954855.1. Classification (GTDB taxonomy): domain Bacteria; phylum Actinomycetota; class Thermoleophilia; order Solirubrobacterales; family 70-9; genus VAYN01. The sequence continues at coordinate 5,560 of JBQCHH010000005.1, read as the reverse complement.
TTCCTGCCGCGCCCGCAGGTGATCCGCCGCGAGGGTTCCAACGGCCATGGCCCGAGCTACGACCTCGACTTCGATCGGCCGAAGTCGATCGGCCGCCTGCGCGGCTTCCAGGGCAACTTCGGCGTCTTCGTCCGCTCCTACGCGTACATCCTCAGCCTCGGCGCCGACGGCCTGGCGGAGGCCTCGGAGACCGCCGTCCTCAACGCCAACTACCTGAAGGCGCGCCTCGCCCAGGGCCGCGCCGGCAAGCACCTGCCGGTCGCCTTCGACCGCCACTGCATGCACGAGTTCGTCCTCTCCGGCAAGCCGATGAAGCGCGAGCTCGGCCTCGCCACCCTCGACCTCGCCAAGCGCCTCCTCGACTTCGGCTTCCACCCCCCGACCGTCTACTTCCCCCTCCTAGTAGAGGAGGCCCTGATGGTCGAGCCCACCGAGACCGAGACCAAGGAGTCCCTAGACGCCTTCGCCGACGCCGTCGACAAAATCCTCGCCGAGGCCCAAACCAACCCCGACTTAGCCAAAAACGCCCCGTACACCACCCCCGTCCGCCGCCTGGACGAGGTCAAAGCGACGCGGCAACCGGTGGTCCGCCAGAAGTTCGACTAGAGGTCGGGGAGGGCCTGTTCCAGCTCCAGCACCGGGGCGAAGAGGTCGCCGTGGTCGTCCAGGCGCTTGAGGACGTCCGCGGTTTCGAAGACGAGGGCGCTGGCGTCGCCGGAGTCGGCCGCGGCTTCGACCTCGCCCCAGGTGACGGGGGTGGAGACGGTGGGGTGTTCGCGGGCGCGGAGTGAGTAGACGCAGATCGTCGTTTTGCGTTCGTTGTTCTGATACCAGTCGATCAGGACCTTGCCGCTGCGGTCGGTTTTTTTGCCCATTTTCGCCAGCACGTCGTCGGGGTTTTGCTTGGCGACGATCTGGGCGAGCGCCTGGGCGAAGGGCCGCGTCTGCTCGTAGGTGACTTTGGTGTTGAGCGGCACGTAGAGCTGCATGCCCTTCGAGCCGGAGGTCTTGGCGAAGCACTCGAGGTCGAGCTGCGCGAGCAGCTCGCGCAGGCGCAGCGCCACCCGGCAGCAGTCGACGACGTCGGCGGGCGGACCGGGATCGAGGTCGAAGGCGAGCACGGTCGGCCGTTTCGGCGCCCGCCCCAGCGAGAGCGAGGGGTGCAGCTCGATCGCCGCCAGCTGCGCCATCCAGATCAGGGTCGGCAGGCCGTCGCAGACGCAGAACTCGATCACGCCCGCCCGCGGCCCCGCCTGCACTTTCGTCGTCTTCACCCATTTCGGCCGATGTTTGGGGCAGCGCTTCTCGAAGAAGGCCGCGTCGAGGTCATCGACCCCTTCCGGGAAGCGGCGCAGCGTCACCGCCCGCCCGCTGAGGTGGGGGATCATCGCCGGCCCGACCCGGGCGTAGTAGTCGACCATCTCGCCCTTGGTGAACCCGGCCTCGGGATAGAGCACCTTGTCGAGGTTGGTGAGCCGCAGCTCCTTGCCCTCGACCTCGACCTGCCGGGTCTCGCCCACGGCTTACGGCCCTATTTCGAGGCTTTGGCTTTGGCTTTTCTTTTGGAGGAGCCGTTCGATTTCACGGCCGCGCGTTTTTTCGCCTTGCCTTTGGCCGCTTTCTTGCCGGCGCCGTCCTTGCCTTTGGCGGCGGCGATGCTTTCCTCCAGCGCCGCCATCAGGTCGGGAGCTTTGGTCTCCTTCGGTTCCTCGACCTCGGGGGCGACGATCTCCTTGCCTTCCGCCTTCTTTTCGATCAGCGCCAGCAGCTGCTCGCGGTACTCGTCGCGGTAGGACTCCGGCTGGAACTGGGTGCTGAGCTGGTCGATCAGCTGTTCCGCCATCTCCCGCTCGCGCTTGGCGACTTTCGGCTTCTTGTCCGGCAGCGCGTCGTCGAGCTCGGACGGCGGCACGACCTCGTCGTGGAAGCGCATCGTGGTCAGGGTCAGCACACCGTCGGTGGCGCGCAGCGCCGAGAGATGCTCTTTGTTGCGGAAGACGAAGCGGGCAATCGCGGCCTTGCCCGAGCTTTCCATCGCCGCGGCGAGCAGCGAGTAGGCCTTCTCGGCGCCGTCGGCGGGGCCGAGGTAGTAGGGGCTGTCGAAGTACATCGGGTCGATTTCCTCGATGTCGACGAAGTCCTGGACGTCGATCGCGCGAGTCTTCTCCGGCGCCAGCGCCGCCATCTCGTCTTTGCTCAGCGGCACGTACTGGCCGGGCGAGAGCTCGTAGGCTTTGACGATGTTCTCGTAGGGGACCTCCTCGTCGGTCCCTTCGGCGACGCGGCGGTGTTTGATCCGGGCGCTGTCGGATTCGCGGATCTCGCGCAGGGCGATGCTGCGCCGCGCCACCGCGCTGTACATGCGCACGGGCACGTTTAACAGCCCGAAGCTGATCGTTCCGCTCCAAATCGCTCTAGCCATCGCCTGATCTCCTTACCCGGATTGTTCCAGCCGAACTCGCCCTAACAGATAAACCGGACGGTTCGGCAACTATCTTGCGTCCGGTGCTCTTCGAGTTGCGCGAGGTGGGGCTGGACCGCGGCGGCAAGGCTGTTCTCGACTCGCTCAGCGCCGGGATCCCCAAGGGATCGACGGCAATCGTCGGGCCCTCGGGCGCGGGCAAGTCGACGCTGCTGCGGCTGCTGAACCGGCTCGCCGACCCGGACCGCGGCGAGATCGCCTACCGTGGCCGCCCGCTCGACAGCTACGAGCCGCTGGCGCTGCGCCGCGAGGTCTCGCTGGTGCCGCAGCTGCCGGCGCTGCTGGCGGGGACGGTCGAGTCGAACCTCCGCTACGCGGCCGAGCTGGCGGGCGAGCCACTCGACCTCGATCGCACCCTGGCGCTCGCCGGCCTAGAGCCCTCCTTTGCCGGGCGCGACGTGTCGAAGCTCTCGGTCGGCGAGCAGCAGCGGGCGATGCTGGGGCGGGCGCTCGCGCAGCGTCCCGCGGTCCTTCTCCTTGACGAGCCGACCTCGGCCCTCGATCACGCCGCCCGCGACACGATCGAGGCGGCGCTGGCCGAGCTGCGCTGCGAGCTGGAGATCTCGATCGTCCTCGTCAGTCACGACCCCGAGCAGGCCCGCCGCCTCAGCGACTGGGTGCTGCGGCTGGAGTCCGGCCGCCTCGTCGGCTGCGGCCCGCTGGCGGAGGTACTGGCATGAGATCGCGGAGGGAGAGGGAGGCTCTGGCGTGATTCCGATGGCCGCCGCCAGCACCTCGATCCACGTCCAGCTCTGGCAGGTCGCCGCCTCGCTGGCGCTGGTGGCGTTGGCCGCGGCGATCTCCTTCTGGCGCGGCGCCGACCTCGAGCGCGACATCGGCATCGCCACCGCCCGCTCCTTCGTCCAACTCACCCTGGTCGGCTACGCGATCAAGCTGATCTTCGAAGCCGACACGATCTGGCTGGTGCTGGCGCTGCTGGCGGTGATGGTCCTGTTCGGCGCGATCACCGCCCGCAGCCGCGCCAAGAAGGTGCCGGGCTCGTTCCGGCCGCTGCTGATCGCCCTGGCCCTGGCCGGCGGCAGCACCCTCGGCCTCGTCGTCGCCCTCGGCATCTTCGAACCGACGCCGCGCTACCTGGTCCCGGTCGGCGGCATGGTGATCGGCAACGCGATGACCGCAAGTGCCGTCGCCCTCAACCGCCTCGGCGACGAGATGGGCGAGGCGCGGGCGCGGATCGAGGCGACCCTGGCGCTCGGCGCCACCGCCCGCGAAGCCGCCGCCCCGACCGTCCGCCGCGCCCTGCGCTCGGGGATGATCACCCTGGTCGACTCGACCAAGACCACCGGCCTGATCTTCTTCCCCGGCACGATGGTCGGCATGCTCCTCGCCGGCGCCAGCCCCACCGACGCCGTCCGCCTGCAGCTGATCCTCCTCTACACCCTGCTCGGCAGCGTCTCGATTTCGGCGCTGGTGGCCACCACGCTTGCCTACCGCAACTTTTTCACGCCCGCGGCGCAATTACGGGAACTGGACGAGGCGACCGGCTCGCCTGCCTAGACTCGCCATGTGTCCCGCCAACAGCGACTGACGCTGATCGCGACGATCCTCGGCTCGACGGTCGTCTTTCTCGACAGCACCGTGGTCAACGTGGCGCTGCCGGCGATCCGCGACGGGCTCGGCGCCGGCCTCGCCGGCCAGCAGTGGGTGGTCGAGGCCTACATGCTGACCTTGGTCTCGCTACTGCTGGTCGGCGGCTCGCTCGGGGACCAGTTCGGGCGGCGGCGGATGTTCGTGATCGGCCTGATCGGCTTCGGCGTCTTCTCGGCCCTCTGCGCGCTCGCCCCGACCGTCGAGTTCCTGGTCGCGGCGCGCGCTCTGCAGGGGATCGCCGGCGCCCTGCTGGTGCCGGGCTCGCTGGCGATCGTCGCCGCCACCTTCGCCGGCGAGGCGCGCGGCAAGGCGGTTGGGACCTGGACCGCCTGGACCGGGATCGCCACCGTGATCGGCCCGGCCGGCGGCGGCGCCCTGATCGGCCTCACCTCCTGGCGGGCGATCTTCTGGGTCAACCTGCCGCTGATCGCGGCGACGGTGGCGCTGACCCTGCACTCGGTCGAGGAGAGCCGTGACCCCGACGCCTTCCGCGGCATCGACTGGGGCGGGATCGCGCTCTCGGCGGCCGGGCTCGGTGGGCCCGTATTCGCCCTGATCGAGCAGCCGAGCCGCGGCTGGAGCGACCCGGTGGTCTGGGTGCCGCTGGTCGCCGGCATCGCCTGCTTCGCGCTTTTCCTCCTGCACGAGCTGCGTACTCGCCACCCGATGATGGACCTCGGCCTCTTCCGCATCCGCAACTTCGCCGTCGCCAACCTGACCACGCTCTCCGCCTACGCCGGGCTGATCGGCGGCCTCTTCTTCGTCGGTCTCTTCCTCCAGCAGGTGGCCGGCTACTCGCCGCTGGAGGCGGGGCTGGCGACGACGCCGATCTCGGTCCTGCTCTTCGTCCTCTCGCCGCGCTGGGGCAAGCTCGCCTCCGGGGTCGGGCCGCGGCTGCCGATGACCGCCGGGCCGATCGTCGGCGGCGTCGGCCTGCTGCTGATGCTGCGGATCGGCTCCGGCGCCGACTACCCGACCGAGGTGCTGCCGGCGGTCCTCGTCTTCGGCCTCGGCCTCTCGGCGACCGTGGCGCCGCTGACCGCGACCGTGCTCGACTCGGTCCCCGAGCACCGGGTCGGCATCGCCTCCGGGATCAACAACGGCGTCTCCCGCGTCGCCGGCCTGCTGGCGATCGCCGTCCTCGGCGCCGTCATCTCCGCCCGCTTCGCGGCGATCGCCGGCAGCAACGTCTCCGGCGGCCCCCTCACCGCGCATGCCCCCGCCGCCTCGACCTCCGCCTTCCACCTAGGCGTCCTCCTCGCCGGCCTCCTAATGATCGCCGGCGGCCTAGCCTCCGGCCTAGGTATCGAAAACCCCCGAAGGCAAGTCAGCTCCTACCCGAGCCGTGGCTCTGCCCCTGCGGGGGAGTGTGGTCATGAGGCGGAGGCTGCGTAGGCCGGGGGTTGGTGTGGCCCGGGGGGGGGGGTACACAAAAAGCCCGGGGAAATTTAACGGCGCTTTTTACGA
>JBQCHH010000004.1:0-38028 GCA_051954855.1 Solirubrobacterales bacterium | reverse complement strand
CCCATAAAGTGCGCCTCGGTTCGGATTGGAGGCTGAAACTCGCCTCCATGAAGGTGGAGTTGCTAGTAATCGCGGATCAGCAATGCCGCGGTGAATACGTTCCCGGGCCTTGTACACACCGCCCGTCACACCACGAAAGCGAGCAACACCCGAAGCCGGTGGCCTAACCGCAAGGAGGGAGCCGTCGAAGGTGGGGCCCGTGATTGGGGTGAAGTCGTAACAAGGTAGCCGTAGCGGAAGCTGCGGCTGGATCACCTCCTTTCTAGGGAGATTTCTCTAGAACGTCGACCGGGCTCCCCGCCAGCTTCTAGCTGGTGGGAACGCTGCTCAGTTTTGAGAGACCACTCGCGGATTACCCGCGTGTGCGCCTCGGTGGACCTTGAAAACTGCACAAGGCCAATAAAAAACACATCCGCGCGACGCGGATGTGTGGGTAATTAATTTCGATTCACATTTAATGTGAGTCGCTCACCGTCAAGATAGTAAGAGTTTACGGTGGATGCCTTGGCACCAAGAGTCGAAGAAGGACGTGAACGGCTGCGATAAGCCGCGGTTAGGCGCTGAATAGCCATTGACCCGCGGATCTCCGAATGGGAAAACCCGGCACCGGTAATGCGGTGTCATCTGTCGGTGAATACATAGCCGGCAGAGGGGAACCGGGCGAACTGAAACATCTAAGTAGCCCGAGGAAAAGAAATCAACCGAGACTCCCTGAGTAGTGGCGAGCGAAAAGGGATCAGCCCAAACCCGACAGATGTAAGCGGGCACGCGTTGTCTGTTGGGGGTTGTAGGGCGTCATGTCCGAGCTGTGCCTGGCTCGGCGACAGTTACAAAATCAGGCGTTAGCCGAAGCGAGTGGAACCTCGCACCACAGAGGGCAATCGTCCCGTAGGTGAAAACGTTCTGATCTGTCGATTGATGTTCCTGAGTAAGACCACACCCGTGAAACGTGATCTGAACCTGGGGGGACCACCCTCTAAGGCTAAGTACTACTTGGTGACCGATAGTGAACTAGTACCGTGAGGGAAAGGTGAAAAGCACCCCTGAAGGGGAGTGAAATAGTACCTGAAACCGTAGACTTACAAGTGGTCGGAGCACCTTCGGGTGTGACGGCGTGCTTTTTGCATCACGAGCCGGCGAGTTACTCGTCAGTGGCAAGGTTAAGCGATGAGCGGAGCCGTAGCGAAAGCGAGTCTGAATAGGGCGACACAGTCACTGGCGGTAGACCCGAAACTGAGCGAGCTATCCATGGGCAGGCTGAAGCGGGGGTAAGACCTCGTGGAGGGCCGAACCGACCTAGGTTGAAAACTGGGCGGATGACCTGTGGATCGGAGTGAAAGGCTAATCAAGCTCAGAGATATCTGGTTCTCTCCGAAATATATTTAGGTATAGCCTCGAGTAATTGTGTTGTGGCCGTAGAGCACTGTTTGGATTAGGGGCCCGACCAGGTTACCGACTTCAGGCAAACTCCGAAGACCATTTACATTTAACTCGGGAGTCAGTGTGCGGGGGATAAACTTCGTACGCGAGAGGGAAACAACCCAGACCATCAGCTAAGGACCCTAAGTGTTAACTAAGTGGCAAACGATGTCCGAATGCAGAGACAACCAAGAGGTTGGCTTAGAAGCAGCCACCCTTGAAAGAGTGCGTAACAGCTCACTGGTCAAGTGTTCGGGCGCGGATAATTCAACGGGGCTCAAGTTAACCTCCGAAGCTATGGGTGTGCAGGCCTGCGGGCTCTGCACGCGGTAGGAGAGCGTTCCAGCTGCGTGAAGCGGTGTCGAAAGGCCCCGTGGAGCGGCTGGAAGTGAGAATGCCGGCATGAGTAACGAAAGTGGGGTGAGACTCCCCACCACCGATTGTCCAAGGTTTCCTGAGTAAAGTTCGTCTGCTCAGGGTTAGTCGGGACCTAAGGCGAGGCCGAAAGGCGTAGCCGATGGCCAACAGGTTGATATTCCTGTACCACGTCGTTTCCGTTATGACCGATGGGGGGACGGGGAAGGGTAAGAGAACCCAGGCGATGGTTGTCCTGGGGCAAGTACGTAGCTAGTCGCCGTAGGAAAATCCGCGGTGGCGTTTTGACGCGAGGTGCGATGCCAGCTGGCTTGACCGCCGGCGAGTCTCCGATCCCATGCCTCCAAGAAAAGCCTCTAGGCAGGATTCGCGTGCCCGTACCGATAACCGACACAGGTGGACAAGTAGAAAATACTGAGGTGAGCGAGCTAACTCTCGTTAAGGAACTCGGCAAAATCGTCCCGTAACTTCGGGAGAAGGGACGCCCCGGTAGGGTGAACTCCATACGGAGGGAGCCTGAGGGGGCCGCAGTGAATTGGTCCAACCGACTGTTTACCAAAAACACAGGGCTCTGCTAAGTCGTAAGACGACGTATAGGGTCTGACGCCTGCCCGGTGCCGGAAGGTTACGTGGACTTGTTAGCGCTTCGGCGCGAAGCAATGAAACTAAGCCCCGGTAAACGGCGGCCGTAACTATAACGGTCCTAAGGTAGCGAAATTCCTTGTCGGGTAAGTTCCGACCTGCACGAATGGCGTAACGAGTTGGACGCTGTCTCAACGAGAGGCTCGGTGAAATTAAAGTCTCGGTGAAGATGCCGAGTACCCGCAGCTAGACGGAAAGACCCCGTGAACCTTTACTGCAACTTGATATTGGAGTTTGGGGTATCTCGCTCAGGATAGGTGGGAGACTGTGAACCAGTGGCTTTGGCCGCTGGGGAGTCACCCTTGAGATACCACCCTTGGTGCTCTGAGCTTCTAACACCGCGCCGTGATCCGGGCGGTGAACAGTGTCAGGCGGGCAGTTTGACTGGGGCGGTCGCCTCCTAAAATGTAACGGAGGCGCCCAAAGGGTCCCTCAGCACGGTTGGAAATCGTGCGTAGAGTGTAAAGGCAACAAGGGAGCTTGACTGCGAGACCGACGGGTCGAGCAGGAACGAAAGTTGGGCTTAGTGATCCGGCGGTAGCAAGTGGAAGCGCCGTCGCTCAACGGATAAAAGGTACTCCGGGGATAACAGGCTTATCGGTTCCAAGAGTCCACATCGACGAACCGGTTTGGCACCTCGATGTCGGCTCGTCGCATCCTGGGGCTGGAGTAGGTCCCAAGGGTTGGGCTGTTCGCCCATTAAAGCGGTACGCGAGCTGGGTTCAGAACGTCGTGAGACAGTTCGGTCCCTATCTGCTGTGGGCGTTGGAGAATTGAGAGGAGTCATCCCTAGTACGAGAGGACCGGGATGAACATGCCTCTGGTGTATCTGTTGTCCTGCCAAGGGCACCGCAGGTTAGCTACGCATGGAACGGATAACCGCTGAAAGCATCTAAGCGGGAAGCCGTCCTCAAGATAAGTTCTCCCATCCCCTTGAGGGAGTAAGAGTCCTGGTAGACCACCAGGTTGATAGGCCGGCGGTGCAAGCGCAGCAATGTGCTCAGCCGACCGGTACTAATGACTCGAGGGCTTGACGGATATTTATTACCCTCTTGGCCTTGTGCGGTTTTCAAGCTCCACCGGGCGCAGGTCTCGCAAGATTTCCGGTGGCGCATAGCGAGAGGGAAACACCTCTTCCCATTCCGAACAGAGCAGTTAAGCCTCTCAGCGCCGATGGTACTTGGAGGGCAACCTCCTGGGAGAGTTGGTCGCCGCCGGTTCTTTCTTAGCGGTCCGCGCCAGGGAATGGCGCGGGCTGCGGCGCCCGATAGGCGGCGCATTACGTCCTCGTCGGCCGGCTTGCGTAGCGCTCCTACGCGGCGCCGTCCGCCGAGAACGTCCTGCTTGCCTCTCGGGCTCCTCGCCTCCGCGTCATTCCCTGGCGCGGACCGCGGAACAATCCTGATTCCTCCAGGAGATTGCAGTGGACGGTGCGGGCGGTGGCTCTCGTGGAACTCGACCGATGAGGGTCCACGCAACCCTGGCGAGTTCTCCCAACGGGCTCCAGCCCGTACTCGCCTAGGGTTGCGAAGTCGATTAGGAGGTCTGCGGCGTCGGTCAGCCGGGTGGTGATTTTGGTCTTTGAATCGAACATGAGTTCGTACGGTACGGAGGGCCTCGGACGGCAACGGGATTCTGCAACGCAGGTTGCAGGAGAACCTGCAAACGGCTCTGGCAAGCCAAAAAGATGCGGCGCTACTGTTGACCAGTAGCGCCGCTAACAACCCCAGAAGCGCGTTGCGCGAACGCCTTCCCAGAATCTTTCGGTGGCCGCTTGCCACGTTGCGTGACGCCGCGCACAGAAGATCCTACCGATTTTTCATCGAAGCGCAGGACGAGATTGGCCGTCTCGCGCGGTTTCTCGACGTTGGGCGAGTGGCCGGCGCCGGCGATCAAATGCGTCTCGGTGCCGGGAACCGATCGGGCGTACTGCCTGAGCGCTCGCTGCGGGTCGTTGACGACCTGCTCTTCAGCGCCCATCAGGACCATCAGCGGCTTGCCGGCTGAGCGCAGCCGACGATCGAGGGACTCTTCGGCGAGGTACTGGTTCTCGCCGGACGGCGAGTTGTCGTAGGCCGTGTAGGTCAGCCGCTTGACGTCGTTCACGAACGCATCAGGGACGTTGAACCCAGGGGCGAACGCGACTTCGAGCCCATCCCGGATGGCGAAGTCCGGCTTGATCGTCCACAGCGCCTCGCCGATCACCGGCCGGAAGACGAGGTTGGCGAGGAAGCCGAGGTTGCCGTAGGAGTTGTCGGGAGGCATGTCGATGATCACGACCCGGCCGACCAGCTGCGGATGTTCCTGCGCCAAGGCGACGGCGACGGTGCCGCCGAGGGAATGGCCGACGATCTCTGCATCGCTGACGCCGAGCCGTTCCAGCGCCTCGCTGACGACCTGTGCCTGGTTCACGGGCGTGTAGCCAGAGGCTGGCTTTTCGGAGCCCCCGTGGCCGAGCAGGTCGACGGCGATCACGCGGTGCCTGCGTTCGAGCATCGGCAGCATCCGGTCCCACCAGTCGATCGCGCAGGTGAAGCAGTGGATGAGGACGATCGGCTTGCCGTGCCGCGGCCCGCGTTCGAGCACCTGCATTTCGCCGCCGGGCAGGTCGAGAATCCGCCCGCCGGGCACCGTCACTTCGGCCTTCTTCGTCTCCCCGTCGACGATCAGAGTGTTCAGAGCAAGCAGCGCGGCCAGGACGATCACGGCTCCCAACGCGATCTTGCCTCTCCGTCCCATCCGGGTCGTTACCCTAGCCAGAACATGGAGAAGTTCGTGATCCAGGGCGGCGTGCCGCTCTCCGGCGAGGTCAACGTCGCCGGCAACAAGAACGCGGCGCTGCCGATCCTCGCAGCCTGCCTGCTGACCGAGGAGCAGGTGCTCCTGCACCGGGTTCCGCGCATCCGCGACACCGAAGCCCAGATCGCGCTGCTGGAGCAGCTCGGGGTCGAGGTCGAGTGGGTCGGCGACAATAGCGTCCGCCTCTGCGCCCGCGGCGTCTCCGACCCCGTCGTCGACGAGGAGCTCTCGAACCAGATCCGCGCCTCGTTCCTGCTCGCCGGGCCGCTGCTGGCCCGCTTCGGCGAGGCCCGGATGCCGCCGCCGGGCGGGGACTTCATCGGCCGCCGCCGCCTCGACGCGCACCTCGACGCCTTCAAGGACCTCGGCGCTACGGTCGCCGGCGACCGCTGGATCGAGCTGAGCGCGCCGCGCGGCCTCTGCGCCTGCGAGATCTTCATGGACGAGCCCTCGGTGATGGGCACCGAGAACGCGCTGATGGCCGCGGCGCTGACGCCCGGCGCGACCCGGATCTGCAACGCGGCAAGCGAGCCGCACGTGCAGGACCTGGCCCGGCTGCTGACCAGGATGGGGGCGCCGGTGGAGGGGATCGGCTCCAACATGATGACCGTGCGTGGGCAGAAGACCCTCGGCGGCGCCGAGCACTCGATCTCCCCGGACCACATCGAGGTGGGCAGCTTCATGGCCCTGGCCGCCGCCACCGGCGGCGACGTCCGGATCCGCGACGTCGAGTCCTCCGACCTGACCATGGTCCGCCGGCAGTTCAAGCGGCTCGGCCTGCACTCGGAAATCGACGGCAACGACGCGGTCGTGCCGCCGGGGCAGCAGCTGCGGGTCCAGTCCGACCTCGGCGACGCGATCCCGAAGATCGAGGACGGCCCCTGGCCGGCCTTCCCGGCGGACCTCACCTCGATCGCCCTCGCCTTGGCGACCCAGGCCGAGGGCTCGATCCTGATCTTCGAGAAGATGTTCGAGAACCGCCTCTTCTTCGTCGACAAGCTGGTTGCGATGGGCGCTCGGATCACGCTGTGCGATCCCCACAGGGCGATCGTCAGCGGTCCGAGCCGGCTTCATGGCGAGCGAGTCGAGAGCCCCGACATCCGCGCCGGGATGGCGATGCTCATCGCCGCGCTGGCAGCCGATGGCACCTCGGAGATCGGCAACATCCGCCAGATCGACCGTGGCTACGAGCAGATCGACGAGCGGCTGCGCGGGCTCGGCGCGCAGATCGAACGCGTCTCCGCGGAGGTTCCCGCTTAGGCGCGCAGGCGCTGGTTCGCGGGCAGCCGTCAGCAGGGGTTTTTCCGCCGCTCTCGTAAGGTCAGGCCGATGATCCACCCGATTCCGCCCGGAACGCGCGATGTGCTGCCCGACGAGATGCGCGAGCTGCGCAGGCTCAAGAACGCCCTGATCGAGGTCTTCGAAGGCCGCGGCTACGGCGAGGTGGCGACGCCGGCGCTCGAATACGACGAGGTGCTGACGCGCGGCGAGGGCCGCGGCTACGGCGCCGCCTACCGCTTCTTCGACGAGGGCGGCGATCTGCTGGCGCTGCGCTCGGAAATGACGGTCCCGATCGCCCGCCTCGTCGCCACCCGCTACGCCGGCGCCCAGCCGCCGCACCGCTTCTGTTACCTCGCCGGCGCCTACCGCGCGGTCAGCCCGCAGCGCGGGGAGATGCGCGAATTCGTCCAGGCCGGGGTCGAGCTGATCGGCGCCCCCGCGCCGGCGGGGACGGTCGAGGTGGTCGAGGTCCTCGAGGCAGCGCTCGACGCCGCGGGGCTTGGCCGCGCCGTGATCGGGCTCGGCGACGCCGATCTCTACCGGCAGCTGCTGGAGGAGCTGGGCGTGGGCGACGAGGCGCGCGACGCGATCCTGGCCAGTCTCGCCGCGCATGACCTCGTCGGCCTCGAGGAGAAGCTCTCCGCGGCGGGCATCGGCACCGAGCAGGTCGAGACCTGCGTCGCCCTCACGCAGCTGCGCGGCGGCCGCGAGGTGCTCGAGCAGGCGAGGGGGCTCGGAGGCGCCGCCGTGGAGCGCGCGATCTCGCGCCTCAGCGAGACGTACGCGGGCCTCGAAGAGCGCGGCGTGGCCGAGCGGGTGCAGATCGACCTGGGGTTGCTCCGCGACCTCGGCTACTACAGCGGCGCGATCCTCGAGGTCTACGATCCGGCGCTGGGCCACGTGCTCGGCGGCGGCGGGCGCTACGACGGGCTGATGCAGCGGTTCGGCCTCGACCTCTCGGCGGCGGGCTTCGCTCTCCACCTGGAGCGGGTCCACGTCGCCCGCCTGGAGGAGTCGCGGCGCGGGGAGGAGGGGCGATGAGCGCCGGCGCCTCGCTGAAGCTGGCGGTTCCCCGCGGCGCCCTCTTCGGGGAAACCCTGGACGTGCTCGACGCGGCCGGGGTCGACACCTCAGAGCTGCGCGGCGACTCCCGCTCGCTGATCTTCGAGACCGCGGGGATGGTGCTGGTGACGATGCGGCCCTCCGACGTGCCGACCTACGTCGAGATGGGCGCCGCCGACGTCGGCATCACCGGCAAGGACGTGCTGCTCGAGCAGAGCGACCGGCCGGTCTACGAGCTGCTCGACCTCGGCTACGGCCGCTGCCGGATGGTGCTGGCGGGCCGCACCGGCCGTGATGACCTGGGCGAGTCGGAGCGCTCGCTGGGGATGATGCGGATCGCGACCAAGTACCCGCGGATCGCCGAGCGCTACTTCGAGTCGACCGGCCGTCAGGTGGAACTGATTGAGGTCAAGGGCTCGGTCGAGCTGGCGCCGCTGGTCGGCCTCGGCGACGGCATCGTCGACCTCGTCGCCACCGGCCGCACCCTGGAAGAGAACGAGCTCGAGGTGCGCGAGGAGATCGTCGAGTGCACCGCCCGCTTCGTCGCCAACCGCGTCGCCCACAAACTGCGCGCCGCCGAGATCGACGAGCTGACCGCGAGGCTGAGGGAGGCGGTGGCGAGATGAAGGTGAAGCGTTTCGAGTGGGCGGGTGCGCGCAGGACGGCGAGGAGTATCCGGCTGTGGGCGACGGGCATTGCGTTTCCTCCCGACCGCGAGGACATGACGACGATCCTCGAGCGCGTGCTGGCCGATGGAGATGCGGCGGTCCTCGACTACACGCAGCGTTTCGACGCACCGGACAACCCGCCGACCTCGCTTCGGGTTCCGGTGGAGGAGGCCCGGCGCTCCCTCGACGGGCTCGATCCCGCGCTGCGAGAGTCGCTGGAAGTCGCAGCCGCCAACATCAGGACGGTTGCCGAGGCGCAGGGCCAGCCGCAGACGCAGCAGTTGAACCTCCCGCAGGGACAAACCGTGACTCTGCGCGAGCTCCCTGTGGGGGCGGCGGGGGTATATGCCCCCGGCGGCAAGGCCGCTTACCCCTCCACGGTGCTGATGTGTTGCATCCCCGCCCAGGTGGCTGGGGTGGGCCGCATCGCCTTGGCCTCTCCTCCCACTGCTGACGGCAGGGTTCACCAGCTGGTGCTGGCGGCGGCGGCGCTCTGCGGCGTCGAGGAGATCTACGCGATGGGTGGCGCTCAGGCGATCTTCGCTCTCGCCTACGGAACGGAGACGGTTGACCCCGTGGACGTCGTAGTCGGGCCGGGGAATGCCTGGGTCCGTGAGGCCAAGCAATGGATCTCGGGGGAACGGGGCATCGATTCCCTCGCCGGGCCGTCCGAGCTGATGGTCGTCGCCGGTCACGACACCGATCCCGAGTGGATCGCCCTCGATCTTTGCGCCCAGGCCGAGCACGGCGACAGCGGCCCGCTGATCGTGACTGCCGTCGAGGAGCGCGTGCTCGATGCAGTTGAGGCGGCGGTCGCCGCTGTCTCGCAATCGCGCGTGAGCGTGGCCGACGGACCGCTAGCCGTCGTTCACGTGCCCGACGCCGAGGCGGCGATCGACCTGGCCAACGCCTTCGCCCCGGAGCACCTAGAGCTGTTGGAGGAGGACGCGGCGCTGCTTGCGTCGAGCGTCACTACCGCCGGTTGTGTTTTCGCCGGTCGGCACAGCGCCACCGCCTTCGGCGACTACGTCGCCGGTTCCAATCATGTTCTGCCGACCGGAGGTGCGGGGCGTTTCTCGGGGCCCCTGGGCCCGCAAGTCTTCCGACGCAAGATCTCAACCGTGGAGGTCCCCGCCGACGCCGCAGCAAAATTGGCCCCGCACGTTGATGCGATCGCCCGCGCGGAGGGATTCCCCGTCCACGGCGAGTCCGCGATGATTAGGAGCAAGTCATGAGCCGCACGTCCGAAAAGCAGCGGGAGACCGCCGAGACCCAGATCAAGCTCTCCCTCGACCTCGACGGGGGGGAGGCGAGCGCCGGCACCGGGGTCGGCTTCCTCGACCATATGCTCGACCTCCTCGCCCGCCACGGGCGGCTGGGGCTGCAGGTCGAGGCCAAGGGCGACCTGGAGACGGGCGCGCACCACACGGTCGAGGACGTGGGCATCGTCTTCGGGCAGGCGCTGGACGAGGCGCTCGGCGACCGCGCCGGGATCCGCCGTTACGGCTCGGCGCTGATCCCGATGGACGAGGCGCTGGCCGAGTGCGCGATCGACATCTCCGGCCGCCCCTACTGCGACTTCGCCGCGGAGCTGCCGGTGGTCTCGATCGCCGGCTTCGACAGCGAGCTGGCCGAGGAGTTCTTCCGCGCCGTCGCCAACAGCGCCAAGCTGACCCTGCACATCTGGGTCCGCTCGGGGACCAACGCCCACCACATGATCGAGGCCTCGTTCAAGGCCTTCGCCCGCGCCCTGCGCGTGGCGGTCTCGATCGACCCCGAGGAGAGCGGCGTGCCCTCGACCAAGGGGACGCTAAGCCAATGAGCGGCGCCCGGATCGCGATCCTCGACTACGGGATGGGCAACCTGCGCTCGGTTGAGAAGGCGCTCGAGCACGTCGGGGTGACGGCGAAGATCAGCAGCGACGCCGACGAGGTGCGGGCCGCCGACGGCGTGATCCTGCCGGGCGTCGGCGCTTTCCCGGCGGCGATGGCGCGGATCCGCGAGCTGGGGCTGGACGAGCTGGTCGCCGAGCGCCGCGAGGCGGGCGTGCCGATCTTGGGCATCTGTCTCGGCCTGCAGCTGCTGTTCGAGTCGAGCGCCGAGCTGGGCGGCGCCACCGGTCTCGGCCTGCTTGACGGGCCGGTCGGCGAGCTGGAAGCCGAGGGGCTGAAGGTTCCGCACATCGGCTGGTCGCCGGTGCGCTGGGAGCGCGAGTCGCGCCTCACCGACGGCATCCCCTCGGAGACGCCGTTCTATTTCGTCCACTCCTTCGCGCCGCGGCCGAGCGGCGAGGAGCTGCTCGGCAGCGCCGAGTACGGCGCCCACTTCGCCTGCGCCGCCGAGCGCGACAACGTCTTCGGCGTCCAGTTCCACCCCGAGAAGTCGAGCAGCGCCGGCCTGCGCCTGCTCTCCAACTTCGCCGGGGTCTGCGTCAAGTCGCCAGCCGCCGCGTGATCCTCTATCCCGCCATCGACATTCGCGGCGGTCGCGCCGTGCGGCTGCTGCAGGGCGACTACGAGCGCGAGACCGCCTACGACGCCGACCCCGTCGACGCCGCCCGGCGCTGGGCCGACGAAGGCGCCCGGTTCCTCCACGTGGTCGACCTCGACGGCGCCAAAGCCGGGGAGCCGCAGAACCTGGACAACGTGCGCCGCATCGCCGCCGCGGTCGACTGCCCGATCCAGGTCGGGGGAGGCTTGCGCGATGACGAGTCGGTGGCTGCTGTGCTGGAGGCCGGTGCTGAGCGAGCTGTGATCGGAACTGCCGCGATTCGCGACCTTGAATTCCTGCAAGCGATGGTCAATGCATACGCGGATCGGATAGTCGTCTCTGTGGATACTCGGGCTGGGCAGGTGTCGTTGGCGGGCTGGACGGAGGCCAGCGGCGTCGATGTATCAGATGCCATCGCCGACCTAACGCATCGCGGCGTTGTTCGCTTCCTCTGCACTGCGATCGAGCTGGACGGGATGATGGAAGGCCCTGCGATCGATCAGCTGAACGAAATCGCTGCGGCAACTGATGCGAAAATCATTGCCTCCGGCGGGGTCGGCGACCTCTCTCACCTTGAACAGCTTGCCCGCGAAAGCGCCCCCAACCTCGAAGGCGTAATCGTCGGTCGGGCTCTGTATGAGCGCGCGTTCACGGTGACGGAGGCAATCGCAGCGCTGGGATAGGGACCGGGTGCCCCTCCGCTGGAGGCTTTGGGTCAAGTTGATGAAGCTCGTTGGTCCCTGCTGGGACATACGGTCTCCAGCGGAGGGGCACCCGGTCCCTCTACGCTTCGCTTCATGGCAGTCCTGAAACGCGTAATCCCCTGCTTGGACGTCGATGCCGGCCGTGTCGTCAAGGGGACGAACTTCGTCGGGCTGCGCGACGCCGGCGATCCGGTGGAGCTGGCGGAGCGGTATGACGCGGAGGGGGCGGACGAGTTGGTCTTCCTGGACATCACCGCTTCGCACGAACAGCGGGAGACGATCGTGGAGCTGGCGCGACGAACGGCGGACAACGTCTTCATCCCGTTCACGATCGGCGGTGGCATTCGGTCGGTCGAGGACGCGCAAGCGGTGCTGGACGCGGGCGCTGACAAGGTCTCGGTCAACTCGGCCGCCCTGGCGCGGCCGGAGCTGTTGACGGAGCTGGCCGACCAGTTCGGCGCCCAGTGCGTGGTGATCGCGATCGACGCCAAGCGCGAGGGCGAGCCGCCGACCGCCTCGCCGACCTGCGCGGCGCCCCCCGGCTGGTACGACGGCGGCTGGGGCGTCTACGTCAACGGCGGCCGCAAGCGAGTCGAGGGGCGCGACGCGGTGAGCTGGGCCGAAGAGGCGGTAGAGCGCGGGGCGGGGGAGGTGCTGCTGACCAGCATGGACCGCGACGGCACCAACGACGGCTACGACCTCGAGCTGACGCGGGCGGTGGCAGACGCGGTCGGCGTCCCAGTAATCGCCTCCGGCGGCGCCGGAGAGCTCTCGCACCTCAGCGAGGCGATCTCGCGGGGCAACGCCGATGCAGTCTTGTGCGCTTCGATCTTCCACTACGGCGAATACAGCGTGCAGGAGGCAAAGCAGCGGCTGGCTGCAGACGGAATTCCAGTTCGCCGCTAGTCATCCCCGTAGGGCGGCAGCAAGACCTTCGACTCCCCAGCTGCCGAGGACCTCGATTCGCGCCAGTTCATACGGGCTTTCCTTGGTCGCGAAGCCCGGGATCTCGGTCGTCGCCCCTTCGTAGCCTGCTGCTTCGACGGCGGCGATCACGGTTTCGTTGAAGCGCCCGGCCGGATAACAGAAGTTCTTTACGGGCACGTGGTATTCGCGCTGGAGCAGCTTGCGCGAGCCGGCCACTTCTTCTTCCAGCGCTTTCCCTTCCAGGGTCGTCAGGTCGGAGTGGTGGATCGTGTGCGCGGCCAGCTCCCAGCCCGCTTTCAGCATCGCTTCAACGTTGCTGTGGTAGAGGTCCGAGCCTTCGGCCTTGAGGTTGAGCACGCCGGGCCAGCCGTGCTTGCGCAGCTGCGGCAGGGCGAAGGTGTATTGCGGCCGGTAGCCGTCGTCGAAGGAGATCACGATCGGTTTCGGCGGCAGGGTGCCGCCGCGGTACCAGGCGTCCTCGACCCGTTCCAGCGTCACGGCTTCGTAGCCCTGCCGGTCGAGCCAGTCCATCTGCTTCCGGAAGGCGGCCCGCGGCACATAGAGTTCCGGGTAGGGAACTTCAGTCTGGGGACGACCGAGAACGTGGTACTCGAGGATCGGAACTGGCCCGGTATAGGGCTTCCAATCAGGTTGCGGGGTGGCGTTGCGGACTTTTCCGCCGGAGCCGCCTTGCGACTGCGCGGATTTGGCGGCGGAGACGTGCTTTGCCGCGGTCGTGCTGTTGCCACCCCCGCCGGCGCCGGTCACCACCGCGACCACCCCGGCGACCACCAGCGCCAGCGCCCCAGCTGCCAGCAGTCGCTGTCGGCGCACCCGTCGCCGCCCCTGCTCACGGCGCCTGGCGCGGAGAGCGTCGGGCTCTTCCTGGCCGAAGGGATCTCGATCTTGCTGAGCCATCCGCGGGACCGATCATGGTAGGGGGCTCTATGGATGACCTCGCTGCCGCGCTCCTCCGCACCCACCCGGAGCTGGAGACGGTGTGGCAGGCGGCGCAGGAGCCGGTCTACGTCGTCGGCGGCGCCATCCGCGACACGTTGCTGCAGCGGCCGCGAGCCGACCTTGACCTCGTCGTCGTGGGCGACGCCGCCGCCCTCGCCGGGCGCCTCGGCGGCGCCGAGGCCAAACACGCTCGCTTCGGGACGGTGAAGGTCGAGATGGAAGGGCACGAGGTTGACATCGCCACCGCCCGCACCGAGACCTACCCGCAGCCGGGGGCGCTGCCGGTGGTCGCGCCCGCCGCCAGCATCGAGGAAGACCTCGGCCGCCGCGACTTCACGATCAACGCGCTCGCGGTCCCGCTGGGGAAGGAGCCGCGCCTGATCGACCCCCACGGCGGCCGCTCCGACCTCGATCGGGGCCTGCTGCGGGTCCTCCACGACCGCTCTTTCGAGGACGACCCGACCCGGGCGATCCGAGCCGCTCGCTACGCGGCCCGCTTCGGTCTCCGGCTCGAGCCCGAGACCGAGGCGCTGTTGCGGAGAACCGACCTGACCACGGTCTCCGCCGACCGCCGCCGCGCCGAGCTGGAGCGCCTGGCGGCCGAAGAGAGCGCCCGGGAGGGGCTCGAGCTGCTCGCCGGGTGGGGGCTGATCCACCTGCGCAAAGACGGGCTGGCGCTGCTGGCGGCGGTCGACGATTTGCTGGACAACCCGCACTGGGCCGCCTTCGTGCCGCGCGAGCGGGCGCTGATCGCGGCGGCGCTGGGGCCGCCGGGCGGGGAGGAGATCTTGGCTTCGATGTGGATGCCGCGACCGGGGGAGGGGGTCGAGCTGGCCGAGCGGCGCGACCCGGTCGAGCTGATCCTCGCCCGGGCGATGGGCGCCGACTGGCTCGACCGCTACCTGATCATCTGGCGCCGAGTGAAGCTGGAGATCGACGGCGACGATCTGATCGCCGCCGGGATCGAGCAGGGACCTGCGATCGGGCGCGGCCTGCGGGCGGCGCGGCTGAAGAAGCTGGAAGGGGAGATCGGCGGTCGCAAGGAGGAGTTGGCGGTGGCTCTGGCGGCAGCGCTGCGGGACTGATCGATCCACCCGAGGACCGCGTCTGCTTTGTTACCGGCGATGGAGTGGCGCGAAGACGAGGGCGTGAGGTGGCTGGAGGCCGATCTCGGCGGCGCCCGGGCGGCTTTCTCGACCCGCCTCGGCGGCGTCAGCCAGCCGCCCTTCGGCTCTCTCAACCTCGGCGTCCTCACCGACGACCACCCTGAGGCAGTCGCCGAGAACCGTCGCCGCCTCGCCAGTGCCCTCGGGCACGAACCCGAGCAGATCGTCTTCGCCCTCCAGGTCCACGGCACCCGCCTGATCGACCACAACGCGCCGGTATCCGTTGCCGCAAACGAGTTCCGTGGTTCCTTTTGCACCCATATGGGGCATAAGGAACCACGGGACGGGGGGATTGCTGAGGCGGATGGGCATGTGGTGACGGAGCCGGGTCTTGTCCCGCTCGTGTTCGTCGCCGACTGCCTGCCGGTGGCGCTGTACGGGCCGGGAGGGCTGGCGCTGGTACATGCGGGGTGGCGGGGCCTGGCCGACGGCATCGTCGGCGCTGCGGCCGAGGCGGTTGGAGCCGACCGGGCTGCGATCGGGCCTGGGATCGGTCCCTGCTGCTACGAGGTCGGCGAGGAGGTGCTGGACGCATTCGCCGATCTGGGGGATGGCGTCGCCAGGGGCCGGATGCTCGACCTGTCCGAGGTGGCGCGGCGGCTGCTCGCCGCGGCCGGCGTCGATCGGGTCGAGTCCGCCGGGCTCTGCACCAGCTGCGAGCGGGAGCTCTTCTTCTCGCACCGCCGCGACAACGGCCGCACCGGCCGCCAGGCGGGGGTCGCCTGGATCGAGAAGACCTGAGGTGGATCTGGTGGCGGAGCTGATCCATGACATCGACGCGGCCAAGGTGGCGGCGAACCTGGAGGAGGTCCGCGCCGCCGCCGGCGAGGGGGTCGAGCTCCTCGTCGCGACCAAGTACGTGCCGTGGGAGGAGATGGGGAAGCTGGCCGAGGCGGGGGTGCGGCTGGTCGGCGAGAACCGCCAGCAGGATCTCGCCGCCAAGCACGAGCGCTGGGGCGACGCCTTCGAATGGGACTTCATCGGCAACCTGCAGAGCCGGAAGGTGAAGCAGGTGCTGCCGTTGGTGCGGCTGATCCACTCGGTCGCCACCGACTCGGCCCTGGCCCAGCTTCAGAAGCACGCCGACCCCGACACCGAGGTCCTGGTCGAGGTCAACGTCTCCGGCGAGGAGGGCAAGGGCGGGGTGGAGCCGGCCGACCTCTCCGCCTTTATCGACCGCTGCCCGGTCCGCGTCGGCGGCCTGATGACGATGCCGCCGTTCAGCGACGACCCCGAGCACTCGCGCCCTTATTTCGCCCGCCTCGCCGAGCTCGCCGCGGCCAACGGGCTGCGCCGGCTCTCGATGGGCACCTCCCAGGACTGGCGGGTCGCGGTCGAGGAGGGAGCGACGATCATCCGGCTCGGCCACGCCCTCTTTGTGTGATTCGCCGCGAAAGAGGGAATAATTCGTAAAGGAGTCGGCCGTCCGAGGCCGAATCACGCGAGACAGATGGCCCTACGGGACACTTGGCATAGAGCGCTGGTCTACTTCGGCTTGGCCGAGGATCACGACTACGGCCCCGAATACGAGGAAGACTTCGAGCCCGAGACCGGGACCGAGGAAGTCTACGAAGCCCGTCGCGAACGCGGCGAAGGCTCCTCCGTGCGCCGCCTGCCGACCTCGCGCCGGCCCCGCCGCGACGAGATCGACGACATCTTCGCCGACGACGAGCCGATCGCCGCCAGCCGCACCCGCACGCTGCGCCCGGTCGACAACGGCGGCGAGCTCCAGGTCCACCTGGTCATCCCCCGCAACTTCAACGACGCCCAGCAGGTCGCCGACCAGTTCAAACGCTCGGTGCCGGTGATCCTCAACCTGCAGACCGCCGACCACGAGCTCTCGAAGAGGATGATCGACTTCTGCTCCGGCCTCACCTACGCGCTCGACGGCGGCATGCAGCGGATCGCCGAGAAGATGTTCCTGCTGACGCCCCGCAACGTCGAGGTCTCCGCCGAGGAAAAGGCGAGGCTGATCGACAAGGGCTTCTTCAACCAGTCTTGAGGCGCGCCGGGTTAGTCTCCCGGCAATGATCATCGGTTTCGTCGGCTCCGGGAACATGGCTGCGGCGATGGCTCGCGGCTGGGCCGGCGAGTTCGAGGGGATGCTCTTCTCCGACAGCGGCTCCGGACGGGCGCAGCAACTGGCCGAGGAGCTGGGGGGAGAGGCGGTCTCGAACGAGGAGATCGCTCGGGGCGCCGACCTGGTGTTGCTGGCGGTGAAGCCGGGCATGCTCGACGAGGTGGCGCCGGAGCTGAGCGGCGTCTCGCGGGTCGTCTCCGTCCTCGCCGTGGTGCCGCTCGAGCGGCTGCAGGCCGCCTTCCCCGGCGCCGAAGTGCTGCGGGTGATGCCGAACGTGGGGGCCGAGGTGCGGAGAGGCGTGCTCTGCATCGCCGGCACCGCGAGCGAGGAGGTGCGGGCGAAGCTGGACGTGCTCGGCCACGTGGTTGAGATCCCCGACGCCGACTTCGACGAGGCGACCGCGATCATGGGCTGCGCGCCCGCCTACCTGGCGCTGGCGGTGGAGGCGCTGGCTGACGCCGGCGCCGCGGCCGGACTCGACCCGGAGTTGGCGCGGGAGCTGGTGGTGGAGATGACGGCCGGCACCGCCGAGCTGCTGCGTGTCCGCCACCCGGCCGACGTCCGCAAGGCCGTCACCTCGCCCGGCGGCAGCACCGAAGCCGGGCTCGAAGCGCTTGAGCGTGAGGGCGCCCGCGCCGCCTTCGAGGCGGCTGTTTTGGCCTCGCTGCAGAGGATGCGCGGATGATCCCGCTGGCGCTCGATCGGGGCGACGTCGCCGACTACGTCAGCGCCCTCGTCACCGTCTACATCATCCTCATCTTCGCCCGCATCGTGATCTCCTTCGTCCCGCGCATGCCCTACCGGCCCTGGCTGCGCTCGGTGCTCGATTTCATCACCGAAACCACCGACCCCTATCTGGGCTTCTTCCGCCGCATCCTGCCGCCGATCGGCCGCGGGTTCGCGCTGGATCTCAGCCCGATGATCGGGATCATCGTCCTCCTCGTGGTCGGGGGGATCGTCGTCGGCCTGATCCGCGGGTGAGCGCCGCCGCCCGCGCCTGGGCCTTCGCCGCCGCCCTCTGCGGGCTGGTCCTGGCCGCCGACCAAGCGAGCAAGGCGGCGATCAGGGCCCACCTCGTGCTGGGTGAACGGGTCGCGGTGCTGGGCCCGCTGGAACTGACCTACGTCCACAACACGGGTGTCGCCTTCGGCCTCGCCGGGGGCGCCGGCGTCGGGCTCGTCGTCGTCACCTTCGTCGCCTTGGCGGTGGTCGGCTACCTCTTCGCCCGCAACCCGACGCGGCGGGGGATGTGGGTCGCGGTCGGCCTCCTCGCCGGCGGCGCCCTCGGCAACCTCGCCGACCGCATCCGCGCCGACGCCGTCACCGACTTCATCCACATCGGCTCCTGGCCCGCCTTCAACCTCGCCGACGTCTCGATCAGCGCCGGGGTGATCCTGCTGGTCCTGCTCTACCTCCGCGACGCCGAGGCGGAGCGCAAGGACGCGAAGCCTGAAGCGGAGGCGGAGGCGGACCAGGGGACCAGCGGTGGCTGAGCCCGAGCTGCGGATCGTCCACCTCGACGACCACCTCGCGGTGATCGACAAGCCGGCCGGCCTGGTCGTCCACCCGGCGCCCGCGCACGAGGGTCCGACCCTGGTCGACGAGCTGGCCGAGATCCTCGCCGGCGGCGCGGACCCCGAGCGACCGGGGATCGTCCACCGGCTCGACAAGGGCACCAGCGGCCTGCTCGTCGTCGCCCGCGACGACGAGACCCACGCGGCGCTGCAGCGGGCGGTGCGCGCACGCGACGTTTCCCGCATCTACCTGGCGCTCGCCGACGGGCGCCTCGCCTCCCGCACCGGCACGATCGACGCCCCGATCGGCCGCGCTTCGCGCCGCCGCCACAAGATGGGGGTCTCCGGCGCCGGCGCCCGCGAGGCCCGTACCCACTTCACCGTGCTGGAGCTGCTGCCGCGCGAGACCTACCTGGAAGTGCGCCTGGAGACCGGTCGCACCCACCAGATCCGGGTCCACTTCGCCGCGATCGGCCACCCGCTGGCGGGCGACGTCACCTACGGCGGCGCCGAGCGCTATGGCCTCACTCGCCAGTTCCTCCACGCCCACCGCCTCGCCTTCCGCCACCCTGGCACCGGCGAACAGCTCGAGTTCACCTCGCCGCTGCCCACCGACCTGGCGGCAGCGCTTGAGGCGGCCCACTCCGCCTAGCGCTCCCCTTTACAATCAGGCGCTGCAAATCCACGACCCCCGTTCGGTCGCCAACCCGGATCCTGCCTGGCCACCACCAGGTCCCGGTCGAGCAGAGCGGGGCCTTTCCTTCACCAGACAACTCAAGGAGACACGAATGCCAGAGGCAGAACTCAAAGATCTGCTCGAGGCCGGAGTCCACTTCGGCCATCAGACGCGCCGCTGGAACCCGAATATGCGCCGCTTCATCTTCGGCGAGCTGGACGGGATCCACATCATCGACCTGCTGCAGACCGAGGCGCTGCTGGAGAACGCCCGCAAATTCGCCGGCGAGCTCGCCACCGGTGGCGGCCAGGTGCTCTTCGTCGGCACCAAGAAGCAGGCTCGCGACACGATCCAGGAATGGGCCGAACGCTGCAAGATGCCCTACGTCAACAAACGCTGGCTGGGGGGCCTGCTGACCAACTTCAACACGATGTCGGGCCGGATCGCCCGCCTTCACGAGCTCAACGGCTGGAAAGAGGAGGGCAAACTCGACCTTCTGCCGACCAAGGAGCGGATGGGGATGGAGGCCGAACTCGCCAAGCTCGAGTTCAACCTCGGCGGCGTCCGCGACATGGAGCGGCTGCCGGATGCGGTCTTCGTCGCCGACCTCAAAACCGAGGAGATCGCGGTAAACGAGGCCGCGCGCCTGCGGATCCCGATCATCGGCCTGGTCGACACCAACTGCGACCCGACGCCGGTCGACTACGTGATCCCCGGCAACGACGACGCGATCCGCTCCTGCCAGCTGGTCATCGGCACGATCGGCAAGGCGATCGAGGAGGGCTCCTCGGCCTGGCGCGTCCAGGAGGAGAAGCGCCTCGCCGAAGAGATGGAACGCCGCAAACGCGAGGAGGAAGAGCGGCGCAAACGCGAGGAGGAAGAGAAAGCGCGACGCGAGGCCGAGGAGGCTAAACAGGCCGAAGAAGCGGCACAGAAAGCTGAGCAGGAGAAAGCTGCTGCTCAGAAAGCGGCTCAGGAGAAAGCGGCGCAGGCTGCTGCCGCTAAAGCGCAGGCGCCCCAGGCCGCGGGTCCTGTCTCCGATGAGGCGCAAGAGCCTAGGGCCGCGGGTCCTGTCTCCGATAGTGATTCCCCGGCACAGCCGGAGAATTCACCATCGTCGCCACCCGCGGCAGAGGCCGCGCCCGCTGAGCAACAGCCCGCGGCGCCAGCCGCTGAGGAGGCGGCTCCGGCAGAGGAGCAGGCTCCGGCCGCTGAGGAGAAAGCTGAGACCGAGGAGGGGTCTAAATGAGCGTTACGGCTGCTGATGTGAAAGCGCTGCGGGATCGGACCGGGGCGGCGATGATGGATGCCAAATCGGCGCTGGTCGAGGCCGACGGCGACGTCGAGCGCGCGGTCGAGCTGCTGCGGGTCAAGGGGCAGGCCTCCGCCGCCAAGCGCGAAGGCCGCGGCACCAATGAGGGCGTCGTCGCCTCCTACATCCACGCCAACGACAAGGTCGGGGTGATGGTCGAAGTCCAGTGCGAGACCGACTTCGTCGCCCGCAACGACGAGTTCAAAGCCTTCGCCTACCAGGTCGCCCTGCACGCGGCCGCGACGGCGCCGAAATACGTCACCCGCGAGGAAATCCCCGAGGCCAAACGCGAGGCCGAAAAGAAGGTCTTCGAGGAGAAGGCGCGGGAAGAAGGCAAGCCCGACAACGTTGTCGAGAAAATCGTCCAGGGCCAGCTCGACAAGTGGGCGGCCGAAGTGGCGCTGCTCGACCAGTCCCACGTCAACGTCGACAAACACGGCTCGAAGACGATCGAGGAGCTGCGCCAGGAGATGGCGGCGAAAACCGGCGAGAACGTCCAGATCGCCCGCTTCGCCTACTTCCGCGTCGGCGAATAAGCTGCGCCGCAGTGACCGATTCCCCCGAGCCGCGCTTCGGGCGCATCATGCTGAAGCTCTCCGGCGAGGCCCTGATGGGCAGCCAGAGCTTCGGCACCGATGGCGCCGAGGTCGACCGGATCGCCAGGCAGGTGGCGGCGGTCTGCGAGCGGGGCGTCGAGGTGGCGATCGTGGTCGGCGCCGGCAACATCTACCGCGGCCTCGACGGGGCGGCGAGCGGGATGGACCGCGCCACCGGCGACTACATGGGAATGCTGGCGACCGTCTTGAACGCGCTGACCTTGCAGGACGCGCTCGAGCGCTGCGACCAGCACACGCGGGTAATGTCGGCGATCGAAGTGCAGGAGGTCGCCGAGCCCTACATCCGCCGCCGCGCGATCCGCCACCTGCAGAAGGACCGCGTCGTGATCTTCGCCGCCGGCACCGGCAACCCGTTCTTCACCACCGACACGGCGGCGGCGCTGCGGGCGCTGGAGATCCACGCCGAGGCGATCCTGATGGCGAAGAACGGGGTGGAGGGGGTCTTCGACTCCGACCCGGCGACCAACCCGGACGCCGAGTTCATCCCCGCGATCACCCACCGCGAGGCGATCGAGCGCGGCCTCAAGGTGATGGACTCGACGGCGCTCTCGCTCTGCATGGACAACGACCTGCCGATCTACGTCTTCAACATGGGCGACGAGCGCAACATAGATAGGATCGTCTCCGGCGAGAAGGTGGGGACGCTGGTCTCCAGCGAAGCCGCTGCCTAGGAGGACGGGAGCCCGTGGAGCTGATCGACGAACTGCTGGCGGACGCGAAGGAGCGGATGGCGAAGTCCGTGGAGTCCAGCCGTGGCGAGCTCGCCACCGTGCGGACCGGCCGCGCCTCGCCGCACCTACTCGACCGCATCGTCGTCGACTATTACGGCAACCCGACGCCGCTGAGGCAACTGGCGAACGTCGCCGCCTCGGACGCCCGCCTGTTGACCGTGACGCCGTTCGACAAAGGGGCGCTGGGCTCGATCGAGAAATCGATCCAGGAGTCCGACGTCGGCCTGACGCCGAACAACGACGGCAGCGTGATCCGCCTGCAGATCCCGGAGATGACCGAGGAGCGGCGGCGCGAGATGGTGAAAGTCGTCCATGGCGTTGCCGAGGAAGGCCGGGTCGCGATCCGCAACGTCCGCCGCGACATCATGAGCGACCTGCGCGAGCTGAAGAAGGAAGGCGAAGCGGGCGAGGACGACGAGCGTCGCGCCGAGACCACGCTGCAGAAACAGACCGACGAGGCGATCGCGGAAATTGATGCCCTTCTGAAGGGCAAGGAAGAAGAGATCCTCGAAGTTTGAGGACGGCGGGTCCGCCGGCGTGACCGCGGCCAGATACGTAGCGATCATCACCGACGGCAACGGCCGTTGGGCGCAGCAGCGCGGGCTGCCGGTGGTCGAGGGGCACCGGGCCGGCGCCGACGTGGTCAAGGAACGGCTGCGCGACGCGGCCGAGCTGGGGATCGAGGAGCTGACCGTCTTCTCCTTCTCGACCGAGAACTGGAGCCGCCCGGACGAGGAGGTCGCGGGGCTGATGCGGATGTTCGGCGAGCGGATCGCCTCGGAAACGCCGGAGCTGAAGCAGGAAGGCGTGCGGATGCGGTTCATCGGCCGGCGCGAGGGGGTCGACGCGGGCCTGACCCGGCAGATGGAGTGGGCCGAAGCCGAGACCGCCGGCAACGATCGGATCACCCTCTACGTCGCCTTCAACTACGGCGGCAGGGCGGAGATCGTCGATGCGGCGCGAAGCTTCCAGGGGGACTCTGAAGAGGAGTTCCGCCGCCACCTCTACGCACCCGAGATGCACGACCCAGACCTCCTGATCAGAACCAGCGGCGAGCAGCGCGTCTCCAACTACCTGCTCTGGCAGTGCGCCTACTCGGAGCTGGTGTTCCGCGACGAGCTCTGGCCCGACTTCGACCGCGGCGCACTGGAAGCGTGCCTGCGCGAGTACGAGACGCGCCGGCGGCGCTTCGGGAGGAGGGGATGACGATCGACCTCTTCGACGACGAGATGTTCGAGGACGAGCCGACGCCGACGCCGCGCCCGCCGCGGGAGCCGCGCCGCCGCCGGCGCGGCGTGCGGGGGGAGACCGCGAAGCGGGTGCTGGTGGCGGTGCCGTGGATCGTCTTCGCGATCGCGATCATCGTCGCCGGCGGCCTCGTCTTCTCGCTGGCGCTGATCGCGATCGGGGTGCTGGCCCTGCGTGAGTACGTGGCGATGACCGCCCGCCACCGCCCGCTCGTCATCCCCGCCTACATCGCCGTCGCGGCGCTGGTCGTCGCCGCCTACCTCGGCACCGCGTTCAACGTCCTCTACGTCCTCGCCGGGTCCTTCCCGCTGCTCTTCGCCTTCGCGGCCAGAGCCGACCACCGCGAGGGGGCGACGGTCTCGATCGGGGTGACGCTGCTGGCGGTGGTCTGGATCGGCCTCCCGCTCGCCTACGCCGTCTTCCTGCGCGAACTTCCCAACCACGGGGCGGGGCTGCTGGTCGACGTGCTCGTCGGCACCTTCGTCGCCGACACCGCCGCCTACGCCACCGGGCGCATGTTCGGCAGCCACAAGATCACCCCCAACCTCTCGCCCAACAAGACCCTCGAGGGGCTGATCGGCGGCTTCCTGATCGGCACCATGGCCTTCTGGTTCGCCGGCCTTTACCAGGACTGGCTCTCCGGCGTGGACGCGCTCATAATCGGCGCCGCCGTCGCCGCCATCGCCCCGATCGGCGACCTCTTCGAGTCGATGATCAAGCGCGACCTCGGCACCAAGGACACCGGCACCCTCTTCGGCCCCCACGGCGGCATCCTCGACCGCCTGGACGCCCTCTTCTTCACCGTCGTCATCGGCTACTACCTCGCGATCGCGTTGGTGTATTGAGGCGATGAACGACGACTGGCGCCTGCAGATCGATTTCCGCGAGGAAGGGCACGCGGAGGCGCTGCCCGGCCGCATCGAGGCGGTCGAGGTGGAGCACGACCTCAAGCGCGCCTACCAGGACCGCGTGATCGTCTCCCGGGATGGTCCACGCGTCTTCCTCTATGCCGGTGACAGGGAACAGTCCGAGGCGGCCCAAGCATTGATCGGAGAGCTGGCGCAGGAGCACGGCTGGCAGGTGGAAAGCGAGCTCAGGCACTGGCATCCGATCGCCGAGGAGTGGGAGTCACCGGACGAGCCGCTCCCCCAGGCCGAGGCCGCGAAGCGAGCCGAGCGGGAAGAGCTGATAGCCCGCGAGCGCCAGGAGACGGAAGAGCGCGGCTACCCCGAATTCGAGGCACTGACCGAGCTCCCCTCGCGCAAGGACGCGAGCCGATTGGCCGAGCGCCTCCAGGCGGAGGGCCTTCCCTGCGTCCGTCGCTGGAAGTACGTGGCGGTGGGCGCTCCAGACGAGGACAGCGCCAAGCGATTGGCTGACCGGATTCGCTCCGAGGCCCCACCTGGCAGTAAGGTCGTCGCCCAAGGGACGCCGCAGGCGGCTTTCACCGATCTTCCGCGCATTGTCAGGTTCATCGATGAAGCCTTCGGCCAGATGTAGGCTCCTCCGCATCCTCTGAACAGGAATAAAGAAGGTCCCCATGCTCGGCTCGACGGGGTCGCTGGCGTATTGACGCGAGACCGCAATAACCCTTCCTCAAGGAGGGTTTTGCGGTCTCGCGAGGTTTATCTATTTGGATAAACTGCTTTCTATGAATCGAGTCAGTCCTAAGGGGAGGGTGGTGGCCGCTGCGGCGCATGGGCGCGGTCAGCGAAGAGAGGCATACCGCGAGGCTCGTGAGGAATACGCGGCAATTCGCGAGCTACGAAAGCGGAACTGGATCGCCGCTCATATGCGCGAACGGCGCTACGAGCTTGATCTCACGCAGAAAGAGGTGGCTGAGCAAGCTGGGACTTCCCATTCCTTCATCTCGAAAGTCGAGAGCGGGGACCACATCCCGACGATCCCCGTCTTGAAGCGGATTCTCGCAGTGCTCGACGAGGAGCTGCTGATCGGTGTCGAACGACGGGTCCCTGACGAGGAGCCCGAGCGCGAGGTTGCGCCGGCACCTGAACTGGCTGCCGCCTGAACTGATCGGCGGGGGCTCCTCCGTATCCTCTGTCAGGCATGAAGAAGGTCCTCGTGCTCGGTTCGACCGGGTCCATCGGAACGCAGGCGCTGGAGGTGATCGGGCGCTCGGAGGAGCTGCAGGCGGTTGGCCTGGCGGCGGGCTCCGCCTGGGAGGCGGTGGTCGAGCAAGCGCGGGAGCATGGGGTGCCGGCGATCGCCCTGGCGGCGGAGGAAGCTGCGGAGCGGGCTCGCGGTAGCTGGAGCGGGCGGGTGCTCGCGGGCGAGGAGGGCGTGCGGGAGCTGATCGCCTCCTCCGGTGCCGATCTCGTCCTGAACGCGATCGTCGGCGCCGCGGGGCTCGGCTCGACGATCGTCGCCCTCAGCGAGGGGATCGACGTCGCCCTCGCCAACAAGGAGAGCCTCGTCCTCGGTGGCGAGCTGGTGATGGCGCTGGCCGAGGCGACGAACGCGCGCCTCCTGCCGGTCGACTCCGAGCACTCGGCGCTCTACCAGCTGATCGGCGCCGAGGCACCGGGGACGGTGGAGCGGTTGGTGCTGACCGCCTCCGGCGGGCCCTTCCGCGGTCGCGACGACCTCTCCGGGGTCAGCGTCGCCGACGCGCTCGCCCACCCGACCTGGCGGATGGGCGGCCGGATCACGATCGACTCGGCGACGCTGATGAACAAGGGCTTCGAGGCGATCGAGGCGCACCACCTCTTCGGCGTCCCCTACGGGCGGATCGATGTCGTCGTCCACCCGCAGTCGCTGGTCCACTCGCTGATCCACCTAAACGACGGCTCCTCGCTCGCCCACCTCGGCTATCCCGACATGCGGGTGGCGATCTCCTACGCGCTGCACCACCCCGAGCGGGCCGACGTCGACGTGCCGCAGCTCGACCTCGCCGCGGCCGGCTCGCTGACCTTCGAGGAGCCCGACCTGGAGACCTTCGCCTGCCTGCGCCTGGCGCTGGAGGCCGGCGAGGCGGGGGGAACGGCGCCTTGCGTCCTCAACGCCGCCGACGAGGTCGCGGTCACCGCCTTCCTCGCCGAGCGGATTCCGTTCACGGCGATACCCGCGGTGATCGAGCGGGTTCTTGAAGAGATGCCCGCCCGCCCGGTCAGCCACTTCGACGACCTCTTCGCCGCCGACGCCGAGGCGCGCGAGCGCAGCGAGGAGCAGGTCAGGGGGTTGACGCCCGCATGAGCTGGGTCTGGGTCTTCGTCGGCTTCTGCTTTCTGATCGTCATCCACGAGGCCGGGCACTTCGTCGCCGCCAAGGCCGTCGGCATGCGGGTCGAGCGCTTCTTCCTCTTCTTCGGGCCGACGATCTGGTCGTTCAAACGCGGCGAAACCGAGTACGGGGTGAAAGCGATCCCCCTCGGCGGCTACGTGAAAATCACCGGCATGAACCCGGAGGAGGACGTCCCTCCGGAGCACGAAGAGAACGCCTACTTCCGCAAGCCGGTCTGGAAGCGGATCGTCGTGGTGGCGGCCGGGCCGGCCGTGAACATCGTGCTCGCGTTCCTGATCCTCTTCGGCGTCTACCTCGTCAGCGGCAAGCAGGAAGCCGAGCGATCGGTCGAAAAAGTCGAACCCGGAACGCCCGCGGCGAAGGTGTTGCAGCCGGGCGACAGGATCCTCGCGATCGACGGGCACTCGTTCCCGGGGGTCGATCCAAATCAGCGGCTTGAAGAATTCAGCAAGGTCGTCCGCTCCCATGAATGTGCCGGTAAGCAGGTCGACGGCTGTATCGCCGCGACGCCGGTTCGGCTGCGATTGGAACGCGACGGCAATGTCCACACCGTCTCCGTCTTCCCGCGCTACGACAAGGAAGTCGGGTACATGCGCATCGGCTTCCAGTATCGAGTCAAGACGGTCCCGATCAGCCCCGGTGGCGCCGCCTCGGACGCCGGCAATGCCATCTGGGACGTCGCCTCGCGTACCGCCCACATCGTCACCCACATCTTCGAACCGCAGCAGCGCAAGGAAATCCATGGGGTCGTCGGGATCAGCGACATCGGACACGAAGTGGTCGAAACGGGTCTGGAAAAATCCCTCCTTCTCCTGGCCCTGGTCAGCCTCTCGCTCGGCCTTATAAACCTGCTGCCGATCCTGCCGCTGGACGGCGGTCACATCCTCTGGGCCCTGATCGAGAAACTGCGCGGGGAGCCGGTGCCCTTGCGGGTGATCGAGCGGGCGACCGTGATCGGCTTCGCCCTCGTGATGGTGCTGATGTTCATCGGCCTCTCCAACGACATCGGCAGTATCACCGGCGAAGGCTTTCAAGTTCGCCGCTAGCTGACGACGCGGAAGCGGTAAGAGGCGGGCGTCGGGTCGGTCTTGCCCTCGCCGTCACGGGCGCGGACCTGGAAACGGTGGCGGCCAAGGCTGAGCTTTGGCGTCGTGAAGGGGGAGCGACAGCGGCGGAACTTATTGCGGTCGAGCCGGCATTCGAGCCGCACGTCGGTCTCGTCGGCGGCGAAGCGGAAGGTGGGGGTGCGGTCGCTGGTGCGCTTCGGCGGCTTCTTGCGCAGGAAGGTCTGAGGGGCGTTCTGGCCGGAGGGGTTTTCGCCGCCGCCCGGGCCTTCGGCGGCACAGGCGGTCTGGGTCGGCGCCACCGAGTTGGGGCGCGGTTTGGGGAAGACGACTTCGAAGTCGGCGGCGCTGTTGTCGTGGTCGTCTTCGGGGTCGAGGAAGGTCGGGCAGCCGCGGGCGATCGAGCGGCGCAGGGCCATGCCGTCCGGGATTCCCGCCGCCGCTGCCGGCGTCCCGGTCGGGCTCGCCGCTTCGCCGCTGAAGTTACCCCAGGAGACGCAGTCGATCGCTTCCCAGCAGACCGCGCCGCCGCTTGGCGACAGCCCCGGCGCAAGCGACGTGTCGGCGACGACCCCGAACTGCGCTTCGGCCTGCGGCGTCGCCAGCAGCAGCGTGCTCTGGTTGGCGCCGTTGGCGACGTCGGCCGGGAAGACGTTGACCCCGGTGACGTTGCCGGCGGCGTCGTAACTGCGCAGCACATGCCCGCCGACGTGGTTCTGCCCGCTCTGCCACATCTGCAGCTCGACGTACTGGGATTCCGGGTTCGCCGCCGATCCTGCATATACCTCCCGGATCATCATCAGGTGGAAAGTCGCAGCGGCCGGGGCCGCCCCAAAGGCCAGCACCCAGCAGGCGACGGCGATAACCGCTGCCGACGGGACGAAAACCGCCCTATATAGACGGAAATCGTCCCGTCGGCGGTGGATATGGGTCATTTCGAGGGCCTCAGGACTTTGAAGTGGATCGTGAGTGGGGAGGCGTCGGCGACTCCGGCTGCGACCGCGCGCACCGCGAACGAGTGCCGCCCGAAGCTGAGTCGCTTGGTCGTAAATGGTGAGTGACACGGTTTGAATCGGCCGCCATCCACGGCGCATTCGAAGCTCGCCTCGGGGGTGTCAGAGCGGAAGCGGAAGGTCGGCGTGCGGTCGCGGGTCTTTGCCGGCGGCTTCTTCGCGAAGAGCGTCTGCGGGGCGACGGGGACGAGCGGCGGCGGCGCCATCACCGGCACCGCGACGCTGAAGCTGTAGCCCGCGGGAGTGGGGTCGACGTTGGCGCTCGGGTCGATCGCCCGCACCTGGAAGCTATGGGGGCCGTTGGCGAGACCGGAGTAGGTGATGCCGGCGGCTGCGCAGGCGGAGAACGGCGCTCCGTCGAGCGCGCATTCGAAAGTCGATCCCGGCTCGTTCGACTCGTAGGTGAAGGAGACGGTCGAACTGAGGCTCGGGTCGGGCGGGACGGAGTCGAGCTTGGTTTCCGGCGGCGTCGTGTCTTTGAGCGAGTTATCAACCGTCCAGCTGAAGGCGGTCGGTTCGAGCTGCTGGTTGCCGGCCAGGTCCGTCGCCCGCACCTTGAAGGTGTATTCGCCGTCGGCGAGGCCGGTGTAGGTCTTGCCCGAGGTGCAGGTGGAGAAGGAGTCCGGATTCGCCCCCTGGCTGAGGCTGCATTCGAACGTCGAGCCGGTCTCGCTGGCGTGGAAGGTGAAGCTGACGCTTGCGCCGGGGCTCGGGTCTTCGGGATGGGTGTCAATCGTCGTAGTCGGCGGCGTCGTGTCGACTTTCCAGGTGTAGGAGGCCGGGGTGGGGTCCGGCCCAGAGGCGTTGAAGCCGCGCACCTGGAAGGTGTGGCTGCCCTCGCTGAGGCCGGCATATTCGATCCCGGTTTCCGGGCAACTGGCGAAGACGGCGCTGTCGAGCTTGCATTCGTAGCCGGTCGCGGTCGGCGCTTCATAGGTGAAGGCGGCGCTGGTGCTGTTGCTGTTGAGCGGCGGCTTTTCGTCGATGGCCGTGTTCGGCGCCCCGGCGCAGGTTTTTTCGGTGATCGGCGAGGCGTTGTCGCGCGGCGCCGGCGTCACCTCGGAGAAGTCGGTGGCGCTGTCGTTGGTGTCGTCGCTTTCCTCGAGCAGGGTGGGGCAGCCGGGTTCGATCGTGCGTCGGATCGCCTTGCCGGCGGTGATGCCTCCGGGCGAGGCCGGCGAGCCGGCAGTGGTCCCGGTCGCGGTTTCGAAGGCCGCGCCGCCTTCGAAGTCGCCCCAGGCGGCGCAGTCGGCGGGGATGCCGCCGGCGTTCCAGCAGACAGCGCCGCCGGCCGCCGGGACCGAGAGTTCGGGGTCGACCAGGTCGGGGGCGACGCCGAATTTGCTTTCCACCTGGGTATCGCCGATCAGGATCGTGCTCTGGTTCGCGCCGTTGGTGACGCCGCTGGCAAAGGTCGATTTGTGGACGAGGGCGCCGCCGGCGTCGTACTCGGTCAGCGAGTGCCCAGTGAGAAAGGTCTGGCCCGCCGCGAACATCTGCAGCTCGACGTAGCTGTCGTTTTCAGTTCCCGGATAGACCTCGCGGACTTTGATCAGGTGGAAGGTCGCCTGCGCGGCCGGGGCGAAGAGCAGCCCGAAGGCGGCCGCAGCGACCATCGCCAGTGCGAGTTTTCGCCCTCCCATCGGCCGGGATACGGATCTCGGCCCCTTCGGGTTCAGCCGGCGCGCCGGCTCCCCTCAGTAGGCTTCAGATATGGCTTCCAAGCGGCAGATATTCGTCGGCAACGTGCCGATCGGCGGCGGCGCGCCGGTCGCTGTGCAGACGATGACCAAGACCGAGACCGCCAACCTGGCGGCGACGATGGAGCAGATCCGCAAGGTCGCCGACGCGGGGGCGGACCTGGTCCGCTGCGCGGTGCCGCGTGAGCAGGACGCGGAGGCGCTGAAGACGATCGTGCGCGAATCGCCGATCCCGGTGATCGCCGACATCCACTTCAACCACACGCTGGCGCTGAAGGCGATCGACGCCGGCGCCCACTGCATCCGCCTCAACCCGGGCAACATCGGTGGCCGCGACAAAGTCGCCGAGGTCGCGGCGAAGGCCAACGCGGTCGGGGTGCCGATGCGGATCGGCGTCAACTCCGGCTCGCTGCCGAAGCACCTGCACGCGCTCGAGCGCGAGAGTCCGGTCGAGGCGCTGGTCGCCGCCGCGGTCGAGTTCGTCGAGCTGATGGAGGGCCTCGACTTCGAGAGCTTCAAGGTCTCGATCAAGTCGACCAACGTGCCGAACACGATTGCCGCCAACCGGCTGCTCTCAGAGAAGATTCCCTACCCGCTGCACCTCGGCGTCACCGAGGCGGGGACGAAGTGGGGAGGCTCGCTGAAATCGGCGGTCGGGCTGGGGACGCTGCTCGCCGACGGGATCGGCGACACGATCCGGATCAGCCTCTCCACCTTCCACGCCGAGGAGGAGGTCAAGGTCGCCTGGGAGATCCTCAAGGCGCTACAGCTGCGCGAGCGCGGCCCGGTGCTGATCGCCTGCCCGACCTGCGGCCGCCTCCAGTTCGACATGGACTCGGTGGTGGCGGAAATCGAGCAGCGGCTGGAGGGCTACGAGGAGCCGATCGAGGTCGCCGTGCTCGGCTGCGCCGTCAACGGGATCGGCGAGGCCAGCCACGCCGACTTCGGCATCGCCGGGGCCAAGAACGAGGGCCTGATCTTCGCCGGCGGCAAGCCGCTGCGCAAGGTCCCGCAGGCGAGCCTGGTCGAGACTCTCTTCGAGGAGATCGACAAGTCCCTCGACCGCGGTGGCGAGGTCGAGTTCGACGAGGCGGAGTCCCGCGAGGGCGCCGAGTGGGTCGCCAACATCGAGCGCGAAAACGCCGGCGACCTCACCCCCGAGAAGATCGCCCAGATGGAGGCCGAAGCCGTGGAGCGCGGCGAGTCCGACCGCGTCCTCCTCGACGAGGAGGCCTCGCCCACGGCGGGCCGCCGTTTCACGCGGGCCTAGGGGTTCGCAAAACCCCATGCACCCTTACCGGGCCATCCGGTTTTGAGCACACCCGAGTGGGTCAAATGTCGGCTGCGGTCTGGCTGCCTACTTTTGGCCCGGTGTACGGTCGCCGACCATTGGCCGGTAGGTGTGGGCCCCTCAGGGGGCAGCCCGGATAGATTCCCCGCGTGAGCCGGCTTTCGCAGACCTTTCTCCCGACGCTGAAGGACGCGCCTGCGGATGCGGAGGCGATTTCGCACAAGCTGATGGTGCGAGCGGGGTTGATCCGGCAGCTGGGGGCGGGATTGTGGACTTATTTACCGGCGGGGTGGCGGGTGGAGCAGAAGGTCGAGGGGATCATCCGCGAGGAGATGGAGGCGATCGGCTGTCAGGAGATGCTGATGCCGCTGCTGATGCCGGCCGAGCCGTGGAAGAAGACGGGGCGTTATGCGATCGAGGAGCTGTTCAAGCTCGAGGACCGCAAGGGCTCGCCGCTGGTGCTGGCGATGACGCACGAGGAGGCGGTGACGACGCACGTGGCGCGGGACGTGCGCTCCTATCGCGACCTGCCGCTGATGCTCTTCCACATCCAGACCAAGGAGCGCGACGAGCCGCGGCCGCGGGCCGGCGTCCTGCGCACGCGCGAGTTCACGATGAAGGACGCCTACTCCTTCGACCGCGACGAGGAGGGGCTGGCGCGCTCCTACGAGCTGCAAGCCGGCGCCTATGGCAAGATCCTCGACCGCTGCGGGCTGCGCTGGTACCGGGTCGAGTCCGACGTCGGGATGATGGGCGGTTCCGGCGCGGATGAGTTCATGGCGCCCTGTCCAGCCGGCGAGGACGAGGTGGCGCTTGCGCCCGGCTACGCCGCCAACGTCGAGATCGCCTCGGCGGAGGCGCAGCCGGTCGAGCTGCCGCCGCCCCTGCCGCAGCCGGAACGGATTGACACTCCCGGCCTGACCAAAGTCGAGCCGGTCGCGGCCGAGCTCGGCCTCCCACTCGGGGCCTTCATCAAGGCCCTCCCCGTGGTCACCGAGAAGAGGGGGATGGTGATGGTGCTGGTGCGCGGCGACCATCGCCTCAACGAGGTCAAGCTCCGCAACGCGCTGGGTGAACCGGCTCGCCAGGCGAGCGCCGAGGAGATTGCCGCCAAGATCGGACCCCCCGGCTTCATCGGCCCGGTCGGGGTGGAGGTGCCGGTTATCAAGGACGTGGCGATCCAAGGCGACTCCTTCGTCACCGGCGCCAACGAACCCGACGCCCACCTGCGCGGCGTCCAGCCCGGCCGCGACTTCCAGTTCGAGGAGATGGATATCCGCACGGTCGAGGCCGGCGACACCGCCCCGGGCGGCGGCACGATCGCGATCGAGCCGGCGATCGAGGTCGGCAACATCTTCAAGCTCGGGACGAAATATTCGGAGCCGCTCGGCGCCGGCTTCCTCGATGAGAACGGTGTGGAGAAGCCGATCATCATGGGCTGTTACGGGATCGGCCCGGCGCGGATCATCGCCGCCGCGATCGAGCAGCGGGCCGACGACAACGGAATCGTCTGGCCGTCCTCGATCGCGCCCTGGCAGGTCCACCTCGTCTCGCTGGCCAAAAGCGGGGAGGAGGAGCGCGTCGCTGCGGATCGCCTCTATGACGAGTTGAAGAGCCTCGGCGCCGAGGTGCTCTACGACGACCGCGACGCCGGCCCTGGGGCGAAGCTGAAAGACGCCGAGTTGCTTGGTTGCCCACTGCGGATCGTCGTCGGCCGTCGCGGGCTCGCCAGCGGAATCGTCGAGGCGATCGAGCGGGACGGGGGGACGGCACACGAGCTGCCCGTCGACGCCGCTGCCGAGCAAGCGCTTTCTCTCCCTGCGCTGACGCAGCCGGCATCCGCCTCCAGCGGAGATGAACCCTAACCGCAACCCCTTCGGCCGCGGCCGCTTGCGCCGCCTCTTCGGACTCGACCGCAGCGGCCCGAAACCGCGGCAGACGCGCAGGGGGGAGCCGCTGCGCCCGTGGACGCTCCCCAACCTGGTCGGCTACGTGCGACTGGCGGCGCTGCCGGTCTTCCTCGTCCTCGCCTACAACACCGACGACGGCACCTCGGTCGCCTCGGCGATGGTCTTCTGGGCGATCGCCGCGGGCGACTACCTCGACGGCCTGCTCGCCCGCCTCACCCGCCAGTACAGCCGCATGGGCGCGCTGCTCGACCCGCTGGTCGACCGCCTCACGATCCTTTCCGGCGCCGTCGTCTGCTGGAGCTTCGAGTTGCTGCCGCGCTGGGCGCTGGCGCTGCGCGAGCTGGCGATGCTCGCCCTCGCCTGGTACGGCCTCCGCCACGGGGTCGACGTCGAAGTCAACTGGCCGGGGCGGATCTCGGTCTTCCCGATCATGGGCGGGATCTTCCTCGCCCTGCTCGCGCCCGGCTGGGTGGCGACGGCTCTGCTGCTCTGGGGCCTGGCGATGGCGATCGTCGCCACCGTCCTCTACGCGCAGGCGGGGATGCGCGCGGTCCGGGCCGCCCAAGCTGCAAGCTAAGCTCCAGATTCACCCGAACCTTCAACCTAGGGTTGAACCTTGACGCCGGGGACCTATAATCGGCTCCCGCGCAAAAACGGAGGCCCCGCCAAACGAGGCGCCCCCACAGCCAGTTAGGAGCACGATGGAGGACACCTTTCCCGATCTCGGATCCCTCAGCGACAAGGAGCTGAAGGACATGATCGACAACCTGACGGCCGAGGAGAACGAGATCTCCTACAAGCGCCGCGTCCTGCACGGGAAGATCGACATCCTGCGCGCGGAGCTGGTCAACCGCCTGCGCCATAAACGGGAGGCCGGCGACTCGCTGATCTCCGGCGACGACGTCGAGCAGCTGACCCAGATCCTCGCCGGCAAGGCGACGCCCCCTTCGGAGGGCGAGCCCGCCGCCTGAGCGGGAACCGCCATGGCCGTCCACTGTCCCGAGTGCGGTTTCGCCAACCCCGAGGGCGCCAACTACTGCCAGAAGTGCGGCGCCTACCTGGCCGGCCCGAAAGAGGGCGACGAACCGACGACGATGACCTACCGCGTCGATGAGACCGGCGAGATGCTGCCGGTCGACATCGACGCGGTGGTCGAGGAGAGCGGCGCGGCGCTGGTGATCCGCAGCGGCGGCGGCCGCGCCGGGGAGAGCTTCAGCATCAGCGAGGAGCGGGTCAGCATCGGCCGCAGCCCCGACGCCGGCGTCTTCCTCGACGACGTCACCGTCTCGCGCAACCACGCGCTGCTGGTGCGCCGCCGCGACGGCCTCTACATCGACGACCTCGGCTCGCTCAACGGCACCTACGTCAACCGGCGCCGGATCGAGTCGCACCGGCTCAGCGACGGCGACGAGATCCAGGTCGGCAAGTACAAGCTGAGCTACCTGGAGCGCTGAGATGACCGTCTCAGGGCACACCACCGGGCACGGGGTGGGATCGGCCAGCCGTCCCCGCAAGGCGCTGACGATCGGCGCCGTCTGCAAAATCCTGCAGGGCGAGTTCGACGACATCTCGATTTCGAAGATCCGCTACCTGGAGGACCAGAAGCTGCTGAACCCGCGGCGCACTTCCGGCGGCTACCGCCTCTACAGCCAGTCCGACGTCGAACGGCTGCGGACGATCCTGCGCCTGCAGCGCGACGAGTTCCTGCCGCTGCGGGTGATCCGTCAGGAGCTCGCCTCCGGCGGCGACCTGGTGCTGGGCGACGGCGAGCGCAAGCCGGCAAGCGGGACCGTGCGGCGGGCGATCCTCGTCGACACCTCGCGCGCCTACCTGACCCTGGACGAGATCGTCGAGGAGACCGGCGCGCGCGAGGAGCTGATCCGCGAGCTCGAGAACTTCGGGATCGTGCAGCCGGAGAAACGCGAGGGCAAGACCGTCTACGACGAGACCGACCGCGAGATCGTGCGGGCGGCGAACGAGCTCTCGCGGGTCGGCGTCGGGGCGCGCAACCTGCGGGTCTTCCGCTCCTCGGCCGACCGCGAGGCGAATCTGCTGGAAGCGCTGCTGGGACCGTCGCTGCGCTCGCGCAACCCCGAGCGCCGCAAGGAAGCGCTGGAGAGCCTGGAAAGCCTGGCGGCGACGGTGAGCCATCTCAAGCATCTGCTGCTGGTTCGGGACCTCCGCCGTCTAGCCGGCGACTGAGTCCGTGGCCCGCGCCACCCGCACGCGCACGATCGCGGCGCCGGTGGGCGAGGTCTGGAAGCTCGTCTCCGACCCCTACGCGCTGCCGCGCTGGTGGCCGCGGACGGCGCGGGTGGAGAGCGTCGACGCCAAGCCGGGGGGGAGGCGGACGCAGTGGACGAAGGTGTTGCAGACGGCGGAGGGGCGCGGCGTGCGAGCCGACTTCCGCTGCGTCAGCTCGGCCGAGGGCGAGCGCTACGTCTGGGAGCAGGAGCTGGAGGGAACCCCGTTCGAGCGGCACCTGAAAGCGCTGCGGGTGGAGATCGGCCTGCGAGAGGACGACGGCGGCACCAGGGTCAGTCTCACCGAGGAGCAGACGCTGAAAGGGATGTCGAGGCTGGGCTCGCCACTGATGCGAAGGGCCCGTCGCGCGATCCTCGATGAAGCCCTCGACGGCATCGAGAGGGCGCTGACGTGAAGTGGTGGGGATGGGGCGATCCCGCAGTCGAGGCGACGCTGGATGACGAGGCGCTGGGGGTGTTGCGGGAGCGGATCGGGGAGCTGGAACCGTGGCCGCTGGCGCGCGGCCTCGAGGAATTCGAGCTGCCGGGGGCCGAGCCACTGCCACAGGCGCTGATCGAGGCGGTGGGGGAGGAGAACGTCTTCACCGCTGACGAGGACCGCCTGCGGCACGCGACCGGGCGCGGCTATGCCGACCTGGCGCGGCTGCGCAAGGGGACCTTGGAGGCGGCACCCGACGCGGTCGTGGTGCCTCCGGACGTGGAGGCTCTGCGGCGGGTGATCGACGTTTGCGTCGCAGAGGACGTTGCAATCGTCCCCTTCGGCGGCGGCACCAGCGTCGTCGGCGGGGTGGAGCCGCTGCGGGGAAGCCACGGCCGCCTGATCAGCCTCGACCTCGCCGCTCTGCGGGAGGTTGGGATCGACCGTCGCTCGCTCACCGCGCGCCTCGGCGCTGGTCTGCGCGGCCCGGAGGCAGAGGCCGCGCTGGGGCGCGAGGGATTGACGCTCGGTCACTTCCCGCAGTCCTTCGAGTACGCGACGATCGGCGGCTTCGCCGCCACCCGCTCCGCCGGTCAGGCTTCCAGCGGGTACGGCCGCTTCGACGAGCTGGTCACCTCGGTCCGGCTACTGGCGCCCGCCGGCGATATCTCGACGCTGGCGACGCCGCACACCGCCGGCGGCCCTGCTCTGCGAGAGCTGGCAATCGGCTCTGAGGGAGTTCTCGGCGTGATCCCCGAGGTGACGGTGCGGGTGCGCCCGGCGCCGACGACGCGCCGCTACGAGGCCTGGATGGCTGAGAGCTTCGAGGCCGGAGCGGAGATCGTCCGTTCCCTGGCGCAGGGGCCGGGCCTGCCGGAGATCCTCCGCGTCTCCGACGAGGAGGAGACCGCGGGCACGCTGGCCCTCTCCGGCCCGCGCG
This sequence comes from Solirubrobacterales bacterium, assembly GCA_051954855.1. GTDB lineage: Bacteria > Actinomycetota > Thermoleophilia > Solirubrobacterales > 70-9 > VAYN01. The sequence goes on along the minus strand of JBQCHH010000004.1, from coordinate 1,496 downwards.
GTGCCACCGGCAGCCTCTTCGACCGCTACCTCGGCCTGCGCCGGCGCCGCGAGGGGGCCTTGATGATCGTCGGCTGCGAGGGCGACGAGGAGTCGACCGCGCGGCGCCGCGCCCTCTCCGTCCGCGCCCTGCGCGACGGTGGCGCCGCCTACCTCGGCCAGGCGGCCGGCCGCTCCTGGGAGCACGGCCGCTTCCAGGGTCCGTACCTGCGCGACACGCTGATGGCGAGGGGGGCGATGGTGGAGACGCTGGAGACCTCGCACACCTGGAGCCGGCTCGGCGAGCTGCATGACGCCGTCGGCCGCGCCATCCGCGAGGCCCTCGACGGCCAGGGCACTCCCGGGCTCGTCTTCTGCCACCTCTCGCACGCCTACGCCGACGGCGCCTCGCTCTACTTCACCTTCATCTCCCGCGCCCGCCGCGACGCCGAGCTGGACCAATGGGCGGCGGTCAAGCGCGCCGCCAGCGAGACGATCGTCGCCCACGGCGGCACGATCACCCACCACCACGCGATCGGCCGCGACCACGCCCCCTACATGGAGGCCGAGGTGGGGAGGACCGGCCTAGACATCCTCCGCGCGGTCAAGGACCAGCTCGATCCCAGCGGCATCATGAACCCCGGCAAGCTCCTCGCCTAACGCGAGGCGGCTATTTGCTTTTGCCGGCTTCTTCTTCAAGTTTGTTGGCGGCGCCGACGATCGGGCCCGTCACCGTGCCGCGCAGGACTTCGGTGCCGGTGTAGACGGGGGCTTTCTTTTCCTTCGTCGCTTTCGCCAGGGAGGCTTCCAGCTGCGATTCGTCGGTCCGGGTGATCGCGATCTGGCCGAAGGTTTCGTTCGCCAGATAGGCGAGGATTTCGACCGGCACTTCCACCTGGGCGCTGATTTTGCCGTCCTTGCCGACCGGGGTGGAGGCGAGCGGCAGCATTTTCTTTTCCGAGGCCGCAAGCCAGATCGTGTAGCGCTCGGCGCCGCTGGTTTCGTTCAGCCCTTCGGCGAAGACCTGCAGCGCCAGTTTGTTTTTCACCCGCCCGAAGACCGCCACCCCGGAAGCTTCGCTGCCGTCGACCGGGTTCAGGACCGCTTTCGTCACTTCTTTCCCGGCTTTCGACGCTGCGTTTTCCAGCGCTTCGACGGCTTTGCTGGTCGCTTTTCCGGTCGTCGGTTCCGGGTTGTTGGAGCCGCCGCCACCGCCTTCGCTGGTCAGGACGATCACGAGGAAGATCACCAGGATCGCGACCCCCGCCAGGATCGCCCAGAGCCCCCGGTTCTCCAGCAGCTTCAGCTCTTTTTTCAGCGGCGGCTTCGGCGGCCCCTTCGGGAGTGCGGGCGGCTTCTCGGCTTTGGCCGGAGGGGGGGTTGGTGGCTTCTGCTCTTCGGGCGCCGGTTCCTCCGCTTTCGGCGGCGTCGGCGATGGGGACTCCCCCGGAGGAGCCTTCCCATCTTTTGCGACGGAGGGGGAGCCCCCATCGCCCCCCGCCGGCTCCGGGATCGGCG
>JBQCHH010000003.1:0-6627 GCA_051954855.1 Solirubrobacterales bacterium | reverse complement strand
ATGGGGAAAGTTGTAGACATCGAGTCCAAGCCCAGGCGGGGGGCGCAGCGCCGCAAAAAGCCGTCTAAGACCGCGCTCGTACTGGGCGGCGGCGGCTTCACCGGCGGCGTCTATGAGATCGGCGCCCTGCGGGCGCTCGACCTGCTGGCGGTGAACAGCACCGTCAACAACTTCGACGTCTACGTCGGCACCAGCGCCGGCTCCTTCGTCGCCGCGATGCTGGCGAACGGAATCACGCCCGAGGAGATGATGCAGGTGATCAACGCCCGCGTCCCCTCGGAGCTTGAGGACCTCGACCTCAACCGGGTGCTGAAGCCCAATTACCTTGGGCTCCTGACCAAAGCGGCGGCGCTGCCGCTGCGGACGGTGCAGCTGCTGGGCCAGCTGACCCGGCTCGGCGAGCTCTCGATGATCGATATCGGCGTCGGCTTGGCGGAGGCGCTGCCGACCGGCCTCTACTCTGGCTCGGGCCTCTCCGAGTACGTCGAAGAAGCGCTCAGCGAGGGCGACCGCGTCAACGACTTCCGCCTGCTCGGCAACGAGCTCTACCTGACCGCGACCGACCTCGACACCTGCGAACGGATCGTCTTCGGCGAGGAGGGCTGGTCCGACGTGCCGATCTCGAAGGCGGTCGAGTGCTCGACCTGCCTGCCGCTCGTCTACAAGCCGGTCGATCTCAAGGGGCGCCAGTTCGTCGACGGCGGCATCCGCTCGACCACCAACGTCGACATCGCGGTCGAGAAGGGCGCCAAGCTGATCGTCGTCGTCAACCCGCTCGTCCCCTACGTCAACGACTTCGAGAAGACGATCCCGACCGTGTTCGGCCGCCGCGTCCGCCGCGTCTCCGACATGGGCCTGCCGGCGATCGCCAACCAGACGTTCCGTCTAATCGCCCACGCCCGCCTGCACCAGGCGGTCGAGCAGTGGCAGGAACGCTACCCGGGCGTCGACATCATCCTGCTCGAGCCCGAGCCGACCGACGAGCTGATGTTCGGCACCCCGATCATGGACTACTCGCGGCGTCTGAAGATCGCCCGCCACGGCTTCGAAACCGTCACCGCCACGCTCGCCCAGGACTACGACCGCTACCACGAGATCGCCGAGCGCCACGGCCTCGAAATCTCCGAGCGCCGCGTCCGCCGCGTAGTCGAACGCACCACCGAGGAAGAGCCCGAGCAGATCTCCGCCTGGCGCCGCGTCTTCGAGCAAACCACCTCCGCGCTCCTCCGTCAAACCGGCGCAGCTTCCTAGATAAAGCTCGTTGGAGGACTATCGGACCCCAGCCATCGTCTGCGCCAAGACCGTCTAGACAGAAGCTGTTGTGGGGGAGTCGGGTGACCCTCTGAACGTTTTGCGCCTCTGGCCTGACGCCCATCTCGGCCAGCTGGCGGGCGCTCCAGCCAGCAGGCGAGTGAAGAGGGTCACCCGACTCCCGTACCGAATGAGCTTTGTCTAGGCAGGCTTAAGCCGCGTAGAGCTGCTCGATCGCGTCTTCGTGCTTTTGGGCGACGACGGCGCGCTTTACCTTGAGGGTCGGGGTCAGCTCGCCGGACTCCTGGGAGAGGTCGTGGGGGAGAATGGCGATCTTCTTGACCTGCTCGACGCGGGCGAAGTTCTCGTTGATCTTGTCGACGTGGGCCTCGATCGCGGCCTTGACGTCGGGGTTGGCGGCAAGCTGGGCGGGGTCCTCGGAGAGGCCGTTTTCCTTGGCGTATTTGGCCGCCTCTTCCTCGTCGAGGGTGACCAGGGCCACCAGGTAAGGGCGGCGGTCGCCGACGACTACGCACTGGGAGACCAGCGGATGCTGCTTGATTTCGGCCTCGAGGTTGGCGGGGGTGATGTTCTTGCCGCCCGCGGTGATGATGATGTCCTTTTTGCGGCCGGTGATCTTGATGAAACCGTCGGGGTCGATCTCGCCGATGTCGCCGGTGTGGAGCCAGCCGTCGACGATCGTCTCCGCCGTCGCCTCCGGGTTCTTGTGGTAGCCCTGGAAGACGTTCGGGCCCTTGACCAGGATCTCGCCGTCGTCGGCGATCTTCACCTGGCAGCCGGGGAACGGTTTGCCGATCGCCCCGACCTTGAAGTCCTCGGGCGTGGAGATCGTCGCCGCGGTCGAGGTCTCGGTCATCCCCCAGCCCTCGAGCACGAGCACGCCGGCGGCGTCGAAGAAGCGCAGGATCTCCGGGTTGATCGGCGCCGCGCCGGAGACCGCGAGCCGGATCCGGCCGCCGAAGAGGCCGCGGATCTTCGACAGCACCTGCTTGTCAGCGAAGGCGTACTGGCGCTGCAGCAGGAAGCCGGGCCGGCGGCCGCTGCGTTCGACCTCCCGCATCTTCGCCCCGACCTTGATCGCCCAGTCGAAGACCTTCTTTTTGAGGCCTCCCTCTTTCTCGATCGCGCTGGTCGCCGCGGTGTAGATCTTCTCGAAGATGCGCGGCACCGACGGGAAGTAGCTCGGCTTCAGTTCCGCCAGGTTGGGCAGGATCTTCAGCGGGTCCCGCTCCCAGTAGGCGAGGGTGGTGCCGAGGTCGAAGGTGCCGAACTGGATCAGCAGCGCGAAGGAGTGGGCGAGTGGCAGGTAGAGGTAGGCGACGTCTTCGTCCTCGATGACGCTGACGTCGTTGACCATGTCCAGCATCGCCCGGTAGTTGCCGTGGCTGATGATGCAGCCCTTCGGCGGCCCGGTCGTGCCGGAGGTGTAGATGAAGGTGCAGATGTCGGTGGGGGTGACGGCCTCATACAGCGCCTTCCAGGCCTCGTCGCTGCCGCCGGCGCCTTTGGCGGCGAGTTCTTCTGAGGAGAGCGCGTCGTCGGCCTCGCCGCTCATCAGCACGACGTGCTCCAGCTGCGGCAGCTGGTCGCGCACCGCCCGCACCTTCTCCAGCTGTTCGGCGTCCTCGACGACGACCACCTTCGCGTCGGAGTTCTCGAGCACGTAGCGGCACTCCTCCGGCGAGTTGGTCTGGTAGATCGGGACGACGACGGCGCCGACCGAGAGCGCGGCGAAGTCGAAATAGGTCCACTCGGGTCGGGTGTTGCCGAGGATCGAGACGCGGTCGCCTTTGCGGACCCCGAGCTCAACCAGGCCGAAGGCGAGCGGGCGGACGGTCTCCCGCACCTCCTCGAAGCTGCGGTCGACCCACTGGTCGCCCTCCTTGAACTTGACCGCCGTCGCGGCGCCGTAGAACTCCGCCGCGCGCGGCAGGAGGTCGGCGATCGTCTTCGAGTTGGTACCTCTCCCCGACATCTGCCGGGGGAGTCTAGTTCAGCGCCGAGTCGGGGGCGAGGCCTGGCGCGAGCCGCTGGATTGGAGGCTGCGCAGCGAGGATTCGAACAACGTCCGGTCGATTCTTCCGTGATAGATGGGAACGCCCATCTGGACGCATTTCCCGATCACCTCCTGTCGCTCCATCTGCATGTGGTCGGCGAGCTCGGCGGGCGTGAGGTGATGGGCCATCGATGGGACCTCCCGGTCGTTGAAAGTGGGTACCGCCCATATTTACCCCTAGTGGCGGACGTGTCAATCTCAGTTTTGCCGACGATGCGGGATCTGCTGGCGGCCGCCACTCGCGATAATGCGTGGCCGATGTCCCAAGCCACCGTCGATGCCCCAAAGGCTCCCGTCAGACCCCTGCCCCGCCGGGGCCGCTGGTGGGTGCTCCTGGTCCTCGTCCTGGGCCTGTTCGGCCTCGGCTACGCGATCGTCCAGATCGCCACCCAGAAGGAAGACAAAGGGATCGTCCACGTCCAGGGCATCGCCGAAGCCCAGGAAATCTTCGGCGGCGTCGAGCAGGAAGGCGCACGCCTCGGCTCAACCGAAGCGCCGGTGACGATCCAGGTCTTCAACGACCTCCAGTGCTCGGATTGCCGCGAACCCTTCGTCAGCGTGATGCCGAAGCTGGTCGAAAACTACGTGCGCTCAGGCAAGGTCAAGCTCCTTTACCGCCACTACTCCAACTCCGAATCGCCCCAGGAGCTCGGTTTCTACGGCGCCGAAGCGGCGGCCGAACAGGGATACGGCTGGCAGTTCGTCTACCTCTTCTTCCGCACCCAGGAAGAAGCGAAGCGATTCCGGACGGCCCCCCTCTTCGAAAAGTTCGAGAAGTCGATCGCCGGCGGGATCGAGGAACTGGAATTCGAAGAATGGCAGCAGGCGCTTGAAGCGGGCAACAAAGCCGGCAGCGCTGTGAACAAGCGACTTGAAGCCGACGAGGAACTCGGCCAGAACCTCGGCATCCGCGTCGGCGGCGGGATGGTCGTCAGCGGACCGAGCGGCACGCAGACCCTGCAGGAAGGGCCGTCGCTGGCGGAAATCGAAAAGGCGATCGCCGAAGTCGAATAGCGTCAAGCGACGCGGCGCAGGCGGGCGCGGCGGCCGATCACGTCGCGCCACTCGGAGTCGACGATGTGGGCGGGCGCGGTAGTGGCGAGGAAGTCGCCGAGCACGGCCGCCAGTCCCTCCGGGTCTTCGAGGTTGGGAAAGTGGGCGGCGCGGGGGAGGGTCTCGAAGCGGCAGTTGGGGATCGAGCGCTCGGCCTCGAGGCCGTGCTCGAGCGGGATCGTGCGGTCGCGCTCGCCCCAGACGATCAGGGTAGGCATCTCACCCAGAAGGTAGAGGCGGTCGCGGGCGCTCACCTTCTGGCCCTGGACGTCGATCACCGAGCGCAGCGTCTGCAGGAAGGCGCGGCGCGAGCCCGGCTCTTGCAGCGGCCCCAGCGCCCGGGCCACTGCCTGTAGGTAGACGCCGTTCTTGTTGCCGCGGGCGCGCAACTGGGCGCCCGCGGCGGCGAGCGCGCCGACCAACCGCGGTCGCGTCGCCAGCCGCAGCAGGGCGGCGGAGCCGGGCAGGGCGGCGCCGCGCAGCAGGGGACTCACGTCGTGGCCGAGGCCGCCGCTGGAGATCAGGACCAGGCGCTCGGTGCGCTGGGGGAACTGGTAGAAGAACTGCATCGCGACGCCGCCGCCGAGCGAATGGCCGACGATCGTCGCCCGCTCGACCCCGATCGTGGTCAGCAGGTCGCGGATCGCTGCCGCGTGCGCCCCCAGCGAGTAGTCGCCGCGCGGAGTCGCCGCTTCGCCGTGGCCGATCAGGTCCGGCGCGATCACCCGGTAGGAGCGGGACAGCCGCCCCGCCACCGCCTCCCAGTGCCGCGAGGAGTTGATCATCCCATGGATCAGGACCACGTTCGGGCCGCTGCCGGCGGTCCGGTAGACAGCCCGGTGGCCGTGCAGGTTCGCCTCGTGGACCTCGAAGGCGGGGGCAGGCATGGGGGAGACACTAACGCTCTGTGTCGACCTTTCGGCCGACACCTCGACCAGGAAGGGAATAGCCGGCCGAGGCCGGCCGTTACGGACTCAGATTTTTAACCAAAGAAACTTTGAATTAGTTAAGTCTTGCTGTAGGGTGGTGGGAAGCGACGGGGTCGGGCCTCCGTCGGGGATGGCGCCCAGCGCCTCACAGAGGGAGAGAGATGAAGCCCGCGAAGATCCTCGGTCTCGCCACCGTGGCGGTGGCGGTCCTGCTCGCAGTGGTCGGAGCCCACACGGCCTCCGCAGCCGCACTTTGCAAAAACGGTGTCAGCACAAGCCTCTGCTCGGAATCCTATGGGCCCGGCCAGGGCATTGAAGTGAGCCTGAGCGAAAGCACCCGCATCGAAACGACAAGCGCCAGCGTTCTCGATACATGCGCGGGGTCGACGCTGAAAGCGAAAACCACGAATAAAGGCAGCGCGACGGAAGCGGTCAAAGCCAACGTCGAAGAACTCACCTGGAAAGAATGTTCGAACACAACCGACACGCTCAAATTAGGTTCCCTCCAAATCGACTGGATCTCCGGCACCGACAACGGCACACTCACAAGCAGCGGCACCGAATGGACAACCAACACGATTTTCGGCACCTGCACCTACGGCACCGGCACCGATCTCGGCACGGTGACCGGTGGCAGTCCGGCGAAAATCTCGATCAACGCGGTCATCTCGAAGACCGCCGGCGGCTTCGCCTGTCCATCTGATGCCGTCTGGAAAGCCGGCTACACGGTCACAAACCCGAAACCGCTTTACGTGGCAAGCACGGCAGGGCCTGGATTCGCCATCAATGAAGGCTTGGGCGGGAAGAACCCGGCCAACCCGAAGGTGACCATCTGCGTCAAGGCTGCGCCGGTCAACTGCGCCAGTGGCAACCAAAGCGAGGAACAGACCGACCTCTCTCTTGGCGGTCGCGGGCCCGCTCTGAAGATCACTCGCTCCTATAACTCCCAGGCCGCGGTCGCAGCGAAAGAAGCCGGGCCTTGGGGCTACGGCTGGTCCGGTCCCTACGGCGCCCATCTGGAAGTCAACAAAGAAGCGGCCACCGCAACCGTCTTCCAGGAAAACGGCGCCGCTGCCGTCTTTTATCTCTCCGGCTCCACCTACAGCCCCGCCGCCTGGGGCCAGGCGACCCTGGTCAAGGAAACCGTCGAAAGCAAAGAAATCTACGTCTTCACCTTGCCCACGCAGGAAAAGCTCAAGTTCAACTCCGAAGGCAAGCTGACCGAAGTCAAGGACCGAAACGGCAACGCGCTCACGCTGACCTACACCGAAGGCAAGCTGACGGCGGTCAAAGACGGGGCCGGCCGCGAACTCAAAT
>JBQCHH010000002.1:0-2927 GCA_051954855.1 Solirubrobacterales bacterium | reverse complement strand
TGGCGACGGCGATTGCAGACTCGCTCAGCGCCGGTCGCTCGCTGCGCGCCTCGCTGCCCGCCGCCGTCGCCTCGCTCGACGGGCCGCCGGCGACCGAGCTGGCCCGGCTCGGCGCCGAGCTCGACCTCGGCGCGCCCACGGTTGCGGTGGTGGAGGGCTGGCGGCGGCGGATGCGCTCGGAGCGGGTCGACGCCTTTGCCGCGGCGCTGCTGAGCCAGCGCCTCGCCGGCGGCGACCTCGCCGGCCTCCTGCGCAGCTTCGCCGCCGGCGCCGAGGAGCGCGAGCGGGTCGCCGAAGACGCTCGCTCGGCGACCGCTCAGGCCCGCTTCACCGGTCTGCTGGTGGTGGCGATGCCGACCGGCGGCGCGCTGTTCGCCGAGCTGCTGCAGCCGGGCTTCCTCGCCAAGCTGCTGGCCTCGCCACCGGCTGCCGTCTTGCTGGCGCTGGCCGCGGCGCTGCAGATCGCCGGCTTCGTCGCGATCCGCCGCTTCGCCCGGGTGGCCGAGTGAGTGGAGGCCGGGTGAAGGGGATGGGCCTGTGAGCGGGGCCGGGCTGCTTGCCGCGATCGCGGTGCTGCTCGGCGCCGCCGGGGCGCGGGAGGCACTGCGCGATCAATTTTCCCGCATGGCGAAGCTCCCGCTTGCGAAGTTGCCGCTCGGTATCTCCTCACCGGCGCTGCTACTCGGCAAGGTCGCGGGCGCTCTTGCCGGCGCGCTGATCGGGATCGCCGCCTCGCCCGCCGCCCCCGGCCGTCTCTCGATCCTCGTTGTCGTCGGCTTTCCCGTCGCCGGCTTCTTCGTTCCCGACGCGGTTCTGGCGCGGCGGGCGCGGTTGCGACAGCGGCGCCTGCTGGCGGCGCTGCCCGACGCGCTCGACCTGCTCGCGGTCAGCGCCGGCTCCGGCCGCGGTCCCGCCGCCGGGATCGAGCAGTTGGCCCGAGCGGGGGAGGGGCCGCTGGCGGAGGAGATGCGACTGACCCTCGCCGAGCTCTCCTGCGGCGTGCCGATGAGCGAGGCGCTCGAGTCGTTGCGCACCCGCGTCCCTGGCAGCGAGCTGGCGACGCTGGTCGCGGCGATCGAGCGCTCGCGCCGGTTCGGCTCGCCGCTGGCCGATCAGCTCCGCCGCCAGGCCGCCTCCCTCCGCACCACCAGCCGCCGCGCCACCGAAGAGCACGCCGCCCGCGCCGCACCGAAGATCCAGCTAGTCGTCGCCCTCATCCTCGTCCCCTCGGTCCTCCTGATGATCGCCGCCGGCCTGATCGCCAATGCCGGCACTCTCTTGGCCGGGTTCTAGGGCGAGACAAAAGCGCATTCGGTATGGAGTCCGGGTGATCCTCGCTTGCCGAACCCTGGGCGTCTGCGGGAGCTCTGTCTCCCTACCGAATGAGATCCGTCCCTCAGCCGAAGTGTTACTCCAGCGCCTCGTCGCGAAGGCGTTTGGCGACGGCGCCGGTGGCGGCGGCGATCTCGTCTAGATCTTCGGCGTCTTCCTTGTGTCCGTGCACGTAGCAGCAGAGGGCGCCGTCGACCAGCTCGAAGGCGAACTTCTTCGGCGCCGATTCGGTCAGCCAGACGATGAAGGTGGGGGCGAAGAGCCGGCGCAGCCAGACCGCGTCCTGGCCCTTGCCGGCGAAGATCTCGTACTTCTCGTCGAGTGCCTCGCTCTCCAGGTGCACCCGTTCTTTCTTGGTGCGGAAGACATCCTCGAACTTCTCCAGGGCGCGGAGGCCGAACTTGCGCTGGCAGTAGAGCTCCGGCACGTGAGCCGCGCACTCGGGCACCTCGACCAGGCCCAGGGTGTAGTGGTAGTAGTTGGTCTGCCTGTTGCCCTCGCTGTCGGTCGTCTCTTCCTCGTAGGTGTATAGGGCGAGAGTGCCTTCGCAGTCAGGAGCGAGCTTGCCGCTCAGGGATCGCTCTGCGTAGCGGTCGTCGCCTTTGCAGAGAAGAGGAGTCGCCCGCGGCAACGGCCCCTTTCCGTCGAGCGTCAGCCCGCGCTGCTGCGCGTAGGCAGCGAAGAAGGCGTCGCCGGCCTCCTTGTCGGCGACCAGGAAGATGATCGCGAGGGAAATCGCCAAGCCACCGACCGCAGCCGCGCCCCCGACAACCGGGCCGATCAGGACCGCCGCGGCCGAGCCGGCGACCATCGTGAACAACATGATCAGGAGGACGGTCAGCGGCTTGCGCAGCAGCCGCTTGAAGTGGAAGCCGCGGAGGTCGTTGGCGTCGGCGGGCGCGGTTGCCGCCGCTGCTTGTGCCTCTTCGGTTGCAGCCACGGATCTGAACCTATCGCGCTCTCACGGATGCAAATCGGGTTGCAGAGGGAGGTCGTGTTGCAAAGTGGGAGAGAGTGGGGTATTGTGGCGATCGAGTTGAAGCCCAGGACCGGGGTGGTGAGGCTCCTCCCACCTCATCACTCCGGTCCAACTCTTTTCCGGCCTCCCCCAGAAAGGACTTCGCCGCGGTGGCGTTCAGGGGTCTCTACGAGCACAGCCTCGATTCCAAGGATCGCCTTACGGTCCCCTCGCGCTTCCGCGCCGCGCTGGCCGATGGAATCGTTCTCTCCAAGGGGTTCGACCCCTGCGTCTGGGTGCATACGACCAGCGAGTTCGAGCAGCTCTCCGACCGCTTCCTCTCCCCGCACAGCCCCTTCGGCCGCGACGCCCGAGCGCTGCGCCGCCGCTTCCACGGCGGCTCCTTCGACGAGAAACTCGACTCCGCCGGGCGCATCCGCGTCCCCAGACCGCTGATCGAGCACGCCGGGCTCGACGGCAACTGCGTCGTGATCGGCGCCGGCGAGTACCTGGAGATCTGGAACGCCGACGCCTGGGCCAAGCAGGAGGAAGAGCTCGACGCCGCCGCCCCCGAGATCGCCGAGGGCCTGGCCACCGGACCTGCATCATGAGACTGAATGCCGCCGCAGCCCACACC
>JBQCHH010000001.1:0-3349 GCA_051954855.1 Solirubrobacterales bacterium | reverse complement strand
CGATGAAGCTCGTCGGTCCCTGCTGGGACATACGGTCTCCAGCGGAGGGGCACCCGATCCGCCCCCGAGAGTCATTCCTGAGGAATGCCGAGATAAGGCAGAGCGAATTCGGCAATCTGGCCGAACGCCGGGGCGGCTACGGAGCCCCCGTAGATTTCGCCCTGGGGTTCGTCGACGATCACCGCCGCCAGCAGCTGCGGATTCTGCGCCGGCGCAAAGCCGATGAAGGAAGCGATGTATTTGGTTTTCGAGTAGCCGCCGTTTTCGGCCACCTGCGCCGTCCCGGTCTTGCCCGCCAGCGTGTAGCCGGGCACGCTGACCTCGGAGGCGGTGCCGCCCGGCGCCAGCACGCCTTCGAGCATTTCCCGGATCTCGGCGGCCGTCTGGGTGGAGATCACCCGCCGCCCCTTCGGCTCGGAGACCGGTTCTTCGCCGATCTTCTTGATCAGCTGCGGCGGCCTGAGGATGCCGCCGTCGGCGATCGCCGTGTAGCCCGCGACCATCTGGATCGGGGTGACCGCCAGGCCCTGGCCCATCGGCAGGTTGCCCATCGTCGAGCCGGAGTACTGGCTGAGGCTCGGCACGATGCCTCGTTCCTCGTGCGGGAACTGGATCCCGGTCGGGCGCCCGAAGCCGAACCGGTCGATCCACTTGCTGAATTTTTCGGCGCCGACCTTGAGCCCGATCGTCACCGCGCCCACGTTCGAGGAGCGGGCGAGGATTTCCCCGACGCTCATCGTTTCCGTGCCGCGTTCCTCGGCGTCTTTGATCGTACGGTCGGCGACGTGGATCTCCGGCGGCAGGACGAATTCGCTCGTCGGCGTCACCACCTTTTCTTCCAGGGCGGCGGCGACGGTGAAAGCCTTGAAGGTCGAGCCCGGTTCGTAGTTGAACTCGGTTGCCTTGTTCAGCAGGTCTTCGTTGCTGACTTTGGAGAGGTCTTCGGGGTTGACCGGCGGCCAGTTCGCCATCGCCAGGACCTGCGAGGTGCGGGGATCGACGACGATCGCGGTGGCGCCGGTCGGCGAGTACGTTTCCCCCACTCCGGCCAGCACCCGTTCGGTTTCGCGCTGGATCACCGGGTCGAGCGTGAGCTGGACGTCTTCGCCGTCTTCGGCTTCCTTCACCGTTTCCATGCGGATCGGTTCGCCGAGCGCGTCGTTGACAATCCGCTGTTCGCCGTTAGTGCCGCCGAGCACCGATTCCTCGCCCAGTTCCAAGCCGGTCAGCCCCTGGTTTTCGGAGCCGACGGCGCCGATCACCTGTCCGGCCATCTCCCCCTGCGGGTAGACCCGGCGAGTGTCGGGCAGCTCGCCGATCCCTTCCAGCTTGAGCGCTTCGACCTTGGCGGCGGTGCCGAGGTCGACTTTGTGAGCAACGTAGGAGAAGCCGCCTTCGGCAGTGAGTGCTTCCAGCACTTCGGCTTTCTTCTCCTTCAGGATCGGCGCCAGCTTCGCCGCCGCCAGCGGCGGGTTTTTCACCTGGTACGGGGTCGCGTAGATCGTCGCCGCGTCTTCCGAGGCGGCGAGCTTGTTGCCGCTGCGGTCGAGCAGGTCGCCGCGCAGGCCGGGCACTTCGACGGTCTCGGTCTGCTGCGAGACGGCCTCTGAGGCCAGCGTCGACCCTTCTACCCCCTGCAGCCAGAAGGCGCGGCCGACGATGATCAGGAAGCAGAGGAGGAAGCCGCCGAAGAGAAGCCCGATCCGGCGCTCGATCAAGCGCATCGGGGGCGGTCCTCAGCCTCCCGCGGCCGCGAGGCGGGCGGCGGCGTTGGCGACGTCGGTCGGCTTCGGTTCGATCAGGCGCGGCTCTTCGGTGTTCGGCATCGCGAGGCCGACCGCGGCGCCTTCGCTGCGGACGCGGGCGGTGCCGAAGAGCTTGGCTTCGCGGCTTTCCAGCATCGTGTTCTCGTTTTCCAGCGTGGTGATCTGCTCGTCGATCTTGCCGGCCGAGGCGGCGAAGCTGAGGGTGACGACGTTGAGGGCGACGATCCCGACCAGGAGCACGCCGAGGACCGCGATCCAGGCGCGGCCGCGGGTCATCCGCACGACCAGGCTCGAGTCCGGCAACTGGCGGACGGCCCCGGCGGCGTGGCCGGCGACGACGACGAGCTTGGGACGGGCGGCGGGCTTGCGCGCTGGCGTGCGAGCAGGCGCGCGACGGGCCGGAACCCTGGCGGGGGCTGCCACCGCCTGGGCAGTCGGTTTGCGCGCCGGAGCCTTGGCGGGCGCTGCGACTGCCCGCGAGCGCGGTTTGCGCGGTTTCGGCGGCGGCGTGGTCCGCGAAGGCGCAGGCGCCGGGGCGGTGCGGCGGGCGGGAGCGGCGACGGCCATCAGCCCGCCTCCCCTACCGGCTGCGCTTCGGCGATCTTCAGCGCGGCGCGCAGGTGGGCCGAGCGCGAGCGCGGGTTGCGCTCCGCCTCCTCGGTGCTTGGCGCAATCGCACGGCGGGTCAGCAGCTCGGCTTCGGGCTCGTGGCCGCAGACGCAGACGGGAAGCTCGGGCGGGCAGACGCAGCCGCGCGCCTTGGCGGCGAGGAACTGCTTCACAGGCCGGTCCTCGAGCGAGTGGAAGGCGATCGCGGCGAAGCGACCGCCGACCTTCAGCTGCGACCAAGCCAGGGGCAACGCCTCTTCCAGCGCCTCGAGCTCGCCGTTGACGGCGATCCGGATCGCCTGGAAGCTGCGCTTGGCCGGGTGGCCGGCGCCGAAGCGAGCCGAGGCCGGCATCCCCGCCTTGATCGCGTCGACCAGCTCGGCGGTGGTTGCGAGCGGGCGGCGGCGGACGATCTCGCGGGCGATGCCGCCGGCGAAGCGCTCCTCGCCGAAGCGGCGCAGGACCTGGGCGATCCGCGCCTCCGGCCACTCGTTGACGAGGTCGGCGGCGGTGAACTTCTGCCGCGTGTCCATCCGCATGTCGAGCGGCGCATCGTACGAATAGGAGAAGCCTCGCTCGCGCGCGTCGACCTGCATCGAGGACATTCCCAGATCTACATAAACCATGTCTGGGCGGATTCCTTCGCCCTGCAGAGCGCGAAGTCCTGCCGCGAAGTCGGAACTGATGAAAAGAGTCCGGCAGGGCGCCTCGGCGGCGAAGCGGTTGAAGCGCTCCTGCGCCGCCGGGTCGCGGTCGATCCCGATCAGCGTCCCCTCGGGCCCGATCAGCTCGGCGATCTGACGCGCGTGCCCGCCACCGCCGAAGGTGCAATCGACCGCCGTCTGCCCCGGCTCCGGCGCCAACAGCGACTCCAACTCCGGCGCCAGCACAGGCTCGTGCTCGCTCATAAGCACCTCCAACGAGCGCCCCTCCATGCCGACGGGACGAAAACCGGATACATAGGACGGTTTTCG